>VBFH01000124.1 GCA_005883575.1 Chloroflexota bacterium | reverse complement strand
CCGTGATGCTGGATCTACTCGAGGACCAGCGTCAGGTCGCCCATGAGCCTGATGTCGTCGAGCGGATGCGCCTGCTTGTCTATCACCACGTCCGGTTTCACGGCGAGCGCGCCAAGGAAGTGTTCATCGGGAACAGCGAGCTGCGCAGCTTGAACCGTCAACAGCGGACACGCATCGTCGGGCTTCGCAACGAATACGAGGCAATGTTTCAGAAGGAGCTCGAAGACGGGATCCGGCAAGGCAAGTTCCTACCGGTCGACGTCCAGGTAACGGCATATGGAATTCTCGCCATGACGACATGGGTTTCGTCCTGGTACTCGCCACGCGGCCGCCTCTCCCTCGAGGAGATCGCCGACATCTACTCTGACACGGTGTTGCGCGGGATCTGGAACCCGGCTGCGGGGCAGCTTGAGACACATCTCCGCCGCGTCGGGCGCGACAACGCGAGGCGGTCACTGGCCGCTGCCGCGAGCAAGTAGGGGACGCGGCCGAGGCCGCGTCAAAGTCGGTGTCACCCTGAAGATGTACGACTACCGCACGTATCAACCGAAGACGCTTTCGGAGCTAATCGACCAGGCGCGGCGGGCAGAGGCGATCGGCTTTGACTCGGTGTGGGTGATGGACCATGTTTTCATCCAGCGCGCCTCAGGACGCGTGCAGGCGCATGATCCGATGGTGTCGCTGGCCGGTGTCGTCGCCGCGACATCTCGGATCGCTGTGGGCTCACTCGTCCTGAGTTATGCATTCCGGCACGTCGTGCAGCTGGCACGAGAGGCGTCGGCGCTTGCTGATTCGAGCAGCGGCCGCTTCATCCTTGGACTCGGCACGGGCTGGCATCGCTCGGAGTTCGAGGCGCTCGGGCTGCCGTTCGATCACCGAGTCGGGCGCCTGGAGTCGGCGCTTGCGCCGCTCCAGACGCTGCTGCGGGGCGAACGTGTGTCGAGCGAGTCGAGGTGGCTTCGCTTGACCGATGCCTCCATTGCGGTTACGTCATCGCCGCCGCCGATTTGGATTTCCGCTGAGGGTCCGCGGATGCTTGCCCTCGCCGCGCTGAGTGATGGGTGGAACCACGCATATTGGGGCGGTGAGGACACAACTCGGTTTCGAACCGCGGTGGTGGCGCTGCACGATGCGATCGATCGTGCTGTCAGGCAGCGCGACGATGTGGAGACCAGCGCATCGATCGCGTGTGTGCTGGACGGATGGGATGAGGTTCCAGGAGGATTTCGCGAGCCGGACATCGCGGTCGGCTCCGCCGATGACCTGGCCCGAACGATTCGTGACTACGCGGACGCGGGCGCCGACCACGTGATCCTGTCGCTGTCCCCCGACCCGTACGCGGAGGTGGATGCCGGCGCACTCGAGAAGTCGCGCGCGATCCTCGACATCGTCGAGAAAATGTGAACGCGCACGACGCCAACCAGATGCCCGACAGCTGCGGTTCTGGCGCCACTGGACTTCCAGCCTGCTGGCCGATAGCGATCGACTGCTGAATGGGTGAACGCCAGACAGTCATCGGCGGTCGTTCGTCTTAATTCGGCGGCCGGCCGTCACTGCCGCCAAGGCAGTTGCTAGCGATAATGTTCCGGTATCGAAAGCCCATGGACGGCACCGGAGCGACGCGAAACCGCTGCCTTCTATGGTTACTTCAGTCAGCGTCGCTGGCGTAACCACTCTTCGAGCTCTTTGCGAGCGACAATGCCATGGATCAGGACGATGCGGTCAGGATCGAATACCTCATAGAGGATCCGATAGTCGCCGACCCGAAGCCGCAGAAACTCATCGTGCGGACCCTGAATCGCTTTGACAAGCTTGCCCGGCGGGCGGGGATTTGTGCCGAGACCATCAATCGCTCGCTCAATACGCTTGCGGTCCGGTTTGGATTCGCGCTGGAAAGCTCGGGCCGCAGCTCGAGAGAGCTCGACGCGCCAGGTCAATCGCTCGAGTTCGCCTTATTCGTCTTCCGCTTGACCGATTCCCAGCCGAGGGTCATGCCCTTCCGCAGCTCGGTTCGAGCCTCCTTGCGCAGTTTGACAAAGGCAGGGGCGTGGCCGAGGATCAAGTCCTCGGCATCGATACCGAAAGGAAGTACGACGGCTACGGGCTTTCCTCGACGGGTGACCAGGAACGCCTCGCCTGCCGCTGCTCTCTCGACGATGTCAGAAGCATGAACTTTGAGATCGCGTACTCCGACTGCTGCCATGGTTTCCATTGTAGTCACCAATGTGACTACATGCAACTCTCAGTCGTACACCAACGCTGGTGTCAAATGGTGCTGTTTGGCGGCACGCAGCGGCACTCCGTGAATTCAGACCCCCATTTCTGAACGGGGGGAGCCGATCTGTTAACCGCAAGGTTCGGGGTTCGAATCCCCGTCCCGGAGCCAAATTGGTGTGTGCAAGTTCGCCTCCTAGGCGACAAAACGCCTTCGGCTCCTGCGCGACAGACCTTCGGCTGATCCGCTACAGCTACTTCGGTACCTACGCGACACTCCCCGGCCATGAGGGAGATGAGCGTGACTGAGCAAAGGTACAAAGCGGTTCTGGCGGTAATCGCCAATGGTCGGACGGTGAGCGAGGTGGCAAGCGAGTGGGGCGTGTGTCGGCAGACGATGCACCGCTGGTTGGCGCGCTATGAGGGCGACGGTCTGGAGGGCCTTGGCAATCGGTCGTCTCGGCCGGCACATTGCCCGCATCAAACGCCTCCCGAAGTGGAGGCCGTGGTGCTCGAAATGCGTCGAGCGCATCCTTACTGGGGAGCGCGTCGAATCGCCTTTGAGCTGGCCCGCAAAGGTCTCCAGCCGTCGCCCTCCGAGTCAGCCGTCTATCGCTGTCTGGTTCGCTCCGCGGTCATCGACCCCAACAGCCGACGCCGGCGTCGTGAGCATTGGAAGCGGTGGGAGCGCGCGGCGCCGATGGAACTTTGGCAGCTCGACGTCGTCCATGGCTTCGCGCTCGCCGACGGCGCGGCCGCGAAGGCGCTGACGGGCATCGACGACCATTCCAGGTTCTGCGTCTCAGCTCACCTCATGGTTCGGGAGCGGACCCAAGCCGTCTGCGACGGGTTCAGTTCAGCGTTGCGCGAATACGGCGTCCCGGCCCAAGTGCTGACCGACAACGGCAAGGTCTTCACCGGCCGCTTCGCCCAGCCCCCGGTCGAGGTGCTCTTCGACCGCATCTGCCGGGAGAACGGCATTGACCACATCCTCACCCAGCCCCGGTCGCCGACCACGACCGGCAAGATCGAGCGCTTTCACCGCAGCCTGCGCACCGAGTTCAACACCAGGCAAGTGTTCCGAAACTTGAAGACAGCGCAGGAGGCTCTCGATGAGTGGGTCGCCTACTACAACACTCAGCGTCCACATCAGGCGCTCGAGGATGCGACTCCAGAGAGCCGGTTTTGTAGCCGCCAGCCCAACCCACGGGAGCTGGCTCGACCGCCGCAGCGCAACGGTGAGCAGTGGGTATCGCGGCGAGTGGCGCGCAACGGCATCGTCTGCGTCGACTCACAGCACATCAGCGTGGGCAAGAACTACAGCGGCAGCACCTGCGACGTCCTGGTGACGGGCGGCCTGTTTCAGTTCTGGGTCGGCAATCAGCTCCTCAGGACGGTCGCTCGGACGACCAATGGCGGTGAGATCCGTAAGAAGCATGCCGAGCACACGGCGCCTCGATGACCAATTCAGAATTGGGAGTGACGCAAAGCAACTGAAGTAGATTGGTTACACACCTCCCG
>VBFH01000075.1 GCA_005883575.1 Chloroflexota bacterium | reverse complement strand
ATCTGGAAGGACCTGACCGACAACGTCAACTTCATGGCCGGCAACCTGACCAGTCAGGTCCGCAACATCGCCGAGGTGACCACCGCGGTCCAGCAAGGGGATCTGTCGAAGAAGATCACCGTCGACGTCCGGGGCGAGATCCTCGAGCTCAAGAACACCATCAACACCATGGTCGACCAGCTCAACGCCTTCGCCAAAGAGGTGACGCGCGTCGCGCGCGAGGTGGGCACCGATGGGAAGCTGGGCGGCCAGGCGAGAGTGGAAGGCGTCGCCGGCATCTGGAAGGACCTGACCGACAACGTCAACACGATGGCCAGCAACCTCACCGATCAGGTGCGAGGGATCGCGCGCGTCGTCACGGCGGTCGCGAACGGCGACCTGAGGGGCAAGCTGACACTGGAGGCCAAGGGCGAGATCGCAGAGCTCGCCGACACCATCAACAGCATGACCGCCACGCTGGCAGTCTTTGCCCAGCAGGTGACCACGGTTGCCCGCGAGGTCGGCGCCGAGGGAAGGCTGGGCGGTCAGGCCAACGTGCCCGGCGCGGCGGGCACGTGGCGCGACCTCACCGACAACGTCAACCAGCTGTCGGCGACCCTGACGACGCAGGTCCGTGCCATCGCCGAGGTCGCGACGGCGGTGACCAAGGGCGACCTGACCCGTTCGATCCGTGTCGACGCTTCGGGCGAGGTCGCAAACCTCAAGGACAACATCAACGAGATGATCGGCAATCTCCGCGTGACGACGGAGAAGAACGACGAGCAGGACTGGCTCAAGACCAACCTGACCCGGTTCACGCGAATGCTTCAGGGCCAGCGCGACCTGATGAACGTCTCGAAGATGATCCTTTCTGAGCTCGCACCGGTCGTACACGCCGAGCATGGCGTCTTCTACGGCATCGTGCCGGCCAACGGGAGGCCGAGCTACCTCGCCTACCAGGCCGGATATGCCTACAAGCCGCGGAAGAACCTCCCGATGGAGTTCATGCTCGGCGAAGGCATCATCGGCCAGTGCGCTCTCGAGAAGAAGCGGATCGTGATCACGAACGTACCGCGCGACTACATCAAGATCGGCTCGGCGCTCGGCGAATCAGCGCCCGTGAACATCGTCGTTCTTCCGATCCTGTTCGAAGGAGATGTGCGCGCGGTCATCGAGCTCGCATCCTTTGAGCCATTCAGTCCCACCCACCTCGACTTTCTCGACCAACTCGCCGAGAGCATCGGCATCGTGCTCAACACGATCGAGGCGAACAGCAGGACCGAAGACTTGCTCAAGCAGTCGCAGTCGCTCGCGACCGAGCTGCAGAGTCAGCAGGAGCAGCTACAGCGGACGAACGACGAGCTCGCGGAAAAGGCAAGCCAGCTGGCCGAACAGAACGCGGAGATCGAGCAACGGCGGCTCGAGGTCGAGTCCGCCAAGGGCCTGGTCGAAGAGAAGGCGGAGCAGCTCGCGCTGACCTCGCGCTACAAGTCGGAGTTCCTGGCCAACATGTCACACGAGCTGCGCACACCGCTGAACAGTCTTCTGATCCTGGCCCAGGAGCTCGCCGCCAATCCTGACGGCAACCTCCTGCCCAAGCAGATCGAGTACGCAACGATCATCCGGTCGTCCGGCACCGACCTGCTGAAGCTCATCAACGACATCCTCGACCTGTCCAAGATCGAGTCCGGGACGGTCGCGCTCGAAATCAGCAACTGGCCGCTCTCCGACTTGAGGCCGATGCTCGAGCGGACGTTCCGGCATGTCGCCGAGGCCACAAGGCTCGCCTTCCTGATCGAGCTCCGGCCAGGCCTGCCGGACTCGATGCCGACTGACCCGCAGCGCCTCCAGCAGATCCTGAACAATCTGCTGAGCAACGCCTTCAAGTTCACCGAGAAAGGCAAGGTCGAATTCATCGCGGAGATGGCGGCCTCGGGCTGGAGCCCGTCGAACGAGAGCCTGAACCGCGCTTCCCACGTGGTGGCCTTCAGAGTCCTGGACACCGGGATCGGAATCCCGGTCGAGAAACAGCAATCGATCTTCGAGGCTTTCGCTCAGGCCGACGGCTCGACCAGCCGCAAGTTCGGCGGCACCGGTTTGGGGCTTTCCATCTGCCGGGAGCTGACCCGGCTTCTTGGTGGGGAGATCCGGCTCCAGAGCGAACCTGGAATTGGCAGCATCTTCACCGTCTACCTACCCTTGATCTCGCCGCAGCAGCGACACCATGAAACGCCCGGAACGGGTTCGGCCGAGGACTCCCCCCAGAGCAGACTCCTGGTCGCGCCCGGCAACAGCGCCTGGCGTGCCGAAGTGACCGGCTCCAATGGGGACTCCGCCGGCAGCGAGCCGAAGAGGTCGCTGCTCGTGGTTGAGGACGATCCGGTGCAGAGGCAGTACATCACCGACCTCATGGCCCCGACCAACACGAAGACGACCGCGGTTTCGACGGGCGCCGAGGCCCTCGCCATGCTTCAGCGAGAGAAGTTCGACTGCGTCGTGCTCGACCTCGGCCTGCCCGGCCTGTCCGGCTGGAGGGTGATCGAAGAGCTTCAGTTAAGCCAGGCGCTGGGCTCGACGCCCCTGCTCGTCTACACGGCCAAAGATCTCACCCGCAAAGAAGAGATCAAGCTCGGCAAGGCGGCGCGCAGCATCGTGATCAAGGACGCGAGGTCGCCCGAGCGTCTGAAGCATGAGATCGCCGCCGTGCTGCGCGACACCGAGCTGGACAACGAGACCGCAAACACGGCGAGCGTCAACGGCGCCGAGCCGGTGACCACCGCGCTGGCCGGCAAGAAAGCCCTGGTCGTGGACGACGACATCCGCAACATCTTTGCCCTGACCGCTTTGCTAGAGCGGCAGAGGATGGAAGTTGTCTCCGTCGACTCAGGGCAGGAGGCGTTGGACCTCTTGCAGCAAACCGACGACGTCGACGTTGCTCTAGTCGACGTGATGATGCCGGGGATGGATGGCTACGTGACGATGTCGAAGATGCGCGCCCTCGAATCGTTTGCAGGCAAGCCGATCATCGCCCTGACCGCGAAGGCCATGAAAGGAGACCGCGAAAAATGCATCGAAGCGGGAGCATCCGATTACATCGCCAAACCGGTAAACAACTCGCAGTTGCTGTCCATGCTCGAGTCCTGGCTGGAGCAGTGAGCCGAATTGAAGGAGCAGCGCTCCGGCTCGACGCAGCGGGGACGGAGCTCGAGGAGATCGAGATCCAGCTCCTCCTCGAGGGCATCCATCTCTCGTACGGCTACGACTTTCGCGAATACGCTCTGAACCCGATTCGCCGCGGGATCTTTGCCGCGATGGCCCGCGAGCACGTGAGCACGGTGTCGGCATACCAGGACCGAGTGCTTCACGACGCCGGCTGCATGCAGCGGTTCCTGGGCGCGGTCGGGGTCAACGTGACGGGCATGTTCCGGGACCCGGACGTGATGCGGGCGGTCCGCGAGGAGGTGGCCCCGCTGCTCCGCACATACCCCTCATCTCGTATCTGGGTGGCGGGCTGCGCGACCGGTGAGGAGGTGTACGGCTTGGCAGTCGTGCTCGAGGAAGAAGGCGTCCTCGACCGCTGCAGCATCTACGCCACCGACCTCAACGAGGACATGCTCGCCGTGGCGCGCCTGGGCTCGTATCCGCTGGACCGCGTGCTGCGATATGAGGAGGGTTACCGGATGTCAGGTGGGCGCGCCACTCTCGCCGATCACTACACCGTCGCCGCACGCAGCGCACGCTTTGACCGCAGGCTGCAGAGCACCGTCACGTGGGCCCGACACAACCTCGTGACCGACGGTTCGTTCAACGACTTTCATCTCATCGTGTGCGCCAACGTACTCATCTATTTCCGGCGGTCGCTGCAGGCGCGAGCCCACCGTCTCCTTTACGACAGCCTGATCCGCGGCGGATACCTGGCGCTCGGCAAACGGGAGTCGTTGGTCGACTGCCCGGATAGTGAGCATTACGAGCAGGTGCTGGAGGGGGTGAATCTTTTCCGGAAGATGAGATGGTGACCCGCACAAGCGAAACCGCCGCCGCGACCGAGTCCACACCGGCCAAGGCCAAGACCAAGGTCAGCGTGCTCGTCGTCGACGACGACGCGACCAAACGCTTTGCGCTGCGGACGATCCTCGCGCCGCTCGACGAAGAGGTTGTCGAGGCATCGTCGGGAGCCGACGCTTTGCGCCAGCTGTTGCGGCACGAGTTCGCCGTGGTGCTTCTCGACGTACGGATGCCGATCATGGACGGCTTCGAGACCGCGCAGCTGATCCGCCAGCGCCCGCGCTCAGAGCTGACCCCGATCATCTTCGTGACCGCGCTGGACCAGGCGGAAACGGATATGGGTCGCGGCTACAACCTCGGCGCGGTCGACTTCGTATTCGCGCCGGTTGTGCCGTCGATCATGCGGGCCAAGGTGAGCGTGTTCGTCGAGCTGTACCGCGCGCAGCAGGAGCTGCGGCGTTACCGTACCCAGCTCGAGACACTGGTCGAGGAGCGAACGATCGCTCTCACCGCGATCAACCGGGAGCTCGAAGCCTTCAGCTATTCGGTCTCGCACGACCTTCGCGGGCCTCTCGTCTCCTTCGACGCGCTCGGCAAGACGCTCCTCGAGGACTACGGCAAGCAGCTGGACAAGCGTGCCACCGCGAACCTGCGCAAGATGCGCGATGCGAGCGAGCGGATGACCTCGGTCTTCGACGGCCTGCAGATGCTGTTCCGTCTGACCAGCGGCGAGATCCGGCGCGAAGAGGTCGACGTCAGCGCGCTCTCCTCGCAGATCGCGGACGAGCTGCGCGCCGGCGCCGCCGATCGAAACGTCCAGGTCAACATCGCCGAGGGCGTCACGGTCAGCGGTGACAAGCGGCTGGTGCGAATCCTGCTCAGCAACCTCATCAACAACGCCTGGAAGTTCACCGGCACAAAGAGCTCACCCATGATCTGGATCGGCCAGGAGGTCGTCGACGGCGAACCGCGGATCTTCGTCAAGGACAACGGGGTCGGGTTCGACATGATCGATTCGCACCGCCTCTTTGGTGCGTTCCAGCGGCTGCATAGCCAGAGCGAGTTCGCCGGCGCGGGCATGGGCCTCGCGACGGCCCGGCGGATCGTCAACCGGCACGGCGGCCGGATCTGGGCCGAGGGCGCGGTCGGAGAGGGCGCGACCTTCTACTTCGTCCTTTAAGTGCCCGACGGGCGTTCTAGAAGCAAGATGCCCACCCGCCGGGTCCATCCGATGACAGCTTTCTGGGCCCTCTGCATGGTTACGGGGATCATCCTGCTGGCCACGTTCGGGTACGGGACATGGAAGGGCCAGAGCGATCAGCAGCACCTCAACCAGCAGTGGCGCTACCAGGTCGGGTCTCGTGACGCGGCACCGCGGGCCGTCGACCCAAAGCTGAAGCGGCCGGTCGACGGGGTCGACTTCGCCATCCGCATTCCCAAGCTCGACTATTTCGCCGCGATCCGGGAAGGTGTGGACAGCGGGGTGCTGTACGCGGGCCCCGGCCACTATCCGGCGACCCGTTGGCCCGGGGACCCGGGAACGGTCGGCGTCGCGGCGCACAACGTCTACTGGATCAACTTTCCCAAGCTCGCCAGAGGCGATGAGATCGATCTCGAGACGCGGTATGGCCTCTATCGCTACCGGGTCGCCGGGAGCGAGGTCGTCAACCCTGACAACCGGACCGCGCTGGTGCCTGACTCCAACGGCTATCACCTCACGCTGACCACGTGCTGGCCTCTGTGGGCGGGCGCTTTCGCGACCCAGCGGTACGTGATCCACACCGACCAGGTCTGGCCCGTGCCAATGCGCCCCGGCTACACCTAGTTCGCTGCGCGGGGCCGTTTTCCATTCATGACAGTGATGTTCCAGATGTGGATGTTGTACCGGCTCCGCACTCCGGGAGGATGGCAGCGATGGATGGGCCTGGGCTGAAGCTACTGGAGACGCTGTTGCCGGATTAGCGGCGGCCGCCGGCTATGGCGCCGATGATGAGCAGCGGCTCTTTGCCTGATGCGACCTCGTCGGGAAGCGGCGCGTCCAACGGTTCGTCAGACAGGTCCTCCTCGCACGCGAAGAAGCGCACCATGGGCCGGCGCTTCTTCGTCACCGCATCCCGCATGGTGCCGAGCAGGGCGGGATGGCTCGCCTCGAGCGCGTCGAGCACCGAGCGCTGCGTGGCCGGGCCGCTGACCTCGAGCTCGACCACGCGTCCCACCCCGGCGAGGATCTGAAGGTTCCTCGGCAAAACGACCTGGATCACGCCAGCGTCTGGACTTCCACCGACAGCACGGCCGGCAGGTCGCGCACGATTGCAGTCCAGCTGTCACCGCCATCCGGTGACGCGTAGACCTGGCCGCCGCTGGTGCCGAAATAGATGCCGGACGGATCCATCGAGTCGACGTCCATCGCGTCGCGCAAGACGTTGACGTAGCAGTCCTTCTGCGGCAGCCCTTTCGTCAATGCCTCCCAATCGTCGCCGCCGGTCTTGCTCCGGTAAACGCGGAGTTTGCCGTCGGGCACGAAGTGATGCGAGTCGCTGGTGATCGGGATCACGTAGACGGTGTCGGGTTCGTTGGCGTTGACATCGATCACGAAACCGAAGTCGGTCGGAAGGTTGCCGCTGATCTCCCGCCACGAGTCCGCGCAATCGTCGGTCCGCATCACGTCCCAGTGCTTCTGCATGAACAGAACGTTCGGCCGCGAGGGATGCATGGCGATGCGGTGGACGCAGTGACCCGACTCGGCATCGGGGTCGGGGATGTGGTCGGAGCGAAGGCCGAAGTTTCTCTGCTGCCAGGTCTTGCCTCCGTCGTCAGAGCGGAAAACACCGGCCGCCGAGATCGCGATGTACATGCGGTCGTGGTTGGTCGGATCCATGAGGATCGTATGCAGGCACAGACCGCCCGCGCCAGGTGCCCAGGTCGACGCGGTGGGGTAGTTGCGCAGGCCGGGCAGCTCGGCCCACGTCTGACCGGCGTCCTTCGACTCAAACAGGGCGGCGTCCTCGACGCCCGCGTACACCGTGTCCGGATCCCTGGGGGACGGCTCCAAGTGCCATACCCTCTTGAACTCCCAGGGATGTGGCGAGCCGTCGTACCAGACGTGCGTTCCGGGGGTGCCCTCGTAGATGAACTGATTGCCCGCGGTCTCCCACGTCTTGCCACCATCGTTCGAGCGCTGCAGAACCTGGCCGAACCAACCGCTCGACTGTGACGCGTAGATTCGGTCCGGATCGGCCGGCGTGCCCTTCAGGTGGTAGATCTCCCAACCTGCGAAATGCGGACCCGCGACGTCCCACTTCTTGCGACTGCCATCGGACGTGATGATGAATGCACCCTTCCGTGTCCCGACCAGCAAACGAACTCCGCTCATTGCTTCACCCCTGCTCGGAAATGCCTGGAAACCGTTTCAAGTACAGACCGACCGCAAGACTAAAACTAATCGGTCTCCGCCGACTTAGCTGGAGGAGGCGCTGACGGTGTGTTCGGGCGCTCCTTCCGCGGATGTTTCCGCCCCGCCATTCGAGGCCGCCTCGGGCCCGGCGCCGGCCAGCGGAAGCTGTAGCGTGAACGTGCTTCCCTCGCCCTCGACAGAAGCGACCGTGATGTCTCCATCCTGCAGGCGGGCCAGCTGGCGGCCGAGGAACAGGCCCAGCCCGGTGCCCTTCAGATGCTCGGTCTCGGGCGTGATGATCCGGCCGAATCGTGTGAACAGGGTGGCGATGCTCTCACGACGGATGCCTATCCCCTGGTCAGATACGGCCACCTTCGCCATGCCGGCGCGGGAGCGGACCTGACACGTGATGACGCCTCCGTCCGGCGAATACTTGATGGCGTTGCTCAGCAGGTTGGCGACTATGGTTTTCGTGCGGTCGGGGTCTACCTTGACCCGGACCCGGCGTTCGGGCAGGTCCATCACCAGCTGGTGCTTCGACTCGAGCATCGGCGTGACGATGTCCGCAGCAGAGCGCGCGATCTCTCTCAGGTCGGCCTCGACCGCCCGCAGGGTTACCCCCCCTTCCTCGAGGCGAGCCGATTCGATCATCTCTTCGATCAGCTCGTTCATCTCCGACACCTTCGCGGCCATCACGCCCGCTGCCATCCGCCCGCGGTCGTTGAGCTCGCCCAGCAAACCTGCTTCCAGCATGGACAGATAACCGCGGATCACGGTCACCGGGCCGCGCAGCTCGTGTGACGCGAGGTTGAGAAACTGCGATTTGTTGCTTTCGATAGCCGCCATGCGCTCGGCGACGCGAGCGCGTTCGAGGCCAGCGGATACCGAGTTGGCGTACGCCCTGAGCTGGGAGATCTCTTCGGTCCCGAAGACCGGCGTAAACGGGCCGCCGATGATGGCCAGCGTCCCCACGCCTTCCGTCAGGTGGAGCGGCGCCATGATGATGCCGGTGGTCGAACCGCTCGCCGAACGATCGCGGCCCGAGATCAGCCTGGCCGCATGCGCGCGGTCAATCGCGGTATTGGCGATGATCTTGCCGTTCGGATCGGCGATGAACCCCGCAGTTGCTCCGACCAGCCGCACGGCCCAGAAAGTGGCTCGTTCGGCGAGCGCCTCGCGGCTGGTTGTGAAGATGAGAAGATCCTGCATCGCGGCTCTGAGAGCGTTTTCCTCGCTCATCCGCCAGATGCGGCGTAGCAGGGGTGGTGGTGCCAAGCTCAAGTAGATCGCGGGAACCGCAACCAACGCGATCAGCTGCGTGATGATGACAGCAGTCGGACTCTGAACAGCGCTGCCACCCAGCACGTCCACGACCAGGATCGTGATCAGGATGGCAAAGCCAAAACTGAGAAACCGCATGCGCGCCCTCTGCACGGCGGGAAGCCGGTTGCTGGCGAGCCAGAAACGGACGATGGGCTCCCCCGTGAAAACCGCCCAGATGCTGATCAGCCCCAACCCAAGCAGCGTCACGACCACGGGATTGGCATGCGCAAAGACCGTGACGTCTAGCACGCCCAGGCCGATCCCGACCGCGAGCAAAACGAACGCTCCCCTGTACGCGGTCCTCCCCAAGGGGATGAACTCGTGGCGGAAAAGGAGGACGAAGAAGCCGGATGCCATGAAGAGCACGACGATGACCGCCGACAGAAGGACCGGAGGGTTGGGGATCCTTCCGAGCGCGGCCACGACCGCGAGAGCGACCAGGGCCAGCGCGAGCATCCCCTGCGTGCGCCCGCGGTCGCGGTACCAGTGGTAACCAATCGCGACGCCGAGGGCGACGAAAGCCGCAGCCGTGAGATCCAGGGCAACAGCCGCCGCCAGGATCAAGATTCCTTCCGTCCGCCCCTTCGGCCTTGCTCGACCCACATCGGGATCTGCTCCGAGATGTCGGCTGGGGTGACCCGCGACTTGACCAGGTACTCGATCGCGCCAAGTGAGCGACCGCGGTCGATCATCGACGGCTCGCCATAGTTGGAAAGGATGACCACCGGAGGGTGATTCGGAAAGCGTTCGTTGAGCGCGTCCAGAACTTCGAAACCGCTGCGGTCCGGGAGCAGAAGGTCGAGCAGCACGAGGTCGGGCGCTGAGCCCGACAGTGTGGAGAAGGCGATCTCCCCAGTCGTCGCGACGGTCACCTTGTATCCATCGTGCTCGAGCTGGAGACGGTACATGTCGGCGATCGACGCGTCGTCTTCGATCATCAGGATGTGGACTTCCAGCCCCTTCCGCCCTTTCAGGCGCAAGGGAAAAATTGCTGGTTCCCGCGTTCTGCCGCCCGTGATCCCGGCCTGGTCAGGAAACCAAAGCAGGAGCACCGAGCGGGCGTCGATCATCGCTTAAGCCCCCGTCGACCCGGTCGCGTTGCCACCCTCGGGTGATCATAATGTTCGGTTTCGCCCTCGTGCGGCTCAGAATGCTCAGGGCGCGGAGGCGATTTGGCGACAGCGTAAACTTTTGTTAGGTTTGTCTTCGGGGGGAGGATTCTTGGCCACGGCGAGTCCGTTCGATGCGGCCGTGCGGGACGTCCTGGACAGGCTGCACAGCGCGACGACGGAGCTGGAAGGAGCCCGTGACGCGAATGAGGTCGCGCAGAAAGCAGCTGACCTGGCACTAAGGTTGTCCCGATCAACTCAGGCCGTCGTCGGCCTGGGCGGCGATCGTCGATACACGCGACTGTTCTCGCGCACGGCAGATCGCGGACGGCCACTCAGCGACACCGCCGCCCTGGAGATGCTCGTGGCAGCGGGATTCGGAGCGGGGGCGGCGGCCCCTCGTGAGGTAGGACGCGTGGCCGGAGCCGAGCTACGCGCACACGGCCAGACCGTCGGCGCCATCGCCGTGGCACGGGCCGCCGAGTACGCGCAGGCTGAGCGCCTGGGGTTGGAGGTCTTTGCGTCCTACGTCGCCCTGGCGATCATCGGCGCAAGCGAGCTGGATGACAGATGGCAGAGCATGGAGCGTGTCGAGCGCGCACACGAGCTCGCGGTGGAGGTCCTGCTGGCCGTCTCTTCCCATGCCGCCAAGGGCGAGAATCTCACCGACTTTTACCGGCGGCTCGCGCGAACGGTCGGCGAGCTCGTGGGCGCGACGAGGGTCTTGTTCTGGCGGCTCGGCGACGACCACATGCTGGCTCCCATCGCTGGCGGTTTCAGGATCGACCCGGCGTTTCTCTCCAGGCTCAAGCCGACGCGTTGCGAGCCGGAGCGTGACGATCTCGCCAGCCAGGTCGTTTTCAACGACCTGATCTTTCGCGCGAACAAGACCGATGAACCGCCCGAGTTCGCTTACGTGCTCGAGATCCTCGGCGTCTCAAACGCGATCAGCGTCCCCTGGCGCGCGGGTGAAGAGCGCCTCGGTCTCGTGGCCGCCTATGACTCCACACGGCCTGGAGGGTTTTCGAGAGAGGACACGTGGGTCCTTCAGAAAGCCGGTCTCGCGGCCGGCCTTGTCACGCGTCTGTGGCATGCGCAGGAAGACCTGCGGAAATCGGTAGAACGTCTGACCAAGGTCGACAGCGCCCGTCAGATGCTGCTCAAGAACATGACGACCGTCGTCGAAAAGGAGCGCAAGCGTTTCGTCAGCGACCTGCATGACGACGCGCTGCAGATGCTCACCGCGGCCGAACTGCAGGTAGGTCGCCTCGCGCGTGAAGGCCAGGTCGACGCGCCGTCGCTCGACAAGCTGCGTGCCCTCCTCGAGCAAACAGAAGGCGCCTTGCGCCGCCTGGTCTTCGAGGTTCGGCCACCGGCTCTTGAGAGTCCCGACGGCCTTACTAAATCGATCCGCGACCGGATCTCGATGCTCGCGGCGTCGGGAATAAAGCCCGAGATCGAGCTCGACCTCACCGGAGAGATGAGCCTCGACTTCAGGTCAATGGTCTTTCGCCAGGTGGCGGAAGCGATCAGCAACGTCGAGAGGCATTCCAAGGCGACCGAGGTGAAAGTGTCATTGACGACCGTGGACGGCGGGGTTTTGGGCGTCATCAGAGACAATGGCGAGGGTTTCGTCGTGGTGGAACGCAGCAACCTGCCCGGGCACCTGGGCCTGCTCGCGCTTCGCGAGCGCGCCCTCATGGCGGGCGGCCGCTACAAGATCGAGAGCCGGCCAGGCGCGGGGACGCACATCGAGTTCTGGATTCCGCTCGACCAGTAGCGGGGGCCTTAAGAGCGGCGGTGAGCGACGTCTTCGCGCAGGCGCTGGCCCATGGCCATCAACACCTTGACCATCAGCCCGTCGCTGGCCTTGATCGCGTCGCGAAACTGGGCATGACTCATCACGAAGAGGCGGCTGTCCGTGAGGGTGGTCACAGTCGCGGTGGCGAGGCCGCGGTCGATCATGCTGATCTCGCCGAAGAAGTCGCCCGGTTTCAGGACACGCCGCCGCTTTCCCTCGATCTTGACCTCGGATTCGCCCTCGAGCTGGACGTAGAACGTGTCGCCGGGCCGCCCCTCCCGGGTCAGCGTCCTGCCCGCCTGGACGTCGGTCTCGTCGCCCTCGCGGGCGATGAACTCGAGCTCCTTTCGGCTGCACTGGGCGAAGAGCGGCACACGGCTCAAGGCTGCAAGCTTGGGGTCGGCCATCCCGTGCAGCATATTCTGCAGCCATGGTGAGGGCGTGCACGGTTTGCGGGCTGCCGCTTCCCGAGGCGGCGCGTTACTGCCCGAACTGCGGAGCGGCCGCGGGTCCCCTGGTCGAGACAGAGGAGCGAAAGATGGTCACGGTCCTCTTCACCGACCTGGTCGATTCGACCGGCCTGGCCCAGCGCTTCGACGCCGAACGAGCTCGCGAGCTGCTGGGCCGCTTCTTCGACGCCGTCTCCGAGGAACTGACGGCGCTCCGCGGAAGGCCTGAGAAGTTCATCGGCGATGCGGTGATGGCCGTGTTCGGCCTGCCCCACGTGCACGAGGACGACGCCCTCCGCGCCGTCCGCGCCGGCCTCGCCATCAAAGGACGGGTGCACCGCCTCGGCGAGTCCCTCGGGCTCCAGCCGCCGCTGGAGGTCAGAACCGGGATCGAGACCGGCGAGGCCGCCGTCGGCCGGTCACCGACCGGACAGCTGCTCGTGACCGGCCCGGTCGTCAACACCGCGGCCCGGCTCCAGGCCGCCGCCCAGGTCGGCCAGGTCCTGGTCGGCCAGACCACGCATCTTCTGACCAACGCCAACGTGGCGTACGCGCGCCGGAGACGGGTCAAAGCCAAAGGGTTCGACGTGGCGCTCGAGGCATACGCCGTCGAAGACCTCTCGCCACGGTCCGCCCGCCGGACGATCCCGTTCGTCGGCCGCACAAGCGAGCAGGCGATCCTGGGGCAGAGCCTAGGGCTGGCAAGCACAACGGGCCGCCCGGTCTTGGTCACCGTCGCGGGCGAGGCCGGCATCGGCAAGTCACGACTTGCGGACGAGCTCGCGGCCGGCGTCAGCGCTGCGGTCATGATCCTCCGCGGCCAATCGCGAGCCCAGACCGACACCGCCACCTTCTCGCCCGCGGCGGCGATCATCGCCGACGTCGCAGGCATCCGCCCACGGGACGACGCCGACACCATCCGGGGCCGCCTGCGCGAGCTCGCCGGTCGCGTCGGGACCGAGTCCTCCGCGCCTCGAACTGCGCACCGGCTGGCGCTCCTGTTCGGCCTTGGGGAGGACCGCGACGAAACCGCTTTCGTCCACGAGGTCCAGGCAGGCTTCATCTCCGTGATAGACGGCCTGGCGCGAGATCACCCGGTGCTCTTCATCTTCGAAGACGCGCAGAGCCTGAAACCGCCGATGCTCGACCTGATCGAGCGCCTTGGAGTTCGTGGCCAGGGCCCACGCCGCGCCCTCATCCTGGCGCTGGCGCGGAACGAGCTGCTCGAGCAGCGGCCCGCATGGGGAGCCGGCAGCGCCAACTCTGTGCTGTTGCGCCTCGAGGCGCTGTCGCGCGACGAGTCCGTCAAGCTCGCGCGCCACGCCGGCGGCGGTCGGATCGGTGACGTCGAGGCGATGGAGATCGCCGAGCGGGCGGGCGGCAACCCGTACTTCATCATCGAGACGACCGGCATGCTCATGCCGTCCACGGCATCGTCCGATGGGCAGGGCGCGCGCACGGTGCCACCGACGGTGCAGGCCGTCGTCAGCGCGAGGCTCGACGCACTGCCTGGTCGCCTCCGCGATCTCGCGCGCAAGGCTTCGGTCTTCAGGTACGCGTTCGACCTGAACGAGCTCGCCGTGGTCGACCGTGAGGCCACCGCCGAGGAGCTGCAGGAGCTCGAGGACGCGGAGGTGCTCGTGCGCGATCCGCAACCTGGCGAGCCGCAGCGCTGGCGCCTTCGCCACGCGACGCTCAAGGACGTCATCTACGCCAGCCTGCCGAAACGTGAGCGCGGGCGCCTGCATGGGCAGGTCGCCCAGTATCTTCTCGACAACGGCCATCCCTCGCTTGCCGCCGACCATCTCGAGCTGGCGGCGTTCGCCGCCATCGACCTCGACCCCAACGACCGGACCATCCCCGACCGTGCGGCCGATGCCTTGTTGGTCGCCGGCGACCGGGCCCGGCGGCGGATGGAGAGCCGTTCTGCCATCGACCGCTACGAACGCGCGCTGGCCATGGCGGGGCCTGAGGATCGCTGGCGAGCGCGCGAGGCAAGGATCCTTGCCGGCAAGGGTGAGGCTCACTACTGGCTTGGCGAGTATGCGGCGGCCACGCATGCTCTCGATCGCGCCGTGGCGCTTGGGGAGATGCACGAAGACGCCTTCGCACTTGCGCTGGCCCTTCGCTTTCTTGGGGACATCGCGATCAACTTCGAAGCCGATGTGGACAAAGCCGAGCGGCTTCTCAACCAATCTCTGCTCGCGGCCGAGCAGCTCGGGGATTCGTGGGCGATCGTGCGGTCGCTCCTGTTTGCCGGCTGGGTGCCCTGGACGCGGTATCGGTTCGAAGAGGCGGAGGCGATCTGGCGGCGGGCCCTCGGCCTAGTCGATCCAAAAGATCACTGGGCGCGGGTTCGCGCCCTGACCGCGCTGTCCATCAACCACTCCGAGATGCACGACCTCGACGAGGCGCTGCGGCTGATCGACGAGGCGTGCGCGCTGGCGGAAGAGTCAGGAGACCGGTTCAGCGTGGCCAACACCGCCGTGCAGAAAGCTCGGGCGCTGGACGACCTCGGCCGCGGCGGAGAGGCACTTCCCTGGTTCGATCGCGGGGTCAGCATCTTTGGTGAGCTGGGTGCGCGGTGGGAGATCGCCGATGCGCGCGCGGCGCGCGGCATCGCCAAACGAAACCTCGGGCGCCTCGACGAGGCAGAAGAGGATCTGCGGGCGGCGATCAGGATCGCGGAGGAGCTGGGCGACCGGCAGCTGCCGCCATGGACCTGGCGGAACCTTGCCCAGGTGGCCGAGCTTCGCGGCGACAAAGCCGCAGCCGAGGAGCTGTTGAAGCGGTCGAGAGACGCCGAGTCGCGCGGACCTCACTGAGCCTCATCAAGTCTTGAGAAGGATCAGCGACACCTCCAGAGTGATGTGAGGGTCGACGCGCACGAACCCGCCGGCTTCCTGCGGGACCTCGACACCAAAGTCCTCGACCTGCACCGTTGTCTTCCCCGCGGCCGCGACCTGCTTTCCGGTCAGGCGGACATCGAGCGCGAACTGCTCAGGCCTGGTCGTGCCGCTGACGTCGATGTCGCCGGCCAGGGTTACGTGCTGGATGGCCCTGCTCGTGGCGCTCAGCGGCAGCGACGCAGGGTACGGCTGAAAGATGACGTAGGGATGTGAGTGCGCGCTCAAGAAATCGCGCGCGATACTGTCGCGGTCGGAGGTGTTGAAGCCGGGAAGCTCATCGACGCTCCGAAGCGCGCGCACGTCGACCGCGACACAGCCCGTCTCGATCTCGAGCGTGCCTCCAGACCCACCGATCAAGAGCCACCCGCTGACTTTTTCCGTCCGCGCGACCGCCTCGTGCGGCGAGGTGAGCTCGGCGAACTGCTCGCGCGCCCGGTACCCGGCCACCGAACCGGGCTGGATCACCCACAGCCCGGTGACACCCGCCGAGGAGAAGTTGGAGGGCACCGGGGGCCTTCGACAGACGAGGTTCAACGGGTCGTCAGGAGAGGTGGATGCACTGCCACGAGGCGTCACGGAGGCGATGCCCAAGGCTGCCGGGCGCGTGTGGTTGAGGTAAGTGATTGCGCCGACAGCGCCCATGATCCCGATCAGGACTAGACCCGCGAGCCCCTTCCATATGAGTCCGAACCTCACCTCCCAAGTACGCCGATCGACGCGGGCCGGTTCCCCTCAGGGAGTGGCCGGGGACGTCGCCAGGACCGGTTCTTCGCGACCGACCTTCTGGGGTGCGGGCACGGCGATCACGGCGATGACTCCGGCCGCCGCGACCAAAACGGTGGCGGCCAGGAACATCACCCGCGGCCCGAGCGTCTGGTACACCACCCCGCCGCCGAATGCGCCGATGATCGGCGCCAGCCCAAACATCACCGACTTCGTCAGCGCCTGGCCGGTGGCCCGCAGGTGGGATGGAGTCAGCTCGTTGGCGATCATCACCGCCGACACGAGGGTCAGCGCGAACCCGACGCCGATGACGAGCTTCAGCAACGCCGCGATGAGCGCGCTGGAGACGAAGGCCCAAGCGACGAAGGTCAGCAGATAGATTCCGCACCCGATCGCAAACAGGACCCTGTGGCTGAGGAACCGCGTCAGCACGTGGGTGTAGCCCATCGTCGGGATCTCGGTCAGCGCCTGGAACGCGGCGGCGGCGCCAACCAGGAACGCGCCCCCGCCGAGCACGTTGATCTGGAGCACGAGGAAGTTCTGCGTCGCGGCCAGGGCGACCCCAAGAAGCAGACAGCTGGTCAGGAATCCCAGCATGGGCACGGGAATCCTGCGAACGTGAAGTGGAGCGCGAACCGATGGATCCTGTGTGGCACGGGCGGCCGGCGGCTCGGGCTTGATCGCACGCCAGACCCAAAGTCCGACCACGGCCGCCAGCGGCGCGTAGACAAACGGAATCAGGCGCATGCTGACAGCCTGGTAGAGCGCTCCCGAGGCGACCGACGACGCCGCCCAGCCCGCGCTCATGCGCAGGCGGATCCGGGCGTAGTCGGTGCGGCTGGTGACGCGCAGCTTCCGCAGCGCGATCGGGTCGAGCAGGATGAGGGGCGACCGCACGAGCGAGATGACCACGATCGCGACCGCAAGGGTCGCGGCTCCGGCGGCCGGGAACATCAGCAAGGCGACAGCCGCCGCGGCCATGGTGGCGAAAACCACCAACCGCTCCGGCTTGAGCCGGCGGTCAACCAGGTAGGACCAGGCCAGGCCGGCGCCCAGTGAAGCACTGGCCGAAGCCGCTAGGACCAGGCCGATCAGCGACGCGCTCAGTCCACGCTCGAGGAGATAAAGGGGGATGAAAGGAAGCATCGTGCCGTCGGCAACACCGACCAGGACGTAGGCCCAGTTGAGCCCGCTGATCTCTGGGTTCGGCCGGAAGGCGCGAAGCAATGCGGATGTCATCGGCGACGCATAGGTTGTCAAACCTCAGCGCGGTTATGGATCAGATAGCGAAAAAGGTCATGCCATCCAGAAGCGGCGGGCGGTCGCGGCGCGAAAGCCGCACCCGGCCAGGCGCCCGCGCGTCCGAAAGGCTCACAAGCGCGGGCACAAGCTGGCCGCGCACCGGGTAGGAATTCGATCAGCGCTCCGGACGCGATGGCGAAAACGAAGGCGCGAAACGAGACGAGCGGTAGGAGCGCCAGGGACGCAAAGGTGAGCTGAGGGCGAGGGCCGCGTGGCGATGGATCGGGCGGCGCGCGGTGCCGCGCTGCGAATCGCGCCACCGACGGACCGACCGTCGAGTTCGCCCCAGATGCGGCCGACGAGAAACAGGTTGTAGTCCGCGCCGAGCGACACCATCAGCACGGCCGCGCCGATGGGCACGTGGTAGCTGATGTCGGGATGACCGACCCAGGAGAGCAACTGTGCGCCAGCGCGATGGCGAGGTCGTTTTCTTCATGCGCGATCTCGACGAAAGAGTCGGCCGCACTCGCGAGCCGATCGATCTCGGCCATCGCAAGGGCACCGAGCGCGAGGCGTTTACCTCTCTACGTACGCGGACGCAACGCTCTTGGGGACCACCATCCGCCACGCGTCGAGCACGAGCTCACGCATCTCGTCGTGATCGAGCGCGGCCAGCCTCGCAAGCACCCAGTGGTAGCGCATGTCCGAGGGAATCGGTTGCATGAACTTGTGAGGTGAGCCGCCGATCAGCCACTCGCGCTCTTCCTTCGGGAACGCAAAACCCATCACGGTCTGGTCGCGGGAAAACGACAGGTAAACGATCCGTCCCACGCGGAACTTGACGCGTCCGCCAACGAGCACCTCGTAGCTGCGCGGCAACTTGCCGGCGACGGCCCGCACGTCGTCAATCGTCACCATCTGTCATCGGACGAGAGATTGGCGGGGATGGATGGGAATCGAACCCACCCAGGACGCCTCAACAGCGCCCCGCAAACGGTTTTGAAGACCGCGGAGGACACCAGTCCTCGTTCATCCCCGACCTTGCGAACCCTTATTTTGGCCGTCTGACCGACAAACTACGGGGTGGCGGGAGAGCCATGTCAAAGCGCCTCAGCAGACCACTCCCCACGTTTTTGAAGACTGCGTGCGGCACCCGCCCCCATACATCCCCTCGCCAATCCGTGAGGGGTCATCGAGGCCGGATGAACTCCCGCCGCAGGCGCCGCACCTCGACGCCGGCTGCGCAGCCGCCGACGTGGTCATTCACCAACCCCATCGCCTGCATGAAGGAGTAGACGGTCATCGGGCCGACGAAACCCCACCCACGCCGGCGCAAGTCTTTGCTCATCGCCACCGCCTCGGGCGCGAGGCCCAGCCGCATCAGCGCTGCCCGGTCGGCCAGACGCGATCGGCGTTTCGGCTCATAGCGCCATACATAGGCGGCGAAGCTGCCGAACTCCTCGACCAGCTCGGGGTAGCGCCGGGCGTTGTTGATCGTCGCCTCGATCTTCGCGCGGTTGCGGACGATGCCGGAGTCGCGCATCAAGCGTGCCGTATCTCGCGCGCCGAACCGCGCCAGCGCCTCCGGCTCGAAGCCGTGAAATGCCGCCCGGAAGTTCTCGCGCTTGCGCAGGATGGTCAGCCAGCTGAGGCCTGACATGAACCCCTCCAGCGTCAGCTTTTCGAAAAGCCGCCGGTCGTCGGCCACCGGTCGCCCCCATTCGAGGTCGTGGTAACGCCGGTAGACCTCATCCGAGTCGCCCCACCAGCACCGGCGAACACCGTCGGGCCCGACGCTGACGCCAGAGGTGGCGGCGATCGCCTTAGATCAGGGCTTCGAGCTTTGCCTTCAAATCGCCCTTCATGTTCGGGCGATAGCCGACCGTCCGCTCGGCGGGCTTTCCGTCCTTGAAGATGATCACGGTCGGGATCGACATGATCCCGAGCTGCATCGGCACAGACGGGTTCTCGTCGATGTCCATCTTCACAACCTTGATCCTGTCCCCCAGCTCGCCGTGGATCTGCTCGACGATGGGCGCGATCATTCGGCACGGACCGCACCAGGTCGCCCAGAAGTCGACGAGCACCGGCTTGTCGGCCTTCAAAACGGCGATCTCGAAGTCGCTGTCGGTTACTTCCTGGATGTTTGACACGTGCACTCCCTCATCTGACTTAATCGCTTGAATCGGACTTTGATTCCGGCCTCGACTCGGGTGCTTTGGGCTCTGTTTTGGCCTCGGGTTTGGGGCTCGAGCCGTTGCCGGACTCCGCCTTGGCGGTTGCCTTGTAGTCGGTCGTGTAGAACCCGCTGCCCTTGAAGATCACGCCGGTCGGGTAGAGGACTTTGGTGAGCTTTCCCTGGCACTCGGGACAGACTTTGAGCGGCTCGTCGGACATCCTTTGCTGGATCTCGAACTGGTGGCCGCAGGTGCTGCATCGATAACCGTATATGGGCACTTTTTGGGGTCCTAACTATAAACGCCGATCTCTTTCCAGCCGGTCGAAGACCATCCCGGAGGGCGGTTTCGGGTGGAAATAGGTCGCCTTCTGAGGAAGAGTTTTCCCTTCCTGGGCCAGCCTCAAAACCTGCTGAAGCTGGGGCGCGCCGAGGAAGAATGCGGCGGTGCCAAGGCCCTCGTCCACCCACCGCGCGGCTTCGGCTGCGTCGCGCGTGTAAAGGAGGTACCCCTCCGGCTGCCTTTTCCCGAGCAGGTTGTCGATCACCTGCTCGTGTAACTCCACGACTGCCACCTCTCCTTCCAGGGGGAGCACCTGGTATCGGTGGTCGCGATAGGTGCCGGCGGCCACCCGGCCGCTCAGCGCGGCAAGCGTCTCCTCGAGGTTGCCTTTGGGCTCTCCCCCCGTGACCGCAATCCCCGTCTTCATGACCCTGTGAGTCGGGAGCACGACCAGCCCGGGGTCGGCCATGTCGGTCAGCAGGGCGAGCGTGAAGCGCGAGGCGTCGTCGGGCCCGGCGCCGACCTCCTCCGCGTAGGCAAGGGCGGTCTCGTAGCGGTGGTGGCCGTCGGCGATGAGGACCGGCAGGTCTTCGAGAACGGAGTGGACGGTGGAATGGATGGCGGGGTCGGAGATGACCCACAGCCGGTGGCCGGTGCCCTCCGCTCCCTCGAACGTGGCCGCGGGCGCCCTTGCCGCGACGCCCTCCAGCAGCGCCGGGAGCCCAGTCGAACCGCCTTCGTAGAGAAACCACAGCGGTTCCAGGCCGACCCTGGTCGCGCGGAGCAAGGCGAGCCGGTCCTCCTTTGGCCCTCGGTGCGTGCGCTCATGCGGAAGGACGACCCGATCCGAGTAAGGCTGGAGGCGCAACGCCGCGATCAGGTCGCGGCGCACGCGCCCATCGAACTCGACCTCGTGCACGTACATCGACCGCGCGTCCGGCTCGAGGATCCTGTCGTCCAGCCAGCGTTCAAAGGTTCGCGCCGCGCCCTGGTAATCGGTCCCAGGCCGGGTCAGGTGGACGACGTTGTATGGCGAGAGCGAGCGGTAGTGCTCAAGGTCTGAGTCGGAGATGACGTCGTAAGGCGGCGCGACGAGCCGGCTCAGGTCGCCCGCGCGCGCCAGGTAGTACCGGACACCGGGCAGAGCGCGAACGTCAGCCGTCGGAGTGGCTGCCCAGTTCGACGTAACGCAAGTCCGACATCCCATCGACCTTCCGCAGCCGGTTCAACAGCTCAGGCGCCACCCGATCGTCGACGGCCAGGATCATCATCGCGTTGCCTCGCGGCGCATCCCGCCCGACCTGCATGCTCGCGATGTTCACATCGTGCTCGCCCAGGATGCTGCCCACCTTGCCGACCACTCCAGGACGGTCCTCGTGCCGGCTGACCAGAAAACGGCCCTCGGGGACGAGATCGACGCGGAAGGAGTCGATGCGCACCGTGCGCGGTTCGCCCATCAGCACGGTCCCCGCGATCTCGTGTTCCTGGATCCGCAGCGTGACCAGGCTTGCGTAGCTGCTGTGCCCGCGGCTTCGGCGCTCGACCAGCTTGATGCCGCGATTGCCGGCGATCAGCCGCGCGTTGACCGCGTTGATGCGCTCTTCGGTGAAGGGCTGCAGGACGCCTTTGACCGCGGAGGCGATGAGCAGGTTGACGTCGTGCTCGGCCAGCTCGCCTTCGAAGTCCATCTCGATCACCGAAACTCGGCCGCCAAAAAGCTGCGCGTGCAGCGCCGCCAGGCGCTCGGTCAGGCCGGCGAACGGCCGCAGGTAGGCGAGCTCCTCTGGGGGCATGGCCGGCGCATTGACCGCAAAGCGGGGCAGGTCTCCGGCCAGGACCGCGGCCACCTCCTCGGCGACGTCGAACGCCACCGAGACCTGCGCCTCCGACGTCGACGCTGCGATGTGCGGCGTGGCGATGAAGTTCGGAATCGCGAGCAGGGGACTCTCGCCCGGCGGCTCGTTCTCGAACACGTCACACGCGGCGCCCGCAATCCGCCCCGCCTGGAGCGCCGCGAGCAGCGCGGATTCGTCGATGATTCCACCTCGCGCGGTGTTGATCAGACGCGCGGTCGGCTTCATGCGCGCCAGCTCGGGAGTGCCAATGAGGTTGCGGTTGGAATCGACCAGCGGCACGTGCACGGTGACGAAGTCGGCTTGCTCGAGCAGCTCCTCGAGGCTGACGAGCGCAACGTTGAACAGCTCCGCTCGCTCCACCGAGACCACGGGGTCGAATGCGACCACGTCCATCTCCAGGCCGTGGGCGCGCTTGGCGACCTCGGATCCGACATTGCCCAGGCCGATGACGCCAAGAGTCTTGCCCCGGATCTCGGTGCCGATGAAGTTCGCGCGGGTCCATTCACCGCGCTTCACCGACGCGTCCGCCTGTGGGACTGAGCGCGCCAGCGAGAACAGGAGCGCCATCGTGTGCTCGGCGGCGGCGACGATGTTGCCTCGCGGCGCGTTGACAACGAGGATGCCGCGGCGCGTGGCGGCAGGAACGTCGATGTTGTCGACGCCGACTCCGGCCCGGCCGACCACGCGCAGCTTTCTGCCTGCCTCGATGATCGGGGCCGTGACCCGCGTCTCACTCCGGACGACGAGTGCGTCAAAGTCGGGAATGCGGCGGATCAGCTCCTTCTCGCCGAGCTTGCTGACGACCGTGACCTCACCGGCCCGGCGCAGCCGCTCCAGACCGTCCTCGGCCAGGGGGTCGGCGACGAGGATCTTTGCCACGTCGATCCCGCGCTCAGCGCGCGGCGGCGGGCACGCCCTGCATGGAGGCGGTGACCGCGGCGACCCCGCGTCCATCCGCCGGCGCGATGTCGAGCTCCTCCAGCGCTTGCTCGATCGCCCAGATCACCTGGACGACATCACCCTCGGCGATAGCGCCCAGGTGACCCACGCGGACCATCTTGCCCGTCATCTTGCCCTGGCCCCCGGCGATCACGACGCCGTACTTGGTGTCCAGAAGCTTGCGCAGCGCAGCCACGTCGAGCCCACCGGGTGGCACGGCCGAAGTCACCGTGTTGGACCGGTATCCATGATGCGCGAAGAGCTGGAACCCGAGTGCCTGCAGACCGGATTGCGTGGCCCGAGCCAACCGCGCGTGCCGCTCGTACACGTTGCCCAGCCCCTCCTCCTCGAGCATGTGCAGGCCCTCTTGCAGCGCAAACGCGACAGGGACTGCCGGCGTGAACGGGGTCATGCCTTTGTCCGCCCACGTCTTGGCTTCCTTCCAGTCGAAGTAGAAACGCGGCGACCGCGCCTTCGCCTGCTGCGCCCAGGCGCGCTCGCTGACGCTGACCAGCGCCAGTCCAGGTGGCGCCATCCAGCCTTTCTGCGAACCGCTGACCGCGACGTCGATGCCCCACGCGTCGGTCTCGATCTCGATCGAGCTGATCGAGCTGACGCCATCGACCACGACAAGGCGCTCGGCGTTGCGCGCGACCCGAGCGAGCTGCCGCAAGGGGTTGGTGAGCCCGGTCGAGGTCTCGTTGTGGGTGAGCAGCACCACGCGTGCCTTGGGGTGTCGCTGCAAGACCACGGCGAGATCGTCGGGGTCGACCGGTTGACCCCACTCGAACTCCAGGCGCGCCACGTCCGCGCCATAGGCCGCTGCCAGCGCCGCGAAGCGCTCGCCGAAGTTGCCGCACAGCGCGACGACGACCTCGTCGCCGGGCGAAACGAGGTTGGCCACCGCCGATTCGAGGCCGCCCGTTCCCGAGCTGGTCAGCAAAAGGAGATCGTTCTTGGTCTTGAACACGCGCTTGGCCCCGGCTGTGATCTCCGCCAGGATCGCCGCGAACTCGGGACCGCGGTGGTCGATCATGGGCCGGTTCATGCTCCGGACGACCCGCTCTGGGAGCGGGGTCGGTCCGGGGATTCGCAGCTGGGTTTGGAATGTCATGGGCGCGCTCCATTACGTGGCTTTGGCGGCCTAGAGATTTTGACTTAGTGCTGCTCCGTTGTGTACGGCAGAAGGGCGATCGCTCGGGCGCGCTCGAGTGCGGTGGTCAGCGGGCGCTGATGCCGCGCGCACGTCCCTGTCACGCGTCGCGGAAGGATTTTGCCCCGGTCGCTGACGAAGCGGCGCAGGCGCGAGATCTCCTTGTAGTCGATATAGTCGATCTTCTCGACGCAGAACGTGCACACCTTGCGGTGCTGGCGCTTCTGGCCCCTCGGCCCGCTGCCCGGACCTGATGCTCGCTCTTCCCGCGCCGGTGGACGTGAAACTGCCATGGGTGACTCCTAAAAGGGAATTTCGTCCGGGTCGACGTCGCGAGGTGCGTCGTCCGGAGCTGGAACGTCATCGGTTTGTGCGGGCCGGCTGCGTGGTGCCCCGTCCGCCGGTCCTCCTCCGCCGCCGCTGCGGCTGTCGAGGAACTGAACATCGTTGGCGATGATCTCGGTCGTCCGTCGCTTCTGACCGTCCTGGCCTTCCCAGGACCGGGTCTGGATCCGACCTTCGACGAAGACCAGAGCGCCTTTGCGCGTGTATTGGGCCACGATCTCGGCCAGGTTTCTCTTGCCGGCGTTGTAGGCGACGATGTTGTGGTAGTCCGTGAACTCCTTCCGTTCGCCCTCGGGCCCGGACGACCAGCGATTGGTCGCGATGCTGAAGTTCGTGACTGCGGTGCCACTCGGCGTGTAACGCATCTCCGGGTCTTTGGTCAGACGGCCGATGAGCAGCGCCTTGTTGAGGTTCGACATCTATGACTCCTCCCCATCCTCACGATCTGGCCGGCGCACTTGCGGAGCCGCCTCCTCCGATTCCGAGGTGATGGGCTCGAGCACGACCTCCGCCGGAGGCGGCGTCACGGGGGTCGCGACTACTTTCTCAGGCTTGCGAACGATGAGATGGCGCAAGACTTCTTCGGTGATCTTCAGCCCAGCCTCGAGCTCGGGCACGCGGTTCGGATCGAGCTGGAAGTCCTGCAGGACGTAAGACCCCTCTTTCTGGTGCTTGACTTCGTAGGCCAGCTTGCGCTTGCCCCAGAGATTGGTGCGTTCGGCCGTACCGCCTGAGCGCCCGATCAGCGTGTTCACTCGCTTCACCGCGTCCTGGACCTTGTCGTCGTCAAAGTCCGCGCGGACGATATACAGAACCTCGTAATCCCGCAAGGGGAACCTCCTTCCTATGGGTTGAGGCCCCGATCAAGCGGAGGCAAGTGCCACCGGCCGAGGCCAGAAAGGTCAGGTCGGTATTCTACCAATCCTGATTCATGGCTCCTAAATCCCGAGCGAAGGCTGGCGCGGGCGCTGGCAAAGGCAAGGCCGGCCGCAAGCAGTTGGTGAGGCCCAGGCGAGACGCCGGTTTGCCTCTCCTCCCCATAGTCGTCGCGAGCATCCTCGGCGTGCTGGTCGTCGTGATGATCGGCTTCATCGTCTACTACAACCGGCCCAGCTCCCCGCCACAGAAAGTCGCCGGCATCCCGTGCGATCAGCTCGAGCACAGTCAGGTGCACTACCACGCGGGCCTCCAGATCGTCTACCACGGCGTGCTGACCAACGTTCGCGACAACGCCGGGATCCAGACGGATTCGGCCGGCAAGGTGACCTGCTACTACTGGCTCCACGTCCACGCTCAGGAGAAGAACGTCATCCACATCGAGTCGCCGGCGAGCCAGACCTTCAGCCTCGGCCAGTTCTTCGATGTGTGGAACGCCTGGAGCACCAGCAACGGGTTCGGCCGGCAGCGGCTCGACGCCAATCATGTCGCCACGTTCACGCTCTCCGGGGACGACAGGATGATCGTCTACGTCGACCTCGGCGACGGCAAGGGCCCGACCGTTTACACGGGCGACCCTCGGGCCATCGTGCTCAAGCAGCATGAGGTGATCACGATCGAGGTCACGCCACCGGACGTGAATCCGCCGCCGGCCTTTACGTTTCCTTCGGGCCTATAGGAGGGCCCTCCGCGCCGGCCTCGAGAAGGACGCGCGCGGCGCGGTAGTGCTCGAGCTCGTCGTAAGGGTTGCCCGCGCGCTGAGCGCGGTCGGCCATCCGCAGGTGAAGGTCGACCACGTCGCCGGTGAACACGAAGTGCTCGCCGCGCTCGATGGTGCGCATGCGCTCCCTGCGGTGATGGTCATTGTGGAGCTCGATCAGGTTTCGCTCCTGGGCGAGGATGGCCGCAGCGTCGTCCTTACGTCCGAGGGCCACATAAGCCTCGGCCTGTGCCAGTCGCGCGTCGGTGCCCAAAGGCCAGTCGTAGGAGGCGACGGCAGGCCTCAGCGCGATCAAAGCGCGCTTCGGCTCGCCGTGGGCGAGCAAGACGCGGCCCTTCTCGAGCGCGAGCTCGCGTTCGATACCCGCCTGCTGACCCTCGAGCAGGTATTCGACCTCGGTGCCCAGGCGCTCGGCGATGATCCGAAGGACCCGGATCGAAGGTCTCGCCTTGCCCATCTCGACCTGGTTGAGAAAGGCGCGGCTGACGTCGTCGCGGACGACCTTGGCGAGGCTGAGGCCCTGCTGGATCCGGAGACGACGGATGCGCTGGCCGAGTGTTTCGCTCTCTTCCACTGCGGCTAGGGTAGAGGGTCGGTTTACAGGTAGTCCCGTGGGTTAAGACTGCGCGTCAAGGTCGTGAAGTTGCGGAAGCCCTGTTTGGTGACCATCCCCGTGTCCTCGACCCTCACCCCGCCCAGGCCGAGCAGATAGAGCCCGGGTTCCACGGTGACGACGTCGCCTTCGTCGAGCGGGGTCGTGACGGTGTCCCGAAGCGCCGGCTGCTCGTGTACGTCGAGGCCGACGCCATGGCCGGTGCTGTGGTTCATCTTCGCCACCCCGTCGGGACCTTCGAATCCCTTCGTGCTGGTGCCGTAGCCGCGGTCGACGAGGACCTGGCACACCACATGGTGCACTTCCTGCGCCGGCACCCCGGCGGCAATCGACTCGATGCCGGCATCGAGCGCCTGCAGCGCGGCGGCGTGCATGTGCCTCACCTCCTCGCTGACCTCGCCGACGACGACGGTGCGCGTAAGGTCGCCGCTGAAATGCGCGCTTCGGCTGGTCGGAAATATATCGATGATCACCGGTGCGTTTGCCTGGATCGGTCCGCTGCCGCGGTGGTGAGGAATCGCGGAGTCGGGCGAGCCGGCGATGATCATGTCGGGGCACGTGAAGCCCTTTTCGCCGAGGACGAGCTGGGCGCGAGCGTAAAGGTGCTCGGAGGTCAGAGGATCGCCGTCCGACCACAGAACCCCATCCCTGATTTCGGCCTGGGCCAGCGCTCGCACGACCTCGACCACCGCCGACTCGGCGGCTCGCTGCGCGGCCTGGATCGCGGCCGCCTCCTCCGCTCTCTTGTGGCGCCGCTCAGCGACGAACAGCGTGCGGTCGACCTCCACGTCGAGACCCTCTGCCCGAAGGTCTTCGAGGTGCCCCGCGGTCAGGTTGGGCGAGACGCGCACGGTGGTGACCCCCTTTTCGCGCAGCATCCGCGCCGCCAGCCGCGCCCACTCATCGTGGACGTAAGCCTCGCGCTCCTCGAGGATCTTCGACGCTCGTGCCTCAGCCCGCGCGCGGTCGATCTCGAGCGGGCTCACCACCAGCACATCGTCGCCGTCCTGGAACCGAATGTAGAGGCCGCTCTCGACGCCAAAGCCGGTGGCGTGGATGAAGTCGGGGTCCTGGGCTCCCGAAGGAATCAAGACCGTGGCACCAATCGCGGATCTTCGCGGACGAACCCTGCGCGGGACGGCGGCGTCGGTGCCCTCCGTGTCGCGCCACAGGCCGGCGGTCTCGACCGCCTGCGCCACGGCCTGGAGAAGGGCGTCGTCGCCGCGACCGCGCGGGCGGCGCCGGGCGCGGCCCTCGAGGTTGAGCTTCTCCTGGACCTCGTAGCCGCTCGTGTACGCGACCTCGTAACCGAGATCGCGAAGCTGGGCGAGATCGCGCCGCAGGGTCCGTTCGGAGACGCCCGCGCGATCGGCCAGCTCGATGGGATTCAGCCCCGGCTCGGCGATGATCGCGGCGAGCACCCGCAGGAGGCGGGCGAGCCGCTCAGCCCGGTTCATGGGTGATTACGCGACAGAGGACATCCGTCCTCACGCGCCGCTCTTTAGCTGATCTCTTCCCAGGACGTCGCGTTGCCCTCGAACGGATCGGGCTCGGCCTCCTCCTGGTTCCCCACCTTCTGGTGGAACCGGCTGGCGATCATCTGATACGCCATCGCCTTGGGGATGCCGAGCTTGGTAAGCGATTTCACCTCGTCGGCCATCACCTTGTCGCGCGCCGCGTCGATGGAGGCAAGAACCTCCTCGATCGATGCCGTCTTCTTGACCATGGAGTTGTCATTCTACCGGCCGGCGGGGTGGGTTTCGAACGACCTTTAGACTTCTCGTTGTAGCTGCTGCGCTCGCTTCAGGTGGGGGTTTGGATGGCGACTGATTACGCTCCCGACAAGATCCGAAACGTGGTCCTGCTGGGTCACTCGCACGATGGCAAGACCATGCTCGCCGAAGCCATGCTTTTTGCCTCCGGCTCGATCGCGCGGATGGGTTCGCCCGACCAGTCGACGGCGACGATGGACTTCGAGCCCGAAGAGCAGAAGCGGAGGATCTCGATCAACCTCGGGGTCGGGTTCGCGGAGCACAACGGCCACAAGATCAACATCCTTGATGCGCCTGGATTCTTCGACTTTTCCGGCCAGGTGATCAGCGGGCTGCGCGCGGCCGAAGGAGCCGTGGTGGTGGTCGGGCCATCGGCGCAGCTCGCGGTGGGCACCGAGATCGCCTGGGAGCACTGCAACCGGACCGGCAAGCCGCGAATCGTGGTCGTCAACAAGCTGGACAAGGAGAACTCCGACTTCTACGGCGCCGTGGCAGCGATGCGGCAGACGCTGACCCCGCGGCCGTTTCCTCTGCACCTCCCCATTGGCGCGGAACATGAGTTTCGCGGCATCGTTGACCTCCTGCACCTCAAGGCGTTTGTGACGGCCGAGGACGGCAAGGGCAGCGAGGTGCCGATCCCGGAGGACATGAAGCAGCGCGTCGATGAGTACCGCGGCCAGCTGATCGAGGCCGCGGCGGAGAGCGACGACTCCCTGCTCGAGAAGTATCTCGACGCCGGAACCCTGAGCGAGGACGAGATCCAGCGCGGTCTACGCCAAGGCATCCTCGATGGCAAGGTTGCGCCCGTCGTGTGCTGCTCGGCGACCAAGCTGCTCGGCGTGCGCACGCTGCTGTCGACCATCGCCGAGCTAATGCCTGCGCCCGACGCCGAGCCCGACAAGCCTGTCAAGGCATTCGTCTTCAGCACTGGCGGCGACCAGTTCGGCCGTGTCAGCTACTTCAAGGTCGTGGCCGGCACCGTGAAGGCCGATGCTCACCTCCCCAACATCAGCCGCGGCGGCGAGGAGCGGCTGGCGCAGATCTTCTTGCCGCGCGGCAAGGAGCATGTCGCCGCCACCGAGGTGCACGCGGGCGACATCGCAGCCGCCACCAAGCTCACCCACACGCTGACGGGCGACACCCTCGGGTTGAAGGACGGCGGCCCGCTGCCTCCGATCGACCTGCCCGGCCCCGCTTATACCCTGGCCATCACACCCAAAGCGCGAGGCGATGAGGAGAAGATCTCGAGCGGCCTCGCGCGCCTCAGCGAAGAGGACCCGACGCTTCACGTGGAGCGCAACGAAGAGACCAAGCAGTTGGTCATCGCCGGGCAGGGCGACGTGCACCTCGACGTGACGCTGGAGAAGCTGAAGCGCAAGTACGGCGTGGAGGCGACCACCGCCGTCCCCCGTGTGCCCTATCGGGAAACGGTCCACGGCCAGGCGCGCGCCGAAGGCCGCCACGTCAAGCAGTCGGGAGGACACGGCCAGTACGGAATCTGCGTGATAGAGGTCGCTCCCACGGCACGCGGCGAAGGATTCATGTGGGAAGACAAGATCTTCGGTGGATCGATCCCGCAGAACTTCCGGCCCTCGGTGCAGAAGGGCATTGTCGACACGATGTCCAAGGGAGTCGTCGCCGGGTATCCGATGGTCGACGTGAAGGTGACGCTGGTCGATGGCAAGTACCACACTGTCGACTCCAACGACATGGCATTCCAGATCGCCGGCTCACTCGCCATCCGGAAGGGCGCGCTCGACGCCGGGCCAGTCCTGCTCGAACCGCTCGTCGAGGCGACGATCCACGTTCCGGAGCGAAACCTCGGCGACATCATGTCTGACGTCAACGGCCGGCGGGGCAAGATCCTAGGCACGGAACCGACCGACGGTTACCAGGACGTGAAGGTGCTGGTCCCGGAGTCGGAGATGCTGCGGTTCGCCCTCGACCTGCGCTCGATCACCCAGGGCCGGGGCACCTTCTCGATGAAGTTCTCGCATTACGAGGAGATGCCCGCGCACCTGGCAAAGGTGATCATCGAAGAGTTTCAGAAGCAGCACGAAGCCGCCAGCTAGTTATCTCCTAGTATCGGCGTGAGTGTCACGCTTCGTTGCGTCCGGCGGGTTGACTCATAGTCTCGGTGCTCGTCGAAGCGACGTGGCTTTCACGCGAATTGCCGCTCGCCGGACGAATTGGACCGGCCGGCGTGACTTCATAGGAGCGTGGATCCGCCCCAACTCAGGCGTGTCCGCCGACCAGTCCTTTATCCCCAGTGAAAGGAGACAGGGACATG
>VBFH01000064.1 GCA_005883575.1 Chloroflexota bacterium | reverse complement strand
GATGCTTCCCGGGCTCCGGCTCGTCCCGGCGCCGGGGCACACACGCGGCATGCAGGTCGTCGTTGTCGAGACTAGTGGGCGTCCGGTGGTTGTCGGCGGCGACGTGGCGGTTTGGTTCGGCGAGCTCGACGAGCCGCACACCGAAGGCCAGCTGCGGGTGCGCGCGCTCGACCCCGAGCTGGTCTGGCTCGCGCACGAGCACGAGCCGTGGCGACCTCGCACCGTCTAAGTCCCGAATCACACAGCAGCCTGTCCAGCCACGAAGGTTTCCGCCGTCTTCAGTTCGACGTCCAGATCTGAGCCGATTAACTCCGCTTACGGGAGCAGCTTGGAATTCAAAACGTGGTCGGGGGCCCGGGATTTAAACCCGGGCCTCACGGTCCCGAACTCTAGGACTTCTCGTCCAGAAACACCCCCTGTGCGTACGGGGACAAATCCAGCCGCTGCGGTGAGGCGCCCGACCTCGGACGCCGCCGCGGTGGCGTCAGCTGTGTAGAAGAGCACCGCCGGCCCTGGTGTTCGATACGCGCTCGAACCAAGCAGGGGCGACGCGATCGGCATCAGTCGGGGTACTCGTCCTTCCGCCACGTGCGGGCCTCGGCGGGTTGCGCCTTGGGCGTTCGCTCGAGCAAGAAGCTGAAGTAGGGTGCGACGAACGGGTCCGGTGCCGACACAGTGTAGGTGTGGTAGACCGTGCCGTTCTCGCGCGCGAAAGCGATCCAGCTCGGGTTCTCGCGCAGCCCGTCCTTGAGCTCCGCCCCGGTCTGGCCTGACCACTCCCGGAGCTCATCGGTCGGGTTGTCAATCATCTCGCGGACCTCGGCGATCTGCTGCGCCTGCTGCTCGGTCAGCGCGAGGCCGTAGTCGAAGGCGAAGTCGGTGTTGTAAGTCGAGACGTATGGAAACTGCCAACCCATCCGCCGCTTGTAAGCCGTCAGCCGATCGATCGGCGCCCGCGAGAAACAGAGCAGCGTCACGTCGAGGTGGCTCAGGTGGACGAGGGATCCGTCGAGCCCGTCGCCCAAACTGGTGCATCCAGGGCAGGCGCCAATCGTGTAGTCGGGGCCGAACATGATGTTGTAGGCGAGCAGCTGTGAGCGCCCGTCGAAGAGCTGGGCGAGGGTCTTCTTGCCGTCCTCGGTGTCGAACTCGTACTCCTTCTCGACCCGGACCCAGGGAAGTTCGAGACGCCTTCTCTTGATCTCCTCGTTTCGCTTCGCATGCTCGGATTCGAGCTTGGCGAGCTCGTCCCGGGCTGCCTGCCATTCCTCGCGGGTTCCAATCTTGTGGTCGGGCATCTCCTGTCCCTCCTGCTGAAATCGGGCCGGTGCGCAGCGCAAGCCGACTATCGGACGCTACCGGAATCACCCATTGAGACCGCTGATGACTCGGAAACTCATCGCAACTCCCCTGCCCTCGGGACGCAGCTGCGGCGAAAGCTCATCGGCGAGCTCCCGGACGATAGCCAGGAGCGGCTCATGGTCGCTCCAGACTGCGGGTTGAAGTACCTGCCCGCGACAAGGCATTCGGGAAGCTGAGCGTCATGGTAAGGGCGGCCGAGAGGGGCAGGGCGGAGCTCTAAGCCCCGCCCTCGCTCCTTACTTCGTGAACTTGAAGTAGGCGACATGGCCGGTGCCGTCGGTCAGCCGGATAGTCACCTGCGCGCAGGTACCGGCCCATGACTTCAGACTCGGCCACGTCTCGAAATAGCGCGTCGGATACGCCGCTGACCCGTAGCGAAGAGTGCCGCTGAGAGAAGTTGGCGGGCTACTCGCGACCAGCGTCGTGCACGAGATCGTCTGGAGTTTCGGATACGGAGGCGGAATGATCGACAAACCCTGGTTCCCGGCCAGGCTGAAGCTCTCGGTCACAGAGGCCCCTGCTTTGACGCTGTTGAGCACGGGCGGGTTGCTGATCGGGCTGAAGAACCCGGTGAAGTCGAAGATGACTTTGTAGGTATGGGTTACGACATTTGAGTTGCCGGCCTTGTCTCGTGCGGTGACCGCGAATGTCTTGGTCCCGACCGAGCCGGTGTCGATCTCAGCCCCGCTTGCCACCGGCGCCGAGCAGCTCGCGATCCCCGATCCCTGGTCGGCACAGGAATAGCTCGCGTTGACGATCTGCCGCAGTTTGTAGGTGGCGCCGTCAATCGGCGTCGCAAATGTGATCGAAGGTGGCGTTTTGTCGAGGGCCAGGTTCCAGATGCTCGCTGCCGATGTCAAGACCGTGAGCTGGATGTCGCCTCCGGAGAGGGTGGTGCGTGCAGAGACGCACGGGTCGGGCGAGGCGACGCCTACTGCTCCAGTGCAGTCGGCCACTGGGGTCGGCGTTCCAGTGCCTTCGGTGCGGTAGATCTGCAAGCTGCCGGCGCTCTCTCCCGCGGTGGCGGAGGCGTCCAGCGAAAACGTAAGGCTCAGCGGACTGGCAGCTGTACCGGACGGGGCTGAGATCTGAACCTGTTGCCCGACCAGCGAGAAACCTGTTGGCGCTGGCTCGGTGACCGAGCTCTGGCTGATGTTCACGATTCCGGCCTGGGAGCTTGGGGGCATGGTGACCGAGGTGGTGACTGGCAGGGATGGAGTCGGTCCAGTGCCAGGGTCGGTCGTTGCGGTTGAGCCGCCGGAAACTGCCTGCTGGACTGTTGCCGGTGGCATGGCCCCGGCCTGAGGAGTTGCGGGATTCGAGACGAGAGAGGGATCGGACGTGCCCTCCGTATTGGAGGCCGTGACGGTGAATGTGTAAGTCACACCATTCGTCAAGCCGCTGATGGTCGCAGTCGTCATCGACGAGGGGACTGACACACTGGCTGTCCCTGGCTGAGCAATCACGGAATATGAGGTGACCGGTGCTCCGCCGTCGTACGCGGGGGGCAGCCAGCTCACGCTCGCGCTGCCGTCCCCTGGAGCAGCCACAGGGCTGGTGATCGGCTGCAGAGGTTGCATCGGCATGTGAAGCGATTGTGTGTAACCACCATTGAGATCTGAATTGAGCAAGTACGAGAGATGCCCGCTTGGAGTCCAGTGAGGGGCGCTGAACCCGCGACCGGTGGTCACCACGGCCTGTGCGAAGTTGGATCCGTCGGGATCGATCGTGTCGATCGCCTGGTACGCCTCGAGGAAAACGATCTTTCCGCGGTTGATCGGGGCCAGCGACGCCTCAGGCTGAAACGCGGATCGGCCACCCGTGAAGTGCGTGACCATCGTCGCCGAGCCACCCGAAGCCGGCATCGCCCAGATCTCCCACGACCCGCCTGGCCCCCCGGCCTGCACGAAGATGATGGTTGATCCGTCAGGTGAGAAGTTGGGATTAACAAATCCGTTCGGATGGGTGGCAATGATAGTGTCGGTGAGACTGGAAACGTCTATCAAGTGAAGCTCGGTATATGTGTTCGTGACCGGATCGGCACCAATCGCCACGATTTTGGTTCCGTCGGGCGAAAACCGGGGCTGAGCCTCATCTATCGCAGGATCAGTGAGACTGCGCGGAGTACCGCCTGACGAGACAATCATGAAGATGCCATGGTTGTGTCGGTCTAAAGCGCCTCCATACACCAGTTGCGTATCGTCCGGCGAGAACTGAGGGTCGATCGCATAGCCGTCGGCAACTAGCAGTACCGTACCGGTGCCATCGCGATTCGCCTCGTAAAGACCTGGCGCACCGTCACGAGTCCCAGAAATCGCGATGCGCTTGCCGTCGTGGGAGATGGCGAAGTTCTGAATGCTGGAAAACGGTTTGGTTCCAGTGAGGACGTCCAGAGCCGCATCCCCGGGGCCGATGTCGTAGTTGTTGATGAGCGACCCGTCCTTGTCCCACGCCCAAATCAGCTCGCCGACCACGCCGGCGGCGAACTGCGTCTCGAATTTCGCCTGAAACGCTCGAGCGCGCGCTGACAGCGTTCCTCCAACGTCGACCGGCCGGATGCCGGACTCGCCAACGAATATCGGTTTGTCGAGGGCGTTGCATTGATTGATGCGGACCTGCAGCCCGTTGTAGACGTCTCCGGGCATAGCCTGGTTTGGCGTGTAGTCGTGGTACTCGCAGAGATCGATCGTGGGAATGTCGTGGACGTCCTGGTACTCGGCTCCCTGGGCACCGCACTGGCCCCCGCCAATCGTTCCCAGTGAGATCAAATGGTTGAGGTCAACGTTCTTGATGAGTCCGGAGACATCAGTTGCGAAAGATTTGAGAATCTGCGCCGCATTGGGAGAGCAAGCTGCGCCGCTGGTGGGCTTGACCTCGGCCTCGTTGACCAGCTGCCATGCAAGGATCGTCGGATCTGCCGCGTACCGGCTCGCCATCTCAGCCGCCCAATCGCGGTAAGAGACCAGGCCGACCGGGTCAGGCTGGGTGTAGCCCGTCGTGTACCAGGATTCGGTCTTGTACCCGAAACCAGATGTCGAAGCTCCGCAATCACCCCACTGGTCGATCAGCGTCGCGATCACCCGGAAACCGTGACTTCGAGCCGCCGACAGCGTGCGGTCGAAAGCGGTCCAGTCACGGGCACCGTTTGTGGTCGCGAGTTGCTGGAAGAACCACGCTCGGATGACGCCACCCTGCGAGCTGATGGCGCTCAGGCTCGAGTCCAGAGACGCCGCGTCGAAGGGGTACCAGCACCAGCCGTTCGAGTTCGCGTTGTAGATGTTCAAACCGGTGAACCGGTAGGGCTGGCCATCGACGGTGAGCTGAGTGCCTTGCCGCGAGACGAAGCCGGTGATGTCGGCTTTTGCAGGCGTTGGAAATGTCACGACGGCGAGCACAAGGCCGATGAGAATCGCGGATGCCAAGTGGCGGTTTCGGAGCACCTTCCTCTCCTCGTGGGGCCCTCCGCCCACTGCTCGCTCCGGCCGGCTGCCGCTGCGGCAGCTACATCAGCCTCGATCCACCCTGAGAGCGCGCAAAGTATAGGCGCGGCTGACCATGTTGTCAGTCGGGGTTTGTCGTCGAAAAGCCGCCGTTCGGTCGCTCGCCGCCTCTGACCTCGAGGGTCGGAAGGGGACCTCCCCTCCCGGCGCCTCATCGCCGACCTCTCCACACCGTGGGGAGGTGAAGCGAAGGAAGCGGAAGCGACCGACGCTGAGACGAGCAGCGCCGGCGAACGGTGCTGTGCCGCCCGACGGTCGCTGGATCCTTGCTTTAGGACAGACGGTCGGTACTGCGTACGTCTGCGGGCTGCCACGCTGGCGCAGAGGGAAGCCCAGCGAAGCGACTTGTTGGCGATCAGCCAAGAGCTTCGCGCGCCGACGTTCGATTGCTTGCAGGGCGGCAGCGAGAAGCCCCGGTATTGTGCGGCACCGCATCTTCGTGGAGCCAGTTCAAGTGCTGCTTGACCCGCGCGAGGTCGTTTGCAAACTGCGGCCCCACGTCAACTCTCTTGTCGTGCGGGACGCCGTAGCTCAGCCGAAGTTCGTTACCGGTGATCTGCCCTCGTGGTGCGCTCGTGCTGAACCGTGAAGCTCGACACTCGAAGGCCACCGCTTCCCTTTCAAATGGGACGTAGTAGTCGAACCACGTACCGGGCCCTTCAGGAACTTGATATATGAACGTGTTGACCGCCACGGGAGCCTCCCGCTGGTCGACAGTGATCCCGGACTCGTTCAACACGGGGACATCGATACGATGGCGGTCGGCCAAGTACTCAGCCAGCGCAGATGGGGATGTGTTCAACAGTTCATCTCCATTGATGCTCGCCACCTCCATGAGCATTGCTTCGTGAGTCGCTCGAATCCTCGCCCCAAAGTCATGGGTAACGAAGAGAGCGTCACGCGACCGCACGCGCCACCTCCATGCGGTCGTATATCACCTCGGCGGTCATCCGCTCGGCTGCCTCCATTGTGCGTAGCAGCCGGTTCTCACCCACGGCATCAACAATCAACCCCCAGTTGTCATCCATCTTCTGGACAACTTGGTCCCACTTGCCGTCCTCAAAATTGCGCTGGCGAAGGCGGTTCTCTCGCCGCCATGCTGCCTTGGCGGCGGTGCGGTCGCCATGGAAGAACCACGGCTCCGCGCCCGCATCACGCATCCGAGCAAGCAGTGCGATGTTCTGTGGCGTGGCCCACAGTCCAAACTCCACGACGACTGGTCCGCCGTGTCATGGGCGAGCGCTGGGCGCGGCCGACTATTTTGTGAAGCCTGAACGCCATCCTCGGCGATCTCGGTTCGGTATCCGGATCGTCTTCGACCACGAGGATTAGCTGACGGCCGGCAAGGTTGGCCAACGCGCGCGCCGTTCGACCGGCGGGTGGGCAACCCGAACGTCACCAAATGTACAGTGGCGCCGTGGAGCTTCCTGAGCTGATGGTCGCTGATGCTGCCGCATGGCGAACCTGGCTGAATGGCAACCACGCCAAGTCACAAGGCGTGCGACTGGTCCTCGCCAAGAAGGGCACAACGCATCCGACGACCATCTCCTACGACGAGGCACTTGACGAGGCGATCTGCTTTGGCTGGATCGACGGGCAGCTTGGACGCCGTGACAGCACAATGTTCCTGCGACGATTCACACCCCGAAACGCCCGCAGCCCTTGGTCTCAACGCAACGTTGCCATCGCCGAGCGGTTGAGCGCCTCCGGACGAATGCACCGATCAGGGGATGACGAAGTTCGGCGGGCGAAGGCGGATGGTCGATGGAAGGCCGCCTACGCCGGTCAGAGTGGCGCACTGGTTCCAGAGGACCTGGCGAGGGCATTGGCGGTCAACCCCCGTGCTCAGGCGATGTTTCAAACGCTCACGAGTGCGAACCGGTACTCCATCGTCTATCGGATCGGAAGCGCGAAGAAGGTCGAGACCCGAGCCAGGCGAGTCGAGCAGTTTGTGGAGATGCTGGCCCGAGGCGAGACCATTCACCCAAAAGGTCCACGCCCATCCGAGTAGTTGGCCCAGCATCACGGAGCAGATGGCCCCGAACGCCGGTTCCGCTGGGCAGATTCCAGTCCAGCCAGCGTCGAGTGATCACACTGGCGAGCGGCGCACCCCGCTGAAGCAGGTTCGTGGCAGAGATCCGGCGCGCGGTGGCGCTTATGGTCCTAACTGGGCTCAGCACCCGGCCAGCGACTATCCAGCCATCACGATGGCCAGGGCGGCCACTATGGACAACGCGATAGCGGAGTTGACCACAAGTTTTGGACGACTTCCTTGCCTTTCTGCGCCTGCTGTCCGAGACCTATCCCGACCAGGAGTTGCACCTGGTGGTCGACAACTACCACACCCACAAGCACCCCGATGTTGGACGCTGGTTAGCGCGCCACAAGCGTTTCCACCTCCACTTCACGCCGACCAGCGCGAGCTGGATGAATCAGGTCGAAGTCTGGTTCTCGCTGCTTCACCGCCGAGCTATCCACCGCGGTGTCTTCAAAAGCGTGCGCTCACTTCGAGAGGCCATTCAGCGCTTCCTGGACGCCTGGAACAAGAACTGCCGGCCCTTCACCTGGATCAAGCCAGCCGACCAGATCCTCGCTCAAGCCGACCGTAAACGTTCCTCTGGAACGGGACACTAGGACGGGTCCCGCCTTCTCTGACAGATGAGTTTTGCCGTCCTCGGCCGTCTTTCTCTTCAATGGTCAACCACTCAAGGAGACAAGCGATGACCGTTTCGAGGACAACCGTCCGCACTCGACCGTTCCGATTCGGGGTCACCGTGCCGATCAGAACGGATCTGCCGACGTGGCGAGACCGCATTCGCCGCTTCGCCGACAGCGGTTACTCGACCCTACTGATGCCCGACTTCCCGCAACTCCAGCCCTCGCCCGGCCCGACGCTTGCCGTCGCCGCCGCGCTCACCGAGCTGCGCGTGGGTACCTGGGTGTATGCCTCGCCGCTGCGTCCGGCGTGGAGCACGGCCTGGGAAGCCCATTCGCTGTCGGTGCTGACCGAGGGTCGCTTCGAGATGGGTGTCGGCACCGGAAGGCCGGGGATCGAAGATGAGCTCCGTGACCTGGGCATGCCCGTCGTACCACCGAGCGAGCGGCTGACCCAGGTCCGCGAAACGGTGACGATGCTGCGAGAGCTCGACGGCCCTGCCCTTTACACGCCCGTGGTGATGGCCGTGCACGGACCAAAGGCTCAGGCGCTCGCGGCCGACATCGCCGACACGGTCACGTTCGCACTGATGCCCGGTGAGGCACGAGCCGACGTCCAACGCCGGGTGCGCGACTTCCACGCCATCCGGGACGTTGAGCTGTCGCAGCACGTTGCGGTCATCGGCAACGCTGTCGCGCCGTTCATGGCATCTCCCGATACGGACCCGGCTGCGCTGCGTGCAGCGGACTCGCTGGAGATCCTTCCGGATGACCGGGTGGCCGCGGCCGAGGAAATCCAGCGGCGTCGAGAGGAGCTGGGCTTCTCCTACTTCGTCTTCGGCGCCGAGGTCTCCGACTCACTTGCGCCGGTCGTCGCTAAGCTGGCCGGAACCTGAGTGCAACTGCGTCACGAACAAAGGCCGTGCGAAAACTGCTCTTTGGTTCGCTGGCCCGGCTGGTGGGGTTTGGAGGGGCCTAAGTAGAGTGCCTACCGTCAACGCCAACGGTGTCGCGCTCGGCGTTGAGTCCTTCGGCGACGAAGCCGCTCCACTCATGCTGCTCGCGGGCGGGCCGACGATGCAGTCTTGGCCTGATGCGCTGTGCGTGCGACTCGCCGCCCGTGGGCGGCGGGTCGTTCGCTACGACCTGCGCGACAGCGGCGAGTCGACAACGACAGACCCGCAGGAACCCCCGTACACACTTCGGGACCTCGCCACCGACGCCGCCGCCCTTGTCGATGCGCTCGGCGGCGGGCCAGCGCACCTCGCCGGCACCGGCGTCGGTGGGATGGTCGCCCAAGTCGCCGCTCTCGACCATCCGGCCGCGTTCTCGGCGCTCACCCTGGCCAGCACGCGCCCAGTGGCGCCTGGCAAGCCGGACGCTGACCTCCCAGACCATGACCAGGCGACGATGCGCCGCCTGTTCGCGGTCCCCATGCCCAACTGGGCCGACAGCGACGCGGTTGCCGACTTCGCCGCTGCTCGCGCGGAGATCCGCGGTGATGACCCTGTCGCCGCACGGGCGATCGCGGCGCGCATCTGGGACCGCACGCCAGGCGCCGCGCCCACCCTCCACATGGCCAACCAGCTGGGCACAGTGTTCGCCAAGCTCAACTGCAAACCCCGATGGCGCGAGCGCCTGCCCGAGATCGACATCCCCACCCTCGTCGTCCACGGACGCCGCGACCCGTTCTTCCCCGTCGGCAACGGCGAGGCAATAGCAAGTGAGATCCACGGCGCCCGACTGCTCGTCCTTGAGGAGGCCGCCACCGCGCTTCCCGAGGCGGCGGCCAACGAGATCTCTGAGGCGATGCTCGCCCTTGGGTAAGCCACGGCGTCCACGTTGACACCGAAGCGTCGGCATTGCTGTTGGATCGCCGTTTCCGAGCGGCCCTTCTAGCAGCACGAATCGATCATCGGCGACACCATTGATGAAGTCGACGTCCGACGAACGTGCCGCTGCAGGAAGGCGAGAGTCGCAGTT
>VBFH01000123.1 GCA_005883575.1 Chloroflexota bacterium | reverse complement strand
TAGGCAACCAGTACTTCCTGACCATGAACAACACCTGCGGCCACTACCAGGACAACGTGGCGCCGTACTTCATCAGCCACGCGAGCGACCTTTTCAACGCGGGACTGGTCGCGGTGCTGTTCGGCGCCGGCAACGGTTGTCAGACCGGATACGCCGACGGCGCCAGGGACGGAGTCACCAACAACGGCGGCAAGACGACGACGGACGTCGCCGGCTACTGCAACGCGTGCAACACGCACGCTGCATTCTGGGCCGACGACGACGGCGGCTACCTGCGCGTCTTCGTCGGCCTCTACTACCAAAACGCGATCAGCCTCGGCGGAGTCGCGACCTCCGACCCGGACGTCGCCTCGTGGGCGGCGGGGCGGCTTGACGTCTTCGTCCGCGGTGCTGACAAGGCGCTGTGGCATCGAGCATGGAACGGCACGACCTGGCTGGCCTGGGAGTCGCTGGGCGGCGCGCTCGCGTCGGGCCCCGGCGCGGTATCGGCCGCGGCCAACCGGATCGACGTCTTCGGGCGCGGGCTGGACAACGCGCTGTGGCATCGCGCGTGGGATGGCACGGCATGGCAGCCGTGGCAATCGCTCGGCGGCGTCCTCAGCTCAGGCCCTGCGGTCACGGCCTCGGGCGCTTCACGGCTCGACGTCTTCGCTCGCGGTGGTGACGGCGCGTTGTGGCATCGCGCGTGGGACGGCGCCGGCTGGCTCGCGTGGGAGAACCTCGGCGGCAGGCTGACGTCCGACCCCGGGTCGGTCTCGACCGGCGCGAGCACGCTCGACGTCCTCGGTCGCGGCGGCGATAACGCGGTGTGGCATCGCTCGTGGAACGGGACGAGCTGGAGCGCGTGGCAATCACTTGGCGGAACCGTCTTGACCGCCCCGGCCGCATCTTCGTGCGCCACCGGCGCTGAGGACGTCTACGCGGTCGGCGCCGATTTCGCCACCTGGCGCAGGACCTTCAACGGGACGACCTGGGGCGCCTGGACGGCGGTTGGCGGTCAATGGAGCAGCGGACCGGGAGCCGTCTGCCAACCCGGCACCACCACGATCGACTTGATCGAGCGCGCCCCCGATGGGGCGCTCACGCGTCTAGAGATCAGTTAACGACTGTTTACGGTCTCGGCCCTGACATGCCGGGCCACTTGTCGACAATGCCCGCCTCTTGGTCAAGAGGCTGACCGGCACAGTCCTCGCGGCCATTGGGGCCGCGCTGTTGGTGCCGGTGGTGACACCGGTAAAGGCCACGGGGGTGCCAGCGCTCAGCCACGTCTTCGTCATCGTCATGGAGAACCACGCCTACGGCGAGATCATCGGCAGCTCCTCCGCCCCGTACATCAACAGCCTTGCCGCCAAGGGCGGACTCGCGACGAGCTACACCGCGACCACGCATCCAAGCCTGCCGAACTACCTCGCATTGACAGGCGCATCCACGTTCGGCATAACGTCCGACTGCACCACGTGCTGGGTCAACGCCACCAACGTCGCGGACAAAGTCGAGAGCGCGGGTAAGTCCTGGAAGGCCTACCAGGAATCGATGCCGTCGGCATGCTTCGTCGGCGACAGCGGTTCGTACGCGCAGAAGCACGATCCGTTCATCTACTACAACGACGTCCGCACCAACACGAGCCGCTGCCAGAGCCACGTCGTGCCTTACACGCAGCTCGCGACAGATCTCGCGTCGGCGTCGACCACACCGAACTACGCCTTCATCACGCCGAACATGTGCAACGACATGCACGACTGCGCGGTCTCGACAGGCGATTCGTGGCTGCAGCAGCAGGTGCCGACGATCCTCAACTCCGCCGCCTTCACGACGCAGCCGTCGCTGCTGGCGGTGATCTGGGACGAGGACGACTCGTCGGCAGGCAACCAGGTCCCGGCGATCCTGGTCGGCAGCGGCGTCACCGCGGGATTGCGCAGCTCGCGCGGCTACAACCACTACTCGCTGCTGGCGACGATGGAGGTGGGTCTCGGTCTCGGGACGCTGACCACCAACGACGCCGGCGCGGCGACGATGACGGACTTCTTCGGGGCGTCAACGCCATCTCCGTCGCCGTCGCCCGGATGGTCCACCCTCGGCGGGGTCACGACCTCGGATCCGACGGCGGCCTCGTGGGCTTCGGGTCACGTCGACGCGTTCGCCCGCGGCGCCGACCACGCCCTGTGGCATCGCGCCTGGACCGGCACCTCGTGGGGCGCGTGGCAGTCGCTGGGCGGAGGGCTCACCTCGAGCCCGAGCGCCGTCTCCGGCACCTCGAACCGGATCGACGTCTTCGCCCGCGGTGGCGACAGCGCGCTTTGGCACCGCTGGTGGGACGGAACCACGTGGCAGGCCTGGGAGTCGATCGGCGGGGCTCTGAGCGATGGTCCGGGTGTGGCCT
>VBFH01000032.1 GCA_005883575.1 Chloroflexota bacterium | reverse complement strand
TTCGCCGTCTACGCAATCAATGGAGTGGGTTCGGGACCGGTTTCCGCGCCTTCCAACGCGGTCGTCCCGCACCATCCATAGCGCGCGATCAGGGGACGCCATGAATCCCCTTCATGGCGTCCCCGCCTCAGATGGCAACGCGAACAGCTAAGCGACGCTAGTCGATACTGTGCGACGACCGCCGGCCAACATGGCCGGCTGCGAGTACAGGGGGTAGCGTGATGATCAGCCCTTACACCGCGGTCGGACTCATACCCACCGTCAGAGGCATCCGCCGGCGGGAGGACATCAAGATCAACCTCGAGCACCTGGCTCACCTTTTCAAGGCTGCCTCATGGCTGTCGAGCCTTGACCTGCCGGTCCGCCTGATCGCGATCCCGGAGGGTGGCCTGCAAGCGTTCAACGACGAGGTGCTCGACCTCGACCACGTCGAGTTCGCGCGCAGCTGCGCAATCGATATCCCCGGCGAGGAGACCGAGGCGCTGGGCAAGCTGGCGGGCCAGTACGACGCCTTCGTGATTGCGCAAGCCAAGGCCCGTCACCCGGATGTGAAGGACCGCTTCTTCAACGTCGGCTTCATCATCGACCCGCGTGGCGAGGTCATCCTCCAGCATTACAAGGTCTCGCCGTTGTTCCCAGTCGAGCACTCGGTCTGTCCGCATGACATCTACGACTGGTGGATCGAGAAGTACGGGCGCAACCTGGATGCGTTCTGGCCGGTGGTGGATACCGAGATCGGCAGGCTGGGGATCATGATGGCCAACGAGGGGTCCTATCCGGAAAACGCGCGTGCGCTGGCGTTGAACGGCGCCGAAGTCGTCTACCGCGCCTCCTATCCACATCCCGCCACGGGAAATGAGATGTTCGAGATCCAAAGTCGAGCGCGCGCGCTCGATAACAACATGTACGTGGTCGCCCCCAACATGGGCACCTACTACCTCTTTCCCGACGAGACGACACCCATCGACACTTTCGGCGGCCGCTCGTTCGTGATCGATTACAAGGGCAGGATCGTGGGCAAGCAGGAGTACGGCGCGGGCTCCACCTACGTGTCGGGCGTGATCGACATCGAAGCACTCCGAGACCACCGCGCTCGCGCCCAATGGGACAACTGGCTCAAGGACCTGCGGACAGAGCTTTACCAGCTCCTTTATGAACAGCCGATCTATCCAAAGAACCTGTACCTGGACCGGGAACCCATGAAACACGCGGAGTACAAGGCAAAGGTGATCGACGCTCAGATCAAGCTGCTACACGATCGCGGGGTGTGGGTCAAGCCGGGGCGCTGAAGTCGCAGCCCGTCAGGGCGTCGGCAGGTCCTGGTTCACGTTGTCCACCGCGGCGAGGCCGGCCCACACACGCTCCGGCGTGAGAGGCATGTCGATATGGCGGACGCCGCGGTGCGACAAGGCGTCGACCACAGCGTTCTGGATCGCCGGGGTCGAACCGATGGTGCCGGACTCGCCGATCCCCTTCGCGCCCAACGGGTTGTTCGGGCTGAGGGTCTCCGTCGTGGCAGTCACCACCTGGGGGACTTCGCCGATGGTCGGGATCAGGTAGTCGACCAGCGATGCAGTACGTGGGATGCCCTGGTCGTCAAACACGACTTCCTCGAGCATTGCCTGCCCGATGCCTTGTGCGATGCCGCCATGCACCTGCCCTTCGGCGAGCAGCGGGTTGATGATGCGGCCGCAATCGTCGACAGCGAAGAACCGGACCAAACGCGCATCGCCGGTCTCCACGTCGACTTCGACCACTGCGCAATGGGCTCCGAATGGGTAGCTTCCGTCGCCGGCGAAGTCGGCATCCGCAGCCAGGCCGGGCTCCATTCCGTCAGGAAGGCGCTTACGGTCGCTCGCGGCCGCGGCCAGTGCGGCCCAAGAGAGGGCGCGCTCCGGAACGCCGGCCACGCCTACCGTCCCGCTGACAAAGACGATGTCCTCGGGGCTCGCCTCGAGCAGATGCGAAGCCAGGTCACGAGCCTTGTGACGCACCTCCCGAGCGGCTTGGTGCACCGCCGAGCCGCCGTGCTGCATCGAGCGCGAGCCCACCGTACCTGTGCCGCGCTCGACGACGTCGGTGTCGGAATGGATGACGAGCACCGAGTCGAGCGGGAGCCCGAGCTGCTCGGCCGCGATCTGGGCCAGTGAGGTCTCATGACCCTGACCGAAGGAAGTGGTGCCGCAGCGTACAGTTGCGGTCCCGTCGGTCTCGATCCGCACCGCTCCCCATTCCGGGCCGATCCCGACTGCGGTGACCTCGACGTAGACGGATAGGCCGATCCCGAGCTGCAGACGGTCGCCGCGCTCGCGGCGACGAGCCTGCTCGGCGCGCAGCTCGTGATACGCGGAGACCTCGAGCAGCTTGTCGAGTGCCCTCTCGTACTCGCCCGAGTCGTAGGTCGCTCCGCCGGCCGTGGTGTAAGGGAAGCGATCCGGCGCGATCAGGTTGCTGCGTCTCAAGTCGGCCGGGTCGATGCCCAGCTCCACGGCCAGCATGTCCATCGCGCGCTCCACCATGGCGGCCGCCTCGGGCCGGCCCGCGCCGCGGTAGGCCGCCAGAGGCGTCGTGTTGGTGACAACGCAGTGCGCCTCGTAGTCGATCGCCGGGATCGCGTAGACGCCTGACGCCATTTGCCCGGTGAGGAACGGCAGGAGCATCGCGATTCCGGGGTAGGCCCCTAAGTCGGCCACAACCCGGGCACGCAGGCCGACCAGGCGACCGTCTCGCGTGGCCCCCAGCTCCACCTCCTGCACCTGTCCACGCCCGTGCGTCATCCCGATCAGGTTCTCGGATCTGGTCTCGATCCATTTCACCGGCCGCCCGAGCTTGCGCGCAGCCGCGGCGACGACGATCAGCTCGGGACGGGCTCCGGCCTTCGCCCCGAAGCCGCCGCCCATGTCGCCGACGACCACGCGGATCTCACCAGGGGCCATGCCCAGCGACGAGGCCAGCTCAGCGCGGAGCCCGAAGGGAGTCTGGCTGGTCACCCAGACCATTAGCCGCCCTCCCTCAGGAGCGACCAGAATCGCCTCCGGCTCCATCGGTACCGGCGCCAGTCGCTGGTTCACGAAGCGGCCTCGAATCGTCACCTCGGCTCCCCCCAGGACGTCACCGTCGCCACGGGGGGCGATGTGATTGGCCACGTTGGAGTCGTGGGTGGGAAACAGCAGCTCCGAGCCGGTGTGCCGAGCGGCCTCTGCATCAACCACGACCTGGAGCGGGTCGAGATCGAGCCCGACCAGCTGGGCGGCATCAACCGCCGCCCCTGGGCTCTCCGCGACCACGAGCGCCACCGGCTCGCCCACAAAGCGGACGCGCCCGACAGCGAGCGGCGGCCTCGCGAAAACTTCCGGCACCATCTGAAAGCCGACGCGGGCCGGAAGGCCCAGGTCGGCCGCGGTCAGCACCGCCACGACGCCCGGCGTCGCGGCCGCAGCAGCGACATCCACGGCGCGAATCGTGGCGTGGGCCAGCGTCGACCTGACAAAAGCCGCGTGCAGACAGCGGGCCGGATGGATGTCGTCGACGTAACGGCCAGCGCCCGTGATAAGGCGCGGATCCTCGCGCCGCCGCACCGCGTGACCGAGAATCGAGCCAGGCGTCAGTGTTTGCATTGGCCAGAGGTTAGCCGGTCCTTCCAATTGCCACCTCGAGAGCCTGTGGCTGGGCCTGTGGCTTGGGAGGAAGGATTCGAACTTTCAACCTTCTGATCCAGAGCGATCCGCGCTGCTGCCGACAGCCAGGCCGAATTCGACTACCGCGTCTGATAGGTGAATTGTGTATCAGCACGGCGTCTGATCCGAGGCCGCAAATTTGACGCGAAACCTGCGCCAATCGCTTCGGACCCGGCTCCGTCTGTTTCGGTCAGATCCTCATGCGCCCAGAACTACTGCCAGCGCGCGATCGACCTCACGAAGCTCGCCAAACGCCAGCAGCCCGTGGGATTCGCCGAGCCTGCTCGGGTCGACGAAGCCAAGCTGCTCGACCAAGACCCGAGTCCGACCTGGCGACACCCACATGCCGCTGGTAGTACCGTAGGGCGGCGGCCACCTTCGTCAAGGTGGTCCCGGATTTACACCACTACTTGCGACACAAGTCTGATCTGGCTCGCGGTGAGCTGTAGAGTTGCCGCGAAAGAGCTTGCTCTGGGTTCTCATCGTGCTGCAGTGGTTGCACATACTGGCCGGCATCTTCTGGTTTGGCTCCGCGATGACCGCCCACGTAATTGTGTTCCCCGCGTTCCGCAGGTTCCCGCCCGAGACCCGGCGCGGGATAATCGAGGCATTCGCAGCGAGGTACGGCCGGTTGGTGGCAGCAGTCGCCGGCGCAACCATCCTTCTCGGTATTCTCCGAGGCCTCACCGGCGGCGTGCTGAACATGCTCACCTCGCCTTACGGCGTGACGTGGATGGCAGCGATCGTACTGGCGGTTGGAATCGCAGCCTTCGAGGGCGTGCGCCTCAGCCCAGTGGTCGGCAAGCTGATCGCCGCTGGCGGGCCTGAGCTAATCGCCGCGCTGGATCAAAGGCTCGCGGGCTACGGAAAGATCGAGCTGGGCGGGTTTCTCGTCCTCTTCAGCATGATGATCGCGATGCGCTTCGGCTACTGATACCTCTGCCTACAACGCCCAGGTGTAGTGGCCGCGACGAATCGAGATCACGAAGTTGTGGTCGATTTGTGGCCGCGCAGGGCCATAGCTGTAGCCATGGCCGCGCAGGGCCATAGCTGTAGCCGACCTCGCACCAAGCCGGCAGCAAGCACATGTCTGGCGTTCCACCGATGAGCCAATACGCTCTTTCGTCGGAAACGCGGAACTCATCACGCTCTGATCACGTGAAAAGAAGACCAGAGGATGCCGAACTCATTGCGCGGTCGCCCCCATCCTGAAAGTCGAACTCCCGCTCGCTGGGGTGGCTGGGGGTGGCTGGGGAGGAAGGATTCGAACCTTCAACCTTCTGATCCAGAGTCAGCTGCGCTACCGTTGCGCCACTCCCCAAATCGGCTTACAAGCGGGGCCGGGCGAACCATTTTAAGGATGGGCCGGCGCAGGGCCAGGCTATTCGGGGATGGTGGCGACGTCCGGCTTGTGCTCCGAACCTCGCGTGCCCATACGGATCGACAGGGATTCGCGTGTCCCCATCAACTTTCCGAAAACGTCCTCCATGAGCGTTTTCGCCTTATAGAGATTTACCGCCCAACCCACACCGAAAACCCGGTCGCTGAAAAGTTGATCAGACTCGGGGTTCCAGTACGCATCGCGGATGCGCTGCCACGACGGCGGCCGGAAGTCATATGGCACGACACCAACAACCCTGCCGTGCCACGTGCGCTCGGACTCAGGCTTCGAGAGCTCAGTCGCGATCGCGGCCGCGACCAGGCCGAATGCAACCAGACGGAACAGGCGACGAAACCCGCGCAAAGTCCGCATACTTCAGTGAAGCGTAGTACCAGAGTAACTTTGCACGTCCTCCACTCGTTGATCCAGGCGGGGTAGATGGCCAGAAGGCTTAGTTCAACTGCGAGTTGGCTCCGCTGGCTCACGCCCGGGCTTCAGATCAAACGCTGGCTGCTTCTGCTCATGATGTCCGAGCTCGTCCTGGTCCTCGGTGTCGCGTATGCACTGAAGGAGATCTACCAGACAGCCCACCTGCCGTCGAGCTTCTACTACATCACACTGCAGTTCCTGCCCTACTGGGCGCGCGCGATCATCTTCGGCATCTTCGGCGTCGGACTGCTGGTCGTCAGCTACCTCAAGCTCACGCAGTCGGTGCTCGGCCCCTTCCTGCCTGGCAACTCCACCGGGAGCGTCGTCGAGGTGATCCACGCGTTTCGGCTGCGCGGTCGCGGGCCGCGAATCGTGGCGATCGGCGGCGGCACCGGTCTGAGCTCGCTGCTGCGCGGCCTGAAGACGTATACGTCCAACCTGTCGGCGATCGTCACCGTCGCGGACGACGGCGGATCGTCAGGCCGCCTTCGCGACGAGTACCGAATCCTGCCACCGGGAGATTTCCGCCAGTGCCTCATCGCCCTCGCTGACGCCGAGCCTCTGATGAAGCAACTGTTTGACCATCGCTTCAAAGAGGGATCGCTCGACGGCCACGCGTTCGGAAACCTCTTCATCATGGCGATGGCCGACGTCACCGGAAACTTTGAGCAGGCATTGCGCGAGTCGGGCAAGGTGCTCGCGGTCAAGGGCACGATTCTGCCGTCTACGTTGCGGGACGTGACGCTCGTCGCGTCCATCAACGGAAGCACGGTCGAGGGCGAGTCGAAGATCCCCAAGCAAAACTCGCCGATCAGCCATGTCTTCCTCAAGCCCGACGGCGTGCAGGTCAACCCTGAGGCCGCGCAGGCGATCCTCAACGCCGAGCTGATCATCGTCGGGCCTGGCTCGCTGTACACCTCGATCCTCCCCAATCTTCTGGTCGAGGGCATGGTCGAGGCGATCAAGGCGTCGGCGGCGCTCAAGCTGTACATCTGCAACCTGGCCGCGCAGCCAGGTGAGACCGATGGATACGGCGTGCAGGACTACCTGCGGGTGATCCGCGAGCACGTGGGCGCCAACCTCTTCGACTTCGTGCTCGTCAACTCCAACACTGCGCACCCGCCCACCGGCGGTCAGGCGCCGGTGATCTTCAGACCCACCGACGCGGCGCGGCACACCGAGGTGCGCTTCATCGCCTCGGACGTGGTCAACGTTCGCAAGCCCTCGCACCACGATCCGGACAAGTTGGCGCGCACCATCATGCGGAAGGTCTGGCAGGCATAACCGACTGTCGTCGGGCGCGCCAGCGCGTGAACCCTTCCACGAGCGCGGTCGCCACAGCGACATAGAGAAATCCGTCGAGTGCGTCGACGGCGTAGTGCTCGCCGAGGTAAACAATGGATGCCAGCACCGCGAGCGTCCATAGGACAAGCCCGACCGCGAGCATCCTGTATCGGCGCCACGCGTAAACGGCGGCGAGCGCTGGGAACGCAGCGTGCAGGGACGGAAAGGCCGCGAACTGGTTTGGGTTCAGGTGGGTGTAGAGCGGCGACACGATGTAGTTGTTGCCCCAGATCTTGTCCACCGTCTCGTTGAGGATCTTGTGCACCGCGACACCTTCGGGGGCGACGCCCAGCTTGAACTGGTACCAAGGCGGCGCGGACGGCCAGAAGAGATACGTGACGAAGGCGAGAAACGCCATGAGCAGCAGCGCGGCGATGAAGCGGTGATAGTGGTCGCGGCTGCGCAGCCAGAATACGAAGCCGACCAGGATCGGAAGCGGGAAATGCATGAAGTAGAAGAACATCGCGATCACGTCCTGCGGGCTGATCGAGTCGACCCGGTAGAAGGCGTGCTGCATGGTCACGGTCGGAAGCGTGCCGGCGAAAACGGCGCGCTCGAGGTCCGACAGGTCGTGCGGTGCGAAGCCGGTCTTCGAGGCAAATCCGCGCATGGCTTCATAGGCAAAGAACAGGAGGAGGAACGGCCCCCAGTCGGCGATGAAGACGAGGCCGCGTCCCATCGCGATCGCGATGACGAGAAGGGCGAGAACCACCCATTCGGGCTCGATCGAGATGCCGCGCCACAGCATCACGCCGAAGATGACCACGAGGTAGAGAAGGCTCCCGATTAGGAGTGCGCCCGGCCTTCGCGTCCGGGCGCGCGCTTCAGCCGGAGCGGACAACCGCGACCGCCGCGATCTCGATCGTCACGGAAAATGGCAGCGCGTTGGCGCCGAGCGCGGCACGCGTGTGCTTGCCTGCGGCGCCGAGGACCTCGACCAGGAGGTCAGAGGCGCCGTTCAAGACCTTGGGCTGCTCGCCGAAGTCGTCCGTCGACAGGACGAACCCGATTACCTGCGTGAGCTCCTCCACACGATCGAGGCCGACAGCCGATTCAATCTGCGCCAGCACGCGCAATGCGCACATGCGCGCCCGCTGGGTCGCTTCTTCGACCGAGACCTCATCCGGACATCGTCCCGTCAGAAGCTTGTCGCCGTCGGCCGAAACCTGGCCGGCGATGTACAGCAGCGCTCGGCCATCGCCGATCGGCACCTGTCTTGTCTGCACGTAGCTGGCCGCGGGGGGCGGCGGCGCCGGCAGCGTGATGCCGAGCTCGCGCAGCCGTTCATGCGGACCCGTCATCAGCGCGAGTCTACCGGCCTACCTGTAGCGCCCGCGAAGGTGCGCCGCGATCGCCGTCAGCACGACGGCGAGCGCACCCAGGCCGAGCCCGATGTAGGGCAGCTGTGGCGAGGACAGCAGCCGGCCAAGCGTGGAATCTTCAGACGTGTGCCCGGCGCGTGATCCGCTGGCCGTCGACGACTCGGTGGGAGGAGGTCCGACCGGAGTGCCGCCGGTGTCGTGGTAAGTCCAGAGAGACACTAGATGCGTCGCAGGTTGAAACGTCGCGACGTAGAGACGAGGTTGCTCGTCGTTGGAGACGGCGAGAGCGGTGACCGCGGCTTGCGGCGGCCGCAAGGAGGTGAACGTCTGGCCTGCGTCGTTCGTGCGCCACAGCCCGCCCGAACCTGCGCCGCCACCGTCACTGGCGGCGTAGAAGCGATCGAAGTGTGTGGTGATGAAGGCCACCTGTGTGTAATCGGTCGTGGGCAACAAGCCTCCACCGCTGAGCGGGTTGAACGAGGCGCCGTTGTCGTTCGACGCGAACAGCCCGGTGTTGGTTCCGACGAGCAGCGGCCTGATGTTCCCGACGGGAGGGAGAGGGCCGGCGGTGAGCTTCAGCGTCATGGTGCCGGCGATCGGAGGGTTGAGCTGTTTCCAAGTCGCTCCCGAATCCAGGCTCTGATACAAGGACAGCGTTCCTCCCGCTGCCTGCGCGTCGCCGCCCGCAACCAGCCTGACCGGGGCGTGGATGGCCTCCACCGCGAGGGCGCTGATGCTGAGACCGGCAAGGGCTGACGGACTCCACGTAAACCCGTCAGCGCTCGTGTAGACGCCGTGGTCGGTGCCGGCGACGACGAGCGTGAGCCCGAAGGCGAAGACGCGAACGCTGCGGCCTTCCAGCCCGCTCGCCGCGGACCACGTCGCGCCACCGTCGCGACTCGCAAGCGCGCCCCCGCCTCGGGTGCCGGCGAGAACCAGCCCAACCGTGTTGGGGCTGAAGCTGAGGGTGTTGATGGTTGTCTTGCCGGCGCGCGCGGTCGTCCAGCTGCTCCCGCCGTTATTTGTCCTCAGCAGAGAACCCTGCGAGTTGGCGGCGACCACGACCTGGTTGTTAAAGGGATCGACGGCAAGCGCAAACAGAGCGGTGCGGCCCTGCCCAGGCAGAGGCTGGAGCGAAACCCACGTCGAGTCGGGCACCGCGCCGGCGGCGACGTTGAGAGCATTGACCCCGATCAACCACAGCGCCCCGATCGTCGCGGCAAGACGTCGGCCAGGAAGCGACACGAGCCTGCCGATTATCACCCAAGCCGGGCGCGGGGCGGTAATGGCTCCGCCAGGTCTCGAAGGCTGGGCTCGATACGCTCGGAAAGCCTGGTGTCCAGCAGCCGAGCTTCCCTGATCAGCCCGTCCATCGCGGCTCCAAAGGCACGCCAGAGCGTGCCTTCATCGAGCGAGGACACGAGGGCCTCCTCGAGAGGCTGCGCCTCACTCGCAGGCAGGCGGTCGAGGCCGCGACCCTCGCTGGTCGGCAACCCGTTGCGCAAGCACGCAAGCTTCAACACGTGGCGGCGGACCTCACCGATCATGTACTCGGCCTGCCACCGCCTTCCGCGTCGGATGGAGGATCGCGCATGCAGCGCGTAGAGCCAACCCAAGCCGAGCAGATCTGCACCGATCGGCGGTCGGGCTTTGGGGAGGTCGACCGCGTCGCCAAAGATCAAGCGAAACGTCGGGGCACGCGCACCGAAGTCGGAGGCAGGTGCGAAGGCGAGATCCACCTGGAGCGTGCTCGCGAGCAGGAAGACGCGATAGACCCACGCGCCGGTCAGGACGTCGACATGATGGAGCGCATGATGGTCGCTGTACATCGAGGCGGTCCAGTCGCGAAGGACATCGTCCAGCGATGCGTCGGCTGACACGCCAAAGGCGAGGTCGACGTCCGACCACTCATCTTGGATTCCACCCGCGGCGGAGCCGGTGACCGCGGCCCCGGTGATGCGCTTGTCCGCTTCTGCCGCGGCCAGAAGCCTACCCTGCAGGCTTTCGCGCTCTTGCGCTGTGAACACTGGCGGATTCTATGAGGTCGGTTTGCCTACAATCCCCCCGTGCCGTCCCGGGGATCCCGCGACCTCAGGGCCAGGCCACCGGGTTTGTGGTTCGTCAAAGCAGGAGCCTGGCTGGATCGGGCCGCATTCAGGCCCGCGACGCTGCCCGACGATCTGGTGACAGGCCTCGCGCTGCTGCCACCGGTCGCGGCTGGGGTCGTGATCTTCAGGCTGCCTGCCGTAGAAATGCTCGGCGTCGCCGTGGCGGCGGGCATCGCGGGAATCGTCGCGTCACGCCTCGTGTGGAGCTACCACGTGCCGAACCGAGGCGCGAGTCCGCTTATCGCCGCGGTCTTCGGCGTCGCGCTGGTGGGCGCGGGCGCAAGCTTGGCGATCTCGATCGGGATCGCCGTCCTCGCCGTGGTTCTGGAGGTTTTGCGGGCGCGTTACATGCCGGCGATTCGCGCGCAGCTTGGTTTGCTTGGGTACGCGGCGGTTGCCCTGGTCACGCGCGGCGGCCCATCCGCCTATGTGAATCCAGCCAACGGCGCGCCGTTCGGAGATCCGATCGGGACCTGGTACCAGTTCTTCAACCCCGCGTCGGCGCCAATCGATCCGATCCGCCTTTACGTTGGCAACGTTCCCGGCCCGGTCTTCGCGACCTCCCTGCTCGCCGTCGCGGTCGGGGTGGCGTGGCTCGCGTACGCGCGGCGGGTGAGCCTGGTCGTGCTGTTTGGATTTCTCGTCGGCTCGCTGGTGGCCGTCTACACCTTCCACTGGGATCCCATGTTCCAGCTGGACAGCGGTCCCACATGGTTTGTCGCCGGCCTGGTGCTGGCTGATCGCCGTTTGCTGCCCGATTCGTGGGCGATCCGCCCGACGCTCGGGTTTGCGGCCGGCCTTTTTGCGATCGGGCTGAGACGCCCGCCACAGGGCGCTTGGCTCGGCGGTCACGGCATCGAGGTTGCGTTCTTCACCGTCGCCACGGTCCAGGCTGTGATGGCGATTGTGGTCATCGTGTTCTGGTCGGCGTCGATGGCGATGGAGAGGTGGAAGCGAACGCGCCGGCTCCGGCAGCGCGAGGCCAACCTGCGTGTCGTGAAGACGATCTCCCGAGTCTCCTAGTCGACCGTCACCTCGGCGCGTGTCGCGCCAAGTGCGCGTGACATCTCGGCGGCGCGCTCCCGGATCGCGCTCTTGACTCTCGGCTGCAGCGGAGAAAACGGCGTCACAGCGACACGAAGGATCTTGCTCGTCACCGTGTGCGTCCACGTGCCGGCCACGCTGCCCTCGACGAGGACGACAGCCGATATCCAGCCTGCGGTCCTGCTGACCTTCGAGGCGTGAACGCGAGCGAATAGATGGTCCCGCGTGGCGTGGCCGAGCAGATACGGATCAAACAACGGAAGCAGCTGGACGGATTCGCCGATGCGTGCTCGCCTGATCTCGCCCACGTCCGCGGCCAGGGCATCGAGCCGTGCGCCTTCCACCGAAATCGTGACCAGCTCGTCCTTCAAGCCCGCCCACGCTGCGTTGCCGACGCCCGGCCACGCACCCCACCAACGAGCAAAGTCGGTCTTCGTCGCTGGACCGTACGACCGCAGATACCGTCGGGCAACCTCGACGATCGCAAGCTCGGGATCTACCTCACGCCAGCTTCTCAGCCATCTCTGCGGGCTGACGAACGTGACGCTCTGGCCGCGGCTCGGCCCGAAGCACAGGCGACCGTAGCGAGCCGAGGGCTTCAGCATTCCACCCCACCCGGACTTCAGGGCCTCTCGAATCCGCGCCGGCCTGCCCTTGCCGACGAGGGCGATCAGCTCCTCCCTTGTCGTCGGTGTGCCGTCGAGCGCAGCGCCGATGTCGTCGACCAGCTTCCAGAGCTCGGGCTCCGTGACCTGCCAGAAGTTGAGCCACGACGGGCGCACCCGGATCCAGCGCTTGCCCATCGCCGACGTGTATAGGGGCAGGTCGTCCGCTCGCGCGAGGTGAAGCGTGCCGCGCATGAGCCATGTCTTGACGAGCGTTCGGTCCGTCCACAACGCCTGGCGAACGTCCTCCACGTTGCAGTCGACTCGGACTGCGATCTGGAGCTCGGCCGCGGACATCAGCTGCGCCTGGGCGCCCCCGATCTCGCCCACGACCCGCGCCAGATCTTTCCCCGGTGCGCGCCGCGAGAGGTGGTGCCGCTCCAGGCGGAACGCATGAACCTGCGGCCAGCTGAGCCCAGCCACCTCGGGCAGCGCCGCCTTCATAGGCTGGTCAGTCGAAGAGCTCACGGCCGCGAGTTACGAACTGGTCGCGCCGGGGCCCAGTGCCCACCAGCTCGACGGGAGCGCCGATGAGCTCGCCGACGCGCTCCACGTATTCGCGGCAACGTAGCGGCAGGTCCTCCCAGCATTTTGCGGCGCCGATCTCCTGCTCCCAGCCCGGCATCTCCTCGTAGATCGGGGCGCAGTGCTTGTAGTGAGAGATGTTCGCGATCGGGTGGTCGTATCGCTTGCCGCGAAACTCGTAGCCCGTGCAGATCTTGAGCCGGGGCCGGTCGTCGAGGATGTCCAGCCGCATCAGGGCCGCGACGCCGACACCGTTGAGACGCGTCGCGTAGCGCGCCACCGCGGCGTCGAACCAGCCGATGCGGCGGGGGCGGCCTGTCACCGTGCCGAACTCGTGGCCACGCTCTCGGATCTGGTCCCCCACATCGTCCAGCAGCTCCGATGGAAACGGGCCGTAGCCGACCCGCGACGTGTATGCCTTGAAGACGCCGATCGTGAGGTCGACTTTCGTCGGCGGGATGCCGCTTCCGGTCAGCGCGCCGCCGGCGGTGGGGTTGGAGCTCGTGACGTAGGGATAGGTGCCGAAGTCGAGGTCCAGCATGGTGGCCTGCGCACCTTCGAGCAGGATCTTGGCGTTGCGGTCGAGCGCTTCCTGGATGATCGGAAATGTGTCCTTGATGTAGGGATCGAGCTCCTTGGCGTAGCGCATGTATTCGTCGACCATGCTCGACCAGTCGTACTTCTCTTTTTCGTAGAGCTTTTCCAGGATCGGATTCTTGACCTGGTCGACGACGAAGGCCAGCTTCTTGCGCATGAACGCTTCTTTCTGGAGGTCGCCGATGCGGAAGCCGATGCGGCGGATCTTATCCGCGTACGCAGGTCCGATGCCGCGCCAGGTGGTGCCGAGGCGGTCGTCGCCTCTCACCTCTTCCTCGAGCTGGTCGAAGAGCGGGTGGTACCGCATGACCATGTGCGCGCGCTCGCTGACGATGAGGTTTTTCGGCTCGATGCTTCTTTCGCGGAGCTGCGCGATCTCCTTGAGCAGGACGATCGGGTCGACGACGACGCCGTTGCCGATGATGCACGTGCAGTGTGGATAGAGGATGCCGGAGGGGATGAGCTGGAATTTGAACTCGCCGTGCTCGGTGATGACGGTGTGGCCGGCGTTGTTGCCGCCCTGGGAGCGGATGACCATATCGGCCCTGGCGGCGAGGTAGTCGATGACTTTGCCTTTGCCTTCGTCGCCCCACTGGCCGCCGACCAGGATGATGACCATCTGCCGGCTATTCAGTTCCCGGCTCGGGCCGCCTGGTCTCGAGGTTGTAGAAGCGGGTGTGATCGCGGCGGAACTTGAGCTCGATGGTGCCGGTGGGGCCGTTCCGGTGCTTAGCGACGTGCACCTCGGCCACCCCTGGCTTCTCATCTGATTTGTAGTACTCGGGCCGAAACAAGAACATCACAAGGTCGGCGTCCTGCTCGATGCTGTTGTGGACGATCAGGTCATTTGCCAAAAAGTTGTGCAGATCATCGACTGTGAGATCGAAGACCTCGTCAACGCCATCGGCCTCAACCTTCTCGACCCTGTCCCAAAACGTCGATCGAGCGATCTCGTCCCCGGGCCTGAGTTGGTCCAATCGTTGCCAGCCGGAATGGGTGAGGAACCGATGGTTTGCTGTCGCGCGAATGTTGCCTTCGTCTCGCGTAGACAACCGAAAGATGGGTTTCTCTCCAGTTGAAAACGAATTGGAGACTGCCCTGGCTTGAAGTGACGAATTCTGCTTGTCCTTAGCATAAACACGATAGCCAGTGCGGCCGACGAGATCTCCAATCCTCACCTCGCGACCCTCGTCGACCAGATAAATACATGTGTCGCCTGCAAGGCATCCTGACTCGCGCAGGTCGCTCAAGATCGGTCGCTTGTCAGGCCGCTGCTCGGGCGCCCGGCTTAACTGCGAAATGGCAACCACAGGAATGCGCAGTTCGCGCGCGAGCCCCTTTAGAGCGCGCGAGATCGCAGACACTTCTTGGACGCGGTTGTCGTCACCGCGCGCGCGACCATGCATCAGCTGCAAGTAGTCGAGAAGGATCATGTCGATGTTGTGGCGCATCTTGGCCTGCCGGGCTTTCAGCTGAAGCGTCAGCTCATCCATCACAGGTGTGTCGTCGATGTAGATGGCCGCTTCACCGAGAGGACCCAGCGCATTCGAAACCCTGTCGAACTCCGCTTCACTCAGCAATCCGCGATGCATCCGCTGTGCGTCGATCTGCGCTTGCTCGGTGAGGAGTCGCTCCGTCAATTGCTCCTTCGACATCTCAAGGCTGAAGATCGCGATCGACTTATGAGCCTCCAACGCTGCGTGCAAACCAACGTTCAGAATCCAGCTCGTTTTTCCCATCGCAGGACGACCCGCGACTACGATCAGGTCGCTGTCCTTGAACCCTCCTGTCATGCGGTCCAGGTCGTGGAAACCTGACGGGATGCCGACCACCCCCTGCCCGCTCTCCATCTGGAGCGAGATCCGCTCCATCGCCGGTCCCAGCAGGTCGTAGAGCCGGGCCAGCTCGCGCTGGTCGCGGTCGTCGGCCACGCCAAACACCAGCGACTGCGCCTGGTTGATCGCATCTTCGGCCTCGATCGAATCGTCATACCCGTACCCGGCGATGTTTCCGCCCGCCGAGATCAGCCGCCGCTTGTACGCCTTCTCCTTGACGATCCGGCCGTAGTACTCGATGTTCGCCGCGGTCGGGACTGCGCTCTGCATCGACGCGAGCTGCGCCCGTCCGCCGACGCGCTCGAGCAAGCCCATCGACTGCAGCTGAGACGCGAGCGTGACGTTGTCGATCGGCTCGCCGGCGGCGAACAAGTCCAGCGCCGCGCGATAGATCTGCCCGTTGTTCTCCCGATAGAAGTCCTCCGGATGGAGGAACTGCAGCACCTTGGCGATCGAGAGCGGGTCGAGAAGGACCGACCCGATGACCGAGATCTCCGCGTCGAGGTCGTGCGGTGGTACCCGCCCTGCGGCGAGTTGAAGCGTGGTCGCCATGCTGGGCCTGCTAGCGGTCCTGCGTAACGATCACGTTGACGCGAGCAGCCACGTCGCGATGCAGCTTGAGCGAAACCTGGTGCTCGCCCAGCGTCCTGATCGGCTCCTTCATGTCGATCTTGTGCCTGTCGATCTCAACCCGATGCTGCGCCTTCAGCGCGCCGGCGATGTCCTGGTTCGTGATCGAGCCGAACGCCTTGTCCTCGGCTCCGACCTTCAACCGAACCACGACAGTCTTGTTGTCGATCTCGTCGGCGACGGCCTGCGCCTCGTTGCGCTCCTTCGACTCCCGCTTGACCGCAGCGTCGCGCAGACGCTTCGCCTCAGCCTCCGCCCCCTTTCCCGCCGCCACCGCCAGCTTGCGCCGCAGCAAGAAGTTGCGGCCGTACCCGTCGGCGACTTCCTTCACATCGCCTGCGCGGCCGACATTGTCGACATCTTTCGTCAGCAAGACCCGCAATTCACCCGACCTCCGAGATGGATTCATATTCGTCGCGGTGGCGGACTCGCGAACGGATTCGATGGAACAGAACTGTCAAGCCGTGGCGGCCAATGCCAACAGTATCGCGGACGTCGCGATCCCAGACGCTTGTCTTGGCCTTCAGCGCGGCCTCGTGCTCGCGGCGGACCTCGACCGGACACGCCTCGATGAATGTCTCGACCGCCAGGATGCCGAGGGCGAGCACGTCCAGCTCGCCCAGGACCGGAATCCAGGCAGGGAAATCGAGCGGGCTGACGATCACCCCGAGCGCGGCGAGCAGGACGGCCTTGGGCGCGGCCGGCACCCGGTCGTCGCGCAAAAGGCAGTAGGCAAGCTTGCCGTGTCTCGGCACATCGACCAGAACATCTTTTGCCCGCGAAAGGATGGATGGCATGGGGTGGGCCGGTAGAGACTACAGCTTTTCGGTCGCGCCAGAAACCCGATTAACAGTAGCCTTGCCGCCATGTCGGTGCTGACCGCAACGGGCACACCCAGGCGCGAGCTCACCTTCTGGCGCCTGCTGGCGATCAACTTCTTCAAGTTCGGGGGCGACGGCGTTCACTGGACGCCCCTAAACACAATCATCCTCCAGGTCCTCGCGGTCGCTGTGGGCGGCTCCACGGGCCAGGGCACGCTCATCGTCTCCAAGGCAAGCTCCGCCGGCGCTGTATTCGCCGTCGTGGTCCCAATCGTCGTCGGTTACCTGAGCGACAAAACAGCCACCCCTTTCGGCCGCCGGCGCCCGTGGATGGCGGTCGGAACCATCATCAATCTGTTCGGCCTCGGCCTGCTGGCGGGTGCGGGCTCAGCCCCCGCCCTGATCGCCGCGTATCTCGTCGTTCAAATCAGCAACAACGGCGCCTTTGCCGCATACAGCGCCGTGATCCCGGACATCGTCCCGTTGCGGCAGAACGGCCAGGCGTCAGGTCTGCTCAACGCGATGCAGCAGTTGGGCACCGTGGTCGGGCTGTTCGCTCTTACCATCCTCCTCAGCCCCGACCATTTCGGAAGCACCCATGGCGGCGCGGTAGCGGGGTTGTGGGTGGTTGGAATCTTCACGGCAGGTTCTCTGCTGGTGGCGCTCGCCGCGATTCCCGAGGAGCCGATCCAACGGATCCGCTCGGCAATGCAGCGCCGCTTGCCGACCAGGATCGTGATCGCGGGCGTCGCGTTTGCGGTGGCGTTGATGGCCCTGGAATGCGTGTTGCTGGCCCCGGCATCCTTCTGGTGGTTTGTGATCGCTGCGTTGGGAGTAGGGGCGGCAACGGTGGCGATCGTCGCCGCGGTCAAGATCCAGGAGGTGGTCTCCGTCCTGGCCCCACTTCGCGACCGCGACTTCTTCTGGGTCTTGACGACGCGCTTCTTCAACACATTCGGCATCTGGTCAATCGCCCCATACATCGCTTACTTCTTCAGGGACGTGGTCCACAGGAAGGACTACGGATTCGATAGTTCGCTGTGGCTACTCGCCGTAATCGGGGGTGGCGTCATCCCAGCGGTCGCCGGAGGTTATCTGTCCGACCGGCTGGGCGGCAGGCGCAAGCTGTTCGTCTACATATCGAGCGGGTTGCAAGCCGCGGTTTCTGCGGTACTGCTGTTCACGCTGGTCACGGACCTGACGATTGTCTACTTGCTTGGCGTCTTGTTCGGGCTTGGGTTCGGCGCATACCAGGCGGTGGACTGGGCGCTCGCTTGCGACGTGTTGCCAGACCGTGACAACGCCGCCGCGAAGGACATGGCGCTGTTCCACGTTTCCTTCACCCTGCCACAGGTTTTCGGCCCCGCCCTCGCAGGGCAGCTGCTCTATCACCTCAATCAGTCGCCTGGGGGCAATTTCGGATACCGGGTCGTTTTTGCCACAGCCGCGATCTGGTTTGTGCTCAGCCTGGTCTTTGTGCGTCAGATCAAGGGGGTGCGCTAGCGACAGGCTGTCGCTCGCGCAAGACTGCAATCAGGGCCGCGATCCACAATGCGGTAATTCCCATCAAACCGAACTCCCCCATCAAGCGCAGCACGACCACATTCGTGTAACCCGAGACGAGCAGGGCCTGCATCAGCTTGTGGCCGGGGCCTATAAGCAGCCAGCCGGCCGACACGAGCACAATCACCGCCCAGTCCCGCCGGCGCACCGACCACGTGATGAGAACGAACATCGGGAGCAGCAGCAGGACAAGGTGGGTTCCCCACGAGTAGGAGGCGATCAGTGGCGTTGCCGCCACGATGGCAGCCGCCTCGAGGCCGCGGCCCACGGATGACGTTGCGGGCCGCCGCAGCATTGCCAATGTAGCGACCAGGATCGCCAGCGCGATGAGAGCGGTAATGACGCGCGCCGGGGCCGGGCTGCCCTTCACGCTGAAAAACGAGTTCGGCTCGAACAGGCGAGTGATCGTGCCGCCGGGTGAGTGGTTCTCGAAAAATCCCGTCCCGGAGCTGACCACCGGCAGCACCTTGAACAGATACTCGAAGAGGTACTGGGGAGCCCCGACAAGCCAGACGACGAGCCCGGCCGCGGCGGCGGCCGCCAGCATCGCCCATCGCCTCGACCACATGACGAGGAGCGCGACCGGGGCTTGGATCAGCTTGACGGCGATCGCCATCCCCAGCGCCGCCCCGCCCCACCACCCGTCTTCGACCCAGGTCCACAACCAGACCCCCGAAAGAGCGAGGAGCACGAGGTTGACCTGGCCCTCGGCGATGTTGCCGACCACCGGCTCAAAAGCTAGCGTGATCAGGACCAGGAACGTCGCCAGCTGCCACTCCTCCACCTTCAAGGCCCTCAGGGCGAGCCAGATGAACACGGCCAGCGATGCGTTGAGGACAAGGACCGCCCCCACCGTGATCAGGTGGCTGTCGATCCCAACCAATGGCTGCAGCATCCACGCCAGCAGCGGCGGCATCACGTACTCCGGGCCTGTGGGCTCGAGGCAACCCGTCGTCGCGCACAGGTCGTATGGGCTCTGGCCGCTCGCAATCCGCGTGGCCGCCCGCATGTAGCTCTCCTGGAAGTCGCCAAGGTAGCCGCCAAACACGATCGGCTGGAGCAGCGCTTGCCAGAGGTAGGTCGCGGTTATCGGGACGCCCGCAAGCACCAGCAGCACCGTGCGAAAGCGGCGGTTGTCCATCGCCGAGCGACGAGACCGCGCGGGCGCCGAGAGCTCTCCGATCACGAGCGCGAATTATCGGTTGAGGGTTGGCCTCTCCAGCGCCTTTCTACGCCACCTGCGATCTGGCTGAAAAAGAAACGAGGCGGCGCCTGCAGCGGACACCGCCTCGACCGGGAGCTCGTCGGGTGACACGCGTCTGGTTTTCTGCGCCGCTTTACGGCCGTTGCCTACTTTTGGAGGCCAACCTTTGCGTGCTCGGTGATTCAGCCCCACCGAGTCGAGCGGGGCGAATCTGGCTGAAAAACAAACGAGGCGGCGCCTGCAGCGGACACCGCCTCGACCGGGAGCTCGTCGGGTGACACGCGTCTGGTTTTCTGCGCCGCTTTACGGCCGTTGCCTACTTTTGGAGGCCAACCTTTGCGTGGACTGTCGACGATCCCGGACGGAGAACGAATTGCCTCCAACCTTGCGACGATCCGAGGACAATGTCAAGAGGGTTGATTGTTTCGCGGCTACTACATTTGAGGTAGGGCGATGGCAGAGCTGAGTTACGTCCATGGCGCTAGCAACAAGCCTCTTCTAGGGGAGCCGATCTTCTCCAACCTGCACCGCACCGCAGACCGGGTGGGCGATCGCGAAGCGCTGGTGGTCCCGCACCAAAACTACCGCGCGACCTATCGAGAGCTCGTCGAGCAGAGCGAGCAGGTCGCGCGCGGTCTGATCGCGCGCGGAGTCAGTAAAGGCGATCGGGTGGGGATCTGGTCGCCGAACCGGTACGAGTGGGTCATCGTTCAGTACGGCACCGCGGCCATGGGCGCGATCCTCGTCAACATCAATCCGGCCTACCGCACCTCGGAGCTCGAGTACGCCCTCAATCAATCGGGGACCACATTCCTGATCCTGGCCGCCGGATTCCGCCAGGCCGACTATCGGGCCATGCTCGCGGAGGTCAAGGGCAGATGCCCAGACTTGCGCGAAGCCCTCGTCCTCGATGATGGGTGGGAGGCGCTCAAGCGCGACGGATCGAAGGTGAGCGCGGCCGAGCTGCACGACATCGAGGCCACCCTTCAGTTCGACGATCCGATCAACATCCAGTACACCTCAGGGACGACAGGCTTTCCGAAGGGCGCAACTCTGACCCACCACAACATTCTGAACAACGGCTTTTTCATCGGGGAGACGCTGAGGTACACCGAGGATGACCGGGTGTGCATCCCCGTGCCCTTCTACCACTGTTTCGGCATGGTGCTCGGCAATCTAGCCTGCACCACGCACGGCGCGACGATGGTGATTCCCGCCGAGTCTTACGACCCAGTGGCCACGATGGAGACGGTGCAGCAGGAACGCTGCACTTCCCTTTACGGCGTGCCGACGATGTTCATCGGCGAGCTCGAGCACGCTCGCTTCAAGGAGTTCGACTTCACGTCGCTGCGAACAGGCATCATGGCCGGCTCGCCGTGTCCGGTCGAGGTGATGAAGAAGGTCCAGACCGTGATGCACATCCCCGAGATGACGATCGCGTACGGCATGACCGAAACCTCGCCCGTGTCCACGCAGTGCACGACCGACGACCCACTGGAGCGCCGCGTCTCGACGGTCGGCCGGGTCCACCCGCACGTCGAGATCAAGATCGTCGATCCCAGCACTGGAGCAGTGGTGCCGCGAGGTACCCCAGGCGAGCTGTGCAGCCGCGGCTACATCGTTATGCGGGGGTACTGGAACAACGAGGAGGCGACCCGCCAGGCGATCGACACCGGGCGCTGGATGCACACCGGGGACCTCGCCACGATGGACGATGACGGGTACATCAACATCGTCGGGCGGATCAAAGACATGATCATCCGCGGGGGCGAGAACATCTACCCGCGCGAAGTCGAGGAGTTTCTGTACAGCCACCCCGACATCGCCGACGTCCAGGTCATCGGTGTGCCGTCTGAGAAGTACGGCGAAGAGGTGATGGCCTGGGTGAAGCTCCGCGAAGGCGCGGCGTCAACCGGCGAAGAGCTCGCCGCATGGTGCAAGGGCAAGATCGCGACCTACAAGATCCCGCGCCACTGGAAGTTCGTGGACGCATTCCCGATGACGGTCACGGGGAAGATCCAGAAGTTCAAGATGCGCGAGACCGCGGTCGAGGAGCTCGGCCTGGAGAAGGCCGCCGGGGTCAGAACCGCCTAAGTCTCGCCTAGTTCGCGGGGCCGCCCTGGACTGGGCGGGAAGTAGGCGTCCGCGAGCGCCCACATCATGTCGTCGGGACTCATGTGCTCGCCGCCCCACTCGGCTCGGGCCGCCTCCAGCTCGACAGGCGGTGGGTCCGCGGGTACGACGGGATTCAGCGCCAAATTGGATTTGAATTGGCCACCAGACCCGCCCCCGCTCCTGGATCGCCGGGAGGGCTAGGCCAACGACTCGTACGGAAATGCGGAGGCGAAGGGCTCATACAGCAAGAGGACCTTCTCGATCGGCAGCACGTCGCGCATGAAGATGGCTCCGGCGGCGACGCCGGCGAACCCGACGATGCCCAGTCCATCATGCGGCGCCGCCTGCTCCGCGCTGTCCTGCATCACCCGGAGCGCCTGGGTTCGGCCGATCTGGGTCGCGGTCGAGATCACCTCCTTCCACGCCGCGGTGTAGTTGACCGCGGGGTCGAGGCCGGTCACGGCGGCGATCACAGGCACACCCCCTGCACCCGCGGGCGAAGCCGGCTTGGGCGGCTGGCTGAGCGCCTTGGCGACAGTCGACACCTCCGCCTCGACCTCTCCCTTCAGGCCCGGCAACCGGCGCAGGAAGACCGCGATCTGCTGGTCGATCGGCGCCGGGGCGCGGTAGGTGGGCCCGGGCAAGATCGTGGCGAACGGCCGGTACACGGCCTCGAACTGCGCCGGCTCCATCTGCTCACGGACCAGGATGCCCAGAGCCACGACCTGGGCCGACTCGAGCGCCGCCGAGGTCGCGCTTGGCTCGGGCAGCGACTTGCTGATGGCCGTTTGCACCTGGGTGACGCGGAACCCGCTTGTGAAGGCGTTGACCATCGCCTGGTCGGCACCTGACAGCAGTCCGTCGAGGATGTCTTCGATCGCAACCGTCGAGCTCCGCTTGCGCGAGAGGATCCGCGCGGTCGCGATCCACTCCCACTGCGCCGGCCCGAGTGCCCGCGAGGCGGCAGTCAGGAACTGCCCCGCCTCCGTCGCGCTCAGCGGACCCGAACCTGTTCGGGCAGCAGCCCCTTGACCCGAAGTTTGTCGATGGGGTGATAAGCGTCCACGATGCGCATGGTGCCTGATGCCGAGCGCAGCACCATCGATTGTGTATAGGCGTACACGTCCTCGTAGCGGACGCCTTTCAGGAGCTCGCCGGTGGTGATGCCGGTGGCGGCGAAGAAGACGTCCCTGCCCGAGCACAGGTCGTCGATGCACAGGATCTTGTCCGGCTTGTGGCCCTCCTTGGTCGCCAGCTCGCGCTCTTTGTCGTTGCGGAAGAAGAGCTTCGCCTGCATGTCGCCGCCCATTGTCTTGATGGCGCACGCGGCGAGCACACCCTCGGTGGCGCCGCCCGAGCCCATCATGCAGTGAATCCCGAACCGGGTCTCCAGAGCGGCCTCCAGGGCACCCGCGACGTCGCCGGCGGAGATGAGCTTGATACGGGCCCCGACCTGACGGATCTGGGCGATGATGTCCTTGTTCCGATCTCGCTCCAGGACGACGACGGTCAGCTCCTGGACGGGAAGGCCTTCAGCCTTGGCGATCCGCCGCAGGTTCCATTCGACCGGCATGTCCAGATCGATCACCCCGCGCGCCTTGCGGCCGACCACGAGCTTTTGCATGTAGTGGACATGCGTAGTGAACATCGTCCCCCGCTCGGACAGCGCCACGACCGAAATCGCGCCCGGCAAGCCCGAGGCGGTGAGGCTCGTGCCTTCAATCGGATCGATGGCGACGTCGACCTCGGGTTCCAGGCCGTTGCCGATCTCCTCGCCGAAATAGAGCATCGGGGCTTCGTCCTTCTCTCCCTCGCCAATGACCACGGTGCCCTTCATGTCGACGGACGAGAGCGATTCGCGGATCGCTTCCACGGCTCTCTGGTCGGCTGCCTCCTTGTTGCCGCGGCCCTGTAGAGGCGCCGCGGCGAGCGCGCCGGCCTCGGTCACTCGGAGCAGCTCGAGCGCGAGGTTACGGTTGATCTTGGGCTCTTCGATCATCGAGTTGAGAAAGTTAACTCAGGCCGCGTCGGCGGATTGGCAGCTTATCCGCCTCGACCCAAAGTTCTTCTTTGCGCGCGAGCCGTCGATCCCCGCTCCGGTCGACGTAGACGCACGTTCGTTCGAGGACCGCGGTGATGCGCACCTTCTCGTCGCGGAGGACCGCGTCAAAGCCGTCGATCAACAGCTCATCCTCGTCTAGCTCCACCTCGCTCAGCGGGCGCGGTCCGCTCGGCCGAACCTTGGTCGAGAGCTGAAGCTGCGGCCGGGGCCCCTGCGGTGGGCTCGGCTTGATGGTCAGCCGTGACGAGGCGGAGCCGGCCAACCTGATGCCCGTGCGCGGCGCCGGCACCGCCGGCTTGGTCGGCAGGGGTTTGGGCGTCGGCAGCTGCTGGGGCTCTCCCGCCTGAGCCTTGGAGACGGCGGCCGCCGGAGTGGGTTTCCGCGCGTTCGGCGGAGCGCTCTTCGGCGCCCTGGCGGCGGGGCGCGATGCCGCCGTCCGGGCACGCGGCGCCTGGCCTCGGGCCCGGGCCGGCTTTTTCGATGGTCGTCTAGAAGAACTCACCCCAGAACTTTCTGACCTTTCCCACCGCGTTGGGTGCAGGTCTCAAAGTTACGACGGTCGACTGGGCAGGGATCTGCGAGAGCCTCTCCAGCGGTGTATCGGGAATGCCTTCCGGGTGGACTCGAATCACACCGTAGTGAACGCCCCCTTCCTGAACGACGAGGGCGCCTACCGTCGCGTCACCTTCCAGCCGTCCGCTGCTCGTGATCTTGAGCCGGTTGCTGGCAATGACTTTTCCCCGAACCAGCCCGGACACCGTGATCCGGGATCCGCGAATGTCCGCTTCGACGTGGGCTTCCGCCCCTATCAGCAAGTCCCCGTCGCACTCGATCTCCCCGTTGAAGTTACCGAGCACCTGCCCCGGCCCCTTCAACGTCAGCTTGCCCGAAAGCATGTCCTCTCGAGCCAGCACGGTCGCCTTCGGCTCCAGCAGTAGTGGATCTGAAACCCCGTTTGCGCTGGCCGCTTCCGTCGTTTCCACCGCCATCTCAGGCATCTCCAAACCTCCCCAGTTCCGCCCTCTCTCCCAATCTGGGCGGCTCCCTCCCGCGCAGCATAGCGGCTGCTCTTAAAGCTGTGGATGTGTTGCCAGGTAATCGATTACCGCCTGCCGGTCAGGCGGGACCTCACCGTCGATGACCAGCTCTTCGAGCTTCTGCTTGATCCGGCCAACCTCCGGACCGGGTCGGATGCCTCGCGCTCGCATGATGTCCTCCCCCGTGATCAGGGGCTCCAGGCGAGAAGGTCGCTCGGAGCGGACTGCGTCCAGTCTCGCCTGCAGCTCGTCGAGCTTCTGCGGCTCCGGGTACGCCGAGGCGGCGATATCGGCTCTGGCCAGGGCCATGAGCCGGTCGAGCTGAGGCCCGGCGTCGCGCGCGAGCCGGCGGACGGCCCCATCCGTCCATTCCGACTTGAAGAAGACCGGCCGGAGGTGGAGGCGCACGAGCCTGGTCACGACCTCGATCTCCCGCTGCGAGAACCGCAGCCGCTCCAGGGCGGCTTTGGCGAGCTCGGCGCCCACCTCCTCGTGGCCGATGAACGTTCCGTCTCCTTTTGCCGTCTTCGGCTTGCCCACGTCGTGAAAGAGCGCTGCGGTGCGCGACAGGAGGTCGGGCGGAGTGGCTTCCACGGTCAAAAGCGTGTGGCCGAAGACGTCGTGGGTGTGATAGCCGGTCTGGGCGACGCCTTTGCAGGCGGCGATCTCGGGGAGGACCACCTCGAGCAGGTCGGCTTCGTCCAGGAGCTCGAGCGCGAGCTTGGGGCGTGGGGATTCCAGCATCTTGCGCAGCTCTTCGGCGATCCGCTCCACCGAGATGACCGGGGGTGCCAGCCGGGATTTGAGCCGCCGCATCGCAGGCACCAGATCGGGGGCGAGCTCGAAGCCCAGCTCCGCCGCGAAGCGGATGCCTCGCAGCATGCGCAGGGGGTCGTCGGCGAAGGTGCGAAGGGGATCGTTTGGGGTGCGAAGGATCTTCGCCTCCAGGTCCTTCCTACCCCCCAGTGGGTCCCTGAAGTCACCTTCCAGGTCCATCAGGAGGGTATTGATGGTGAAGTCGCGGCGTCTGAGGTCCTCCTCCAGAGATGCATGCCGGACGTCCGGCTTGCGCGAGTCGGGCGCGTACGACTCGGCGCGCGCCGTGACAAACTCCACCAGACGGCCGGGCAGCGTGACCTGGGCGGTGCCGAAGCGCTCGAAGGTCACCGGCGGCGGCGCGCCAGCGAGCTCCGCGAATCGCCGGGCGAGGGACAAAGCGTCGCCGACCTCGACCACGAGGTCAAGGTCGAGGTGCGGGCGCCCCAGCAGCCGATCACGAACGTATCCGCCGACGATCCACGCATGGACGCCCAGGTCCGAAGCCGCACGTTTGAGGATGCTGAGGAGCTGTCTTTCCTCTATTGGTTGATTCGCGCCCATTCCACAGCTCCCACCTGCCCGGCGCGGTCACCCAGTCGGGCGCGGCGCAGGCGGGGCCGCCGGGCGGGCTTGATGAAGGGCGACGAGCGGAGGGTTGCCAGCATCGTCGGCTGGACGAGCGCCCACGAGCGGGAGACGCCGCCGCCGATGACGAACATCTCGGGGTCGAGGGCGTTGGTGAGGCTGATCAACGCGATACCCATGTACTGCGCCGCCCGTTCGACGACCTCACGCGCGGCCCGGTCACCGCGCGCGGCGGTTGCGAACAGCTCCGCGGCCGGGCGTCCGGTCTCGCGGGCCAGGGCGGTGCCGCTGACGAACGCCTCGAGGCAGCCGCGCTGGCCGCAGTTGTCTAGAGGGCCGTTGGGGTCGATGATCGTGTGCCCGATCTCACCCGCGGTGCCGTGCGCGCCGCGGTGGAGCTTGCCGTCGATGATCAGGCCGCCCCCTACGCCCGTCGACCACGTGATGTAGACCATGTTGCGAGTGCCGCGGCCGGCCCCGTGATGGAACTCGCCCAGGCCCGCCATGTCGGCGTCGTTCGCCAGGTGGACCTTGGCGCCCGTTGCCCGGGCCATGATGGCGGCCAGAGGCACGTTCTGCCACGGGAGGTTGGGGGGGTTCACCAGCACGCCGCGCTGGACGTCGATCGGGCCCGGTGCGGCGATCGTTATGCTGCGGACCTTTTCCCGACCCCGGTGACGGTCGATCTCTGCGGCGGCCCAGTCGACCATCGCCTGGGCTGTCGGAAGGAGGTGGGTCCGGGTCTTGATGCTCGCGACCAACCGGCCGTCGGAGCGCGCAAGCGCGACCCGAACCTGGGTTCCGCCTAGATCGATTCCGGCGAGCATGGCGGGACTAGGGTAACCGTGTGGCTGATCGGGCCTTGCTATGAGGCGAGCAGCTGCTGACCACGCAGCGCGGCCAGGATCTGGATCGGCGCACGCGCGCGGTTGAACGTGTAGAAGTGCAAGCCGGGCACCCCCGTCTCGAGCAGCTCGGCGCACTGCGTGATGCAGTGCTGCACGCCCAGGGCGCGAATCGCTTCGTCGTCCGGCGCCTCGTCGATGGCCGATTGCAGGGCAGCGGGGACGCTGGCGCCCGACATCGATGTCATCACTCCAAGCGAGCGCCGGCTGGGTATCGGCATCAAGCCGGGCACGATGGGCAAGGTGATGCCGGCTGCCCTCACCCGGGTGACCAGGTCGAAATAAAACTTGTTGTCGAAGAAGAGCTGCGTGATCAGAAAATCCGCGCCTGACTCCACCTTCAGATGCAGGTAACGAAACTCGTGCTCGAGGTCGGGGCTCTCCGGGTGCTTTTCAGCGCTGCACGCGGCACCGATTCCAAACCGGTAACCGCTGCGCCGGACTAGCGTGATGAGGTCGCTTGCGTGCGTCAGCTGCGGGTCGGCCGGCGTGAACGGTTCGCCCGACACCGGCGCGTCGCCGCGCAGCGCGAGAACGTTGGCGACGCCTTCACGTTCCATCCAGTTGAGGATCTGTCGGGTTCGGTCGGCCGTGTTGGCGCATGTGAGGTGAGCCATCGCCTCGATGTGATAGTGCCGCTTGATGCGCGTCACCAGCTCGAGGGTCTTCTCGCCTGTGCGGACTCGATACGTCACCGAGACCCAGTCGGGCCCGTGGCCGGCGAGCGTGGCGACCGTGCGTTCGAGTACGTCGACCTCGCTCTCGTCGCGCGGCGCCATGAACTCGAACGACACGGTCGGCCGGCTGCGCGCGAGCATGTCCGCGATCCGCATGGTGCGGACTTTATCAAGCAAAACCTTTCCGAAGGAGAGGACCGGCGCTTGCCCGGCCGCAGGCCGGGTCGGCTTTGCCGACGGCGGGACGAGAGGAAACCGGCAGGTTTCCTCTCATGTTTTTACCTCAGGGTGCGGCTGTCCCCGACGCGGCGCGTCACGCGCTGCGAATCAAGATGCTCCAACAGCGCCAACACCGGGCGCCGGCTCGCACCCATCCGATCGCGCACCTGCGCGACCGTCACGGAACCATTGGCGGAGATCAGCTCCTTCACCAACGCGACCGCTGATTCGTAAGCGTCTTTGGTGAACGCGACATCGTCGCTGACCCGGACGATCACACCCCGCTCCACCATGGCACGGATCAGCTCGTCACTTGCGCCAGACTCTTTCGTCACCTCCGCCATCGAGGGCGGCGCGAACGGCTCCGCAGCGAGCAGCCGCAGCACATCTGCTGCTGGGCCGCCGTCAGTCGCGATCGTGACCTGGTGCGCAGGCGCGGCGATCGACCCGTTGCGGTCCACCACGCGTCCGTCTTCGGCCAATCCCTGCATCACCGCCGGAAACGATGGCGCCGAAACGCCCAGGCGACTGCGCAGCTCTTCGCGGGCCATCCCCGCCCGAAACGGATACGCGGTGTGATAGGCGCTCAGCTCGTCAGTCGCGCGCGCCGCGATCGACTTCCATGCGTCGTCGCTGAAGATCCAGTCGCCGAACCTGCGGGCCTGCAGCCTCTCGAGGTCGGCGTTCGACGCGATCGTGGCCTTCAGGAGCGCGGCCACAGTGACTCCTCGCCGGTACTTGCGCAGCTCCTCCTGAAGAACGTTGCCCGCGGCGCGACGCGTCAGCGACTCCCGCACCGCGGAGTCATGGCGCGGATGCTTTCGCGGCGCGACGTCGACGAAGCTGCCTCCGGCGATCGTGATCGCCGGGCTTGGGACTCGCAGCACGAACCGATCGTGATCGGCGGCTGCGATCGGGCGCTCGAGGTAGAGCTGCACCCAGCCCTGTCCTCCTGGTGCGATCTGGTCCCCTTCGAGCACCACGACGCGGCATGCGACTTCGGTGGTCCCTGTATGGAGCAGAAGCTGCGCCCCGTGACGCACTGAATGCGGCGCTGAAGCGAGCACCCGGAGCATGGCGTCGACGCGGCGTGTGGCGGGCAGCGAGCCGGGAGCAGCGAGCACGTCGCCCCGTGAAAGCTCGTTCTTTTCCACGCCGCTGAGGTTTGCGGCCACGCGGCTGCCGGGCCCTACTCGCTCAACTCTCTCGTTGTGACGCTGCAGGCCGCGGATCCGGACCGGTCGTCCGCCGGGCATGATTTCCATCTCGTCGCCGGCACGCAGCGATCCGTCGACCAGCGTCCCGGTGACCACTGTGCCAAACCCGCTCATCGTGAAGACGCGATCTATGGGCAACCGGGGGCGTCCAGCGTCTGGCCGCTGTTCGCCGCCTTCGAGCAGCGCGTCGAGCGCGCCGACCAGCTCCTTCAAGCCTTCGCCGGTGACCGCGGAAACGGGGACCACGGGGGCGCCGTCGAGCGACGTGCCTTTGAGCGCTGTAATGGCCTCTTGCCGGACGAGCTCGAGCCAATCGGGCTCGACGAGGTCGATCTTGGTCAGGGCCACCAGCCCGCGCTGCACCTGGAGGAGATCGAGCACGTCAAGGTGCTCGCGCGTCTGCGGCATCACGCCTTCGTCGGCCGCGACGACAAGAAGCGCCGCGTCGAGCCCGTGCGCGCCGGCCAGCATGTTGCGCATGAACCGCGCGTGCCCGGGCACGTCGACGATGCCTGTCTCCCGCCCACTCGGCAGAGTGAGGTGGGAGAACCCGAGGTCGATCGTCATGCCCCGGCGCTTCTCCTCCGCGAGGCGATCGGGGTCGATTCCGGTCAGCGCCGTGATCAAGGTGGACTTGCCGTGATCGATGTGTCCCGCGGTGCCGACGACGTAGTTCATCGCCGAATTGAGGCGGCCGCCACCTCAACCACGTCGATCAGAGTCTCATCCTCGCCTTTGAGCACCGTCCGCGGGTCGACGCAGCACTGATCGTTCTCGACGCGGGCGATCACCGGTGGCGCGCCGCGGCGCAGCGCTGCGACCAGGCGCGAGGCCGGGCCAATGACGGCCAGTAGCACCGTTGGCAAAGCATGCTCGGGCAGCGAGCCGCCTCCGACGGCCGACGAGCTTTCGACCAGCCTGGTTTCCACTCCGCGCTCGGCGAGCTTGACCGACCACATCGCGGCCCGGCGCCGGACATCCTCGACCGGCGCGTGCAGCATGCGCTCGATGGGGATGTCGTCTGCATGCCCGGTCAAACGCTGGCTCAGCGTGGCCTCGAGTGCGGCGAGCGTGAGCTTGTCGACTCGCACTGCGCGCGCGAGCGGATGGCGCGACATCTTGGTGATTGCCTCGCTGTGGCCAAGCACGATTCCAGCCTGCGGGCCCCCGAGCAGCTTGTCTCCGGAGAAGGTGACCACGTCGCAGTGCTGAAGTGATTCGGCGACGGTGGGCTCGTCACCGATCGCCTCGGTGGCTCCGCTTCCCAGGTCGTCGATCAGAAGGACGCCGTGCCGCTTCGCCACCTCGGCCAGCTGTCCGAGGGTCGCAGATTCAGTGAACCCGGTGACACGGAAGTTGGAAGTGTGCACGCGCAGCAGGGCAGCAGTGCGTGAAGTGATCGCGTCCTCGTAGTCGGCGGCTCGGGTTCGATTGGTGGTCCCGACCTCGACCATGCGCGCGCCTGACAGCCTCATCACGTCCGGCATCCGAAACGCACCACCGATCTCGACGAGCTGACCCCGCGAGACGATGACCTCTTTTCCCTTGCACAGGGCGGTCAAAGCTAGGAGCACCGCCGCCGCATTGTTGTTGACCACGGACGCTGCCTCGCATCCGAACAGCGCCGTCAGCAGACCTGCGGCGAGCGATGACCGCTCTCCTCGTTTGCCGGTCTCGAGGTCGAGCTCGAGGTTGCTGTAGCCTGCCGCCACGCTGAGCGCATCAATCGCGCTTTTCGACAGCGGCGCACGTCCGAGGTTGGTGTGAAGGACGACCCCGCTTGCGTTGATGACCCGCCGCAGCTTCGGGGTCACGCCGGCCTGCAGCCTGGCCGCAACCGCGGCATACCGCGCCGAGCCGTCGGCGCCATCGTCCCGCTCTGCCGCGATCTGGGCGCGAATTGCCTCGACCACGCGCGCTCGTCCGTGCTCCCGGACGAGCTCGGCGAAGGCCGGCTCGTTGACCAGAGTCCCTACAGCAGGCAGGGAAACAGGGCGGTCAGGTTGGGAATCGCGTATCCGTCGCATCTGCCTATTGAGATTAGGCTCGCCGGCTCATAGAAGGGCGCCATCACGTACCAGAGGATGTTCACTCGAGCCAGGAACTGGAACGCGATGAGGACGATGACCGCCCCGGCCCAGATCTCGCGACGGCGGAGGCTGACGTCGTAGAAGAAACGCGGGTTGCGACTCCGAAACAGCGCCTCGATGATGTTCCAGCCGTCCAGTCCTGGTATCGGCAGGAGCTGGAAGGCGAAGATCGAAAGGTTCAGGAAGACGATCACGTAGATTGCCGCCAGGACGAGGCCCGGGCCGACGTCGAATGAGTAGGGCAGGCCGGCGCGGACGAGTGCACGCAGCAAGAACCCGAGTCCGATCGCAACGATGAGGTTGGCCGCCGGACCGCCCAGCTCGAACAGGACTCTCTGCCGCGTGGTGTTGATCCGGTTCGACTGCACCGGCACCCGCCTTCCCCAACCGACCAGCGCGACGACGACCGCGATCACACCGATCGGTTCGAGGAAGCGGCGTGGATCCGGCGACAAATAGCCGTAGTAGCGCACAGAGCGATCGCCGAGGAAGTACGCCGCCGCGGCGTGGCCCATCTCGTGCACCGGGATCGCGATCACAATCGCCGGGACCAGGAGGAGTACGCCAAGGAGCAGCCCGAAGAACGGGCTCACTTAATTGTGATTTTGGTATCGCGCTTGGTCGTTCGGCGAATGGCTCGGGCTCGCCTCGCTCGCCGGGCGGCCGGCTCCGGGGCGACGCGGTTTTCGTAGATCAGCATCAGCGCCGTGATGAGCTCGCGCTGGGCGTTGAGCAGGTGGACCTGGGCGGCGGGTGGAACCATGTCGGACAGCAGATGCCCGACGCGAGCTCCGAGCTCGTTGACCAGCTCGATCACACGCTCGCCGTCGCGACTCATCTCTTCACGCCCGTCGTCTTCCCCGGCTTGGGCGCGAAGCGGACGCGGAGCTCCCCGTTCTGGATGGACGCCCCAACCGTTTCCCGTCGCTCCAGCACACGCGGCAGCGTGATCTCGCGCCGGTAGTTGCCCACCGTGACGTAGAGGTCGCCGTTGTGCCGGCTCAGGTCGACCGCCGCCTTGTCGACGAACGGCACCTTGAGCGCGAGCACGTAGTCGGCCCCGTCCTTATCTATGCGCTGCGGATTGGAGGTCGCGAAGCGGCGCGACGGATCGTCCTCGCCGTATATCGCCTCGGCCATGCGTCCAAGCATCTCCTCCCCAACCACCTCGCGGTCGAACAGTGGAACATTAAAGATCGGAATCCCCGCGAACGACTCCTCGACCTCGACCTGGTAGCGCTTGTGGATGCGCTGCCATTTCTGAAACAGCTCGTCGTGCAGGTCGCCGGGCAGCAGTCGATTGACGATCACCGCGTCCGTCACGTAGCCGAAAAGGCTCAAGTACGTGTAGGCGCGCTTTGCCTCCTTGACGACCATCTTCTCCAGGTTCAGGACGATGCGAACAGTCGTGATCTCCGGATCCGTCAGCACTCGTCGCATGCCGTCCAGGTCGAGCAGCAGGTCTTTCAGCGACGCATAGACCTCATCCGAAGGCAGAGGCATGCCCATCATCGGCTGCAGCACCGGACGGGCCACTCGCATGGCGCGGCGCGACCAGGGGTAGATCTTGTCGAGCCACCATTTGGCGGCGTCGGGGAATGTCAAGAGCTGCAGCGTTTCGCCAGTCGGGGCGCAGTCGACGATCAGCACGTCGTGCTCGGCCCGCTGCGCGTAGTGCTTGATCCACATCAGCGAAGCGACCTCGTCCATGCCCGGTGGGTTGGCGACCTCGTCGGCCAGAACTTCATCCAGCCCCTGCGTCGAGAAGACCTCGACCGCGTACTCGTGCAGCTTTGCCCAGTGCCGCTGCATCTCGTGTAGAGATGAAACTTCGTGCGCCCACAGGTTCTTGCCGACCTGCGCTGCGTCGGTGCCGAGCTGGATGTCGAACGAGTCGCCCAGAGAATGCGCGGGGTCGGTGCTCATCACCACGGTCCGATAGCCGGCGGATGCGCACCTGACGGCGGTCGCGGCGGCAACTGATGTCTTGCCGACACCACCTTTACCCGTGAACAAGACAACCCGCACGGGGGAAGTCTACGGTCGGTCGATTTCCCCCCGCTCTGCGCTCTTCGCGGTTACTTGACCAGTTGAGGGATCGTGAGCGACCCGACCCCAAGCACCACGATCATCGCCAGGGCCACGACCAGAAGACGGATCAGGTCCTTGGTGAAGTAAGGAACCCGGTCGAGCGGGATCGAGGGGTCGGCCGACTCGACCAGGTACCGCCCGCCGCGGCCTTTGACGATCTGGTTGCGGGCCCCCAGCGACATCTCCACGGCGCGCACGAGCGCCTGGTCGCCGCCGACGCGTGCCTGCGAGACGCTCTTCTGGCTTGCGGCCGTCTGGGCGCCGGCTGGGGAGGTGCCGACCGGCTTGAGCGGCCCAGGCGGCCGCATCGGCTGGCGGTACTTGCCCTTTCCGCGCTTCTTGCCCTTGCGCGCCATAGATCTGCAAGTCTAGAGGGGCTTGAAATCGGTGCACAGAAAGGTGAGAACAGGCAGGCGGTTAGGGGAGCTGTTTCTGCGTCGTGGGGTGCGACTTGGGAAGGGTTCCGCCTGCCTGTCGTTGGGCCGTGGGACTCAACGAGTTGAGACGTTGGCTACGATATGTTGTGTCCCGGCTGCAGTTATAACCCCGAATGTAGGTGCTGTCAAGAGCTTTGGCCAAATCGTCGCCTAGCCACGGGTTGCGCTTGCTGCCCTACCTCTTCGCCGCGGGCGCGGTCTTCTGGTTGATCGAGCTCACCCAGTTCGCCGCTGTCCTGGCGGCGCCGGCCGGCCGTGAGCAGCTGGTCCAGACGCTGGCGGGGGCGGGGTTCGGCCGCAACGCGTCGGCCATGCTGATCGTCGAGTCCGTGATCGTGGTTTTCCTCGAGGCCTCAGCGGCCGTACTTCATGGCGCGGCGTACTACGGTCTGAGAAAATTCCGCGCCTGGGGCTGGATCGCGGCGATGATCGTCTCGGCGGCGTGGTCGCTCGTGGTGGTGGGGATTCCGGTGCTTGTTTTCCTGCTCCGGCGTAGAACGCGCGCCGCCTATGGGATCCCCTAGCTCCGGTTAGACCTCGGTCGTGAGCTCTGCATACTCCTCTTCGCTGATCAGCTCTTCGAGCTCCCCCGGGTCATCGATCTTCACCCGCAGGAGCCAACCACCGGCGTAGGGATCGCTGTTTACCAGGTCCGGATTCTCGAGCGCTTCGACGTTGACCTCTACGACCTCGCCCGTGATCGGCGCCTCGATGGGCGACGATGCGTCTTCGGACTCGATTTTTCCCATCCTGCGCGCGGCGCGAATGACGTCGCCGATATCGGGCAGCTCGAGCGCGGTGATCTCCCCCATCTGGTCCTGCAGGAAGTCGCTGAGTCCGAGCACAGCCTCCGATCCCTCGACCCTCACCCACACATGAGTGCCACTGAAAAGGAGGGGGTTGGTCAACTGGGCCATGCGGAAATTCTGGAAACTGCGGGCGGCCAGCGCAAGCTCTTTAGCGACCGATGCGGAAGAAGATGACGTCGCCGTCCTTGACGCGATAGTCGCGTCCCTCGATTCGCAGCTTTCCGGCCGCACGCAGCGCTTCCATCGAACCAGCGGCGACCAGCTCGTCGACGGAGGTCACCTCGGCGCGGATGAAATGCTTCTCGAAGTCGGTGTGGATCTTCGAGGCGGCGATGGGGGCCGGCGCGTCGCGTTCGCACGGCCAGGCCCGCACCTCGGGCTCGCCTGCCGTGAAATAGGTGATCAAGCCGCCCGCGTCCCACACCGCGCGGGCGATGCGGCCGAGCCCGGACTCGTCGATCGCATAGCCTGCACGCATCTCGGCCTGCTCCTCTGGTGCGAGCTCCGCAAGCTCTGCCTCAAGCCGCGCGGAAAGTGCGATCGAAGGCGCGCCCTCCGCCATCGCCAGCATTGCCACCTTCGCCGCCGGCTCGCCGCCCGCCGGCAGCAGCTCCTCGGCCGCGTTGGCGACGTACACCGCCGGCTTGAGGGTGACCGGGAAGATGCCCAAGAGCATCGCGCGCTGCTCAGGCTCGAACGTCATCGTTCGGAGTTGCTGTCCCGCGTCGAGATGCTGTTTGGCCACAGTCAGCACCTCGGCCTCGTCGATGGCGTCCTTCTTCCCCGCGCGCGCCTCCTTGCCCACGACGTCGAGGCGCTTTTCGACCGAACCGAGGTCGGCGAGGACGAGGTCGAGGGCAAACTCCTCCAGCTCGGCTACAGGCTGGGGCTCGGGGCCGAAGCAGCGTGCGACCTTGACCAGCACGTCGGCCTGGCGCGCAAACGCCACGCGCTGGGCGCGACTCCCAGGCGGCGTGTCCTCGACCCGCACCTGCGCCGGCGTCGTCTTTGCGGGCTTGACCGCCCCCGCGAGCCGCGTCAGACGTGCGTCCGGGACATCGACCATGCCGACGCCATCGGCGCCGCGGCCGGCTGTCAGAGCATTGAACAGCGTCGTCTTGCCGGCCCCGGCCGGGCCGACGATCGCAACGTTGACCGGCACGTCTTAAACCAGTTCCTGGTCCAGCTCGAAGGCTTTGTGCAGGATCCGCACGCCTTTTTCGACCTGGGCGCGCGCGACCAGACAGGTGATGCGGATCTCCGACGTGCTGATCATCTCGATGTTGATCCCACCGTCGGCGAGGGCGCGGAACATGCGGGCCGCGATGCCGGGCGTGCCGAGCATGCCGGTGCCGACGACCGAAAGCTTGGCTATGCCGCCGGCGGACGAGACGCGTCTTGCGCCGACCTCCTTGGCCGCGGTCTTGACAAGCTTCTCCGCCGCCTTCAGGTCGGACTCGGCGACCGAGAACGTGAGGTCGGTGTGGCCGGAGCGGCCGATGTTCTGGACGATGACGTCGACGGAGATGCCGGCGGCGCCAAGCGGCTCGAAGATGGCGGCCGCAACGCCGGGCCTGTCCCGGACGCCGATCACGGTGATCTTCGCGACGTTCGTCTCTTGCGCGATGCCGCGCACTCGCTGGCGGTCTTCCATTGGGACGTGGGCGACGATCATCGTACCGATGCGATCGCGGAAGCTCGACCGCACATGGATGGGCACTCCGTACAGCTCGCCGATCTCCACCGCCCGCGGATGCATGACACGCGCTCCCACCGCCGCCAGCTCGAGCATCTCGTCGTACTGGATGTGGCTGAGCTTGCGAGCTGATTTCACCACCCGGGGATCGGCGGTGAAGATCCCGTCCACGTCGGTGTAGATCTCGCACGAGTCGGCTCCCAGCGAGGCCGCGAGCGCGACCGCGGTCGTGTCGGAACCACCGCGCCCGAGGGTTGTGATCTCGAGCTCCTCGGTCACGCCCTGGAATCCGGCGACGACAGGCACCTGCCGCTTACGCAGGGCCTCGACGATCCGGTCGGGCTTGATGTCGCGGATCCGCGCCCGCGAGTGGTGCTCGCTGGTGCGCACGCCGGCCTGGGCCCCGGAAAGAGAGACCGCCGGCACGCCCATGCCCTGGAGACACATGGCGACCAGAGGCGCGGTGATCGTTTCGCCGTTCGCCACCAGCGTGTCGAGCTCGCGCGCCGGGGGCTCCGGGTTGACACTGTTGGCAAGCGCGATCAAGCGATCGGTGGTGTGGCCCATAGCGGAAACGACTGCGACGACCTGCTGCCCTTGCCTGACGGTTTCGGCGATGCGGCGGCTCACGCGATGGATGCGCGCGGCGGAGCTGACCGAGGTACCGCCGTATTTCTGGACGATCACAACGTCCGGAACATGCCCTTGTCGGTGATCTTGGTGACCAGCGCGCGACCGCGAAGCGGGTGCGCCTCCTCCATCGCTTTGGCGATGCGGTTGGCCTGCGAAGCCGCGCAAAAAGCAAAGACGCTGGGGCCGGCGCCGCAGATCGCCGCGCCATAGGCGCCCGCCGCCTCGGCGACGTGGATGATCTCTTCGACCCAGGGATAGAGGTGGAGGCGATGGGGCTGATGCAGCCGGTCGCGCATGGCTTCTCCGAGCAGCGATGAGCGTTTGGAGACGATCGCACGCACGAGCAGCGCGGTCCGGGACGCGTTGAAGGATGCGTCGCCCAGAGGCACCTCGTCTGGCAGCACGGACCGAGCTTTTTCTGTTGGCAGCGGCTGGTGCGCGATGAAGAGCGCGATTCCCCAACCGGGGTTTGGCAATTTTTCATCGACCTTTTCGGACACGATGCGAATGCCACCCGCTGCGGACGCGGCGACGTTGTCGTAGTGCCCTTCGTCTGCGCCCGCGTCGATCACGTGGCTCTTCACGTCCCATGGGCTGCTGAGCGCGGAGGCAGCTAGCCGCGCGGCGGCGCTGCTGCCGAGACCGACCCCCAGCGGGATCTCACTTCGGACCCTGCCTTTCATGTGCAGCCGGGTGAACGGGTTCTCGTGCGCGTACAGATAGTCGGCGCCTTCGCCCTCGTAGTCCCAGGCCGGCCTCTGGGCCTCGTTGGCCTCGACCTCCAGCCAGAGGTCGATGGCCATCGCCATGCAGTCGAAGCCGGGACCGATGTTGGCGATCGAGGCAGGGACCTTTATGCGCACGTGGCGACGCCCATCACAGCTTCAAGACCTTAGCGAGTGTGCGCGCGTCTCCGTCGAGCTCGATGGGCGGTTCGACATTCTTCAGCGCGGCGTCAGGGTCTTTGAGTCCCGAGCCGGTCAGAACCACGACGGTAGTGGCGTCCTTGTCGATCTTGCGCTCGCGGACGAGGCGGAACAAAAGCGCCAGCGGGGCCGCTGAGGCGGGTTCGGCGAAAAGTCCCTCGCTGCCCGCGAGCCGGATCTGCGCCGAAAGGATCTCGGTATCCGTGACCGCCGCGATCATCCCCCCCGACTCGTCCCGGGCTGAGGTCGCGCCCTCCCAAGAGGCTGGATTGCCGATTCGGATTGCGGAGGCGACGGTTTTCGGGTTCGGCACCGGGCTCCCAGTGACGATGGGCGCGGCGCCTTCAGCCTGGGCTCCCACCATGCGCGGCAAGCGCGTGGCCCGGCCCGCCGCGTGGTACTCACGAAAGCCTTTCCAGTACGCGGTGATGTTGCCGGCGTTGCCCACCGGCAGCATCAGGTAGTCAGGTGCGTCGCCCAGCTCGTCGACGATCTCGAACGCAGCGGTCTTCTGGCCCGCGATCCGGTGCGGGTTGACCGAGTTCATGAGCGCGACGGAGTAGTGGCTCGTCAGGTCGCGAACGGTCTCTAACGCGAAATCGAAATTGCCCTTGAGCGCCACCACCTTGGCGCCGTACATCAGCGCTTGCGACAGCTTGTTGAGCGCGATTTCGCCTGACGGAACGACAACGATCGCGCGTACTCCAGTCCGCGCCGCGTAAGCGGCCATCGAGGCCGAGGTGTTTCCGGTCGACGCGCACATGAAGACGCGACTGCCCGACTCCAGCGCCTTGGCCACGGCGACGACCATGCCTCGGTCCTTGAAAGAGCCTGTCGGGTTGAGCCCCTCGTACTTGAAGTAGAGGCGGCTGAGACCCAGGGTCCGTCCGATGTTGCGGCTGGGAACCAGCGGCGTCGAACCCTCGTTCAGGTCGACGTCAGGAGTGGCGGGGCCGACGGGCAGGTGCTCGCGGTAGCGAGCAATCACACCCATGAATCCGCCTAGAAGACGCGCAGGTACGAAGAGACGGCGTGGACCGGCTCGAGCGCGGCCATCCGCTCCCGCGCCCTCTGAAGGCTGGCGTCCAGCGAGGGGTGGGTGGTGACGACGAGCTCGGCGGTTTGGTCGTGCGACCACGCGTCCTTCTGGATGAAGCTCGAGATGCTGACTCCCTCCTCGGCGAAGACCTGACCGATGGCCGCGACCACGCCGGCCCGGTCAGCAACTCGGAGTCGGTAGTAGGCACGGGTCGTCACCTCGCCGATCGGGATCACGCCAACGCGGTCGTCGAAGCTGAACGACGGCCGGCTCTGCACGCCGCGGCGGATTGAGCGGGCGAGGTCGATCAGGTCGCCGACGACCGCCGAGGCCGTGGGCCGTCCACCCGCGCCCTGGCCGACGAGCAAGACCTGCCCGACCAGGTCGCCTTCCACGAACACCGCGTTCTCTGCGCCCTCGACTCGGGCCAGCGGATGGTCGAGCGGGACCATCGCCGGATGGACCCGCGCCTCGACCCGGCCGGTGTGCCTCTGCGTGTGCGCGACCAGCTTGATCGCGTATCCGAGCTCGCGCGCGTACCGGAAATCGACGGGCTCGATGCCGTCTATCCCCTCGCGGTAGATCTCGCGTGGCCGGACCTTGATCTCGTAGGCGATGGAGGCGAGGATCGCAAGTTTGTACGTCGCGTCGAAGCCGCCGATATCGTCGGTCGGGTCGGCCTCGGCGTAACCGGCTTCCTGCGCCTCGCGCACGGCGTCGGCCATCGTCAGGCCGGCGGAAGCCATGCGGCCGAGGACGTAGTTGGTGGTGCCGTTGATGACCGCCGACACGCGTTCGATCCGGTTGGCCTGGAGATCGACGCGGAACGTGCTGATGAGCGGGATGCCCCCGCCGACCGCCGCCTCAAAGTAGATGTCGACGTTGCGGTCCGCCGCCCGGTCGAGCAGCTCGGGCCCGTGCTTGGCCATCACGACCTTGTTGGCGGTGATCACGTGCTTGCCCACCTGGATCGCCCGCTCGATGTACGACCGCATCGGCTCGTCTCCACCGGCGACCTCGATCAGAACCTCGATCGAGGAGTCCTCGAGCAGCTCGGATGCGTCGGCCGTGAGCAGGTCGGACGGGACCTCGATCGGCCGTCGCTTGCCTACGTCGCGCACGAGAACCTTCTTCAAGCGGAGCTCGACCCCCGCGCGCCGAGACAGCTGAGGACCCCAGGACAGCATCCGCTCGGCGACCTGCGAGCCGACTGTCCCGAGTCCGATCAAACCGACGTTGAGGGGGCGGGCGGACATAGGCGGTTATTCTCCCTGCGATGGCCCTGATCCTGCGTGAGAGTGACGTCCAGGACCTGATCGAGATGGACGATGTGATCGCGGCAGTCGAGAACGCGATGCGCGAGCTGGGCGAAGGTGAGGCGCACAACGAGCCCCGGCGCCGCGCCTTTGCCCCCGGAGGCCTGCTCAACGTGATGTTCGCCTCCTATCCCGGAGGCAGATGCACGGGCCTCAAGGGGTACACGGTCAGCGATGGTCGGGTTAGGTTCATGGTCGCCCTGTTCAGACTCGATGGAGCGCTCGAGGCGCTCATCGAGGCGGACTTCATGGGCGCATATCGAACCGGCGCCGCGACCGCGGTCGCGGCCAAGACTCTCGGCACGGCGCGCCCGGCGAAGGTGGCCTTGATCGGGACCGGCTGGCAGGCCGCGACCCAGGCGCTCGCGCTTGCCCGTGTGGTCGAGATCGACGAGCTGCGCGTCTTCAGCCGCAACGCCGAGAAGCGCGCGATGTTCGCCGAGGAACAAGGAGAGCAGCTGGGCGTCCAGAGCGTCGACGCCGCCACCGCCGAGGCCGCCGTGCGAGGCGCTGACATCGTGGTCACGGTCACCACCAGCCCGGCGCCTGTGGTCGACGCCGATTGGGTCGAGCCGCACGCCCTGGTGGCCGCCGTCGGCTCGAACTTCCGCAACCGCGCCGAGGTGCCCGTGGAGCTCGTCGAGCGCGCCCAGACGGTCGTCGTCGACCAGCTCGCCGCCGCCCAGCTCGAGAGCGGGGATCTGATCCAGGCCGCGAAGGCGGGCCGGTTCGACTGGAGCCAGGCAGTGGAGTTGGCGTCGGTGGTGGCCGGCCGGTGGGAGCGCCCGGAGCGGCCCGGGATCACGCTCTTCGAATCCCACGGCCTCGCGCTGTGGGATCTGGCCGCGGGGTCAGTGGTGGTCGACGCCGCGCGCAAGCGCGGAGGCTACGAAGAGATCGAGTTCCTCACCTGATCAGTGGCCGTGGAACGTGGCCGGCTGCGGAGCCAGAGCCCCGATCTGCAGCCATGAGCCGACCAGAAAAGCCGCGAACAGGATCACGACGAGGGCTGCGCTTGCGGTCGTGTACACCACCCACGGCGATGGCCCGGCGGCGGCAAGACGGATCATCAAATCCGACCAGTCCGGGCCGTGCCGGGGCTTCCAGGTTTCAACCTCTGCCCGGATCATCCGGCTGACGTCTGCTTCGGAGGGTGTGTTTTGCCCCCCCCGAGTGGCTTTATCTTCCACGTAGGGCACCTTCACTTCTCGAACGCTCGGTCTCGAGTCGCTGGTCGTTTCCCATGTTTTTTCGCATGATCGCCACCGCTTTGGCGATCCTCGACGCCACTGTTCCGGCCGGCACTCCCAGCACGTCAGCGATCTCTTCTCGCGTCAGGCCCTCGTAGTAGTGAAGGACGACTGCGGCCCTCAGCTTCGGGCTGAGCGCGGCGAGCGCCTTCTCGACCACGTCACGTGCCTCAGCCCTGTCGTAGTCGCGGCGGTCGGGGGCGACGTACAGCCGAGCGGGCAAGAACCGGGCGAGCTTTTGGCGCCGGAGATGGGAGATCGCGAGGTTCACGCCGATCCTTCGCAGCCACGCGCCAGGCGGAGCGGTCGGCGTGTACCGGAGTCGCGCACGGTAGGCGCGAACGAAGGTCTCCTGCGTCAGGTCCTCAGCCGCCGCCGAATCGAGCACAACACCTCGGATCGCACGGTAGACGGAGTTGAACTCCTGGTCGTAGAGCTGCCGGAACTGGGTCTTGGGATCGAGCTGGACGGCCTCGGTCACCCGCTTAGTGTGAGGGCAAGGACCGCCCTGGCGAATAAAGTGCGCGGGTGAACATTGTCGGTTCGCCGATTCCCGCCGCCCCCTGAGCTGTGTCTCGCAAGGTTCGCCTGAGCGTGGATGCGGAGATCCGCCCGGCGACCCTGCGCGACCTTCCGTCACTTGCCACCTGGAGCGGCCAGGTCAACGCTGTGTTTGGCCCGGCGCTCGAGCGAGATGATCGCGTGCTCCTGGTCGCGCTCGCCAACGGACGATTCCCGATCGGCCACGCGCTCATCGACCTGAGCGGCATCATCTCGCACCTGCTCGTGCTCGGCGGATTTCGCGACCAGGGTCTCGGCGCGGCCCTGATCGACGAGGGCGAGAAGGTTCTTCGCGAGGCAGGCGTGATCCGATCGACGCTGATGGTCGAGAAGGCAAACGACGGCGCGATCCGGCTCTACGAGCGACTCGGTTACACGCGCTCTGGAGAGACCGCGGAGACGTGGCCGGATCCGATGCCCGACGGCACAGTGCAACCTGTCGCGCATCCGTCGTGGGTCATGCAGAAACAACTCTAGGAGCGGAGATCGCGCACGGCTAATCGAAACTGCGGGCATCCATCGTTCCGTGATCTTGATTGGTGGGCGACCCGGGACTCGAACCCGGATGGGTTACCCCACACGCCCCTCAAACGTGCGCGTCTACCAGTTCCGCCAGCCGCCCGGCTGCAGCCGGTTGATTCTACCGGGCGGTTGTATCGCCCGCCATGGCCAGCAGGGTCGTCACGGTGGCCCAGTTTCGCGACGTCGCCGCGACACCCAACGACTTCGACGCCAGCCTCTCCCACAGCGGTGAACGGCCCACACCATCCCGGTGCCATGAGTACACCTCGCGGCCGATCACCGCGAACGCTTCCTGATTAGCGACCCGGGCCAACTGGTCACCAAAACCGGAAGGGAGCTCGGCCGAAAGAAACGTGACGAGGTAGCGACTCGGGTTGGTCGCAATCTTGGCGAGCGGATTTCGCTGCACGACCGCCGCCAGCTCGGCGTGCGAGCGGACGATCACGACGATGTCAAAGCCAAAACGCTTCTTGATGGTTGCGTTCACCTGTTCGGCGACACGTTCTGGTGATGCTGGGCTGGAAAGCACGATGTTTCCGCTCTGCACGTAGGTCTGCACTCCACCAAACCCCTCGGCATCGAGGGCGGTCCGCAGCTCGGGCATCGCGATGCGATTTCGCTTCACGAGATTGATGCCCCGCAGCAGAACTATTTGGCGTGGCATTCAAAGGTCGCCGCCAGGCCGATGGATGTTAGGCATTATTGCTTGCGCCTTATGGCGAAGGAGATCCGCGAATGGCCCCCGCCAACATCGCTCCGCAGGCTCCTAGAACAATGAAAGCCAGGATCCACACAACTATGCTGGCCACAGCCGCGCCCCAGAACCCAAAAAAACCGATTTTGAATGCAGTGCCGGCCGACACAACCACCTGCTGCTTTGGTGCTGCAAAAACCGCAGGCAGCGGTACCCAGGTCTGGCCGTCCCATCGGTAGCGGCCATCTGGTGACAAGGTCCCTTTCGTTAGCGAGACGGAACCGGGAGATGCGGGGACGAGAGGCTCGGGGCCACCTTCACGACGGCGCTGGTCATTGGCTTGCCGAGCTGATTCGTCCGGAGGCAAGCTCACGGCTTGAAAACGAAAAGTAAATTATTCATTGGCGGCTTAAGCCGATTGCTTCGATGCGGATAGTAGACGGTCGCCTGATCGCTGTTGACGAAGCTGGTACCCGCTGCAAGACTCGAACTCGCAACCTCCTGATCCGAAGTCAGGCGCTCTATCCATTGAGCTAAGCGGGCGCCGCCCGGGCGCACGCGGGGCGCCCTCCGGCGAATCAGACTACCGCGTACCGCTCGTGGTTCAATCCCCAGGCTGCGTACCGCACCAAACCCATCGCCCGGTAGCGGCGCCGGCCCGCAACCGTCGTCCCATTCTCGATCGCCGTTCGAAGGGCCTTGGCGGTGCGTCCGGGAAACTCGGTGAAGGCCCGGCCGACGGCATCCAGGATGTGCGCGTCTGAGCCACCAAGCTCGGCGGCTCCAAGCCCCATGTTGAGGCGACGCGCCAGGTGGTTGAAGACGTAAAAGCCAGGCGTCGCGTTCTCGACCTCGATCGCGTCAAAGTCGAGCTCGGCCGCAAGCCAACCCACGCCATGCACCGGCCCGCCACGGGTCCGCCGCTGCGTGCGCCAGAAAGGATGGACCGCCACCGCCAGCCCGCCCTGATCGTGGATCGCGTGCACGGTAGCCGCCGCCGACATGCCCGGTCGCACGCGCCGCTCGAGAAACAGACCCACGATGTGGCCGTCGCGGCTCGAAACCTCTTCTCCGATCACGACCTCGAATCGAGACCGCCCGGCGGCGTGCCCGGCCGCACGCAGGGCGCCTTCGATCGTGTCATGGTCTGTAATCGCGATCACGGTGAGCCCCGTGGCGCTCGCGTAATCCACCAATTGGCGGGGCTCGGGCCATCCATCGCTGGCCGTCGTGTGCATGTGGAGGTCCGCCTTACCTCGAGAAACCACGGGTGTGCATCCTACGCCCGCCGGGCTTACCATCGACCTTTCAACACCTGCGTCTGGGGTAAAGAAAGGTGGAGGTGGCTGCCGTGGAAGGCTTGATGCAGGACTACGAGCTCTCTCTGCAGCACGTGTTGTGGCGAGTTGAGCGACTGCACCAGAAGAAAGAGGTCGTGAGCAAGCGCGACGAAGGCATCCACCGCACGACTTACGGCGAGATGGTGCCGCGCATCAACCGCCTCGCGGGCGTGCTGAAGCGCATCGGAGTCAAGCCTGGCGATCGGGTCGCCACCCTCGCGTGGAACAACAACCGCCACCTCGAGCTGTACTACGCCGTGCCCTGCATGGGTGCGGTCCTGCACACGCTCAACCTGCGATTGTTCCCACAGCATCTCGAATTCATCATCAATGACGCGGAAGACAAGGTTTTATTTGTCGATCAGTCCCTTCTCCCACTGCTGAAGCCGCTCGCGGGAAAGATCCCGAGCATCCAGACGATGGTCTTGATGGGAGACGGCCCGGCCACGGCGATGACCGCCAAAGAGAACGGCCTCGCCGACTTTCTCGACTACGAGACCCTGCTCGCTGCAGAGAGCGAAAGCTACCCCTGGCCAAAACTCTCAGAGCGGATGGCCGCGGCCATGTGCTACACGTCCGGCACCACCGGCAACCCCAAGGGTGTCGTCTACTCCCACCGCTCCCAGTTCATCCACACGATGGGCGTCCTCCAGGGCGACAACCTCGGGCTGACCGAGAACGACGCTCTGCTTCCGGTCGTGCCCATGTTCCACGCCAATAGCTGGGGTCTCCCCTACGCCGCGGGCATGGCCGGCTCGAAAGTCGTGTTCGCGGGCCGCTTCTCGGCCGACCCGAAGTCGATCGTCGAGCTTTCGCAGCAGGAGGAGGTCACCTTCCTCGCCGGCGTGCCCACCGTCTGGATCGGGCTCGCCGGCTATTTAAAGGAAAGCGGCCAGAGCCTGCCCAAGGTGCGCACGGTCGTGTGCGGCGGCTCGGCCATCCCGCAGGCCCTGATGGAGGCGATGGACGCCCTCGGCCTGCGGATGCTGCACGCGTGGGGCATGACGGAGACATCGCCGCTGGGGAGCGTCGCCCGCGTGTCGGCGGGGAGCAAGCCGGCCGACGAGCTCAAGCTCCGTCTGACCCAGGGGCGCGTCGCGCCGGGCGTCGAGATCCGGATCAGCGACCCGACGAGCGGCGAGGAGCTGCCCTGGGACGGCGTCGCTTTTGGCGAGATCCAGGTCCGCGGGCCGTGGATCGCTCGCGCGTACCACAACGGATACGACCCCGACAAGCTCACCGAGGACGGCTGGTTCCGGACCGGCGACGTGGCCAAGATCAGTCCCGACGGCTATATCCAGATCGTCGACCGGACCAAGGACGTGATCAAGTCCGGCGGTGAATGGATCTCCTCGGTTGAGCTCGAGAACGCGGTGATGGCGCATCCCAAGATCATCGAGGCGGCGGTCATCGGTCTTCCGCACCCCAAATGGGACGAGCGGCCGGTGGTCTACGCCGTGGCCCGACCGGAGTTCAAGGGCAACGTGACGCAGGAGGAGATCATCGAATTCCTCAAAGACAAGGTCGCCAAGTGGTGGCTGCCGGACGAGGTCCGCTTCATCGACGAGGTGCCCAAGACCTCGGTCGGAAAGTTCGACAAGAAGGTGCTGCGCGCCAATGCGGTGCCCATTCAGGAAGGGGTGAAGGAGGGGGTTCGCAAATGAGCACTCGAGCCGGTGTACGAGAGCACAAGATCGGCCGCGACAAGTTCCACTTCAAGTGGGACAACTCGCTGCCGCCGGCGGTCGAGATCGACGCCGGCGACATCGTCCATTTCGACACTGAAGAGGTCACCGCGGGTCAGCTGAAGAAAGGCGACCCCGCGTCGCAGCTCGGCAGCCTCGACTTCAACCGGCTCTATCCACTGGGTGGACCCGTCCACGTGCGCGGCGCTGAGCCAGGGGACGCGTTGGAGGTCGAGATCCTCGCCCTGAAACCGGGGTCGTGGGGCTGGAGCGCCCTCCTGCCAGGCCTTGGTCTGCTCTCCGCGGATTTCCCGGAGCCGTACGTCCGCTACTTCGACCTGGGTGACCGGACGTCGGCCGAGCTTCGCCACGACGTTCACATCCCGATCGCGCCGTTCTGCGGCACGATGGGCGTGGCGACCGACGACAAGGGACCGATCGACGTCCTGCCTCCGACCAAGGGCGCGGGCAACATCGACACGCGTCACCTGACCGCCGGGACCAAGCTCTACCTGCCTGTTTTCGTGCCCGGCGCGCTGTTCTCCGCCGGCGACTGCCACGCCGCGCAGGGAGATGGGGAAGTCTGCGTTACCGGGATCGAATGCCCCATGACTTTTTCACTCCGATTTGGAGTGGTCAAGGGCGGCTCGCCACGCCCCTGGAGCTACCACTTTTTGACGCCTGCGGCGCCTCTCCAGCCGCGCAGCGACGCGGCCGGCTACCACTCGGTCTGTGCGCTCGGCCCCGACCTCATGGAAAACGCCCGCAACGCGGTGCGGTACACCATCGATTGGGTGGTGGCAGACCACGGATTGAGCCGGGAGGACGCCTACATCCTCTGCAGCCTGGCCGGCGACCTGCGGATCAGCCAGATCGTCGACCAGCCGAACTGGGGAGTCTCCTTCTACTTGCCGCTGAGCGTTTTCAGCTAACTGGTCGCGTAGGGCAGTTCAAGCCCCAATCCGGGCGGAATGCCCGTTTCTGTCGGGCATACTGACATGCCCATAGAACCAAAGGTGAGCACGACACAGTTAGGGCGCTATCCGATCGAGGCCGAGCTAGGGCGAGGCGCCATGGGGGTCGTGTACCGCTCGACCCATCCCAGGCTCGAGATCCCGGTCGCGATCAAGGTCCTTTCCGACCAGTACTCGAGCGACCCCAACTTCCGCCAGCGCTTCCACCGCGAGGCGGCGACGGTCGCCGCTCTCAATCATCCCGGCATCGTCCGCGTCTACGACTTCGACGAGGACGGCCCCGTGCTCTTCATCGTCATGGAGTGGGTCGACGGTCGCTCGATGCGCTCATGGCTCGACGAGTACGGGCGCTTTTCCGTCGACGTCTCGGTCGACCTCATCCAGCAGCTGCTGTCCGCGGTAGGGGTCGCCCACGATTTTCAGGTCGTCCACCGCGACCTGAAGCCGGACAACATCCTGATCTCCAACCGGGGCAAGACCAAGATCCTCGACTTCGGGATCTCCAAGCTGATCGACGACAAGCACCGTTTGACAGCGACCGGAAGCATGGTCGGAACACCCGCCTACATGGCCCCGGAGCAGGTGAAGGGCGAGCCGGTCGACGCCACCGCCGACATCTACTCCCTGGGCATGATCCTCTACGAGCTGCTGCACGGCGAGCCTCCGTTCACGGGGCAGCTCCCCGCGGTGCTCCACTCCCAGGTCTTCGACCGGCCGCGCGCCTCCACGGCGATTCCCTCCCCGATCATGGAGATCATCTGGAAGGCGACGGCCAAGGACCGCGGCCAGCGCTTCCAGACCTGCGAGGAGTTCGCCGGCGCCTTCCACTACATGCCGAAGGCGGCGGTCGCGCATCCGCCGGCGGAGGCGATCTCCGACGAGATGGCGGTGGAGGAGGAGGTCGAGGAACCCAGGCCCCTGCCCACGCGCACCGACGGCCATAAGCCGGCGGGTGTCTGCACCTACAGCGACTGCAGCGAGCGCCGCGGCTGGGCTTGCGCCTACACCGACATGACCGGTCGCAAGTGCAACAGCTGGTGGTGCCGCCGGCACATCCAGTTCATCGAACGGACGCCGTTCTGCCCCCGTCATGCAAGCGTCATCCGCGCCCTAGCGCCGACCGCCAACACGATCTTCGAGATTAAAAACCGGCCCGCGGTCGACGACCGGGCGCTGCCGCTGGCGGCTTTGGTGGCGGAAGACGTCGACAAGGATGTGACCGAGCTCGTGCGCCGCCGCTACCAGAGCCGCAAAGACGTGACCATCGCCCGCGACCGCACAGTGCGCCAGACGTGGTCGGGCCAGAAGGACGTGGCGTGGGAACGGAGCTGGGCGGCGCTGAAAAGCCAGGGCTACCTCATCCGGATCGCAGTGCGGGTCGCGGCCGACGAACCGGACATCGTCCAGCTCTTGATCGGCAACACGGTGGTTTTCAAAGACGTGCCCGACTGGATCAGCCGCCGGCGTGAGGGCGAGCCGCCGGACCACGCCGACCGCGCGCGTTTCGGCAAAAAGCTGTTCGCCGCCATCCTCGAGCACGTCGACTCGCCGCGCCCCGTTCCTTCGGCGGTGCCCTCGAACAACAGCCGGCAGATCGAACCTCCCCCGCCCCCCGAGATCAATCGCACGCTCGTCGAGGGCATGGTTTTGCGGGTCGCGGCTTCGGCCACGAAGGTCACGGGCTACGAGGTGGCGGAGGCGCTTGCCCTGCCGTTCGGTGCGATCGAGCCGATCCTCAAGGCGCTGACCGGCACGAACCTGCTCGACGCCCTCGGGCTGGCGCAGGAGCAGGGACCGTGGCTCGGCCGCCCGCTGCCGGAACGCATGGCTTACGCGATCACCAAACAGGGACGCACGCGCAGCGATCAGATCGGCGACGCGAGCACCCGCTATCTCGGACCGGCGCCGGTCTCGATGCAGGAGTACAAAGCGGTGCTGGCCGAGGCGGCCAAGCCGGGGACGCTCGACCTGGTCAAGGTCAGCCTCGCCTTGAGTGGAATCGAGCTTGCTCCCGGCGTGATGGAGGCCGTCCGAGCGGCGGTCAACTCGCGTTCGTCCATCTTCATCTATGGCGCGCCGGGCAACGGCAAGACGACGCTCGCCCGCCGTATCCCTTCTTTGCTTGGCGGGCCCGTCCTCTTGCCGGTGGCGTTGGACGTCGGCGGTGGCGAGGTGATGGCGGTCTTCGACGCCGCGGTGCACCGGCTGGAGCCCAACCAACCCGCCGACCGGAGGTGGAGACGGGTGGCCCGACCGTTGATCCAGGTCGGTGGTGAGTTTCAGTTGGAGATGTTCGACCCGACGTGGGAAGAGGGAAGCCGAGTTTACGGCGCACCCCTGCAGGTGAAGGCGAACGGCGGCGTGCTGCTGATCGACGACCTGGGCCGCCAGCGCGTCTCGCCCAAACAGATCCTGGATCGGCTGCTCGTGCCCCTCGAGCAGGACACGGATTTTCTGAACCTGACCTCCAGCGGGCGCAAGGTCGAGATTCCCTTCCGCGCCCAGCTGGCACTGTCGACCAACCTGAAACCGGCCGAGCTGCTCGATGAGGCCTACATGCGGCGCCTGGCTTACAAGGTCTTGATGCCCGATCCAACCTGGGAGATGTGGTGCCGCATCTTCGAGCGCGAGCGAGCCCGGTTGACGATTCCGACCGCGCCGCAAGCGCTGGAGATGATCCAGACGCTGTACAGCGGCCGGCCGCTGCGCGGCAACCATCCGCGGGACCTGCTCGAGCGCCTCGTCGACGTTTCGTCCGCACGCGGCGTCCGTCCCCAGCTGACGCCGGAGCTGGTCGAGGCCGCCTGGAACACCCTCTTCGTCGCCAGCTAGCAGCCGGCCTGGTTAGACCGGCGGCCGGCGAACAGCCGCGTGAAGCGAGCACGACGAGCAATGCGATCCCGACGCGTGGGCAGGTGCGGATCAAGGCCGAAGGAGGGCGTGGGTATACTCACTTTTCGCCCCCATACGCGGCGGTGGCGGAATGGCAGACGCGCTAGTTTCAGGAGCTAGTGACCGCAAGGTCGTGGAGGTTCAACTCCTCTCCGCCGCACCAGGGGTCAGTGCGTGGGGGCAAGCATGAACATCGGAAAGGTTTCGACAGTCGTGAAACCCACCGCGTCGTAAAGGGGTTTCCCGGCGGGGGTCGCGATGAGGTAGAAGGCACGCGCGCCCAGAGACCATCGATGTGTCATGGCGCCTGCCAGGGCGGCTCGACCCGCGCCTTGACGCTGAAGCTCCGGGTCAGTCGCCATTGACCAGATCCCGATCACAGACCCTTCACCGCTAATGGTTACCGTGCTGATCGGCCTCCCCTCGCGTCTCACCAGGTAGAAGCCGACCGTGGACGTGTTGTCGAGCAAAGCGGTGGAGGCGAATGTCCGCCCCACCCAGTGGCGATCCAACTCAAACGCCTTCGCAATCAGTTCCGCGACCTCGTTCAAGGCAACCGGCTCAGAGACCAGATCGACTTGAAACGCCGGGTCGACTGCGGGCGGCGCGCCGGTGAAGGCCATCAGCGGCGCCTCACCCACCGCGGTCAGGTCCAACCGGTTCAGCCGATCGGTGAGCGTTTTAGACGCTTCGGTCGAGACCATGAAAAGGGTTGGAAGCGAGCGAGTGCGCGCGTGTTCGACCGCACGGTTCAAAGCGAGCTCCAGGTTGGCCGAGCCGTCAGCGAGACAGAGATTGAAATCGGCCGTCGGACCGCCGGTCAGGCCGAGCAATGTCCTTTCGATCAGCAACATCTCTCCAAGACCCATGGCCCCGAAGAGGCTTGCCAGATGCTCGCGCGCGACCGACCAAAGACGTGTTGCAGAGAGCGATGCGTTCGCCAAGGGGACCAGGGACGCACTCCTCCAGAGGCGCGGCCGGCAGGTCTGCAGCGTACAGCACGGCCTCGAAGGGGTCGCCCTTGGTCAGCGGCTGAGGACTTTCTCCAGCTCGGCCTTGTTCATCCGGGAGCGACCTTTGATGCCGCGCTCTTTGGCTTCGTTGCGCAGCTGGTCATAGGTCCGTCCGCCTGAAGCCCGGTGAGACCTCAGCCCGCCCCGGCGGCCCGGGGAGAGGTCATTGATCGATGTCTGGCTCGCCTCTCGAGCCTCGCCGTGCTGGGCCCGCTCCTTGTTCACGGTGCGGGCTGCGATCTCCTCGGCCTTGTCCTCGCCGGTACCTCGCCCGAGTAGCCCTTCTTTGATGTGTTCGTACTGTCGCTCGCGCTTGTCACTCCACGCGCGTTGTGGCATGAGGCCTACCTCCTTTGTCTCTGCCTTGACAACGCGCCGGCAAATCCATTCGACTGATCGGGCTTGAGCGGCTCCACCTACGACCAGCTGAGGACTCTGTACCGCACACTGCTCGTCTACGCGACGGTCGGGGTGCTGATCCTGTCCATCGGCATCGTCCAGTTCGCCTACTTTGAGCGGCCTGGACAGGCAAGCGGTGTCACAGCCCGGATCGTCGGCGTCTACGAGTACGACCCGACCAGCCACAAGACCGTCGGGCCCGACCGATCGGAGTTTCCCCGCAGCGAAGAGTTCGCGGCTGTCGTCGACTGGTCATCCCTCCCGTCCAACCTGATCGTCGACGCTCGTTGGTACGACACGTTCGGGTCGATGCGCGGGGCGGTCGGACCCGCGCATCCGAGCGCCCTGACCGATCACGGCGTGGTTCCAGTCGAGGCGCCTGAAGGCTTCCACTTAGTGCTGCCCGGTCGATATACGTTCGTGGTCGAGCGCTTGCAGGACGGGGTTCCGGTCGAGGTTCTCGGCCGCCGGTTCGTCGTGGTCGACCGGTCTTGATCACCTCGACGACGCCGCCTGCGGCCGATCCGGAATCCAGGCTGCGGCCGCCGCGCTACCGGATCGCGGTCGCTGTGGCCGCCCTGGTCGTTCTGGCCCTGATCGCGAGCTCGATCCTCAACTATGTTTTTCTCGACACGATCCCGGGTCGGGCATCGCTGTACGGACTGCTCGCAGTGGCGCTGATCACGCTCGGCACCTACATCCTGGTCCGCGCCTTCAACCGCGACCGGGCGACGCGGCGCAACCAGCTGATCCGTGCCGGCGTCCTGATCGGACTTGGCGTCCTGCTCTGGCTGCTGGTGATCGACGTGTTCCTCTACACGCAGTCCGCGGGGCCAGGGGTGGCCGCGGTCTGCGCCCTCGCCTGCCTGCCCACCACGGCGTTCGGACTTCTGGTGGTGCGCCGGATGGACCGCAACCACAAGGAGCCGTGGCGCCTGGTCCTGGTGGCCGCGGCGTGGGGTGCCATCGTCGCCACGAGCCTGGTGGTTTGGGGCGAAACCATTTGGGAGTCGTCGGCACAGCACGCGCTCGTCCCCGGACCGGGCCTCGACACGTCGCTCGCGTTCATGGCCGGGATCCTCGAGGAGCTGGCCAAAGGCCTGGCGGTCCTGCTCCTCTTCCTGGTCATGCGCAACGACTTTGACGACGTGGTCGACGGGATCGTCTACGGAGCGGCGGTCGGGCTGGGATTCAACTTCATGGAGTCCGTCAGCTACATGACCAACCTGTACTCGATCTTCTCGCCCGAAGGTCAGGGTGGGATTGCCGCCGGGATTCAGTGGTACGGCCGCCAGGTGCTGGGTCTTTTCTTCGGCCACGCGACATACACCGCCTACATCGGGGCGGGCATCGGCATCGCGCGCCAGCTGCCGGCCATGCGCCAGAAAGTCTTTGCGATCGTGGCCGGCTTCATCGTTGCCATCGCGGGCCACTTCTCGTGGGACGCGTGGGTAAACCTCTTCCCGATTCAGAACACGATCTTTGGTCTGGTCGAGATCCACCTGCGGACGCTGATCATGACCGGACCTTTCACCGCCGGAGTCATCGCGCTGCTGCTGTTCGGCATTCGCTACGAGGGCCAGAATCTGGTCGACCAGCTGCGCAAGGAGGCGGCGACCGGGCAGGGCGCGATCCTCGCCGATGAGGTCCCGGTGCTTGCGAGCCCATGGCGGCGCCTGCGCCAGCGACTGCAGGCGTTCAACCGGGCGGGCCTGCCTGGCTACTTCAGAGTCTCGCGCTTGCAGACGGCGCAGCTCGATCTGGCGATGGAGCGCTGGCATCGCGAGCGCCAGGAGATCGACACTCCGCTCGAGGCGGAGCAGCAGTTGCGCGAGCGCGTGATCCAGCTGCGGCATTGGATCGCCGCTTAACAGCCAGCGTTACGCCCCGCAATTTTGTCTGGTTCACTGGCTTCCAGGCGCGTCGGTTGGGGGTGGGTGCCGACGGGAGAGGGTGGGCCCGCGGGAGCAGCTTTTCAGGCCGGCAGGCGGCCACCCAGAACTCGCGCCAGCCCGAGCGTCAGGGCAGCAGCGGCCGTCCCCCACGTGATCGCCGACACCGCGGGATCGCTGAAGTCGGTTCCGCTCAGCACGGCGTGCAAGAAGATCAGCGCGAACGCTGAGTACGCCAGGCGATGCACCCACAGCCAGATGTCTTTGCGCAGGCGGCGCTTCAAATACGCGGTCACGGTGACCGCAATCAACACATCCAGTGAGAGCGCACCGAAACCGATCGCCAGCGTTCCATAGGTGGAGTGAAACGGCACCACGACATCGACCGGTCCAATTCGCGCAGTCGTGTCCAAGAGCAGCGACATCACGTGCAGCGCGGCGAGCGGAATCCAAAGCACGATGGTGAACTCATGGAGCAAGCGCACCGCGCGGTTACTGCCCAACCAGTCGAGCACCGCGGTGCGCAGTGCGATTCCGGTCAGCAGTGCGATCGCCAGCGCAGCGTAGGAGCCGAGACCTGTGACTCGCGCCAGGAGCCAGTAGAACTGATCAGCCGTCATGGGACTCACCCAACCACCAGGCGAAAGCGCGCGCCGCGCAGTATGCCGGCGCGAGCTCCGGACCGAGCAGCAGCGCCGTCTTGGCGATGATCTCAGCCTCGTAGCCGCTCTCGGCCACGACTGAAACCTCGTCCAACCCCGTCCTCGCCGGAAGCCCGGACCGCGGATCGATCAGGTGATGCGCTTCGCGCCAGCTCCTGCGACGCGTGCTGCTGGTGGCTGCACCCTGGCCCCGCAACATCAAAGTCACGTCGGTCAGACCTACCGGCCAACCGCCGCCACTGGGACCGTCGCCGACTGCCCGAAGGTCACCGCCCAGGTTGGCGAGTGCGTTCGGGCCGAGCATTTCGCACAGCTGGTCCGCCATCCATCCCTTGGCGATACCGCCGAGGTCGATGCCGGTCCCGTTCTCAACCCGCGCCGAACCATCGCGCACTCGCAGCACCTCGGGCAGCGGCGGAAGCGCTCCGGCACCGCCCAGCATGGCCGTCGTCGGCCCTTGCGCCAGGGGCCGCGTGTAGCCCGCGGCAAGCATCGCCGGGAGCACCGCCGCGTTGACCAGGCCCGAGCTCAGCTCGTACGCGCGCAGAGCCGCGCGAAGAACCGCCTCCATCTCGTCGCTGACAACGACCCATTCCCCCGCGGCAGCATTGAGCCGAGACAACTCGCTGCGGGACGAGAACCGGGTAAGGCGCGCGGCGAGCTCATGGACCCAGGCCTCGGCGGCGAGCAACCGACGCAACGGGAGTGCGACCGCGAACAGACCGCAGCTGGTGCCCATGGCCTCGAAGTGATGCGAAACAACCGCAGCTTCAGGATGCATAGGTCGACGTGATCGGCTCCTCGTCGGTCGGCTGCACAGATGGCCCGACCACGACAGTGCCGCCGAGGACGGAGGTGCTCGAGCCGTTGCCGGCGGACAGCACCGCAGGCTGAAGAGGAGCCGCCGGATTCTTCAAATGGCTGCTCACGAAAAATGCCGAAGCCGCGGTCGCGCCGAGCGTCAGCGCCGTCGCCCCGATCTTGAGGAGGAGCGGCCGCATCGCCTCAGACGGCGACCGGCGCCTTGAGGAACGGCACGCGGTCGAATGAGGAACCCAGGATCGACGCCGAGTCAGCGCCGAGATGTCCGCTCAAGATCTCCTGGTAAACCGACCGAAAATCGACCGCGAACTTGAGGTTCCCAGTGTCGTCCAGGCTGGTGAGGCTTGGCTCGGCGCCATACAAGCCTCCATGCACCGGATCGCCGATCAACAGAATCGGCGCGGCTGCACCGTGGTCAGTGCCCCCGCTGGCGTTTTCCCTCGGCCGCCGGCCGAACTCCGACCAGGTGGCGATCAAAACCTTGTCCGCCATCTTGTGCGCTGACAGATCCTGGTAGAAGGCCGAGACGGCCGTGTCGAGGTAGCCCATCAGGTCGTCATGGCGATTCAGCTCCGTGTAGTGAGTGTCGAACCCGCCGAGAGTGACGTGCAGCAGCTTGACGCCGGTACCGGTGACGATCAGCTCCGCCGCCAGCTGGAGCGCGGCGGCTAGCTGGTTCTTCGAGGAGTAGACGAGCTTGACGTTGTCCGTGTAGTCGGCCATCGGCTGGTACGTCGAAGACGAGGTGCGGAGCGTGGCCATGGTTTCAGTCGCGGTGGCGATGGCGGTGTCGAAGAGCGCGCCGTAGATTCCTGGCGTTCCTTTGTACAGAGCGCCTACCGCCGCTTCAACCTCGCTTCCACCCGTGAAGCCAAAGGTCTTCTGGTTCTGGATCACGGTCAAGGTCGCCTGCAGGTCGCGCAGCGCGCCCGGCGTATCGGTCGCACCGCACGCGCACCCGGTAAGCGGGTGGCCGTTGCTGTCGTAGCTTGTGGCGAGAGTTCGTCCCAGCCAGCCCTCAACCTGGCGGCGCGTCGGATCGCCGGTCTCCCAGATCCGGATCGACTCGAAATGCGAGAACGTCGGGTTCGGATAGCCAACCCCCTGGACGATCGCGACCTTGCCCCTGTCCCACAGTCCTTTGATGCCGCCCAGGTTGTGGTTGAGGCCGAACTGGGAGTTGAGCGGTAGCGCCTGCGAGACCATCGGTCCCGCGAGCTTGGGGCGCAGGTCGTGCAGTACCGGATCGGCAAGCGGAACCAGCGTGCGCAGGCCATCGTTGCCCCCGGCCAGTTGGATCATGACGAGCACGCTGTCGTTGCTCACCCCTTCGCTCTTGGCCGCGTAGACCGCGCGGGCAAATGCGTCGGGCACGGCCGCGTACCCAGCGGCAAGACCGGAGGCGCCGGCCCCGAAGACGAGGCCGGCCTTCAAAAAGTCGCGGCGCTTGAGCTGGTTGATGCCCACTTCTTTCTTCATGGTTGGCCCACCTACTTGAGCTGGAATTCCGGCGAGGCCAGAGTGATGAACCAGCGCGCCCGGTCGTCCGCGGCTTGGTTCAGGAGGCTGGCGGTCTGCTGGCTGATCACGCCATCGAGATGGGTGCGGACGGATTCAGACGACGAGGGCAAAGGCCCCTTCATCTGCGACATCGCCGCGGTCACAAAGTTGACGCGTTCGACGACCGTGTTGGAGGAGATCCAGGACTCGTTGTTCGGCCAGCCGTTGACGTCGGGTGGGTCGAACAGGCTCTGTCCCATGCCCGCGCCCGACCCGGCGATCAACCTGGAAAGCGATGCCGCACCCAGAGCACGCGCGGCGCCGACCATGAACTCCGTCGGCGACTTCACCAGGCCGCGATAGGCCCGGTCGGCAGTGAACTCGGGGCTCGTGAGGACCGCGCGTATCAGCGTCTTCATGTCGTACTTGCTGCGCCGGAATGTGTCCGCGAGGCCCGCGATGTAAGTCGTCGTCGGCCGGGCGGTCACGAAATGCTGTGCGACCTTGCTCGCGATCAAGACCGCGGTGGCCGGCTGAGCGAGGATTCGATCGATCACGCCCTGGGTGTCGAGCGGCCCGGTCTGGCCGAGATAGGTGACGCTTCCTCGATAAGCGCGGCGTGGGTTGAAGACACCGGTTTTCTGCGTGGAGTAGACCGGCAGCCGCCGGTTCATGTTGTTGGTGGCGAAGGAATCAGGTTGAGGCAGCTGCCATCCGGCCAGGGCTTTGGCGCCGTCGCGCACGTCGTCCTCGCCGTAGTTGCCGGCCCCCATCGTGAAGAGCTCCATGAGTTCGCGCGAGTAGTTCTCGTTGGGGTTCTGTCCGGTCGATGTCGCGAGGTCGAGATAGCGAAGCATCGCGGGATCGGTCGTCACCTCCACGAGCATCGAGCGCAAGTTGGTGATGGACATACGGCGCCAGGTCAGGTTCTGCCAGTACATGAAGGTGTTGTCGGCGGCCTTGCGGTAATCGGTGGTGAAGTGGCCGTGCCAGAAAAGCGTCATCCGTTCCGCAAATGGCGTCGGCGTGGTCAGCATGTGATCGATCCACCACTGCTGAAGCTGGGCGATCGGAAAACGACCGCCGGGCGTGTCCGCGGTCAGGAGCAGGGGCGGCTCCGCCGGCTTGGTTTCGATCAGGCGATCGATGGTCTTGCTGAATCCGTCTGACAGCGCGGCGTCGAGCTGCGACGGGGTGTAACCGAACGTGGCGCGACGAAGGAGATGCATGACTCGCGCCGACTCGGAGCCGAGCGGGGAGATCCAGCCGCTGGCCCACGATGTACGCGGACTCGCGACCTGCTGCATCGATCCGCCCAGAAGACGGATCGCACCCACACCGACTCCGGCGGCCAGCGCCGCGGCCAGAGCTTGACGTCGCGTGATTCCGCGAGCGGCGGTCCGTGTCGCGGCAACCTGCTGTTCTGCGGAGGCCAGGCTCACGCCTCAATTCAAGCCCTGGCGACCGACTCTGGCATTACCCGGATGTGAAGAGTTTGTAAGCGGCTACGGTCTCAGCAGGCGGACCGGACTCCGTGAAGGCACGCGTAAGAGTCGGCGGCGAGGTGACCGAAGAATAGGCCCCCGACGACCACGGCGGCGAGGACGACGATCAGGTGCAGAGGGGCGAACTCGAGCGCGACCAATCCCTCCACGGCACCGGACCGACGCTGGAAACCGACGTGGGTGATGCGCCAGAGGTTGATCGCGATCGCAACCGGGATGCCGATGAAGAGGCTGACCGTCGCGGCGAGGATGGCAATCGGCGAAGCCGAGAACCATGCGTAGGGCGCGCCGAGGCCAACGCTGCGGAGCAGGGTCGCGGCCAGCAGCAGGACGAACGGCGTGATGCAAATCAGACCGACTATGCCGGCCCACGTGCGCGCGTGACCCCGCGCGCGCGTCCAACCCTCTGGCAATTCGCCGAGCGTGAGGGTGAGCGTGAATCGCAGGGGCGCGCGTTCCGCGTGGGCGCGGATCGAGATCCACTCGCCGACGTGCGCTCGGAGCCAGGCCATTGATTGGTCCATTCCGAGCTTACGAAGTGAGTCTTAACGACCTGGATTGTGGCTGTGAAGATCGCGCGGTACGTTGCTGCGGTACGGTCGGTCGGGCTGGGGGAGGAGCCCAATGGGAGTGGGAGGGCCCGACGGAGGTGTGGGCTTTGCCACGTAATTGGCCAGATTAGCTGGCGCCTGCTAGCATTTTCAGCGTTATGCCTGGTTATCGCCTTGGTGAAGCCGCGAAGACTCTCGGGGTCAGCGTCGACACCGTCCGGCGCATGGTCGATGACGGCCGACTCACCGCCGTGCGGACCTCAGGCGGCCAGCGGCTCATCGACGGCGAGTCCCTGGCGGCGATCGCCAAGCCGAAACACAAAGACCGAAGCGAGGCGTCGGTCAAGCAGTCCGCTCGCAACCGCTTCCCCGGCATCATCACCCGCGTGATCAAAGACAAAGTCGCGGCCCAGGTCGAGATCCAGGCCGGCCCCCATCGCCTCGTGTCACTCATCACGCGCGACGCAGTCGACGAGCTCGATCTGAGACCCGGGATGGCCGCGATCGCGGTCGTCAAAGCCACCAACGTCCACATCGAGCTGCCGCGTGACTAAGTGGGTCGCCAGCCTCGCGGCGCTTCTACTCGGCAGTTGCGCGGGGAATCAGGGAAGCGGCCCACCACCCACGGTGAGCTCGATCGTCGTCTTCGCCGCCTCATCTCTTGAGCCGGCATTTGTCAAGGTTGCGGGCCGCGTCAGCCCGAAATACCGGCTCGGCGTCGTGTTCAACTACGCAGGGACGCAGGCCCTCAGCTCGCAGCTGATGCAAGGCGCGCAGGCTGACGTCTTCGCTTCCGCCGACACCGCGCACATGAAATCTCTGCAGGACGCCGGCCTGATCGGTGGATCGCCTCAGGTATTTGGGCACAACCGGCTCGAGATCGCCGTCGAAAAGGGCAACCCGAAAGGTATCCACACCCTCGCTGACCTGGCGCGCGCGGGTCTCGTGACAGTGCTCGCCGACCCTTCGGTGCCGGCGGGCAAATACGCGCAGCAGGCGCTTGCCAGGGCTCATGTGACCGTCCATCCAGCCAGCCTCGAACCACAGGTCACCGGCGTCCTGGGCAAGGTCTCGCTCGGCGAAGCCGACGCCGGCATCGTGTACGTGAGCGACATCGTGTCTAGCGGCAAGGTCGACGGCGTCGCGATACCGGACGGCCAGAACGTCATCGCTGACTATCCGATCGCAAAGCTGAAGTCGGCGTCCAACAATCAGGGCGCCGATGAATTCATCTCCTACCTCCTTTCACCTGAAGGACAGTCGATCATTACCGGCGCGGGGTTCGAGAAGGCATGAGCCAGGCCCGGATCCCCGGGCCGCTTGTGGCGCTGGCGGCGGCCGGACTTCTCCTCTTCGTCCTCCCTCTTGCCGGGCTGATCGTCCGTGCGCCCTGGAATCAGGTCTGGCCGGCGCTCACCGCGCCTGAAACCGCAACAGCGCTGGGTCTCTCGGTGTTCTGCTCGCTCACAGCCACGGCGGTCGCGCTGGCGCTGGGGATTCCGCTCGCGCTCCTCCTGTCGCGCACGAGCGGGACGATCCGCGGCATCCTCCGCGCCCTGACCACGCTGCCGATGGTGCTGCCCCCCGTCGTAGGCGGCGTCGCCCTGCTGCTCGCGTTTGGTCGCCGGGGGCTGATCGGGGCCCCGCTGTACGCGGCCTTCGGGCTTCAGATTCCATTCACGACCACGGCCGCGGTCATCGCCGAGACCTTTGTCGCCATGCCGTTTCTGGTGATCGCGGTGGAGGGCGGCCTTCGCGGCCTCGACCACCGCTATGAGGAAGCCGCGCGCGCGCTCGGAGCTGGGAGCTGGAAAGTCTTCCTGCGCGTGACCCTTCCGCTCCTGCGCCCGGCGGTCTTCTCGGGCGCGGTCCTGTGCTGGGCCCGGGCGCTCGGCGAGTTCGGGGCCACGATCACGTTCGCGGGCAACCTGCCCGGCCGCACGCAGACGGTCCCGCTTGCCGTCTACGTGGCGTTGGAGACACGCCCGGAAGGAGCGATCGTCCTAAGCCTCATCCTCCTCGGCGTCTCGCTCGCGATCCTTATCGGGCTGCGCGACCGCTGGCTCGGCGAGCCGTGAGTCTCGGCGCGCCGTGAGTCTCAGCGCTCGCATCACTGTCAAGCAAAACGGCTTCTTCCTCGAGGTCGATCTGCTCGTCTCGGCAGGCGAAACCGTAGCCGTCCTCGGCCCGAATGGCGCGGGCAAGACGACGCTGCTGCGCGCGCTGGCCGGCCTGATTCCGATCCAGGGTCACGTCGAGCTCGACGGCCAGGTGCTCGACGATTCCGCTGCCGGACGGCATGTTCCGACCGAACGCCGGGGCGTTGGGCTGGTATTTCAAGACCACGTCCTGTTTCCGCACATGACCGTCCAGCAGAACGTGGCCTTTGGCCTGCGACACAACGCGTCCGCCACCTCGCGGCAGTGGCTGGATCGCGCGGGCCTGGGGGAGAAGGCCAACGCCTTGCCACGGGACCTCTCCGGCGGCCAGGCACAGCGAGTGGCGATTCTCCGGACGCTCGCCACCGAGCCGCGCCTCCTGCTGCTCGATGAGCCGCTCTCGGCGCTCGACGTGACCATTCGCGCTGAGGTCCGCCGTGAGCTTTCACGCCAGCTTTCGGGATTCCACGGCGTCCGCATCCTGGTCACCCACGATCCGCTGGAAGCCATGGCGCTGGCCGACCGCTTGGTCGTACTTGAACAGGGCAGGATCACGCAGAGCGGCACCGCGGCCGAGGTCACGGCCAGGCCGCGCTCACGCTTCGTCGCCGACCTTGCGGGGGTCAACCTCCTGCGCGGCCGCGCCCGCGGAGATCACATCGAGCTCGCCGGCGGCGCGATCGTCGCCGCGCCCGATGCCGGCGATGGCGACGTCTTCGCCGTCATCCACCCGCGGGCGGTCGCGCTCTACCTCGCCAGACCGCAAGGCACGCCGCGCAACGTGTGGCGGGCCCGGGCCGAAGACCTCGACCTCCAGGGCGAACGGGTGAGGGTTCGCTTGAGCGGCGCCCTGCCCCTGGTCGCTGAGGTCACTCCATCCGCCGTGCGAGAGCTGAAGCTCGACTCAGGCGCGGAGGTCTGGGCGGCGGTCAAGGCAACGGAAATCTCCGTCTATCGCGCGTAGGATCACCGCACGGTGACCAGGCTGGTCCCGATGTCGAGCGTCGACGCCGCTTGGTTGGGGATGGAGGACCCGACCAACCTGATGATGGTCACAGGCGTCCTCGCTCTCGACGGCAGAGTCGACGTCAAGCGACTCCGAACGCTGCTCGACAGGCGCCTCGCGCCATTCGGCAGGTTTCATCAACGTGTCGTTCGGCCGCGCTTGCGTGGCAACCTGCCCCACTGGCAGGACGACACGCGCTTCGACATCGACAACCACGTCAGCCATGTGGCACTTCCGGATCCGGGCGGGGAAAAAGCACTGCGCGACCTGGTGAGCGAGCTACTGAGCACGCCTCTCGACATGAGCAAGCCGCTGTGGCACGTGCACCTCATCGACGGCTACGACGGCGGCTCGGTCGTGCTCGCCCGCATCCACCACAGCATCGCCGACGGCATCGCGCTCGTGCGTGTGATGCTATCGCTCACCGACTCGTCGCCCACTGCCACGCCGTCACGCCGGCGAGTGGACCATCAAAACGATGCGGGTCCTCTCGACTGGCTGCCTTCGGCGATCAGCCGCGGCGTTACCGCCGGCCAGCAGCTTCTGGACAATCCGGGCCACCTGGCCGACCTTGCAAGACTCGGCGCAACCGGCGCGTATCGACTCGGCCGCCTGGTGCTGCTGCCTCCGGACCCCGCCACGGCATTCAAAGGCGAGCTCGGAAGGCGCAAGCGGGCGGCGTGGTCGAGGCCGGTGCCGCTGGATGACTTCAAGGCCGTCGGCCAAGCTTTCGGCGCGACCGTCAACGACGTGCTCGTCGCCGCCGCGACGGGCGCCCTGCGCCGCTACCTCGAGAAGCGCGGCGAGGCCACGAGCGGTCTCGCCATCCGCGCCTCGGTCCCGGTCAACCTGCGGCCGCTGGAGGAGGCGCATAAGCTCGGCAACTCATTCGGGCTCGTCTTTCTCACCCTGCCGGTCGGCGTCGTCGACCCTGTACGCCGTCTCCGCGCCATCAAAAGGGAGATGGACGACCTGAAGCGGTCGCCTGAGGCCCTGGTCGCATTCGGCGTGCTGAACGTGATGGGCCTGGCGCCGGTGGAGCTGGAAAGGCTTGGCCTCCGCTTCTTCGGCAGCAAGGCGACTGCCGTGCTTACCAACGTGCCCGGTCCCCGCGAGCCGCTCTACCTGGCCGGGCGCAAGCTGGACAAGGTGATGTTCTGGGTGCCGCAGTCGGGCCACCTCGGCCTCGGCATCAGCATCCTCAGCTACGCCGGGGGCGTGATGCTCGGCATAGCGAGCGATGAGGGCCTGGTCCCCGACCCAGAGGGGATCGTGGACGCTTTCGGAGCCGAGCTCCAGGCCCTCCGGGCGGCTGCCGGGCGGAAGCCGGCCAAAGCCAAGGTTTAGCCCGATCTGTTGCTTGGTAATGTTGTAAGCAACATGGTCGAGGCGACGACCGAGCAAGAGGCGCTCGACGCTTATTCGACGATCGTGACCACTGTCGCGGAGAGGGTCCTTCCGTCGGTGGCCAGCCTGCGCATCGGGCGCGGCGGTCGCGGTTTCGGGGGCGCCGGGTCCGGAGTCGTCATCACCCCCGACGGCTTCCTTGTCACCTCGGCCCACGTGGTCGCGGCGGGCGGCACGGCCAGCGCATCCTTTATCGACGGCACCGAGCACGACGTGGACGTCGTCGGAGCGGATCCACTATCCGACCTTGCCATCGTGCGCGCCCGCACCGATACCCTCCACCCCGCCCGGATCGGCAACGCCGACCAGCTTCGGGTCGGCCAGCTGGTCGTCGCCATCGGCAACCCAATGGGCTTTTCGGGATCCGTCACGTCCGGGGTCGTCAGCGGGTTAGGCCGCTCGCTGGCGACCGCCGACGGCAACGGGCACCGCCGCTTCGTCGAAGATGTCATCCAGACCGACGCGGCGCTCAACCCCGGCAACTCGGGCGGCGCGCTCGCTGACTCGCACGCGCGGCTCATCGGTGTCAACACCGCCGTCGCCGGGATGGGCCTCGGCCTCGCGGTGCCGATGAATCCGACGACGGAGGCGATCCTCGCCGCACTGATGCGCAATGGCCGGGTGCGTCGCGCTTACCTCGGCATCGCCGGCGGGACTCGTCCGCTTCCGCCGCCGATTGCAGAGAAGCTCGGACGCAGGGCCGGCGTCGAGGTGCACGAGGTCGTCAGCGGGAGTCCGGCCGCGAACGGTGCGCTGCGCGGTGGCGACGTCATCGTCTCCGTCGGCGATGTCGGCGTGAGCAAGGCCGGCGACCTGCAGAGGCTCATGGTCGAGGCCCGGATCGGTTCGAAGATCACGCTTACCGTGCTGCGCGGGGACGGGCTTGTCAAACTCGGCGTCGTACCGGTCGAACTGAAGTAACCTCGCGGGCGTGGCGACCGGAGAGATCCGCGATCTGCTGCGCGCGGCGCTCCGCAACGGTCGCTTCAGCATGGCCGACGTCGACCCGGATTCGACGCCTGGCCTGAAAGGCGGCAAACAGAAAGCCCTTCGCGACATACAGAAGCGGCAAGACCTTCTCTTCGAGCTCCATCAGCGTCTATACGCCGAGCGCAAACGCTCGCTGCTCGTCGTCCTTCAAGGCATGGATACGTCGGGCAAGGACGGCACCGTCACCCACGTCATGCGCAACTTCAACCCGCAGGGCGTGCTGATCACAGCTTTCAAACAGCCGACGCCGCAGGAGCGGCGGCGCGGCTTTCTCTGGCGGATCAGGAAACGATTGCCCGTCGCCGGCGACATCGGCATCTTCAACCGCTCGCACTACGAAGACGTCCTTGTCGCCCGGGTACACAACCTGGCGCCGCAGCGGATCCTCGAACGCCGCTATCGACAGATCAACGACTTCGAGGCCGGGCTCGTGCGCAGCGGTACCAAGATCGTGAAGCTCTGCCTGCACATCTCCTACGCGGAGCAGCGCAAGCGCTTGATCGACCGGCTGAAGGATCCCGACAAGCGCTGGAAGTTCAACGAGCACGACATCGACGAGCGCGCTTACTGGGACGACTACATGAGCGCGTACGGCCTGGCGGTCGCGCGGTGCTCGACCGCCGGCGCGCCGTGGCACGTCGTCCCCGCCGACGACAAGGTCTACCGCAACTGGGCGGTGTCGATGATCCTGGTCGAGACGCTGCGGCAGATGAATCCGAAGTACCCGCGACCGAAGCTCGACGTCCCGCGCCTGGTGAGGCGCCTCTGGTGACGGCCGGAGTGAATCCGGCCTACTGACAAGCCCCCAAAAAAAAGAGCCCCGGATCTCTCCGGGGCTGCTTCTGGTTGTCGAACTTAGGCGACGCGGACGCTCTTGGCGCGCGGGCCCTTGGGGCTCGACTCGATTTCGAACTGAACCTTCTCGCCACCCTGGAGGCCGTCGAAGTCGCCCTCGGTGCCACTGCGGTGGAAGAAGTATTCCTGTCCGTCCTCGGCCTTGATAAATCCAAAGCCACGATCCGAAACCAGTTTCTTGATAGTGCCAGTAGGCATTCCTATCTCCTATCTCTCGAACGGCGGGCCTACTCATCTAGCGGGCCCGTTCGAGAAGATAGAAGCCTGCGGTGAGCGCCGGCGCTTCGCCGGCTGCTCCCAGTATACCCAGATCCTCAGAAACGTACTCCTGCCGCCTCCGAGAGCCTCCGGGCACGCGATTGGTCAACCTCGGTCAGGTACCGCTTGCGCAGGCGCAGATGCCTCGGCGTCACCTCGAGAAGCTCGTCGTCGGCAAGGAAGTCCAGCGACTGCTCGAGGCTCAATCGGCTCGCAGGTGTGAGCCGGACCGAGATGTCCGAGGTGGAAGAACGCACGTTCGACTGCTTCTTCTCCCGGCACACGTTGACGCGGATGTCGCCCGGCCGCTTCTGCAGGCCGACGATCATGCCCTCGTAGACCTCCTCACCTGGCTCAATGAACGTGGTCCCACGCTCCTGCGCGGCGGCCAGGCCGTAGGTGAGCGAGGTGCCCGCCGACGACGCGGTCAGCGCCCCGTTGCGCTGCTCTCGGAACTCTCCCATCCAGGGCCGGTAGCCGATCCCGATCGAGCCCATCAGGCCTTCCCCTGAGGTCAGCGTCAGGAAAGCGTTGCGGAAGCCGATCAGGCCCCGGGTCGGGATCAGGTACTCGAGCCGGACGCCGCCTTTGTGGTCGTACACGATCTCGATCATCTCGCCGCGACGCTTGCCAAGCGCCTCACTGACCGCGCCGAGATGCTCTTCGTGAATGTCGACCGTCAGCCGCTCGACAGGCTCCATCCGCTGGCCGCTGATGACCTTGACGATCGCCTCCGGCCGCGAGACCTCGAACTCATAGCCCTCGCGGCGCATGGTCTCGATCAGGACTGCGAGGTGCAGCTCACCCCGGCCGCTGACCAGGAACCGCTCCGCCTGCGACGTGTCCTCGACGTGCAGGCCGAGGTTGATGTCGAGCTCTTTGTAGAGGCGAGCGCGCAGCTGGCGAGTGGTCGAGAACTTGCCCTCCCGACCCGTGAAGGGCGACGTGTTGACGCCAAAAGTCATGCGCACGGTCGGCTCGTCGATCTCGATGCGCGGCAGGGGGTCGGGTGATTCGGGGTCCGCCAGCGTGTCGCCGATGGCGACCTCCTCCAGGCCCGTCAGGACGACGATGTCCCCGGCGCTTGCGGCTGGGACGGGGACGCGTTCCAGGCCGCGGTAGAGCATGACCTGCACGACCCGGACGGGCCGGGCGACGCCTTCGGCGCCCAGCACTGTGATCGCGTCGCCCGGCCTCACCGAGCCGCGTGAGATCCGACCGATCGCCATCGTTCCGGTGTAGTCGTCATACGCCCGGTTGGCGACCAGCATCTGGAAGCCGCCCTCCTGCACGACAGGCGCGGGCACGTGATCGAGGATGGTCTGGAAAAGCGGTTCGAGGTCAGAGGCCAAAGCATCCGGCCGCGAGCCGGCGCGGCCCTGCTTGGCGATCGCATAGACGACCGGAGCCTCCAGCTGGTCCGCGTCCTCGGCCAGCTCGAGAAACAGATCGTGGACCCGCTCCAGCGCCGCCTTGGGCTGGGCATGAGCGCGATCGACCTTGTTGATCACGACGACGATCCGGAGCCCGACCTCGAACGCCTTGCGCAGCACGAACCGGGTCTGCGGCATCGGGCCTTCGGCCGCATCAACCAGCAGCAGGCATCCATCGGCCATGTTGAGGACACGCTCGACTTCCCCGCCGAAGTCCGCATGCCCGGGGGTGTCGATGATGTTGATGGTCACGTCGCCGTGCCGGATCGACGTGTTCTTGGCCAGGATCGTGATGCCCTTCTCACGCTCGAGGTCGTTCGTGTCCATGATCAGCGAACCGACCTCCTGGTTCTCGCGGAAGGTGTGGCTCTGCTTCAGAAGCGCGTCGACGAGCGTCGTCTTGCCATGGTCGACGTGGGCGATGATCGCCACGTTCCGGATGTCATGACGGATCTCGGTCATTGGACTTGGCAATATACGGGCTGCCGATGCGCACCCGAGCCGTTCTTGCCATCCTCACGGCGATCTGGCTGACCGCCCTTGGATCAATGTCGGCGCGTGCCGACGAGGGCTGGGTCATCACGTCGTTTCATTCCGACATCCAGATCGCGGCCAATTCCGCGCTGACCATCACCGAGAGCATCAACGTCGACTTCGGGTCGCTGGAGAAGCACGGCATCTTCCGCACCATCCCACTCCGCTATCGCTACGACGATACCCATGACCGCTATTACCAGATGACGGTCGACTCGGTGACCGACGGAGCCAAACCCGTCCTCTATACGACCTCGATCACCAACGACAACGAGGTGATCAAGATCGGCGATCCGAATGTTCTCGTGAGAGGCGTCAACCGCTACGTCATCAAATACCGAATCGCCGGAGCCATGAACTCCTTCTCTGACCACGACGAGCTGTTCTGGAACGTCGACGGCGCCCTGTGGCCGGTGCCCAAGCAGACGGTCAGCGCCACGGTGTCCATGCCGGCGGGTTCGTTTCGCGAGGCTGCGTGCTACGAGGGGCCACCGGGCTCTCGCGAGACGTGCAACGTCGCGGGCAACGACAACACGTTCACCTACACCTCCACACGCCGGCTCGGGTCGGGCGAGCAGATGTCGATCGTGACGGCGTTGAACAAAGGTTCGGTGAGCGTCCCCGCTCCGCTGCTCGAGGGCCGCAAGCGGCTTTTCCCGCAGGACGCGTTCGACATCAATCCGCCCACGATCGGCGTCGGTCTACTGCTCTTGATCGCCGGAATCGGCTTGATCGTTCGCTTCTGGCTCCAGCACGGCCGCGACCGCGCATACCTCACGCGCTATTACCAGACGAACGACGCGGCCGACCGCGCCGAGCCTGTCTTCCACCACGAGCCCCTGGTGGTGGAGTTCGAGCCCCCAGAAAAGCTCAAGCCCGCGCAGCTCGGGTTGATCCTCGACGAGTCCGCCGACACCAAGGACGTGACCGCGACCATCGTCGACCTTGCCGTGCGCGGCTTTCTGACCATCAGCGAGATTGCCGGCAAGCACGACTGGCTCCTCACACGGAAGTCGGGAGACGTTTCCGGCTTGCTGCCCTTCGAGAGGACGCTCTTTTATGGCTTGTTCGCCAACAGCCGCCAGCAGGTTAAGGTCTCCGAGCTCAAGGGCACGCTTCAATCGACGCTGAGGTCCGCGGAGAGCGACGTGTACGCCGACGCCATGGGCCGCAAGTTCTTTCGCGCTCGGCCAGACCTGGTGCGCATGGCGACGATCGGCGTCGCGATCCTGATCGTGCTGGCCGGCGCCGCCTTGACGTTCGTGCTCGGCGCGACCTTCGGCGGCGGTCTGATTGGCGTGGCTGTCATCCTGGTCGGCCTCGTCCTTCTTTTCATGCACCGGGCCATGGCCAGCCGGACCGCCGCCGGCCGCGAGGTGATGGAGAAGACGCTCGGCTTCCGCCTCTACATGACGACCGCGGAGAAGTACCGGCAGCAGTTCGCCGAGAAGGCCGAGATCTTCACCCAGCTTCTCCCCTACGCCATCGTCTTCGGCTGCGTCGCACGCTGGGCGAAGGCGTTCGAGGGCATCGACACCAGCGCCACGAACAGCTGGTACGCCGGCAACGCGCCATTCCAGGCAGGTCTGCTGTCGAGCAGCCTCGAGTCGATGAACTCCAGCCTCTCGAGCGCGATCGCGTCGGCGCCGCCGAGCTCGGGAAGCTCGAGCGGATTCGGCGGTGGCGGTTTCTCCGGCGGCGGTGGAGGAGGTGGTGGCGGCGGCAGCTGGTAGGCTGCGGGCGCTCGGGAGCCTCGGCCATCGATCGCGGACCGTGCTCGACTTGCTCGTAGTGGTTTCCGTGATCGCATCCCTTCTGTCCCCGTGGACGGTGAGCATCGCGCCGGCCCACCTTTCCGAAACGTTCGGATACGAATCGCCGGCCTGCTGGCTCGCCACGGTTGGTCTTATCTCCGCCCTGGTCCTGGATCTCCGCATCTCGGTCGTCCTGCTGGCGCTGACAGAGGCAGTCCTCGCGGTGTGGTTCGCCTGGGCCATGTGGGTGGTCACGACGCCACGCTTTACTGCCCTCCCGTTTCCGTTCATGGCCACGGATCTCATGGGTCCGGGTTGGTACGCGGCGGCGATCGGGCTGTTGGTCGCGGCAGCCGCACTCGTGCGGGAGCTGCGGCGCCGGAGCGCGCCCTTGCGAGAGGACGTCTGGTTACTCACAGCCATCCCGGGCTTCGGCCTCATGCGCCTGGACGGCTGGTTGCGAGGCGCCGTCTGGGCCGGCCTTTTCAGCGTCGCGTTCTACTTTGCATCGACCGACTCACCCGACTCGACGCAGTTCGCCGACTATGGCCGCACCGGCAATGTCCCGCCGGCGTTTCCCCGCGGTGCCGAATGGGTCCTCCTCGCAGCAGCGGCACTCTTCTGGCTGGCCGGCGTCGGCGTGACGGTCTGGCAGTGGCGCAAGTTGCAAAGCGCCCCCAATTCAGATTGAATTGATTTCGGCTTAGGTACGCGTCCTTTAAGGGGGGAGTTGGCGCGATGGGGGTCTTTTTGGTTTTTCATCAGACGTACCAGCCGGTGCTGGACAGCATTCTTCTGTCCGCGCTGGTCGCGGGACTTCCGCTCTACGTCCTCTTCGTTTTGCTCGCGATCCTGCGGCTGCCGGCGTGGATTTGCGCTTTGGCGGCAATGCTCACTGCCTTCGTGCTCGGCTGGGTCGTCTGGGGCGTGCCGCTCGGTGTCGGTGTCGGGGCAGCCACCGAAGGCATGGCATTCGGGTTATGGCCCATCAGCTGGATCGTGCTGAATGCGGTCTTCTTCCATAACCTGACTGTCGCCAGCGGCGACTTCGACGTCATCAAACGATCCCTCGCCCACCTGACCACGGATCGCCGAATCCAGGCCTTGCTCGTTGCTTTCAGCTTCGGTGCCTTGATCGAAGGTATCGCCGGCTTTGGCGCCCCGGTGGCTATCTCGGCCTCAATTCTCGCCAGCCTCGGCTTCGAGCCGATCACTGCGGCGGTGCTCGCTCTGCTCGCCAACACCGCTCCGGTCGCATTCGGATCGATCGGTATCCCGGTCGTGACCCTCGGCCGCCTCGTCGCTCCGGTGCTCGGTCACACCGATCCCACATCCACCACTCTGGCACTGTCGGCGATGGTCGGCCGGCAGCTGCCGCTGTTCTCGATCCTCATTCCCGCTTACTTGATCGTTGTCATGGCCGGTTGGAGGCGCATGACCGAGATCCTGCCCGCCGTGCTAGTAACGGGCGTGTCGTTCGCGGTGGTGCAGTTCATCATCTCCAATTTCGTCGGGGCCGAGCTCACCGACATCATTGCGGCGCTTGTCTCCATGGCATGCCTGGCCGGTTTGCTTCGCATCTGGCGTCCGCGCGAGGTGTGGCAGTTCGCCCATGAGACGGCTGCCCCTTCTGCACCGGGCGCACCACGACGCGTCATGGGTGGCTCTGACCTTCCGGCTCGAGCTGTTGCCACAACGGCGGCGCCGCTCGATGCACTCGATCCACCCGGGCGCATCGTCCGCGCATTTTCGATGTATATCATCTTGGTCCTTGTCATCCTCATCGGACAGATGGGGAACCTCCCATGGTGGTCAGGTCATCCCGTGGGGGACGTCAAGACTTCGCTGGCCGCTCCCGTCAACATCACCGCCGACTTCAAGTGCGGCAATGTGGGATTCAAACTCTGCCCGCAACCATGGATCGGCCCCGACCCGGCCAAAGATAGGCAGGCGTTCAAGTTTCCTTACTGGAGCTTTTTCTGGCCCGGCACGTACGAACTGAACGCCAAGGGGAAACCGGTTTCGGTTGTGTTCAACGAGCCGCCAATCGTGAAGAAGGAGGCGGCGTACAACAATCCCTTCAACTGGGACTTCCTGGCGGCCGCAGGCACTCTGGTGCTTTTCGCGGCGATTGTGGCGTTCCTTTTCATGATTGCGGCCGGCAGTCGCCTGAATTTCTTCGTGGTTTACGCGCGCACTGTCAGGCAGCTGGGTCTGCCGATTGTGACCATCGCGTTCATCCTTGGAATCGCCTATCTGATGAACTACTCGGGCATGACGTCGAGCCTGGCCATCGCATTCTCCAAGACGGGATTCATCTTCCCGTTCGTGGCAGCATTCCTCGGCTGGTTGGGGGTGTTCCTGACCGGAAGCGACACATCGTCGAACACGCTGTTTGGGCCACTTCAGGCCCAGACCGCTCAGCAGCTCGGCAACGTGAGCCCGATTCTCACCGCCGCCACCAACTCATCAGGCGGCGTGATGGGCAAGATGATCAGCCCGCAGAACCTGTCGGTCGGAGCCGCGGGCGTGAACAGGGTCGGAGCGGAGGGCGACATCTTCCGCCGCGTGATCCGCTACAGCCTGATCCTCACCGCGGCGGTCGGCGTGGTGGCGATGATCGAGGCGTACGTCATCCCGGGGATCGTGCCGACTCCGTAAGCGGTCAATCCCGACAGTGTTAGGCCCGGATAGTCTGGACTATCCGAGATTTGCTTCGGGCCTCAGGTCGGTTTGGCCGGACTATCCGTGAGCGCGGCCTCCGCCGCGGCGCGAACACGGGCGACGGGATCGTCCAGGAGGCGGGTCAGGACCGGATCGGCGGCGGCGATGCCGCGCCGCCGCGCGACCTTGGCGCACATCTCGCGCACCCGCCAGGCAGGATCATGCAGCCCGGCGAGCACCGGGCCCTCGGCGGCGGGATGCCACGCGTACAGAAGCGCGCGGGCGGCCCACACGCGCGTCCAGTACTCCTGGCCTCGAGCGTCGATTTCGCCCCGGCGCAGTTCGGACGCGGCATGCGGCCCGCCGATCCAGCTGATCGATGGCCAGCGCGGATCGTCATACGACGTCCCGCCCACCAGCAGCTCCACGCACCAGCGGGCCACGGCCGCTTCGCCGATCTTGCGCGAGAGCAGCAGCACGCGTTCCCGGGGAGATCGCGTGATCTCGGACGGGCTTGGATCTTCGACGCTCGTCTGCAACCTAATGCTTGCTCAGACCGTTCAATACCAGCGTGGTGCCGAGAGCGGGAGTCGAACCCGCACGTCCTTGCGGACATCGGTTTTTGAGACCGACGCGTCTGCCTGTTCCGCCACCTCGGCGCTCCCGGAAAGGGTCTCGACCATACCATTGGCCGGTGCGCACGGGTCTCGCCCTGATCTTGATCTCGATCGTGACCGCATGTGGTCCGGCGCTGGCCCCCAGCGCCGCCGTCTCTCCCGGCGGAACAAGCGCCCGAAACGCGTCCGGTCCACGCACCTCGGCGCCTCCAGTCACGCCCCCCAGCCCTCCTGGTTCGAACCTACCGGACTTCGCTTGTGCCGACGCCTCGGGTGGCAAGACGGGTGTGGCCAACGCGATCACGGCGCGAGCCGCCGAGCAGGACGTCTACGACCGCTTCGTCCTCCAGTTCGACTCGATCGTCCCCACCTTCAGCGTCAAGCGCCAGGCCAAGCCCGTGTTCTCGCTGGGTGCGAGCGGCCAGACGGTGACGCTAAGCGGCACTGCCGGCGTCCTGGTCACAGTCCACTCGGCCACGGGCGCGACTACGTTCACGGGCCCCACGGATCTGATCCATCCCGAGTTTCGGGTCCTCAAGGAGGCCCGCCAGACTCAGGACTTCGAGGGCTACGTCTCCTGGGGACTCGGCGTGAGCAAGCCCACGTGCATGAGGGTTTTCACGCTCAGCGATCCCGCGCGCTTAGTCGTCGATTTGCAGACACCTACCAGCTAACCTTCCGCGGCGATGGCGATGCAGCAGCCACCGCCCCCGCCCTCGTCCCTCAGCAACCCGTCCCCGGTACCCCACGAAGGTCGGGCTGCTTCGGCCGGAGCTGCGGCTGCAGCTGCCTTGGATGCCTTGGCGTCATCGGCCTGGTCAGCCTCCTCCTGCTCGGCAGCGGCTACTGGTTTTTCGTCGCCCAGGCGTCCGCGGCCGTGACCGCCCCGGCGACGCTGATCCTGTTCAGCCAGCCTGTCACCGTGGACAAGAACCCGGCCGTCGCCGGGCAGGCGCTGAACGCAGGTGACGAGGTTGCCACCCAGGCCGGCGGCCACGCCGGCATCCAGTTTCCCGACGGGTCCTACGTCCGCATGACACCGAGCACCACGGTGCAGATCAGCGGTGTCCAAATGCAGAGATCGGGCAACCTGCAGTCCGCCGACCTCCTGCAGAAGGCCGGTCGGACGCTCGTGAACGTCCAGCATCTCGCGAGCGGCGCCACGTTCAAGGTCGGCGGTCACTCGGTCAGCGCGGAGGTGCGCGGGACACAGTTCGAGCTCCTGGTCCGGACCAACAACACAAACCTAATCAAGGTTTTCGAAGGAACCGTCCGGGTCAATGGCAAGCAGACGACGAATGTCAACGCCGGGCAGGAGATCGATGCCGACGCGAACGGCAATCTGTCCGCGGTGCGTGCCATCCAGCGCGATGCGCAGGATCCCTATGCGCTCACCGCGCAGTGCGCCAAAGCCGTCTCATTGGGCACGACCCCGGGCACGATGCAAATCTCGACGGGCGACCCGATCTCCACTGGCCAGACACAAGAGGTTGACTACGACTCGTCGGGCGGTGTCGTCAGCGTCGCTCTGTGCTACCCGGGAAGCTTCATGACGCTTTCGGTCATCGACCCGAATGGGGTCGTGCACGACAATCACAATGGCTCCTCGCCGGTGATGGGCAACCTGCAGGGCCCGGCCGGTCGCTACCGCGCCATCGTGCACGCGATCAGCGTCTCCCCCGCCGAGGCGTTCGTGGTCGCATTCGCCACGAACGCACCCTGTGTCGCGGCCGCCTCCGGCGACTCAGAGGTAGGCACCATCGTCCGCGAGACGCTCAGCAACTCGCAGCTCGCGAGGGGACTGGAGGACTCCGGCGCGAGCGGGGTGAGCATCACGTTCCAGGGCACCTCGCCCACGTCGGCGCGGCTCTCCTATTCCTCGAACATCGGTGGGACGCCCGTCTCCTGGACGATCGTCTTCTACGCCGCGACACCCAACCTGGGCGCGGTCATCACCCAGGTCACCGTGCGGGGCATCAACGTCACCACCCAGGTTTTGAAGTACCTCGGCGCCTACGGAGGCGCCGCCATCAGCTCGATTCCGTCGGGCTACACCGTCGATCGCGTCTACTCCTGCGCGGGTGCCAACGGCGACCACATGATGGTGATCGAAGGCCACCGCTGAAAATCCCTATTAGTAGCGGTGCCTTGAGCTATCTTTCCCGGGCAACATGCGAACGGTAGCCGCCAAGTCGCCGCCGAGACGCCGGGGCGGGCGCCGTATCTTGATCGCACTTTTTCTCGTCGTCGTGCTGATCGCGGGCGGGGTCGTATGGCTGAACGTCGCGGCCCAGGCCCAGGTCAACGCGTCGGCGGCGTTGACCGTCTACCAGCCCGCGGCCTCGATCTCGCACAACGGGGTCGACTTCAGCTCCGCGAACACGGGCTCGGTCATCCGGGCGAACGATTCGGTGCAGACCGACCCCAAGGGCCGGGCCGCGATCACGCTGCCCGACGGGACGATCACCCGTCTCGCCAAGGACACGACGATCAAGCTCGACGCCGCGCACTTCAGCAAGAGCGGCAACCTTCACGACGTGTCGCTGACGCAGTCGGCCGGCCGCACCTTGACCAACGTGCAGCACCTGGTCTCGGGCGCGACGTTCGACGTACATGGCAAGTCGGCGACGGCCAGTGTGCGCGGAACCAAGTTCGAGATCTGGACCAAGCCCAACGGGAGCATGCTCGTCAGGCTCTTCATCGGCACGCTCACCGTCAGCTCGAGCAAGGGCAGCGTCACCCTGCACGGCGGGCAAGAGGTGACCGTCGCCGCAGACGGCACGATCGGAGCTGTCGGCCCCATCACCCCGGATGCAGAAGACCCGTTCGGCCCCGCGCTCGACGCGTCGAACGCCGTCGAGGTCGGGACGACTCCAGGCACCGAGCAAGACTTTGTCGGCGCTCCGCTGCACAACGGCGAGCGGCAGCAGTACACGTACAGCTACGCCGGAGGCAGCCTCGTCAAGGCGTCGCTCGGTTATCCGGGCAGCGCGATGAAGCTCACGGTCAAGGCGCCTGACGGCCAGCAGTATCTCGCCACCGGCAAGCTGCCGACACTCGTTATCAACAACGCTCCGCCCGGCATCTACACGATCTTCGTCGATGGCGTCAGTGGTCTCGGCAACGATGGCGAGGAACCGTTTGTCGCGGTGGCGTCGGTCGAGGATTGCAAGAGCGCCGATGTGGAGCAGTTCGGCGCCGTCCACCGCGGCTATACCGCCCAGGACCTGATCAGCGCCGTAAAGCTGTCGGGCCAGGCTTCTGGAATCTCCAACCTCAGCCTCTCGTTCAGCGAGAATTCGATCGCCGGCGCAATCATCACGGCCAAGGGCATATACAACGGTTTCACCTGGAGCGGCTCCGCGGCGCTCGTCGCCCAGAACGGCGTCTTGGACATCATGCCCACCGGAGGCACGATCTTCGGCATGAACGTGCCGGCGCAGCAGGTCGTGGAGCAGATCGCGGCCGTGATCGGTCAGAACCCGTCGAACCTGGATCCTGGATTTGTCGTCGATCGTCTGTTCACTTGCAACTCGGTGATGATGGTCGACGGGCGGACCCCAACCTAGCGGCGGAGCAGCTTCCTCAGCGCGCGCCTGGCGCGCTTCGGCACCACGCCGTTGGGCTGAACCTTGCCGTTGGGCGACGTGATCGCCGCCTCCAGTCGGTCGAGCAGCTCGCCGGCGGTGGCGGGACGGCGCGCCGGATCGCGGTCCATCGCCAGCTGCAGCACCGCCGCAAACGCCGGAGATAGGTCTGCTGCGACTTCGCGCACGTTGGGCGGCGGCTCGTAGAGCCGCCGGCTCAGCGTCTCGATCCAGCTCTTCGACGAGAACGGACGGCGACCGGTCGTCGCCTCGAAGATGACCGCGGCGAGCGAATAGACGTCGGCGCGTCCGTCGACCTCGCGGCCGACGAGACGCTCCGGCGCGACATAGTCAGGCGCGACCGGACCGCTGGCCCCGGGACCGGTGTTGAACGAAGCCACGGTGCCGAGCCCGAATCCCGTCAGCAGCGTCCGCCCATCCTCGGCGAGGAGGATGTTCGCGGGCTTGACGTCGCGATGCACTGTCGCGCGCGAATGCGCGTAGTCCAGCGCACTTGCGATCGGACGCAGCAGGTCGATGATGCCAAGTGGCTCGTATCGCTGGCCGTCACCGAGCATGCCGTCGAATGTGCTGCCGGCCACGAACTCGGTCACCAGGTACGGCGAGTCGCCTTCGTAGGCAAGCTCGTAGAGCCTGGGTATGGCTTCGTGCTCGAGCGCGGTATAGGAGCGCAGCTCGAGCAAGAACCGGCGCGAGAAGCTCACGTCGCGCGCGACGCCCGTGCCGATGGTGCGCAGGGCGACCCGACGGTGCAGACGCGGATGCTCGGCCTCGTAGACCGAACCGAGGCTGTCGGTGTCCAGCTCCCGGAGCAGGCGGTAGCCGCCGATGTTGCGGTGCCCGTTGCCGTTTTCAGCCGGACGCGAGCCGTTCGGGTGCGGAGGCATGGCCACGAACCTGAACTTTAGGCTACAGGCCGGGGTACGGGCGTACTGCCCGAACGTAGATTCGACTAGGAACCCGCGATACGCCCTATCGTTGCAATGCGTCGGCGTGGCGGAATGGCAGACGCGCCAGCCTTAGGAGCTGGTGCCCGAAAGGGCGTGGAGGTTCAAATCCTCTCGCCGACACCAGGGCCTTTGGTGAAGTTCTCGATCTCTACCGGTTCGATCTTGTCGGCGGTCTCGAAGCCAAAGATCTGGGAGAGGAAATACAGCTCTCCCTCCATCGCCCGCCGGATGTTCTTGTCCTGCCGGAAGCCGTGCTGCTCGGCTTCGAACGCCACGTACGCATACGGAAGGTTCTTTTCCTTGCAGGCCGCGACGAAAGTTTCGGCCTGGCTGGGCGGAACGATCTTGTCCTCGAGCCCCTGAAAGAGGATCACCGGACAGCTCAACCTGTCGGCGAAGTTGATCGCCGAGCGGTCCTGATAGACGTCTGCGCGCTCTGGATATGGACCGACAAGCGTGTCGCAGTAGTGAGCCTCGAACTTGTGCGTCTCGTCGATGAAGAGCTTGAGGTCGCCGATCCCGTAGTGGCTCGCACCCGCGTTGTAGAAGTCGCGCTTGGTGAGCGACAGCAAGGCGGTGAAGCCGCCGGCCGATCCACCCGTGATCGACACGCGCTCCGGGTCGGCGAGCCCCTGGTCCACCAGATAGCGGGCCGCGTTGATGCAGTCATCGACGTCGACCACACCCCAGTTGCCGTTGAGGCGCTGCCGATAGGCGCGGCCGTAACCGGATGAGCCTCCGTAGTTCACGTCGACGAGGGCCAGGCCGCGGCTCGTCCAGTACTGAAACTCGAACGGATACGTCGGGCCGGCCGATCCGGTCGGGCCGCCGTGGCAGTGGACCACGAGCGGCGGCTTCTCTCCCTCGGGAGGCTCGTGATCATGGTTGCGAGGCGGGTAGTAGAACGCGTGCGCGGTGTTGCCGTTCTCTGTTGGATACTCGATCGGTCTCGGCACGCTGAAGAAGCCAGACTCGATATGCGCGGGATTGGCGACCTTTACGACCTCTTGGGCGAGTGTGTTCAGGTCGATCACGAGCACCCTCTCGGCCAATGTCGCCGAGCTTGCGAACATCACCGCGCTGTGGTCATGGACTTGCAGGTTTGCGAGCGACGTGTAAAGGAGCTCGATGTGCTGCAGCTTGCCGGTGTTGAGATCGAGGCGGCCGAGCTTGCTGGCCCCGGCGTCGGAAAACAGGCAGGTGATCTCGTCAGGTCCGTTGAAGTCGTAGAAGCGCTGGCCGAAGACCCACTGCGGCGCGCCGAACTCTGCGGCGCGGCGGCAAACCGGTTCGTCGCCTTCGCCTCGCGCTCGGTAGAGGTTCCACCAATCGCTGCGGTCCGAGACGAAATACAGCTCGCCAGACGGAGACCACTCCGGCTGTAGGACCGATTCGTTCCCGCCACCCGCGATTTTGCGCGACGAGGTCAGGTTGCCGTCGCGGTCGAGCTCGCCGACCCAGATCTCGCTTGCGTCCCAGGGCATGTGCGGGTGGTTCCAGGTCTGCCATGTGACGCGCTCGCCGTCGGGGCTGAGCTTTGGCGAGGAGTAGAAATCGTTGCCAGACGCGATGGTGATCGGCTCACGCCGGCCGTCGGCGTCGACCGCGACGATCATGTTGACTGGCTCGTGAGCCCCGGTCGTGTGGTCCTCTCGAACCGCGATCAGGCGGCGTCGCGCCGCGTCGACGACCATGTCGGCGTGGCGGATGTCATCCGCCGGAGTGATCGCGCGTGGCGTGCCCGCGCCTTCCTGACGGTAGAGGCGCTGATCGTTGAAATTGGTGAAGAAGACAATGCCGTCCTTGACCGCGAAGTGGCCGCCCCCGTACTCGTGGACGCGGCTGCGCGCGTTGAATCCTTGCGGTGTGACATCGCTGAGGGTGCCGTCAGACGCGCGACGACAAACCACGATTCGCCCTCCCTCGTACGGCCGCAGCTCCGACCAGTAGAGATCGGCGCCGTCCCAGCGCGCCATCTGGTTGCGCATGTGGACGGTGCCGTGGAGAAGGATGTCCGGTTTGATGGGCGAGGCCCACGATCCGAACGAGGCGACCGAACGCGCCGCCTTGCGAGAGCTCACTGCCGAAGGCGTCTGACGATCAACGCGTCGCCCTGACCGCCGCCGCCGCAAAGGGCCACGGCGCCGGTGCGCAGCCCGCGTCGCTTGAGCTCGTGGGCGACCGTGAGCACAAGCCGGGCGCCGCTGGCGCCGATGGGATGGCCGAGTGCGACGGCGCCGCCATTCACATTCACCCGCTCCTCGTCGAGCGCGAGCATGCGGGTCGCGTTCAGCGCGACGGCGGCGAAGGCCTCGTTGATCTCCACCAGGTCGATGTCGTCGACGTCGAGGCCGGCCTTCTTCAGTGCGTTGCTCAGCGCCAGCGCGGGCACCGTGTGCAGCCAGGCATAACGGTCCGCGCTCATACCATGGGCGACGATCTCGACGAGCGGCTCGGCGCCCATCTTCTCGGCTCGCTCCTTCGACATCACGACGACCGCGGCCGCGCCATCCGAAATCTGGGAAGCGTTGCCCGCTGTGATCGTGCCGTCCTTCTTGAAGGCGGGAGGCAGCTTGCTCAGCGACTCCACGGTCGTGCCCGGCCGCACCCCCTCGTCGCGTTCCACCCTGACCGGCTCGCCACGTTTCCGCGGCAGCGCCACCATCACGATCTCGTCGCGAAGCGTGCCCTCGTTCCAGGCCTTCTCGGCCCGTTGGTGCGAGCGCGCCGCCCACTCGTCCTGGTCTTCGCGACTCAGCTCCAGCTCCCGGTTGACCTCGTCCGAGCTCTCCCCCATGTGCTGCTCGGTGAAGGTCGACCACAGCCCGTCGTGGATCATCGAGTCAACCACCTCGCTGTTGCCCATGCGCGCGCCGAAGCGTGCCTTGGGGAACAGGTACGGCGCCTCGGACATGGATTCCATACCGCCCGCGACGACGACTTCGACCTCGCCGGCGCGGATCAGTTGGTCGGCAAGCGCGATCGCGTTGATGCCGGAGAGACAAACCTTGTTAATCGTGATCGCCGGCACTTGCTGGGGGATTCCGGCCTCGATCGCGGCCTGCCGGGCGGTGATCTGGCCGGCGCCGGCCTGCAGGACGTGGCCCATGATCACGTAGTCGACGTCCTCGCCCTGCACTCCCGAGAGATCGAGAGCGGCCCGGATCGCGTGCGCCCCGAGACTCTTAGCCGGGACCTCCTTGAACGCGCCCCCAAACTTGCCAAACGGCGTGCGCGCGCCCGCTACTATCACGGAGGCCATCGGGCCGGCGGCCATATATGGCCAGTGTAATTAGCAGTTAAGTAGGGTCGCGGAGAAATGAGAAACGCGTTGCTCGTGGTCGACGTCCAGGTGGACTTCGTCGAGGGTGGGAGCCTTGGCGTGGCCGGCGGGCTGCAGGTGGCGGCGATGATCGCCCGCCACGTCCGACATTTCAGGTACGAGTACGACTTCGTGGTCGCGTCGCGCGACTACCACGAGAGCGCTCCGGAGCACATCTCCGACCATCCGGACTTCGTCAACACCTGGCCGCCCCACTGCGTGGTCGGGACTCCGGGCGCCGCATTCGTGCCTTCGATCCAGAACCTCATACGCGAGAAGTACATCCAGACGGTGGTCACAAAGGGCCGCAACGCCGCCGCCTACTCGGCCTTTGAGGCGCTGGACCCGCGGGGTCATGACCTGCTCGACGTCCTGAAGGAGCAGCGCATCGACCACATCGACGTGTGCGGGATCGCAACCGACTACTGCGTGCGCGCGAGCGCCCTGGACGCGCGCAAGAATCAGTTCCAGGTCCGCGTCCTGGTCAACCTGTGCGCCGCAGTCAACGAGGCCACCGGCCTGCAGGCCCTCGATGAGATGAAATCGGCGGGCTGCCAGCTGCAAGCCGCCACAGCCCCGTAGGCGGGAGGGGGCGGCCGGTTACCGCTTGCGGCTGGTGCTTTTCGTCCGGCTCGGGCTGGCCTCAGGCAGATACTTGAACGAGACCTTCAGCTTCACCCTGTAGCTCGTCACCTTGCCGTTCTCGATCGTCATGTCCTGCTCCGACACCTCGGCCACCCGAAGGTCGCGCAGGGTCTTGGCCGCGGTCTGGACGGCGCCTCGTGCGGCCGCCTCCCAGGACTGGTTGCTGGTACCAATCAGCTCTGTCACCCGGTACACGCTGTCGGCCATGACGACCTCCTTTCAAACCGCAGGCGAATGTCTCATTCTCGCGCGATTCAGGAGCGCGCCGCGAGGAGCTGCTCGAGCTTTCGCAGCTCGCTCTCCCGGCCCATCGTCGCAAGCTGCGTCCACCGGTCGTCATGCATCGCGTCGAAGGTGAGCACCATGCGGACTCCGCCCTCCACCGGATGCAGCTCCACAACCGTCTCGACCTCGTACGGCTCGACGCCCGGGATGAAATCCGCAATGTCCCGATAGACGAGCCGGCGGGGACGATCGATCTCGATGAACGTGAATCTGTGCTCGTTCACGAGCGGCATCCCCGCCTTGGTCATGAACTCGATCTGCTCAGGAGCGATCGCGCTCATTGCGTAGACGAGGTCCCCGCCCGGACGAAGATCCAGCTCTTGCACGACGACGCTGAATCCGTCCGGGCCCATCCACGCTTCGATTCCGTCCTTGGTCGTCCACAGCTCCCACACCTCGTCGGCGGTGGCCTCGAACGTGCGCTCGAGGGTGAGCTTGGGACGTTCGGTCAAGCTACCGGGCTGCCCTTGTAGGCCTTCTCGAGGGTGGCGATGTCGAGCTTCTTCATCTTCATCATCGCGTTCATGCACGCCTCGGCGTTGCCGGACCTTGTGTCAGTCAGCATCTGGCCGAGAACCTCGGGCACGATCTGCCACGAAAGCCCGAAGCGATCCTTGAGCCATCCGCATGGTCCCTCTTCGCCACCGTTCGCGGTCAGCTTCGTCCAGTACCTGTCGACCTCCTCCTGCGTCTTGCAGTTGACGAGGATCGAGATGCCCTCGGTGAAGTTGAACGCATCGCCGCCGTCGAACGCGAGAAACTCCCGCCCGTCGAGCTCGAAGGTCGCGTTGAGCAGCTTGCCCTTCGGGATCGGTCCGCCGTCGGTTTCGACGCGAGCGATGCTCAGGATCTTCGAGTTGGGGAAGAGCGAAACGTAGAAGTTGACCGCCTCTTCCGCGCGGTCCTTGAACGTGATGCAGGGTCGGACGGTGTTAGCCATCGCTGTCTCTCCTTTTCATCTCTCGTTTCTTGTGACGCCGGTCGATCTCGGCGCCCATTCTGTCCAGCCTCGGTTCCCAGATTGCCCGGTAGGTGGTGACGAACTCCGACAGCTCACGGAACGGCTGCGGCCTCAGCGAATAGAGGCGCCGCCGGCCTTCGGGTCGCATGACCACGAAGTTCGCGTCTCCGAGGATTGCCAGCTGCCGTGACACGCCAGGCTGGCCGATGTCGACGACTTCGACGAGCTCGCCTACCGACCGCTCCCCGCGCCTTAACGCCTCCACCATACGACGTCGGGTCGGGTCGGCCAGGATCTGGAAAATGTCAGCCACAACGACATATTACTACAACAATATATATTGTGTCAACAATATGTCGTGACGCGTCGATTTGGGGCCATGCTTGTTTGTCGTATCGGGTTAGGACGTGAAGGGATGAAGTACGTCTTTCTGTTCTGCGGGACAGCAGCCGATCAGTCAGCCTTCGACTCGATGTCGCCCAAAGAGCTCAGGAGCCGCTACGCGGAGGTCGGGCGCTGGTTTGCGGAAAACCGCGCCAGGTTGGGCCACGGAGGTCAGCTCCAGGGCCCCGAGACCGCGACGACGGTCAAGTTCAGAGGCGATGGTCCCCCGATCGTCAAGGACGGGTTGTTTCTAGAAGGCAAGGAGATCGTCGGTGGGTGTACCGAGGTCGAGGTGGCGCACCTCGACGAGGCTTTGGCGATGGCCAAATCTTGGCGGGGCGGCGGGACGCTGGAGATCCGACCCATGATGGAGCGGTAAGCCCATTGGACAGCGCCGCCGCCATCGCTCGCACCTTCCGCGAAGAGGCAGGACCGGTGACGGCGACTCTCAGCCCGAGACCGATTGGCAGCAGATCTTCGCCCTCAGCGCCATGCTGCTTGTGCTGGCGCCGTCACCTGTCGTCCGCCTAAATCGCGCAATCGCGCTCGGCAAGCTGGAGGGGCCGGAGACCGCACTCGAAGAGATCGACCCGCTGGCTCCTGCCCTACGCAACTACCACCTGTTCCACGCGGCCCCTGGACAGATGTTGACCGAGCTTGGACGGCAAGAGTTGGCGCGAGCGGCACAGCAGCGAGCGCTGGAGCTCACACAGAACAGCGCCGAGCGGGCTCTGCTGAGCGGTCGGCTGTTCAGGAGCTCGAATGAACCCGCTCCAAACGGCGGAGGTCCGGGAGCGCCTCGACGATCTTCTCCGCCAGCTTCTCCGGATGGTGGCCGCGCAGGTAGATGACCTGCTCGGTCACGCCGAGCTCGTAGTACTTGCCCGAGAGCTCGATCAGCTCGCTGCGGTCGCCACTCTCCCAGCCGAACTGTAGAGAGCGCCGAACCTCTGACGGGTCGCGACCGACCGCGCCGCACGCGTCCTCGAACTTGCCGATCACATCTTTGACGAAGGCCGGATCTCCGCCTGAGATGTTCCACACGTCGGCGTGACGCGCGGTCAAGCGGAGCGTGCTCTCACCCTGGGCGCCGATCCAGAGCGGCGGGTACGGCTTCTGAATCGGCTTGGGGTTGGCGATCGCGTCCGTCAACTTGTAGTAACGACCGTCGAAGTTCGTGCGTTCCTCGGTGAACAGTGACTTGATGATCTGCAGCGACTCGCTGAGCCGGCCGACACGGTGGTCGAGACCCTCGATTCCGTACATCTGGTGCTCGATCTCAGCCCAGGCCGCACCGATGCCGAGCTCAAGCCGGCCGCCGGAAAGATGATCGACCGTCACCGCCAGCTTGGCGAGCACGACCGGGTGGCGGTACGTGTTGCCGGTGACCAGGCAGCCGATGCGGACGCGCTTGGTCGCCTCGGCCATCGCGGCCTGCAAGGCCCAACCTTCGTAGATGGGACGGTCGGGACCTGTCGGCCCGATCGAAGCCAGGTGATCGAAGTCCCAGAGGTGATCGAAGCCGCCTTCGTCGGCAATCTGCCAGGCGGCGCGGAGCTGCTCGATGGTGATGTTCTGGCCGGACGCTTTTAGCCCGAAGCGAAGTGGATGCGTCATATCGCTCAGGTTAGTGAAAGCGCGTCGGACGGATGCGGATCGGCACGCTGTATTGCTCGGAGAACTGCTGCGGCGTCATGCCGAGGTTTTTCATCTGGCTGCGATACTTGCGAACGTACCCCGGGACCTTGTACGCGGGTGGTTCCTTGCGCGCGATCTTCGCGGTGCCTGAGATGCGCACCACGTCGTCACCCACCAGGTCGCTGTTCAGGTGCAGCTCGACGTTGGGATTGGCCTGGACGCCGCGCACTTTCTGCCCCGGCAGTGAGTAGACGAGAAATGACTCGCCATCCCAATAGAACCAGACCAGGACCGAATGCGGCCGGCACTGGTGGTCGGCCGTCACCAGCCAGACCACGAGGTCGTTCTTCAGACGCGCCTTGCCGGCCACCCCTCTAGTTTGGCGGGATGAGAAGGGGGTGAATATAGTCGCAGGTCGCCACGTTCAAGCGAGTTTGATCGTTGAGAGTTGAGGGCAAAGTAGGAGCGTGAAGAAGAAGAGCGAAGCCGCCGTCCAGAAGAGCCAAGCCGAGTGGAAGCGCGATCTAACCCCCGTCCAGTACCACGTGCTGCGCGAGAAGGGCACCGAGCGGCCCTTCACGGGCGAGTACTGGAACACGACGACGCCTGGCGTTTATCTCTGCGGGGGCTGTGGGGCCAAGCTGTTCGAGTCGGAGACCAAATTTGACACGCACTGCGGCTGGCCGAGCTTCTACGCGCCGGCGGAGGGTGCGCCGATCGAGGAGTCGGTGGACGACTCGCACTTCATGATCCGGACCGAGGTCACCTGCGCGAGCTGCGGCGGGCACCTGGGCCACGTCTTCGACGACGGGCCAGAGCCGACCGGGCTTCGCTACTGCATCAACTCGGCCTCGATCAAACTCGACCCGAAGTAACAGGGGTCCTCAGCTTCTTGCGGCATTCGCTCGCGCCTCCAACATCTTCTTGACGATCGGGCTCGGCTCCTTCGGCTGCCAGGCCCGGTAGGCCTCCCGCAGCGGCACCGGCCACTCCACGTCGAGGTCGACTCGGGTTCCGAACCCCGACGCCCCCGCCAGCACGCGCAGCGCAAGTTCGAGCACATGCCGCTGCGTGGACCGGTCGTGCGCCACGCCGAACGCGTGGCCGAACGGGAACTCGACCCCGACGATGCGCGGCGCCCGGCGCTCCTCAGCGACCGCGGGCATCATGGTCACCGTCACAGTTGGGATTCCCGCCGCCTCGATCCACCGTGCCAGCACGGGCACGTTGCTGCAGCAGTCGGGTCAAGCCGGCGCGAGGATGAGCCCGTCGGCCTCCTGCTCGCGCAGATGGCCGACGATCGCCGGCGCAGTGGTCTCGCGCCAGTCCTTCAGCCGCCGGTCCTGGTAGCCCATGACCCCGACTTGGCGCTCGGCCGCAGCGCCGACGACGCCCTCCTCGACCAGCCGGCGCAGCATCCCCACCGGCAGCGCAATCTCGGGATCGGCCAGCAGGTCCTCGTCATTTATATGTAGGTGCGCGACGGCGAAGTCCTCGGGCTTCGCGTTCGACGGGATGACGCGCCACGAAGGATCGCCCCATTCCGGGCGCTCCCGCTCGCCATCGAGGTCGAACGAGGGCTGGCTCGTCTTCAGGTAGATGCCGGCTGAGGTCAGCAGCGCGATGCGTGACGCCGACAGACGCTTCTCGAACGGCGCCCACACCGGATGCTCTTCGCCCGGGAACGCCCCGCGCCCCTCATATAAAGGGCGGAAGCTGCGCGGCAGAAACCTGTAGCTGTCGACCTGCACTAATCGAAATCTGCCAGCGTCCCGCTCAGCACGGGCATGACGCCGCCGCCGACCTCGATGCGCTCCGGGGCGTCCTTCGACTCGCCGTACGTGAGCTCGATGTGCACGAAGCTCTGGCGGCCCATCTTCGCCCCCTGCTCACTGACGATTGAGACTTGAGGCGCGCGCTCGACCAGGCCGTACTTGACCGCGAACGCGCCGAGTGGACCGCTGGCCGAGCCGGTCGCAGGATCTTCCGGGATGTCGACGGCGAACATGCGGCTGTAGAGCCGGCCTTCACCGGCGGCCGCGAACAAGAACACACCATGACCGCGATCGCCGTGCAGAAGTTTGCGCACCCGTGGCGAGTCGGACACGGCCGAGTCCACGGCGCCCGCGTCACGCAGCGCGACGAAGAGAAACGGGGCGCCCGTGCTCGCCACCTGCGCCGGCACGTCGTGCACGATCGCGGACTCCTCAACCCCGATCGCGGACGCCACCTCCTTGTGCGGAAACACCGGGCCGAAGGTCAGCGGCGGATGCGTCATCCAGAACAAGACGCGGCCATGCTCCTTGACGCTGCGAACCTTGACCGGTCCGACATTCTCCTCGAGAGTGAAGTCGGTCGCGTCGCCGGAGACCATGCCTTCGTCCGCGAGGACCCAGGCCGTGCCGATGGTGGGGTGGCCGGCGAACGGTAGCTCGGCCGCGGGCGTGAAGATGCGCACCTTCGCCGCGTGCTTGGAATCCTCGGGCGGCAGCACGAAAGTTGTTTCAGAGAAGTTCATCTCTTGCGCGATTCGCTGCATGGTCTTGGCGGAGAGGTCCTTGCCGTCAAGAACGACCGCCAGCTGGTTGCCCGCCAGAGGCTTGTCGGTGAAGACATCGACGATCCGTATCGGCCGGCTCATGGGGGAGAAACGATCAAGCATGTCGTCGTGCCGTGCGCGAGCAGCTTGCCGGTGCTGTCGGCGACGAGCTTGCCTTCGGCTGTCGCGATCGTCGCCCCACGATGCACGACCACGCCCTCACAGCGAACGCGTCCCGTTTCGACCGTGATCGGGCGCACGAAGTTGGTCTTCAACTCGAGCGTGGTGTAACGCTCTCCGGCCTGCAGCGTCGAATGGATCGCGCAGCCCATCGCGGAATCGAGAAGCGCCATCGCAAATCCACCATGGACCGATCCGATCGGGTTGTACAGGTGCTCGCCCGGTTCCCCCTCGAAGACGGCCTTGCCCTCCTCGACGTGCACGCCGCGGAAACCAAGAGTGGCGGTGATCGGAGGCGGAGGCAAGCGACCCTCGAAGACGTCCTTCAAAAGGTCGAGGCCACTGCGCCCGGCGGCCGCCTTCGGAACCTCAAAAGGGTCTTCCCACGTAACGGTGCGGGTGCGCTTCATCTCCGTCTCCATACCTAACCTGAAAAGGCCGAAAGCACGGCCAAAATTCCGAGCCCGGCGATGGCGAGCCCGCTAACCGTGCTGATCCAACCGACGACGGCCGGGGTGAGCCGCGTTCGCAGCACCGAGGCGGCGATCACCAGCACGCACCACCACACCGCCGATCCGAGCAGGACACCGACCACCACGAGGGCCGGGCGCACGAGCGACCCGCCCGTACCCAGCCCAAGCGTCGCAGCCAGGGCCGCGAAGGACACGATCGTCGCCGGGTTTGTGATCGTGAGGCCAAGCGTCGAGAGGTACGCCCACACGAGTCCGCGTCCTGTCGGTGCCGCCGCGGACTGCGCCGCCTGCCTTCGCTCCATCAGGATGCGGGCCCCCAGCAAGACCAGGACAGCACCGCCCAACACGGCGAGCGGGCGCCGGCCGGCGACGAAGGCGGCGGTTAACGCTGCGACGCCGAACGTCGCGATGGCAGCGTAGAAACCGTCCGCCGTGGCGACTCCGAATCCGGAGAGGAGGCCGGTGAGCCGGCCCTGCGTCAGGGTGCGTCTAACGCACAGAAAGAAGATTGGGCCGGGCGAGGCGGCGATGGCAAAGCCCAGGGCGAATCCCCTGAGCAAAAGACTGAACACCGCATCCCCTCATGGCGGAGTCATTGTATTGGGGGTTTCACCTCCCCACCGTGTGGGGAAGGTGGCGCGAAGCGCCGGAGGGGTCTGGAATTTAGGGAAAGAAGGGACAGGGCTCGCCCGTCTCGGCGTACTTCTTGAGCCGCCCGACGATCCCGCCCCAGGTGTAGTTCACCGACGCAAGCTCCGCCGGCGCCAGCTCCTGCGGCCAGCCTTCGTGGTTGAACGTGACCTCGTGCGCGCCATCCTTCGCGGGTTTGATGTCCCAGGTCACGGTCGTGCCCTTCCATTCCGGGAAGCCACCGTGCGTCGACCAGCGGACGCGTTTGCCGGGCTCGAGCTCGTCCACCTTCATCTCCAATACGGGTCCGTGGAAGCCAAACTTCGCGATCGAACCGACCTTCGGCTCGGCGTGGCTGTCGGCGGTCCAAAAGCTCGACAGGCCTTTGGTGGTCGACAGCGCGTCGTAGATCTTGTTGGCGCCGGCGTCGATGGAAACCATGTGCATCAGCGGCCCAGCCATTCCCAGTTCCTCCTAAAGATTCGGCTTAATTAAGCGCTATCTTAGAATAGACCTTGGCGATGGCGCAACTTGGCGATCCACTCATGGCCCTGGCGAGTCCTCGCCGGCGCGAGATCGTGCGCCTGGTCTGGAGCGACGAGCTGTCCGCCGGTGACATTGCCAAAGCCTTCGATGTCTCCTGGCCCGCGATTTCTCAGAACCTGCGCGTCCTCCACGCCGCGGGGCTCATCCGACAGCGCCGCGTCGGCACGAGCCGGCTCTACCGGGCGGACCGGGCGGCGCTCAAACCGCTCGAGCCTTTTCTCCGCAAGATGTGGGAGCGCAAGATCGACCGGCTGCGTTTGCTGGCCGAATCCGAGGAGCGAGCCAAATCGAAAAGGTAGAAGTCGAACAGCGGATCGCGGCCCGGCCGGCGACGGTCTTCTCGTACCTCATCGACCCGGCGAAGTTCGTCGAGTGGATGGGCATCGGCGCACAGCTAGATCCCAGGCCTGGCGGCGCCTTTCGCCTCGATGTCGACGGGGCGCACTTCGCGAGCGGCGACTATCGCGAGGTCGAGCCGCCCTATCGCATCCTCATGAGCTGGGGCTGGGAAGGGGACCCCGAGGTCGCGCCGGGATCGACGACAGTCGAGATCACGCTCACTCCGGACGGAGACGGCACGCTGCTGCGTCTCCGGCACAGCGGCCTGCCGAGTGAGGAGCAGCGCGCCAGCCATCGCGAGGGTTGGAAGCTGTACATCGGCAAGCTGGGAACCGTCGTCGCCTAGCGGCCACTCCTTTACCCGCCTTAGAGGCAGCGCGCCGTATTCTCAACAGTCTCGTGGAAATCATCCGCAACGTCGGCCGCCACAAGCTCCGCAGCTTCCTGACGATCTCGGGCATCGTCATCGGCGTGCTCGCCCTGACCACCATGGGCGCGCTGGCGGAGAACTTCAACGCTCTGATCGATGGAGGCGTGAAGTACTTCGGCGGCAGCATCCAGGTCGGACCGCCCGATGGTCAGGCCGCCAACCTCCTCCCCATGTCGAAGATCGACGAGATCAAGAAGGTGGGCGGGGTGGAAGCTGCGTTTCCGGGCTACCAATTCGCGGCAAAACCCGGCGGAGCGATCGTCGTCAGCTTCGGAATTCCTGACACCATCGTCGCCGGCGATCCTGACGAGAACAACTACAGCGCGCTCAAAGTCACCTACGCGCAGGGCCGGCCGGCAAGCGCCAGCTCGCATGGTGAGGTCGCGCTCGGGTCCACCATCGCCCACGAGTTCAACAAGAAGGTTGGCGACACCATCGACCTGCCGGTGCGGCCCGCGGACGCCAAGCCGGACTTCGTCAATCACTCCTTCACCGTGGTCGGCGTCTTGAATGAGACGAAGACCGCTCCCGACAGCTTCGCCTACATCAACATCGCCGACGGCCAGATGCTCCTGAGAGACAGCCTGCCCGCGTCGCTGCAGAGCTCGATCGACGTCACCCAGATCACCGAGGGCATCTCGGTCTACGGCAAGCCGGGCAGCTCGCTGTCGAACCTGGACAAGATCGCGGACCGCATCAACTCGCAGGTCACCGGTGTCAAAGCGACCAAGCCCAGTGATCTGGTGAACGGTTTCAAGTCCGGCGGCGCGATCTTCACCGCCATCACCACCGCGGCCGCGCTTCTGGCGCTGATCATCGGCGGCCTGTCCGTCGTGAACACGATGTTCATGTCGGTCGCCGAGCGCGTGCGTGAGATCGGGCTCAAGAAGGCCGTTGGTGCGACGACGTTCAACGTGATGGGCGAATTCCTGCTGGAGGCAACGCTGATAGGCCTCATCGGAGGCCTGATCGGTTATGGACTTGGCGTGCTCATCGTGGTGGCGCGCAATACCTTGTTTGCGCCGGCCGACGGCTCCACCTTATTTCTGATCACGCCCGCGCTCACGATCTTTGCAATTGGTTTTGCGACGGTGCTTGGTGCCGTCGCAGGCGTGCTGCCCGCGTGGCGCGCAGCTCGGCTTGATCCCGTAATAGCGCTGAGGAACGAGTAGATGGCCAATGTGCGGCTCATCGAGCTGACCAAGCACTACAAGCGAGGCTCGGAGATCATCCGCGCGCTCGACGGCGTCACCCTGGACATTGAGAGGGGCGAGTTCGTCGCCGTCGTCGGCCGCTCAGGTTCCGGCAAGACGACGCTGCTCGACCTACTCGGGCTGCTGCTGAAGCCGACGGCAGGCAGCCTGTTCATCGACGACATCGACACCAGCCAGCTCGGTGACCGCCAGCGCGCTCAGATGCGGGCGCGCAGGGTCGGTTTCGTCTTCCAGGAGTACAACCTGCTGTCTGGGATGAATGTGCTCGAGAACGTGATGCTGCCGCTTCGCTACGTGAAAGACGGCAAAGCCTCCGGTAAGCAGCGCGCGCTCGAGCTGATTGAACGCGTCGGCTTGACCGACCGGATCAAGCACCGGACAACGGAGCTGTCGGGCGGCCAGATGCAGCGCGTGGCGATCGCCCGGTCGATGGTGAACCAGCCCTCGCTGATCTTGCTCGACGAGCCGACTGGCGCGGTGGACACCGAGACGGCGCAGCAGCTGGTCGACCTCCTGAAGCGACTGAACAGCGAAGACCAGGTCACAATCGTGCTGGTCACCCACGACCTGGACCTCGCCGGCCAGGCCAGGCGGCAGATCAAGCTCAAGGACGGCAAGGTGCTGACCGACGAGTGGCTGCCGGAGAAGGAGCTCTTGCCCGCCTAAGCAGTTCCTTCTGGCGAGTAATCTCCGTTACGCAAATAGATGACCCGCCGCCTGTTGACCAGCCTGGGCGTGACCGCCGGCCTGATCGTAGCCGCCCTTGTCGCGGGCGGCGCCTACATGGCGCTGAAGGCGCCATTGTCGACCCAGCCGAACAGCAACCTGACGCCCGAGAACTGCGCGCCGGGGCCGTGCGCCAACGTCAAGGGGTACACGATCTGGATCTCCAATGTGAGGGTGCAGAACGACGTCGTGCGCATGACCGTCAAGTTTCAGAACTCGAGCGCAGCCACCCACGCCTCGCCTGAAGACCTCCAGCTCATCGACGCTGGCCGGCGCTCGTCGATCCCGATCACGGACGCTGCCGGGTGCAAATCGTTCGCCCGACATGAGTTCAGCAGCAGCGAGCTTTACGGGCCGATCGACATATGCTTTCGGGTCACCAACTCCAACCCGCCTTTCATCCTCCACTGGACGCCGGACCTCGGCGCATTCTGCTGCGAGAAGGACATCACGATCTGGCCGACCTGAGCTTCAGGGCCCGGTCGGGTCGATTGGTGATGAGGCCCGCGACACGCGGATCAGCGATGAAGCGCCGCATGAGGCGTTTGTCGTCGACGGTCCAGATCCAGACCTTGCGGCCGGACCGCTCGCACACGCTGAGCTTCTCGTTTGTCGCGTACTGCTGATCGAGGGAGATGAAATCGGCATCGGGTTGCTCGAGACCGCCGCCCGCGCGAACTCCGGGAAAGTGTCCCTTGACCCGGCGAATGGATTCGTTGTCGTCGGTGGTGACGACAAGCTTGTCCCGCGGGAGCCGCGCGAGCGCGCGGCCGACGAGGTCGAGGTCGTAAGCGGGCTCCTTGAGATCCAGGTGCAGCCCGATGCGTCCTGCGGCAGCCTGGAGAACCTCTTCGAACGTCGCATACCTCGCTCCCGGCCGCGGCTCGTCGTGAGATATCACGTACACGCCGTCTTTTGAGCGGCGGACGTCGATTTCCAGGAAGTCCGCACCCGAGTTGAGCCAGCGTGGATAGCCCTGATGCGCGCTTACGATCAACACGCTTAGATCATGGCAACGGTTGTCGTAACCGGAGCGACGGGAGCCATCGGGTCGGCGGCGGTGGCTGCGCTGGAAAAGCGGCGAGCGCAGGTCATTGCCCTGTCGCGACCGACATTTGACCTGTCGTCGATGACGTCGGTCCGCGCGGCTGCCCGGGAGCTGAATCGCTCCAGGAGCCACATCGACGCGCTTCTGAATATCGCCGCCGTCTACGTGCCGCGCTATCGGAAGTCGGCTGACGGACTCGAGCTGATGCTGGCTGTCAATCACCTCGGCCCCTTCCTGTTGACCAACTTGCTGCGCGACAACCTCACCGGCGGTGGACGCGTCATCACCGTCACGGCGCCGTCGACGACCAGGGTCGACGTCGACAAGCTGCTGGACCGCGATGAGTTCGGTGCCTTCCATTCTTTCGGCGCAACCAAGGCCGCAAACCTGATGTTTACCTTCGAACTGGCGCGGCGAGCGAAACGTTGGGATGTGCGCGCGAACGCCTTCTATCCCGGCATGGTGAAGTCGAAGCTGATGCGCGAGTCACCTCGCGTGCTGCGGTTGGTCACGCGCCTGATCGCGCGTAGTCCCAACAGGACGGGCGAAGACCTGGCTGAGCTGGCCCTCTCCCCCGCGCACGCCGGCACGACAGGATGGTTCTTCAAGGGCACGCGCCGGATCGACCCACCGAAATCAACCCTGGACGCCAACCAGCAGGCCGCCCTGTGGAAACGGAGCGCGGAGCTGGTCGAGCTGGAAGGCGGCTTCTAAGTCGGGAGGGGAAGCCCAATCCTCCACCCCACGCTCGTAGGTCATTCACAAATCCCTCACAACTCCCGGGAAGGATGAGAAGCATGCAAATCTCATTCACACAAAGGAGTGAAGTTCGATGAGACGCGGTTTCGGTTTGATCGGATTGCTGGCGACAGTGATCCTCCTCGTGATTGTGGGAGCGATCGCTTACAACGTCGGCTGGTCGGAGGGTGTGAACACGCACCTGCCGGCGGCGACGCAGGGTGGTGCGCCCGCCTACTACTACGGCCCGCACTACTTCGGCGGAGGCTTCGGGATCTTCGGGATCTTCTGGTTCCTGCTGATCCTGTTCGGCATCTTCTGGCTGTTCCGTCTCGCCTTCTGGGGATTTGCCGGACGCCGAATGATTGGCGGCTGGGGCTACGGACGCGGTTGGGGCTACGGCCCCGGCAAGGGTGGGCGTTTCGACGAGATGGCGCAGGAGTGGCACCGCAAGCAGCACGGCGAGCAGCCGCCGTCGGAATCCACGCCACCGCCGCCACCGCCTGACACCCGGAACGTTTAGCGGTCGTGACTGAACCTAGGATGGTCGCCGTGGCGACCATCCTGGTGGTGGATGACGAGCCGCGGATCGTCCAGCTCGTCCGCGACTATCTCGAGCACGGTGGGTTCACCGTGCTCACTGCTGCTGATGGGCCTGCCGCTTTGCGCACCGCCAGGACCGGCCGTCCCGACCTGGTTGTCCTGGATTTGAGCCTTCCTGGTCTGGATGGGCTGGATGTCGCCCGCTCCCTGCGCCGCGAGGGCGAGGTGCCGATCATCATGCTGACCGCGCGGACCGAGGAATCGGACAAGCTGGTCGGCCTGGAATTGGGGGCCGACGATTACCTGACCAAACCGTTCAGCCCCAAGGAGCTGGTCGCCCGCGTTCGGGCGGTGCTCCGCCGCGCGGACGCTGCTTCCACCCCGTCAGAGGTCATCCGAGTAGGCACCGATGTGGAGCTCGACGTGCCGCGGATGGAAGCGCGCTTCGGCGGCCGCCGAGTCGACCTGACGAAGAGCGAGTTCCAGATCGTTTCGGCGATGGCACGCCAGCCGGGCCGCGTATTCACACGCTCGCAGCTGCTTGACGCGGTGCGCGGTGTGGCCTTCGAGTCTTACGAGCGCGCGATCGACGCGCACATCAAGAACATCCGCAAGAAGGTCGGCCAGCAGTACATCGAGACGGTCTTTGGCGTGGGCTACCGCTTCGTCGAACCAGCCGAGCGATGAGGCGCCCGCCTCCATGGTGGCCGGAAGGCGAACCGTTTCCATATCGCCGCTGGGGTCGCCGCTATGGCTACGGCCCTCCGCCTTTCATCCGCTGGATCGGCTGCTTCTTCCTGACCGTCCTGGGGGTCGCGCTCCTGACCGGCGCCATGGCCGGTGCTTTGTTCGGAAGAGGCATCGGGTTTCACCCCTTCTTCGTCTTCCCGATTTTTTTGGTGATCGCCCTGATCGCCCTGGGCGTCTTCGGCGGGGTGCGGCGGATGGCGCAGCCGATGAGCAGCCTCATCGATGCGGCGCGCCGAATCGAGGCGGGCGACTACTCCGCGACAGTTCCCGAGTGGGGATCACCAGACATCCGCTCCGTGGCGCGGGCGTTCAACTCGATGTCGGCGCGCCTGAAAACGATCGACGACCAGCGCCGGAGCTTCCTGGCCGACGTGACCCACGAGCTGCGTACGCCGCTGTCTGTGATCCGCGGGCAGGCGGAGGCGATCAGCGATGGTGTCTACCCCGCCGACTCAGCTCACCTGGCGCCGATCCTCGATGCGACACAAGCGCTCGACCGGCTCGTCGAAGACCTGCGCACTCTTGTCCTCACCGACGCCGGCAACCTGGTCCTGCACAAAGAACCGACCGACATGGGGGCACTGGTACGCGACACTGTCGATTCGTTCCGCTCCCAAGCCGAGTCGGTTGGTATCTCGCTCAGCGCAGAGGTCGCCGGCAACATCCCGACCGTCGAAGTTGACCCAGCCCGAATCCGTCAGGTGATAGGGAATCTGCTCTCGAATGCCATCCGCCATACGCCGTCTGGCGGTTCGGTCGAGGTCGGTGTTGGGGCAGCGGGCGATGACGTGGCCGTCACGGTGGCCGATACGGGCGAGGGAATCGCGCCCGACCTGCTGCCTCATGTCTTCGAGAGGTTTGCCAAAGGCCGGGACTCCACTGGGTCTGGCCTCGGGCTCGCGATCGCGCACGACATCGCCGCCGCCCATGGGGGTCGGCTGACGATCGAGAGCACGCCCGACAAAGGAACCACGGCTCGACTAGAGATTTGAATGGAGTGGCGACGGTATCGCGAGCCGCGTAGGGATCCGGCTATCGATTCGACGTTGACTCAAGCCGGTGCTGGCGTATTATTCGGTTATTAGCGAAATAACGAATAAGGGCAGAACCGATTGAACCGCGTTTACCGGGCCCTCTCGGACCCGACGCGGCGACGAATCCTCGAGCTTCTGCGGGAGAACGACATGACAGCGGGCGAGATCGCGACGCAGTTCGACCTTGCCAAGCCCACGCTGTCAGGTCATTTCGCGGTCTTGCGCGAGGCCGGCCTGATTCATGGCGACCGAACCGGCACGTCGATCAAATACCGGCTGAATGTGTCCGTTCTGGAGGAGGCGTTATGGGCGCTGCTGGAAAGCTTCAAGATCCGCCGCTAGAGCCGGTGCTGCATCGTGGGCCGGCGCTGGTGGTGACGGCCGTCGCGTTGGCGTTCGAGCTCGGTGTCGCCGCGTACGGCTTCTGGCAGGTGCCGCGCGGCGCACGGGTCGCCATCCACTGGGACGCGGTGGGACGCGCCAACGGATACGCAGACGCCGTCTTCGCCTTCCTGCTGGTTCCAGTTCTGACCGCGGCTATATCGGCAGGACTTGCGCTCCTACCTTCAATAGAGCCTCGGCGGCGCAACCTTCAAATGAGCGGCGCTGCCTACACGGCAGTGTGGATCTCTCTTCTGCTTCTGATGGCGGCCGTGCAGGGCGCCGTTGTGTTCAGCGCAACAGGGCTGGCGAGGTCCGAGACTATGGCGCGGCTGGCGCCCGCTGCTGTGGGCGTTGTGCTGGCCGTCGTCGGCAACTACCTGGGCAAGGTTCGGAGCAACTTCTTCTTTGGCATCCGCACGCCGTGGACCCTATCGAGTGAACGCTCATGGAATAGAACCCACCGCCTGGGCGGGCGGCTCTTCATCGCCGTTGGCCTGACAGCCGCAGCGACGTCGGTTTTCCCGTTGCTTGGCTTCGCCGCGCTTGGGGTCGGAGCGCTGGTCGTGATCGTGATCCTGTTCATCTACTCCTACGTCGAGTGGAGTCGCGACCCGGCCAAGCTACCTATGGGTCGGGTGGGTTAGCTGCAGGCTACCCTGCGACGAGGCGAGTAGAGCGCCACGGGCGCGGTCAATCCCGCGCGCGACATTCAAATAGTCGGCCGCGGCTCTCGGAGCCTGTCGACGACATTTACCGCTGACACTGGGTTCGGAGGCGCTCGGCTGGCTAATCAGGTGGGCGCCACTGTGGGTCATCCCCATCGCCCAAGCTGCCTCCGCCATTCGGCTGTCGTAGGTCACCACCTGGCGAAGGCTGCCACCAAGCTGGCGCATCGTCGCGATGTGAATCGCGTCCAGCGAGCGAAGCCGGGCAGGCAGCAGCGAGCCGGCATCCAGGAGGATACGGTCGGTGACTCGGATCAGCTCGACGCGGCTTAGCACCTCATGGCCCCTTTGCACCGCCGCTGGACCCAGCGGTAATAGCGCTCTTGCGACCTCGGTCCGCGCGAGTGCGCTCATGACGTTCATTTTTCGTCTGGGTTGAGGGCACCTCGCCGGACTTTGGATCCGGCCAACGGAACACCACGTCAGACGCCCAGGCGGCGGACGATCGCCCGCGGTGGCAGGATGTCTCGACCCGGCACTCGCAAGCCATCGAAGTGGTGGTCGCGAGTGACCAGCGCTTCGGCGCCACCGTCTTTAGCGAGCTGGACGAAGTAGTCGTCGCCCGCATCGGCGGGCACAAGCCTGGGCGGGTCGATCGGATCGGACAGCCAGATCGACTCTTGCTCAAGGTGCCGGCAGAATTCATCAACCTCATCTCGAGAGATGCCGTAACGACGCGAAATTCTTGGGTCGAGCAGCGCCCTGCGGACTTCCGTCACAAGCTGTGGGCAGGCGATCATCTCGAACATTCCATCCCGCCACAGATCCAGCAGTCTTGTAGCCGCTCCGGCCGGTGCGAGAACTCCCGCGATCAAGCAATCCGCATCGATGACGAGCTGCACCTAGGGGTCAGGACCGTGAGGATCGGGACGGCGATCTCCTTGACCGAGGGATGATCCTGCCTTCGTGAACGAGGCGGTGCGCCAGTTTATATGCCTCCTCCTCGCCGAGGTCGGCCTTTGATCGGATGCGGTCGATGATGCCCAATCCTTCGCGAAGAGCCGCCTCCAAGACCTCGGAGTCGCGGCGTCCGGTCCGAGCCGCCCGAACACGCACCTGGCGCAGCAGCCGCTCGTCAATGGAGAGGGTCGTCTTAACCTTTGCCATATATGCATATTGCCATATTGATGGCAAAGCGCAATCGCGTTACGTGGGTCGGCCGGTCGAACAGAAGAGACGTCTCGAAGCCCCGGCGAACGCTGCCGTTCCGGATCGCTAGGGGAATCAGAGTAGAAGGTGGAGTGGGAGACGGGACATGGTGGCCCGAGTACCAATCAGCAAGTCCAGTTCACATTTCGTCTGCGCGGAGGCCTCAAGCATGCCAGTTGATCGCAAGGCACTGCGAATCCTAACTTCCACTTTCTGGATGTCGAGTGGCTGGCGCGTGCCCCCGCAATGGCCGTCCGCCGAAGACTTCGCGTACGCGCGCGACTCCCGCTTAATGTTTGATCCGCATCAGGTCGGCCACGACGAACTCGCCATGCAGATCCGAGGACTGGTTCGCCGGATCGCGCTCGAACAGGTAGTCGAAGCTTTCGTTTCCAGCCTCTCGACTCGTCGCCTCGATCTGAGGTCTGCACTCGCCAGCTATATCGTCGGCCGGGCGCTGCCAATCCACGGCTTTCGCCAACGCCAGCGGTCCAATCTCGCGATTTGCGGGGTCTGCGGGGCGGCATCTTTCGTTCGTGAGCCCGCGGACTGGAATCGGTTCAGTTTCGAGCGGCACCATTGGGGTGGTGTCTGGCTGCACGACCCTTACTACATCGCGTTCGACCTCGAGCAGTTCGCAGCGGGGGATCACCCGGTTGCCGCCGCCGCCGATTGGGACATCTTGCGCAGCCTGCTGGGCATCGTGCGCGAAGCGTCGGCGGACAACCCACAGCTCCGGCCAGGCGGCCTGACGGAGGCTATACGGGCAGCCCTTCCGGCCTCCAACGCGTCTCAGCGCCGGCACTTGATCATGACTCTGGCCAACATTGGCGTCCTCCAACCGCGCGGACATGCCTCGTTTCGAAAGGCTGGGTTGACTTTGAGGCCCGCCGCGACCCGCCGGAGTGGAAGAGCGATTGGCTGTATCCGAGTGGGTTCTGGCGCGGCTCGGATGGCATCGCCGTAGCGGCGATCGGCGAATTCTTTCCGCGGCTGGCCGGTGTGACCTGACGCGGCGCTCAAACGGCCGCATGTGCCGCGACTGTGAAGGCACAAACTGGAGCGGGAGACGGGGTTTGTCGTCCCAGGTACCAAAGACCGAGTTGAATTCAGTTATCGGCTCGGGTAAGGCTCCCCGGCAGCCCGGAGGTGGTACCGCGCCAGCACCTCAGCAAGCAACGCTGGAGCGAGGGACGGGGCTGACCGTCCCCCGCCGACCCGATCGAGTCTTTCCTGTCAGCCGCCGCTGGCGGCGGCCGCCGGCTGTGGACGCATGACGTACTGATCGACAAACCGCTCGATCATGTCGTTGACCTGGTTGGGTGCCTCGAGCATGTTGAAATGACCCGCCCCCACAGTCCAGCCGTTTACGGCGTGCGGCAGCCACTCCGCCATCATGTGAGGCGGGTTGAGTGGCGGGGTAGCCGCGATGTGCAACGCGGGCAGTGACACCTTTTTCGCCACTGCCACACCGTCATAAGAAAGTAGCCCGCGCATCGCGTCGGCGGCGACGTGGGCCGGAGCCGAGCACATCTCATCGACGATTCGCTCCTTGAGGTCGACCGGCGATGTCGGTAGAAACAGCATGTTGACGAAGTCCCGACGCGGCTGTTGGTTGCCCGCGTCGGCGGAATCGGCCATGTTCGTGAGCAGGCTGATGAAATCGGGCGACCACAAAAATGGCGCCGGGTCGACCATCACGATGGCGCGCACGGATTGGGGATGCTCGGCCGCGAGCTCAAGTGCAGTGACGCCTCCCATTGAGTGGCCCAGCGCGACCGGCCGGTCGAGACCGAGCTTGCCGATCAGCCACGCCACGTCGTCAGCGTACTGCCGGATCGGGTAAGGCCCCTTCGGCTTGTCGCTCTCGCCGTGGCCGCGAAGGTCGACGGACACGACCCGATGCCTGGCTTTGAAGTGGTCGTGTTGTGGCTTGAAGTAGGATCGGTTGCAGGTCCAGCCGTGCATGAACACGAAGGCCGGCTCGCCCGTGCCTTCATCGACGTACGCCAGTCTCACCCCATCGCGCTGTAAGACGGTCATGTCCCCTCCTTCGAGGGCATCCCTCGAGCACGTGGCGGATGCCATGACCGCCACCCATTAGGCAACACTAAGCCTCCTCCACCAGCGCCGCAAGGCCGCCCTACGACGCCGCCCCGAGGATCCCATCCAAGCTGCGCCTGCGGGCAGGTTTTCATGTCCCTGACCGGCAAATTGAAGGAGCGGACCCGCGGCGGGGCCAGGACGCTTTTGGCGTACGCGTCGTCGACCAGCGCCTCGCCCGTGCTGTATTGAGTGGTCGGCCTGCCCGTCGCCCGACATGGCGCCGTGCTGACGAGAGTGGGAAACCGAGTAAGCGGGAGACGGGCTCCGCGGCCCCGAGTACCATGCCCTCCGTCCAGTTCACGTATCGACTCGGAGGAGGGCCTGATTTCGGCCGAGGATCACCAACTGCTGACTTCATGTCGCCTGGAAGAAATGACCCCAACGGACCGCCTCTCCGGCTACGGCGTCCAGCTCCTCCGGGTCGAGAATGGAAAGAATTGCGGGCCCGCATCTACTTCGACCAGCTCGACCAGATGACCCAGCTCGGTCTCATCCCTGCGCCGACCGCGGTCTAACGACCGATGCTTTGGACCCGGCCCCCATCGGGGCCGGGTCCTTCTCTTGTTCCTCTTAGGTCTTCGGTGACCCTACTCACTCTCGGGAATTCGGGTCGTGGTTGAGCCCTACATCATGTCGGGAGACATGCCGCCGCGCATTCCGTTGCCGTTCTTCTCCGGAATCTCCGTGATGACGGCTTGGGTCGTTAAGACCATGGCGGCGATCGAGGCGGCGTTCTGGAGCGCTGAGCGGGTGACTTTGGCGGGGTCGACGATGCCGGCCGTGAACATATCGGCGTACTTGTTGTTCAAGGCGTCGTAGCCGTGCCCTGGCTTGCCCTTGCGAACCTGCTCGACGACCACCGAGCCCTCCACGCCAGCGTTCGCGGCAATCTGCCGCAGCGGCTCCTCGAGGGCCTTGCGGACGATTGCAAC
>VBFH01000025.1 GCA_005883575.1 Chloroflexota bacterium | reverse complement strand
GTCATATCGTGGAAGGAAAGCCGGGGCGCATCCGGTCGTTTCTGCGTGGACGCCTCGAACGGCACCAACGCGGGCCGCCCAGGACCCACTCCTTGCCAGCCGTCGCCGCGAAGCCTGGCTCTCATCACATCGACCTCCTCTCGGACACCCCTAGCCCCTCGTCAAGTGCCAGCGCGCGTCCACCTCGGCTGCGCCGACCTGGACCGGCTCCGACGTCGACGGGCACGCTGGATCGGCCTTGGGCAAAGAAGGCTGATAGTCCTTATAAGCGAGCAGCGCGTACTTGAGCGTGGCGTTTGGAATCAGCCAGGCCATGAACTGCGCGTCGCAAAGCGACATGACGACGGTGATGCTGCTTGTCAGGCCTTGAGCAGGCTTCGCGACAGGCGATTCAGGCCCCACCCTCAGGACGTAGACGTTCGTGAACACGGTGTGGGTGACCGTTCCGTGTTTCGATGGCGAGACCTGACCCATGTCGAGCGTGGCGATGACGTTGATGTAGTCGCCCTGGGCGATGTAGCCCGCGACGCCCTGCTGCTCGCCGGTAGGTAGGGTGATCGCTACGAACCCTTGGGGGATGGGGAGGTATGGTGACTGGCCGCTTGTCAACTGGTCGGGGTTCGACGACACCAGGTTGTCGGAGATTGGCACGCCCTTGTAAATCGTGACCACGGCAGACATGCCTTTGAGATCGGCGACGTGCAGATACGAGTGGGCGGGCACCGCACTGGCGGGGATCGAGCTCAACGTGAGCATGTCCGGGGTGATCGGCGTCCTAGCGTCGATGTTCGCCTTGGCGACGACCACCGGGACGGTGCCGGTGGGCAGCGAGCGATTCACGAAGACGATGCCGAACGCGAACATCACGAGAAATGCGACGAGCGCCAGCGCCACCCCGAAGATGAACAGCGGCGTGCGCATTTTGCTCTGCGGCGCCGGCGCTGGAAACGCTGCCCTGGTCTGTCCAATCGCGGCCATGCTTATGACTCCTCCAATGGCGGCGCGGAGGCCACCCAACCCGCGCCGTCCCAGTGATCGCCTGGCTCGACTGGCGCATCCGGTCCGATGACGAAGTAGTGAACCTTCCTCAGCACGAGCGTCCCCGCCAGCAGGTCGTGCAGCGCCTGCTTGCGCGGCGTGAACCCGGCCATCACCCAGCCGGCGAGGAGGATCAGGGTCGAAAAGATCTTGAAAGCGTTGCGGAACGATGCCCGCCGAAAGGTGATCGGGTCACCGTGGACGTCCGCGACGTACAGGCCCAGTGCGAGCTTGCCAAGCGTCCCCTGCGCCGGGGAGCTCTCCATCACCACGAAGTAGGCCCACCACAGTGCTGAAGAAACCGGGATGACGTTCGCCAGTGACTGAAAGTCGGTCGGCGCCAGGACCGCGATCGACGACGCCATCGCAATCTCGACCCCGGCTAACAACGTAGCGTCGATCAGGTACGCGAGCGAGCGCCGCCAGAAGCCTGCGAAGGCGATTTCCGTTTTGGCCACGTATCGGGGCATGACCGACGAAGACTGGACAATCAACTTTGTCGCGACCTCACTCAGGAATCCAAACCGCCAATGAGCGGGAGGGGGCCAAGAGCAAAGCTCGCGGACCGATACGGTTGCAGATCGCGACAGCACTTGCCGGCGTGCGATCACCTCCCACCCACTCCGACGCGGGTTACGGGGACACGTTAGTAACCCACGGCGGGGACAACAAGGGGACATTTGACCCATCCATTAGTCATGGGCGGGGATGGGACGAAAGGCCCATTGAGCGGAGGGGGACTTGCGGTTTACGGTGCCAAATTGGGCGTTCGCGGCAAGTCGGGCGTCGGATCGGCCGAAACCATTCGGCCCGGGGAGGGGGGTTCGCCTTGCCGGAGGCGGGCCCCTCCCTTCCTTATATAACGCGTCGGCTATCGCTCTCTAGCGATCGATCCGATGCGTCAGCGTCGAAGGATGAAGAGGCCCCAGATCACGAGCCCGACCACGACGACGATCAGGCCGAATACCACCAGCCGCTGAGTCCACACGGCCACGTCGTCAGTGGTCGGGGTCGTTTCGCCTGTCACGGGCTGGGCCGGAAGAGGCGACGGCGAGACCTCGGGGGTCGGGCTTGGTGTGGGCGTCGCCGCGGCCGGCTCGCCGGGGCTCGCAGAAGGTGATGGCACCGCCACGGGCGCAACGACCGCGGGCGGCGGCGTGGCCGTCTGCCTCGGAGCCGCGTGAGTCGGAGTCGGCGACGGCGATGGGCTGGGTGACGGTGAATGACTCGGTGAAGGCGATGGGCTGGGCGAGGGGGAAGGACTGGGTGACCGCGATGGGCTGGGCGACGGCGACGGGCTGGGCGACGGGGATGGGCTTCGCGACGGGGATGGGCTGGGTGAGGGCTTCGGCGACGGCGACGGGCACGGTGAAGGTGACGTGCTCGGCGAGGGCGAGCGGCTCGGCGACGGAGAAGCCCTGGGGGATGGCGAGGGGCTCGGCGACGCAGAAGGGCTGGGTGACCCTGACGGGCTGGGCGAAGGCGACGGGTTCGACGAAGGTGTCGGGTTAGGCGAGGGCGAAGGGCTGGGTGAGGGGCTCGGTGGTGGTGGCGGCGGTGGCGCCGACCCCTCCGGGCGCGCGTGGAGGATGTCGAGGTACTGACCGAATCCCGACGAGCTGCTCCACGAGCACTGCTGAGCCGGCACGAAGGCCAGGCACGTCGCGGTGGCGGTCGTCGCGCTCTCGATTGCGGTTCCTTCGCCCCACTCGTTGAAGGTGGTGAGCAGGTGCCAGTGGGTCGTAGTCGAGGCAACCATGCTGGAGACGTCGGTCGTGAATGTCGTGGCGTTTCGAGACAGGCGCGGCCCGACCTCGCCCGCCTTCCAGAACCCAGGGCTCACCGTGAAGCTGTGGTTGCCCTGCTGGTCCGCGTGAGATGCGGGTGCGTACTGGTGCCAGTCGTCTGGCTGGGTGGCGCAGGTTGCGTAGCCTGGGCCGACCTTGAGGACGACATAGGCGGTGTTGCCCGCCGCCACGTTGGCGTCGTGCCACCTCTGTGACACCGCGCATGGGTCGGGCTCCGTGTTGTAAACGAAGACCACGAAGCGGCCACCGATCCTCAACCATGCCGGGTTACCGGCGTAGCTCGCCTGGAGATACCGGAGGTCGCTTGTCACTTCGGCCTGAGACGGTGGAGTCGCCAGGCCCTCCTTCTCGTAGTAGATGGTCCAGCTGAGGTCGCGCATCTCGGCCATTCGCAGCAACAGCGGTAACCGGTTGTCCGTCTTGCTCGAGTTCTGCCCGTTTGGTCCCCACCAGGAGGAGATACCGACAGTCATGCCGCCGTACTGCAGCGCGTTGTAATGGCTGGCGAGCACCGCCGGGTCGCTGGAGTCGTAGTAACCCAGCGTCGGTGTGTACACGGAGAACGGATTGGGAGTGCCGCCAAAGGTCTCCGGGAACCACGGGTAGTAGAACCCGGCTCGAACCGGGAACTGCGGTGCGGCATGCGTGACCGGGGTCCCGAAGAAGTCGGTCATAGACGTCGCGGTCACGTCGCCCGTCGTCGTCGAGACGCGGCCGGCGCCGAGTCCTTCCTCGATGGTCCTCAGCAGTGAGTAGTGGTTGTAGCTGGTTGCCGACGTGAGCGCCGGCTTGCCGCGCGGCGAGACGAATATCGTGGCCACCTGATTCACGTTGGTGAAGTCGTCCTCGTCCCAGGTGATGACGAGAAGTGAGTTCTGGTGGCTGAACGCGGTGCTGCCGAAGATCTTTGGCACCTCGTTCTTCAGCCACGTGTCACCGGTTGCGACCGAGCAGTCGTGCATGTCGTTGCAGAGGTTTGGAGTGATGAATGCAAAGTTGGGTGCAGCCCCGGCCGCGAGATCGGTCGCGAGCTGCGTATAGGGGACGATGTCGGCCCGGCATTTAGCTACGTCGTTCTTGACGTCGGCGAAGTACACGAACGGATTGTGCTTCGGCGCATAGCTTCCGCTGTTCGAGATGCCTGGGCACCCCGTCGCAGGCACGGGCATCGATTCCTGGTATGACTTCCAGGTCTTGCCCGCCGCTTCCAGGGCGGTGCCGATGTGCGGCGCGTTGATCGGCACCGGCACGCTGCATCCCCCGGTGGCATCGCAGTCGCCGGTGATGCCAAGCGTGGACCCGGCGGCCATCGCGATGTAGTTGGGGAGGCTCGGATGCGTGATCGCGTGGTAGTTGGTGGCCGAGTTGTATCCCTTGGCGAGACTGTTGATGTACGGCGCGGTGGAGTTGCCGATGATCTGGGAGTACGCGTGGTTCTCCATCACGATTAGGAACACGTGGTCGAAGCTCGGCACGGTCGTCGCCGACACATCGACGACTGCAGGCCGCGAGCTGACGAGAAGACCGCAAGCTAGGATTGCGATTGAGACCAGCGCATGTGTTGACCTCTGCGTAGAGGTGCGTGCACGCTGCTTACTCCCCGGTCTGGCCGGCCCTCTCTTCTCCCCCGGTGCGGCCGCAGGCGCGGCAGCGTAGCGGGCAGCATAAGTGTATGGAAGCTTCATCGTTGCCCGTCACGAGGCTGCCGGTTGCCTCGATCGCAGGGAGAGGATACACGGTGGCCCTCGTGACTTGTCAAGGCGGTCACCCCCGTTACTGTTCGAGCGTTTCGGTCTCACCTCAGCCCGCGGAGGCGAGGTTGAACGCCGCGTGTGGTGCTTTATTGCGCGATCAATCGTCATCCGCCCCTGATCCGTTCTATGCTTCGCTGGCGTCGGACGTAGGGGGAGGGTGGGGGAGAAATTGCTGTCAATCGTTTCACTGCGTGAGTAGCCTCCACTGATCCGCCTCGGCATCGTTGACGACCATCCGGTGTTCCGGGAAGGGCTGCGCCGAGTCCTGGAAAGAACACCCGACCTCACCGTGCTATGGGACACAGGGACGGTCGCCGAGCTGATGGCGTACATGGAGACCAGCCCGGTCGACGTGGTTCTCCTGGACCTCTATCTAGGTCCGGATGATGACTCGCTCGCCGCCGCGCGCGCTGCTCGCGAACGTTTTGCGGATGTTCGGGTCATCGTCGTCTCCGCCTCGCTCGATTGGGATTCGGTGACGGCATCGCGGCAGGCAGGTGCCAGCGGTTATCTGCCCAAGGACCTGGCGGTTGAGGACATGGTCGCCGCGATACGAGCGCTGGCCGATCCGAACCTCGGCCGCATGAGCTTCTCCGACCGGGTGGACACCAGCCGGCCCAACAATGGAGTCGGTCTGGTTTCTCGGGCCGGTTTGACACGCCGCGAACGCGAGGTCCTGTTCGAGATGGTCGGCGGACACAGCAACCGCGACATCGCCGCGAGTCTGGGAGTCTCAGTGACGACCGTGAACAAGCACGTTCACCACATCCTCAGCAAGCTCAAGGCGAAGACTCGAGCGCAGGTGATCGCCCGCATGCGCAGCGGACCATCGCCGCGTCCCTACACGACCTCAGCCGGCCGAGGCTGATCCCAGCGGGCTACTGAGCCCCGACCCGGCTCGCCCCGAACGCGGCGTCAGGCGGACTTGAAGAGCGCGATTCCGGCGGCCCAGTACATCGGGGCCGCGAACGTGCCGGTGAGGTCCTGGGCACCGGCCGCGCTGAGCACCCGGTAAGCGCTGACCACGCTCACCGGCGTTGAGCCGCCGTTGGCGCTTGTCTGCTGAACCTGCGCGGTGTACCCGGCGGTGGTGACAGTCATCGTCTGAGCCGAACCGTGACCGGCGAGGAAGCCAACCGCCAGCTCCGTCGACGTGGTCGGGGTTACCGCGGCCGAGTCCGCCGCCACGCCCGTGCTCGATGCACCTCCGGAGACATCGAGTGGATTCGTTGTGGCCACACCGGAGAACTCCTCGACTTCGATCGCGACCACGGTTGCGGTGGTGACGCTGACGGTCACGCTCGTCACGCTGTTGGCGTTGGCCGCGTACCAAAGCTCCCCGTCCGAGAAGTGGCCGGCGGCGCAGTACGCGCCGATCTTGGTCCAGGTGTTGCCCGCCGGATCCGTAACCCTTGTGATCTGGTTTGTGGCGCCGGTGTAGACGCTCGCCGCGAGCACGAGCAGGTGGCCAGCGCCGGTCGCAGCCGGGAAGGTGGCGGTGAGCGTGGTCGAGCTGGCGGACTCGCCGGCCGCGGCCATCTGGACAAAGCGCGGTCCCGACGAGGGCGCACTCACAGTGAGGGCAACCGAAGTGCTGTGCGTGGCCGAGGCGCCGGTACCCGTCACTGTCACGGTGTAACTGCCCACTGGGGTCGATGTCACGGTGCCGATCGTCAGCGTCGAGCTGCCTCCGGCCGTGACCGTACTCGGGTTGAAGGCGGCCGTCGCCCCCGCGGGCAGGCCAGTAGCGCTGAGCGTCAGCGTCTGCGCGTTCCCGCTGGTCACGCTGGTGCTGATGCTCGAGGTCGCGCTCGAGCCTTGGACCACGGACACGCTGCTCGGGCTGGCGCCCATCGAGAAGTCGTCGGGCACGCTCACCGTCAGCGCCACCGAGGTGCTGTGGGTGGCCGAGGCGCCGGTCCCCGTCACCGTCACCGTGTAGGTCCCTCCGAGAGTGGAGGTCGTGGTACTGATGGTCAGGGTCGAGCTGCCACCCGCCGTCACCGAGCTGGGGTTGAAGGACGCCGTCGCACCCGAGGGCAGGCCAGTGGCGCTCAGCGTCACCGTCTGCGCGTTCCCGCCGGTCACGGTGGTGCCGATGGTCGAGGTCACGCTCTGGCCTTGAACCGCGGACACGCTGCTCGGGCTGGCGCTGATCGAGAAGTCGTCGGGCACGCTCACCGTCAGCGCCACCGAGGTGCTGTGGCTGGCCGAGGAGCCTGTCCCCGTCACCGTCACGGTGTAAATGCCGCCGGGAGTTGAAGTAGCGGTGCTGACCGTCAGCGTCGAGCTGCCTCCGGCCGTGACCGCGCTGGGGTTGAAGGACGCGGTCGCCCCCGCGGGCAGACCGCCGGCGCTCAGCGTCACCGTCTGCGCGTTCCCGCTGGTCACGGTGGTGCTGATGGTCGAGGTCCCGCTCTGGCCTTGAACCACAGACACGCTGCTCGGGCTGGCGCTGATCGCGAAGTCGTCAGGCACGGTCACGCTGAGTGAGACCGATGTGCTGTGGCTGGCCGAAGTGCCGGTCCCGGTTACCGTGACGGTGTAACTCCCGCCTGGGGTCGAAGACGTGGTGGTGATCGTCAGCGTCGAGCTGCCTCCGGCCGTGACCGCGCTGGGGTTGAAGGACGCCGTCGCCCCCGCGGGCAGACCGCCGGCGCTCAGCGTCACCGTCTGCGCGTTCCCACTGGTCACGGTGGTGCTGATGGTCGAGGTCCCGCTCTGGCCTTGAACCACGGACACGCTGCTCGGGCTGGCGCTCATCGAGAAGTCGTCAGGCACGGCCGGGGTTATGACAGAGACGGAGGGGCTGAGAGCAGAGATGTTGCCCGAAGCGTCGCGCGCTCGAACCGCGTACGTGTGGATCTCATTGGGGAGCACGGTGTTGTCGGTGTAGCCCGGCGCGCTGACGTGGGCGAGGACCGCGCTATCGCGAATCACGTCATAGCCGGTGACCGCGATGTTGTCGGTGGAGGCGTCCCAGGTGAGCTGGACCGAAACGGCCGACATCGCCGTGCCGTTGAGATTGGCCGGTACGCTGGGCGGCGAGGTGTCGCCGCTGGGGCCGAGCCGGCTCGTGCCAAACGCGGCGTCGTCAAAAAAGACATCCCATGTCCCAGTCGCGTTGGTTTCGCCGATTTGCAGCGTGCCCATCGGCTGCGTGCCAAGGTTCGCCCCGCTTAACGTCAGGTCCGAGACCGCCATGCCGTCGAGCCACACCTCGACAACACCATTGGTGATAGACAGGTGGAGCTCCAGCACATGCCAAGCGCTTTGCGATGGGGTCACTGCACTGGTTGTCGGGTTGCCGGCGGCGTCCTTGAACTGGAGCTTTCCACCGCTGGTGAGAGCCACCAATCCTCCGTTCAGGCCGGCTGACGTATCGCGAAGGCGCAGCAAAGTCATCTGGGAACTCTGACTGTTGACCTTGAATGCGACCTTCGCGTATGCGTCCAGGTAGGTCGAGGGCAGGGTCCCTTTGGCGTAGGTCGCGCCGGCAGTGGTGCTCCCCTCGGCGCCGAAGCCGCCAGAGTTGGCGGTGCTCGATTCCGCGACGAGGCCGGCGGGAGTGGTCCATGCCGACATGTCGCCAGTCTCGAAGCCGTCCGCAAATATCGGCGTCGCGGCCGCCGGCGTAGTCACGGACGCAGGCGCGCTCAGCGCCGAGATGTTGCCGGAAACGTCCCGCGCGCGGACGGCGTACTGGTAGGCAGTACCGGCTAGCGCCGCGTTGTCGGTGTAAGCGGTAGCCGTGCTGTGGGCGAGCAGCGCGCCGTTACGAAACAGGTCATAACCCGCCACCGCGGCGTCATCGGTCGATGCGTCCCAGCTGAGCTGGACCGAGAACGGCGAGAGAGGAGTTGCTGCCAGGTTGGCGGGCACGCTGGGTGGCGCGGTGTCGGCGCTGGTTCCCAGGCGGCTCGTGCCGAACGCGGCGTCGTCAAAGAAGATGTCCCAAGTTCCATTCGCCGTGTCGCCGATCTGCAGCGTGCCAATTGACGCGGTGCCAAGGTTCGCCCCGCTCAGCGTCAGGTCCGGGACCGCCATCCCGTCGAGCCACACCTCGACGACACCATTGCTGACGGAGAGGTGGAGCTCGAGCACGTGCCAGGCGCCTTGCGAGGGGGTCACGGAACTTGTGGTCGACGCGCCGGCGGCGCCGTTGAACTGCAGCTTCCCACTGCTGGTCAAAGCGATGAATCCTCCGTTGGAGCCCCCTGGCGTATCGCGGAGCCGCAGGAGCGTCACCTGGGAGTTCGGCCCGTTGACTTCGAACGCGACTCGCGCGTACCCGTCTGGGTACGTAGAGGGCAGTGCCTCCTTGGCATATGCCGAGCTGTTCGTCGTGGTTCCCTCGGCGGCGAAGCCGCCCGAATGGAAGTTGGTCGATTCCACCGCCAGGCCGGCGGGTGTCGTCCATGCCGACAGGTTGCCGGTCTCGAAGCCGTCCGCAAATATCGGTGCCGAGGCCGCCGGCGTGGTCACAGACGCCGGCCCGCTCAGAGCCGACACGTTGCCCGAAACGTCCCGAGCCCGAACTGCGTACTGGTAGGTCGTGCCCGCCAGCACCGTGTTGTCGGCGTAGCTGGTCGCAGTCAGCGAGACGAGCAGCGAACCGTTGCGGAACAGGTCATAACCCGCCACTGCGACGTTGTCCGTCGAGGCGTCCCAGCTGAGCTGGACCGAGAACGGCGAAAGAGGCGTCGCGGCCAGGTTGGCGGGCACAGTGGGCGGCGCCGCGTCGGCGCTGGGACCCAGGCGGCTGGTGCCGAAGCCGGCGTCGTCAAAGACCACATCCCATGTGCCGCTCCCGGTTTCGCCGATCTGAAGCACCCCGATGGGCGCGCTGCCCAGGTCGGTGGCGGTGAAGGTGAGGTCCGGCACCGCAGCCCCGTCCAGCCAGGTCTCGACGACGCTGCTGGACCCGTTGACGTGGAGATGCAGCTCTACAACGTGCCAGCCCGAACCGGGAGACAAGCTGCTTGGGGTGGTCACGTTCGAGGCGTCGTTGTGGAAGGCAAGCTTGCCCCCGGCGGTCACCAGCAGGTAGCCGCCGTTCCCCGTCGGCGTGTCGCGAAGCCGGAGCAGGGTGACCTGCATGGGTCCCTGGGTTTTGACCTCGAACGCGACTCTGGCGTACGCGTCGGCGTAGGTCGAGGGCACAGTTTTCTTGGCATAGGTCGCGCCGGTCGACGTGTTGCCCTCGGCTGCGTAACTCCCCGAGTGGACCTCGCTCGACTCCACGGCAAGACCCGAGCTCGTCGTCCAGGAGGTCAGGTCCCCAGTCTCGAAGCCGTCGGCGAAGAGCGGTGGACCGGCCGCCGGCGTAGTCACCGAGACCGGCGCGGTAAGCGCGGAGATGTTGCCGGAGGCGTCCCGCGCGCGCACCCCGTACTGGTGGGTGCTGTTGGCCAGAACGGTGTTGTCGGTGAAGCCGGGCGTCGCGACCTGAGCCAGTTGGTTCCCATCGCGGAACACGTCATAACCCGTGACGCCGATGTTGTCGGTCGAAGCGTCCCAGCTCAGCCGGACCGAGAAGGCGGAGCTCGGCGCTCCGTTGAAGTTGCCTGGGACGCTGGGCGCCGTAGTGTCGCCAGACGGGCCGACCCGGCTGGTGCCGAAAGCGGCATCGTCGAAGACCACATCCCACGTTCCGTTCCCGGTTTCGCCGATCTGAAGGACGCCGATAGGCGCGGTGCCCAGGTCGATGGTGCTGAAGGTGAGGTCTGGCACGAGAGCCCCGTCGAGCCAGCTCTCGACCACGCTGCTGGTCCCATTCACGTGGAGATGCAGCTCCACAACGTGCCACCCCGAACCGGGAGACACGCTGCTCGTGGTGGTGACGCTGGAGGCGTCGTTGTGGAAGGCAAGCTTGCCTCCGGCGGTCACCAACAGGTAGCCGCCGTTGCCGGTCGGGATGTCGCGCAGCCGGAGCAGCGTGACCTGCGAGCTCTGGCTCTTGACCTCGAACGCGACGCGCGCGTAGGCGTCGGAGTAGGTCGAGGGCAGCGTCTTCTTCAAGAAGGTCGAGCCGGTTGTCGTATTGCCCTCGGCTGCGTAACTCCCCGCGTGGACGTCGCTCGACTCCACGGCAAGACCCGAGTCCGTCGTCCAGGAGGTCAGGTCCCCGGTCTCGAAGCCGTCGGCGAAGAGCGGCGGGACGGCGGCGGGCTGCGTCACCGAAACCGCTGTGGTCAGTGCCGACGCGTTGCCTGATGCGTCGCGTGCCCGCACGGCGTAGGTATGAGTCGACCCGGCAGTCGTGGCCGTGTCGGCATAGCTCAGAACATTTCCGACCGACGCGAGCAAGCTCCCATCGCGGAACAGGTCATATCCGGCCAGGCCGACGTCGTCGGTCGAAACGTTCCAAGTGAGGTCGGCTTCAAAGGGTCCCGCCGCCGTCGCGGCAAGGCCTGAAGGCACGGTGGGCGGGACGAAGTCGGCGGCGGGACCAAGCCGGGCCGTGCCGAAGGCGGCGTCGTCGAACACCACGTCATACGTGCGCGCCGCCTGGACCTCACCGATCTGCATCGATGCCACAGGTGCGCTACCGGTGTTCAAGCCCGTCCCGGAGAGATCTCCGAGGTAGGTGTTGTCGAACCAGACCTCGACGACGCCCGCGTTGGGATCCACCTTCACGTGAAGCTCCAGCGCGTGCCAGCCTGGGCTTGGTGAGAGACCGCTCAGTGTGTTCAGCCCCGTCGCGTCGTTGTGGAACCCGAGAAGACCGGTCGTGTCGACGTAGACATATCCAATGGACGCACCCGCGCCGTCTCGGAACCTGAGGAGATTGATCTGGCTCAGCTGAGAGGGGATGTCGAACCACAGCCGGGCGTAGGCGTCGGCGTAGGTTGACGGCAGGGTCTTTTTGGCGAAGGTGTTGCCGTTGGTCGTGTTGCCGTCGGCCGCGCTCGTCCCGCTGTTGACGTTGCTGCCCTCGATGACCAGTCCGCCGTTCGCGCTCCATGCGCTGAAGTTGCCGGACTCGAAGCCGTCCGCAAAAACCGGTGAGGGCGGTGATGGGGTCGTCACCGACACCGCCGCGCCAAGCGCGGACGTGTTGCCCCCTATGTCACGTGCCCTGACCGCGTACTGGTGCGTGGACGATCCCAGGACGGCATCGGAATAACTCGTCACCGCACCGAGCGACTGATAAAGCGCTCCATCGCGCAACAGGTCGTATCCAGTAACACCGAGGTTGTCCGTCGCGGCCGTCCATGTCAGCGCCACGGTGAATGGACTGGTCGCGGTGGCCGCGACGTTCGCGGGTGTCGTCGGTGGCGTCGTGTCGACCGTCCAAGAGGTCGTCGCGGGTGTCGGATCGACCGACTTGTTGACGGTCGCCGTCACCTTGAATGTGTGGTTGCCCTGCGCCAGGCCCGAGTAAGTGATCGGGCTGCCGCAGACCGTCTGGGTGTTGGCGTCGAGCTGACACTTGAACGTTGCCGGTGTGCCGCTGGCGTGGAAGGTGAAGGTGGCCGACGTGCTCGTGGTCCCAACCGGCGGCCCAGAGTCGATATAGGTGTCGGTGGGGATCTTGAACGTGTACGTCTGGACGTCAAAGGTGCGACCGGACGAGTCGGTCGGCGTCACCGTGATCGAGGTGCCGTTGACCGTCACCTTCAAGAAGTGGAAGACCTGGCTGTCGGAAGTCGGGGCTGTCGCCGAACCGCACGCGCTGCCGGCAAGCCTGGTCGGCGACCAACCGACGGCGTACGCGTCGAAGGTGCTACAGGTGCCCATTGGCTCGAGCGTCCCTCCACCGCCGCCGGTGACATAGGTGATCGGCATCCCGCCCGCGCTCGCCCGGTTGCGCTCGTAGATGTGGGCATGACCGTTGAAGACGAGCTGTACGCCATGCTGACCGAGCAGTCCTTCGAGGTTTGCCGCTCCGTCGAGGTAGCTGTCCGACGGCTGCGTCGGGTTGTCGGAATAAAAGGGAAAGTGAGAGAAAGCGAACTTCAGCTGCGTGGGGTGCGTGGTGAGGTCGTTGAGGAGCCACGTGTATTCGGGAGTGCCTGGGGCAAAGTGGGCCAAAGCGTCATTTGCGTACGGCGTCGCGGTGCCCGCGTTCGTATCGCCCCAGGCCGAGTCCAGGACGTACAAGCGCACGTTGCCCGCCGAGAACGCGTACCACTCGCTGCCGTAGTTCGAAGCCAAGGAGCCGTTCACGCAGCAGTACACGTCGTTCTGGTAGCGACCGCCTGACGTCGAGACAGCGGTGCTCTCGGTCCACGTCGTGATGTCCGTGTGCTTGACGCCGCTGACGCCATGGTTGCCCACTGCTGAGAACAGTGGGATGGAGGCCCCTGGCACAGTCCAGAACAGCGATCCGAAGATTGCACTGGTATCCGCGCCGGACTGCTGGAGATCGCCGTAGTTGATCTGACTGCCGTTCGGGTAGCCGTTGTCACCCAGTGAGACCGCGAAGCGGGCTCCGCTGCCCGCGATCTGCGCCATCAGGTTTGCCTGCCCGGCGTTCTGACCGCTCCCGTCAACCTGGCCCCAGTCGCCGAAGACGACGAAGGAGAACGACTCGGTCGAGCCGAACTGCACCTGGGTCGTGAACGCGGGTGACGCGTTGCCTCCGAGGAGATCTGTGCCGCCGAGGAAGACGCGATAGCAGTAGGTCCCGGCGGCGGGCAGCGTGATGTCGCCCTTCCACTGATACTCGAACACCGTGCCGACTGAGATGGTGATCCTGCTTGCCTGGACAACCGTCGACGGGGAGCAGCCTCCATCATTGCCGACCGCGCCATACGCGACGCTTGCGGTCGTGCTGGATTGGTCGGTGGCGAAGTTGATCGCGACGTGGAGTCCGACGAGGTCGGTCAGGTACGGAGCCCGAGTCAGGTGCGAATCGAAGGACGCCTGCGGGCGGGCCGTCACCGACGACGATTGCGCCGAAGCGTTGCCTGCGCCGTCGCGCGCGCTGACAGAGTAGGTGTAGGTGACGCCGCTTGTCACCGTGCTGTCCGCGTAGACGGTAACCGCACCGACGGAGGTGAGTAGTGAGCCGCCGCGGTAGATGTCGTATGCGGTCACACCGACGTTGTCAGTGCTCGCCGTCCAGCTCAGCGTTACCGACGTGGCCGACGCCGAGGCGGTGAGTCCGGTGGGTGTGCTTGGGGGTGTGAGGTCGATGGTCCAGTTCGCCACCGCCGGCGTCGGATCGGTCAGGCTGTTCGCGGTCGAGAAAACCGAGAACGAGTGCGCTCCACCGGCCAACCCGGTGTAGGTCTTGGGACTGGTGCAGGAGCCCGCCTTGCCTGCGTCAAGATTGCAGGTGAACGTCGCGCCCGTGGCGGTCGAGTGGAAGGTGAACGACGCCGTGGTGCTGTTGGTGAGTGCGGCAGGCATGCTGTCGATGACCGTGTCTGGGGCGGGAGGAGGCGGCGCGGTCGTCACGCTCACGGTATTGCTGGGCGGCGACAGGTTGCCCGCGCCGTCCTGCGCCTCCACGGCGTAGGAATGCGTGCTACCGGCGGTCACGGTCGAATCCGTGTACGTGGTCACCGCACCGATCGTCGCCAGGGGGGCGCCATCGCGCAGGACAAGGTTGTTCGTGATGCCCACGTTGTCGGTGCCGGCCGTCCAGCTAAGCGCGACTGAGGTCGAGGTCGGACTCGACCCCGTCAGATTCGTGGGTGCGGCGGGCGGAGTCAGGTCGATGGTCCAGGCGGCCGTCGCCGGGGACGGATCCGAAACGCCGCCCGCCGTTGCGTCGACTGCGAAGTTGTGTCCTCCGGCTGCGAGCCCCGAGTAAGGCGCCGGGCTGGTGCATGGCACGAAAGAGCCGCCATCGAGCTGGCAGGTGAAGGTCGCAGTCCTGTCCGTGGAGTGAAACGTGAAGGAGGCCGACGTGCTCTTCGTCAGTGTCGCTGGGCCACTGTCGATCACAGTGTCAGGAGGCGGTTTCGCCGCCGCCACGCCTGGCGTTGCGAGCAGCAAGGCAACTGCGAGTGGGATCACCTGGAGTGGTCTCAATGCGATCCGAAGGCGCGTTCGAGGGAGCCGGAACAAGACAAGTGGAATGGTGGTGTCGCCTCCCCGATGGTTCAATGGTTCTTCGAGGCAGCGGCTGGGCGTTTGTCCTTGCCCGGGGGAGCGTTGTGCCCGACATGGCGTTTTTGGCACGCACGGCCATCAGCGGTAATCCCATTGCCGGGGCGATTGGGGAGGCCTACAACTCGATGTGCTCCCATGTCCGCGTCCTCGGCGACGCACCCCGCCCTCGCCGGCGGACGGCTCGAAATCGCGCCGGCGTCTGATCCCCTGGGCTTCCTCGCCGGCAGGCGCTACACCTGTTACTGCGGGCGGTCGGTCGAGGGAACAATCCTGTGTCCGGCCTGCGCCGAGGAGATGACGGCTCGCCTGAGCGGCCATTCTCGGAGAGCGCCGCCACAGAATTTGCGAAAATTGGCTAAAACTGACCATTGACTTGGAGAATCAAAGTCAGTTGTATTACTTCCACTCGTATCCAGTTAAGGTTTGGGAGGACCCGCCACAGGTCTACGAGGGAATTTCCAAGCGTGGGCACGGCGGCATGGCCGCCTGAGGGAGCACAGGGAAGTGATCGCGACCGCAGAGCAGGGTGGAACAGTTAACGACATTGGTCAACGGCGCCGTCCGGAGCGCTCCAGGGGGCGCGAAGACGTCGACCTTTCGCGGGAGCTTCACGACCATGTGAGCCAGACGCTCAACCTTCTCCTGCTGGAGATGGAGAACTTCAAGGCCGAACAGGTGGGCCGCGAGGGTGTCCTGCGCGAGCTGGACCGGATGCAGGGAAGCATCCGGAGCGTGCTGTCGAACGTGCGCGGGATCCTCCATGGGATTCGGAAGGATGTGACCACGGCTGAGGACCTCCGGCCGTCCCTGAAAGCTCTCGCGGAGCGCCTCGCGAGCTCGTGCGGAGCCATGGTCAGCGTCTCTGTGGCGCAGGACTGGCCGGACGATCTCGAGCCCGGCGCGGCGGTGGATTTGATCCGGATCCTCGAGGAGGCCGCGCACAACTCGGCCATTCATGGCGCGCCGTCCACGATCTGGATCGAGCTGACTGCCACCGACCGCCTGCTCACGGCGAGCGTTCGCGATGATGGCCGCGGAATGATCGGCGGTTTGAGCAGCCCAGGCCTGGGCATACGCGGCATGCGCGAGCGCGCAAGCCTGCTGGGTGGAAGCCTCAGGATCAGCAGCGAGATCGGGAAGGGCACTCAAACCGTGGTCGAGATACCTCGCCCGGAGCCCGCGCCTGTCGCCGCGATGCTCACCCTGGCGCAGGTGGAGACGGCCTGACGGTTTTGACCTAGTCGCTGCGCACCAGGCCCATTGCGTGGGCCAAGGCGTCGGGGTTACAAACTCACCATGGGTACCGGTGCGCCATGTTCCGCCGCCGGCCGCACATGCGATTCGTGGTAGAGGATCGTGTGACTCGGTCGCTGGGTCGATCGGCCGGATACCGCGTACTGCCCGGGCTGCACCTGGCGGCCAACTCGCTCAAGGCGAGCCTGAACGAGCTCAGCGGCGGCGCGCCGTTCAGGTCCATCGACGCCCGCCGCCTCTGCGCGGCCTCCTTCTCCGCGGGGCGGCTGATCGGATACCTAGAGGCGCTCGAAGCCACGGATAAGCGGCTCGCTCGGGTCATCGCCGACGACCTGACAGAGGTCATGGATTCGTGTGATCATGTGCGGCGCCTGTTCGAAGATGCGCGTCCCGCGATCAGCCGCTGAGCTCCGACCCGACCCTCTCGGTTTAAACCGATAGTCCGACGCTTTACGGGACGAACGCCCACGCGCGTTCCAAGAACTCTCATGGACTGCCGCCGACGCAGACTGGACGATGTCCGCCCATGGCGGTTCACGCGACCATACTCGCCGGCGGAGCCGGCACGCGGCTGTGGCCGCGCTCCCGTCGCGGCCAGCCCAAGCATCTGCTCGCGCTGCAGGATGGGACGGCGCCGCTCCTCCGGCAAACCTTTGAGCGCATCCTGCCGCTGGTCGATGAGGTCTACGTCGTCACCGAGCAACATCAGGTCGAAAGCATCCGCGCTGTCCTTCCTGAGCTGACGCCGGACCACATCATCGTTGAGCCTGTGGCACGCGGCACGACCAGCGCGCTTGGGCTTGCCGCGATGACGATTGCCGAGCGGGACCCTGACGCGGTGATGCTCTCCATCCCCGCCGACCACATCGTCGGTGACGGCCGGCGATTCCGGCAGACGATCCGGCGCGTCGTCAAGCTGGCGGCGCAGTCGTCTCAGCTGGTGACAGTCGGCCTTACTCCGTACTATCCCGCGACCGGCTTCGGGTACATAAGGACAGACGGGCAGGTCCGCTTCGGGCGGACGACCGGACTCAAGGTCATGGAGTTCATCGAAAAGCCGGCCTTCGAGAGGGCTTTACGGTTCGTCGACAGCGGAGCCTACTACTGGAACCTAGCGATCTTCTGCTGGCGCGTGGAGACACTCATGTCGCAGCTTCGCCAGCACTCGCCTGTCCACCACGACACCCTGCGCGAGGTGCTCAGCAGCCGCATGGCCGGGGACGAGGCAGGCGCAGCCACGCTTTACGCCGATCTTCCGAAGGACGCCATCGACTACTCGGTCATGGAGAAAACCGATCGCTTGCTCCTCATCCCCGCTCGCTTCCACTGGATCGACGTCGGCTCTTGGTCGGAGATGCACTCCATCTTGCCCAAGGACGTCGCCGGAAACGCCGTGTTTGGCGACCATCTCCTCATCGACTCGGAATCGAGCCTTTTCGACGTGCCCGGAAAATTCGTCGCCGCGATAGGCGTCAAGGACCTGGTGGTCGTCGAATCCGGCAACGCACTGCTCATCTGTCAGCGGTCCCGCACTCAAGAGGTAAAGGTGTTGGTCGAGCACCTTCGGGACGGCCAGTTCGCCGAATACGCGTGATTTTCCCCGAGGAGAGGATCGATTGATCACGACCGAAGACACGCGCGTGGTGAAACCGTGGGGGTACGAGCTGCGCTGGGCGATCACCGACAAATACCTCGGCAAGGTCTTGCACATCAACGCCGGCGAGGCGCTCTCGCTGCAGTATCACAACCGCAAAGACGAGTCGATCCTGGTCCTGAAGGGGACGATGGATCTGGACCTCGAGGATGATGACGGCGCTCTGAGCTGCCACCACCTGGGCCCAGGTGACTCGCGCCGGATCCTCCCCGGCCGCCGTCACAGGATGACGGCGATAGAAGACTGCGACGTGCTCGAGGTGTCGACGCCCGACCTTGACGACGTGGTGCGGCTCGAAGACCGCTACGGCAGGTGCTAGCCACGAATTAAGACCGGATTAAGGCGAGGGGTCAATTTGATCCAACGCCTTCGGGACAGCCGCCCATTGACCGGGCGGCCACGCGACCTGTGCAATCACATCACGCGCCGAACGTCGCTCGGCTTCGTCGCGGTCCACAGCAACTTGGTGCCAAACAACAAGGAGCATCGCTTGATGGCAACGACGGTCGACGCGGTGCGAGCCACGGCTGGGATGGCCGTTTCGTCTCGCCCAGTGCCTACACACCGCGCGCAGCCCGCGCGGATTCGGATCTCCGTCGTGGTCCCGACCCGCAACGAAGCCGGCAACGTGGACGCGCTGGAGGCCCAGCTCGGGGTGGCGCTCGCAGGCGTGGAATACGAGGTGGTCGTCGTCGACGACAGCAACGACAGCGTCACCCGACCGACCCTGCGCGCGGCGGCCGCTCGAAACCCACACTGGCGGGTCATCGAGCGCGGCCAGGCGGAGCAGACGGGTCTCGCGAGCGCTGTCGTCGCCGGCATCGAGGCGGCGCGCGGTAGGGCCGTGTGCGTGATGGACGGGGATCTGCAGCACCCGCCGGAAATCGTGCCGCAGCTGCTGGCGCGGATCGAGGCCGGCGCCGACCTTGCGGTGGCTTCGCGCTACATGCCCGGGGGAAGTCGCGCCGGGCTCGACGGGACGATTCGGAATCTCGTAAGCCGGTCGTGCACCTGGCTGGCACAGGGCATCTTCCCCGAGGCACGCCGCACCAGCGACCCTCTCAGCGGCTTTTTCTGCTGCCGCCGGGCGGCGATCAGCGGCCTGGAGTTGAAGCCGCGCGGGTTCAAGATCCTGCTCGAGCTGCTCGTGTGCGCGCCCCGGCTTCGGGTGCGTGACGTGCCGTTCGTGTTTGCGGCTCGCCTCGCGGGCGAGAGCAAAGCGAGCACCCGACAGGGCATCCTCTTCCTGGGCCACCTGGCTTCGCTGTTCGCGTACGTCCCTCGCAGCGCCCGGCCACTCAAGTTCGCCATCGTCACCCTGGGCGACCTCGCTGTCTTTGCCGGGCTGCTCTCCGGGCTCATCCATGGCGGGGTCGATCCGGTGCCGGCCTGGCTCACCGCCACGGCAGCCAGCGCCGCCGGCCACCTGGCTCTGCTTCAGCTGGCCCCATTCCGCGATGTCGCGCGCTATGGCGAGCCCGACGGCGACCGCCTCCACTACACGGCCGCCGGCGTGTCCGCGGTGACCTCGTTTGCGGTCTTCGCAATCCTGCTCATCCCCGGGAAGCACCACCTCTTTCTGATCGCAGCGGTCGGACAGGCGTGCGGCCTGATCGTCATGCTGGCCGTCCACCAGCCTGCCGTCTGGAAGCGGCTCGCGCGGATGCTGCGCCTACTTCCCGTGGTCGACATCGATGTCCTCGCTCGACGGCTGGGCGCCCAGGAAGGTTTCTGGATCACCGGCGATGGCGAAGGCCCGGATCCGCGCCTCGAGGGGATCGGTGGCCTTGTCACCCGCGAGATGGTCGCCACCGCGTCGCGCCATCAGCAGCCCGCGCTGTTTGTGGAACGGAAGTCGGCGCGACCTCAGGCGCGTCTAAACATCGACACCTCGAGCGCGCTCGTGGTCCCGAGCGTCGACGAGCTGGGCGAGGTGTCGGCGGTTGCGGTGTTCGTCCGCCGCAGCCGCAGCCCATTCGAGTCCCGCCACCTGGACGAGGCGATCAGCTGGATGGCGTCGCACAGCCGGTGGTCGGATCAGCCGGCGGAGTCACAGGGCGTCGCATGAAGGCGCTCCTCCTGTCGAAGAGGTTTGGATCGCTGACCAGGAAGATCGTCTCCGGGTCGCAGTTCGCCACCATCGGCGCCCTCGGGCTGATCGTCAATCAGGTGCTGCTGTGGCTGCTCCTGGACGTCGTCCACTTCGGACATCTGCTCCTGGGCGCCGCGATCGCAACCCAGGGTTCGACCGCCTTCAACTTCATCGGCACGGAGTCGTGGGTCTTCGGCGCCCGCAGGTCGGGCGGGGCGATCGGCGTCATCAGGCGGTTTGTCGTCTACGACGCGGTCAACTCGAGCGCCCTGCTGATCCGTCTGCCACTTCTTCAAGTGCTGACCGCCGGCTTTCGCATGAACTACCTGATCGCCAACCTGATCACGCTCATCTTGCTGACGGTGGTCCGGTTCCTGATCGCGGACTCGGTGATCTGGTCCAAACCGACGCTGCCGAGGAGGGCATCCTGATGTTCCGCTCATCGTCTTCAAGCACACGTTCCGCCCGTCACAGCTATGACATCGACGGCGCCGTCCGAATCAGGAGCGGCGTTCGGCTTCCGGAGCTCGAGTTCTTCCGGTCCTCGAGCGTCGCCGATCCCGACATCGTGATCCGGACTCGGCCTGTCGGCGGCTGGGGGCCACGCCTGAATGTCGCGATCAAGAACGGGTCGACCAAGCTCGAATACCGCGAGCATCTCGGGCCTTTGTTCGCGAACTTCTCCGTTGACATGGTGGATCCCGTGGTCGTGACCGCCGCTCCGCTCCTGGCGCTTTCACCCCACGTTCTCTACACCAACGTCGTCGAACCGCTGCTGCGCTTCATTCTCGCGAGCAAAGGCAAGATGCTCCTGCACGCGGCGTGCATATCGATTGGCGGGCAAACCATCATGCTGTCGGCCAAGACCGACACGGGCAAGACCAGCACCATCCTCACGATGCTTCGCGCCGACGGAGGCGTCTTCTACTCCGACGACATGGTGATCATCGATGAGGACGGTGTGGCGAGCCGCTATCCGAAACCACTGACCATCAGCGCGCACACCTTGCGGGCGGTGCCGCAAAACAGGCTCAAGCGGACTCAGCGGCTCAGCCTCACGTGGCAGAGCCGGCTGCATTCTCGCGAGGGGCGATCCGTCGGCAAGAGGCTGGGCGCCGTGAATCTGCCGATCATGAGCATGAACGCTGTCGTGCAGGCGATCATCCCGCCGCCGAAGTACAAGGTGACCGACCTGGTCACCTGCAGCATCGGTACCCAGGTGCGGATGGAGAGCCTCTATGTGATCGAGCGCGGCACGCCTGCGCTGACCGAGCCCATCTCCCACGCTGACGCGGTCGACGAGCTGTTGGAGAACACCGAGGACGCGTACGGCTTTCCTCCGTACAGCTCGCTGGCGCCACATCTCAAGATCGGTGGAAAAGGTCGTGACCACCTTCGGACGAGGGAGCGCGAGATCCTTGCGTCGGCTCTGTCGAGTGTTGACGTGCAGCGAATCCGAGTGCCGGATTACAGCTGGCCGGACCTGATCAAAAGGTCGGCGCGGCCGGCCGCGGTCGAGCCTGAGGATGAACGCGGGCTCGAGCCGGTCGTATCGGGCGATTGGCTCGAAGCCGCGGGTAGAGCGTCCTAGCCGCCCGGCGTAGCGGCTAAATTGACGGGTCGTGATCGACCCGGCATACGGCGCCGCCGACCTCCACATCCACACCACGTACAGCGACGGAGCGCCCTCGCCGGCGATGGTCGTGGCCCGCGCGGTCCGGCTTGGGCTGAGCGTTATCGCCATCACCGACCATGACCGCATCGACGGGGCCATCGAGGGCTCCCTCTGCGATCCCGCCCGCTGCGAGGTGGTGATCGGCGAGGAGGTCACGACCCATCAAGGCCACGTCCTCGGCCTTTTCCTCACGCGCGCCGTGCCGCCGGGCCTTGACGTCGAGCAGACGATCGATGAGATACACGCCCAGGGCGGACTTGCGATCCCGGCTCATCCCTACCTCCGCCTGGGGGGTGCACGAGGCGTCGGCGCGGGTGCCGCCGGCCTGCCATGGGACGCGATCGAGGTCGAAAACGGATCGCCCGGCGCGTGGTTGGCCAACCGCCAGGCACGGCGTGCGCAAGGCGCCTGGGCCCGGGCTCAAACCGGGGGTTCCGATTCCCACATCCTTGCCGCGGTGGGGAGCGTCGTCACGGCTTTTCCGGGGCGGACGGCCGTCGACCTGCGCGCCGCGCTCGAGTCAGGCACGACGCGCGCCGAGCGCCGAAACCGATCGCCGCTGGTCGGCGCGCAAACGCTGACGCGCAGCGTGCTGCGCCGTCTCAGCGGCGAGGCAGATCGCGAGCGCGCCCGGCGCGCATATCGCTAGATCAGCGGCGCGTCAGACCTCAGATCAGCGGCGCGTCAGACCTCGACGAGCCCCTTGCGTACGGCGTACAGCACCGCCTGGGAACGGTCGAAGATGTTCAGCTTCTCGTAGATGTGGCTGATGTGGTTTCGCACCGTCTTGTCGGAGATCTTCAGCCTGAACGCGACCTGCTTGTTGGCGACGCCGGTAGCCAGCAGCCGCAGGATCTCGACCTCGCGCTGTGTCAGTCCGTCGTACATGGTCTTGGTGGGCGGGCCGCCTGAGATCATGCTAAGGACCCGGTCGGCGATCGACTCCGACAGCACCCTGCCCCCGGCGACGACGGCCAGGATGCTCGTCACGATCGCCTCCAGCGGTGAGTCCTTAACCACATAACCGCTCGCGCCGGCGTTCAGCGCATGAATCACCTGACTCTCAGCGCCGAAGCCCGACAGCATAAGGACGCGGACGTCTGGATTTGTCGAGGTGATGCGTTGGGCGGCCTCCAGGCCGTCCATGTTCGGCATTCGGACGTCCATGAGAACGACGTCGGGTCGCAAGGTCGCGACCAGCTTGACCGCTTCAGCCCCGTCGTCGGTGTCCCCCACGATCTGGATCCGCGGGTCGTTCTCCAGGAGCTTCACCAGGCCTGATCGGAACAGATGCTGGTCGTCGACGACCAGGACTTTCGGGACCGACGATGTGGTCGACCGAACGGCGGCGGGCGCGTCGGCTGTCGGTGTTTGTCTGCGCGCAGGCATCGTGCCTGCAGGTGCTCCCCTGCTCAATGCTCCATCCTTTCCACGGACCGTTGTCCCGGCGGTCGTGACACCGGTCACAGACAAACGATCGGCTGGTAGCAGTGAACCCGCTGACCGAGGTCGTTGTCAATGGACAGGACTGACCATCTTCAACGTGGACCGAGCCGGGTCTGACCCGCGGCGATCGTGACCTGCCACGACGTCGGGACAAACGCCTAGACCTTCTGCCGACCTGTCCGATTGTTAATCAAGTCGCAAAGCCTTGGAATCTGGGGGTCCCCATGAACCCAAGCGAGGAATATCCATTGCCGGGGCCGTCCAGGCGCCGGCCGACGGCGACGCGCGCATCGTCGTTGAGGCAGAGCAGCAACCTCCCGGCCCAGACCACCGAGCGAACGCCCAGCCCGAGATGGTCATCGCCGCGCCCCCAGGCGCCGGATTCCGTCGCGCCCGCTCCCGGGACGGTCGGACGCCGGATCCAGCTCGAGGCGCCGGGTAGTGGACTTCCGGCCGCGCCCACAGAACCATCGAAGCACGAAGTTCAGCGAAGGTCCGGCCGGAGGATGCGGACCTTCGTGTCCTCGCGCTGGCTCCTCACCGCGGGCGCCCTGCTCCTGATCGCGGGAACCGCGGTTTACGTCCGCTTCGTGGGTTTGTCGCAGGTCGGCTTCAACTCGGACGAGGCGGTGTACTCGGGTCAGGCCGCGGCCATCGCGGGCTTTCAGCCGTACGGACAGCTATTCGGTGTGTTCAGAGCCCATCCCCTTCTGGTCCAGTTCACCGTCGCCCTCGGCTATGCGCTGACCGGACACGTGAGCGACTGGCTGCCCCGAGCTGTCACGGCCAGCTTTGGCGTCGCCCTGGCCCTGACCTGCTGGGGCATCGGAACGGTGGTCCGGGGCCGGTTCCTGGGCTTCGCGATGGGCATGATCGCCGCCCTGTGTCCGTACGCCGTCGTGGTTTCCCGGCAGATGCTGCTCGACGGCCCGATGACCACCTTTGTCGCGGCGACGATGCTCATGCTGGCCCTCTGGCTGCGGACGCAGCGCGTCGGCTGGTTCTACGCCGCCGCCGCCATGGCGGGCCTGGCCGTGCTCTCGAAAGAGATGGGGATGCTGACAGTTCCGGCGGTCATCCTTTTCGTGCTGTACTCGCGCGACCTGCCCCTTCGCTGGTCACGCCACCTTCCGATCGCGAGTCTGGTCTTCGCGGTGTCGATCTCGCCGTACCCGCTCTCGCTGGTGCTCGGTGGTGGGGCGCACACCACAAACCAGTTTGTGGTCTGGCAGTTCTTCCGCCAGCCGAATCACGATGCCCTCTTCTACCTGACGGTGCTGCCGAGCCTGGGCTACGTCACGGTCGCCCTCGCCCTGGTGGGGCTGGTGTCGCTCAGGTGGCGCTGGCAGAAGTTCGACGCTCTCGCGATCGCGCTCGTGCTGTGCAACGTCGGCTTCTTCGAGATCTGGCCCACCAAAGGTTTCGAGTACCTGCTTCCGATCGTTCCGCCGGTGGTTTACCTGGCAGGGCGCGGAGCGATCGCACTTGGTGAGCTGGGATCGTCGATGGGCAGACCGCTTCGTGTCGAGAGGCTGGAGCTGCGATGGGCCGCCGCACTGGCCCTTGCGCTCGCGCTCATCTCGATGGCCCCGTCCGCGGCACGCGCGGCTGTGAGCCCGCTAGAGGCTGGGACATCGGCCGGGATCGCCACCGACTCTGACGACTCGATGCCCGCGAGCGCGAAGCGCACTTTTCTTGCGGGCACCGGTGGTCTGGAAGCGAGCCGTCCATCGGGCGATTGGGTGCGCGCCAACACGCTTCCGAGCGCTCGCTTCCTGACGATCGGTCCGTCCTTTGCGAACGTGATCCAGTTCTACGGAATGCGCAAAGCGCTCGCCCTCAGCGTGAGCCCCAACCCTCTTCACCGCAATCCTCAATACGAGCCGGTGCTCAACCCGGACGCCGCGATCCGAAGCGGGTCGATCCAGTACCTCGTCTACGACTCCTATTCGGCCGGGCGCAGCTCCCACTTCGCCGCTCAATTGAACTTCTACGTCACGAAGTTCGGAGGCGTACCTGTCTTCTCATTCCGTGAGAAGGGCGCCCATCAGGCGGACGTCGTGATCTATGAGGTCCACCCGTGATACGCCCGCTCAAGCTCGCGCTCGGGATCTTCTGCGCGGCTCTGGTCTGGGGTGCGTCCACCCCCGCGCTCGCTGCTCCCACCGCCCCCAATCCCGCCTCGACGAAGATCAAGCACGTTTTCGTGATCGTCGAGGAAGGTCACAGCTTCGACAACTATTTCGGGACGTTCAAGGGTGCAGACGGGATCAATCCCCTCAAGGTTCAGATTCCAGCCAACCCGAAGTCCGTGGCCACCCAGACCCTCGGCCTCCATGAGATCGGAGCCGGCGGCGCCACCGCGGTGAACGCGGATTACACCGCCGCCCGCGTCGCGTTCGACGGCGGCCGCATGGACGGGTTCGCCGCTGCGCAGAGCCTTGACGGCAAGAGTCCGGCCGCCGGACTTGGCTACTACAGCCCGCAGCAGCTCGACTCCTACTGGCAGCTGGCGAAGAGCTACACGTTGATGGACCAGTTCTATTCGTCGGCGCTTGGCGGAAGCATCGACAACCACCTCTACCTCGTCGCGGGGCAGGCCGTGCCGGCGGACCAGCTCAAGAGTCCTGGCGGCTACACCATCCCGACGATCTTCGATCGGCTCGACAGGGCCGGCCTGGCCTGGCGCGCTTACGTCCGCCACTACGACCCGACCCTGACCTACCACCGAATCGGCGGCGTCGCGAGCTTCATCCCGCAGGTGGTGCGGGTGCCGATGATGAACATGCCCGCGATCGTCGACAACCCAAGCCGCTTCGCGAACCTCACCGACCAGTCGAACCTGTTCCGCGACCTGCGCTCGGATACGACCACGCCAGCCGTCTCCTACATCTATCCAAGCGGCGATTCGGAGCGGGCGCCCGACCCCGTCACCCTCGGCGAGCAGCGCGTGACCTCCATCATCTCAGCGATCCAGCGCAGCCCGGCCTGGTCGAGCTCCGCGATCTTTCTCACCTGGTCCGACTGGGGCGGTTACTACGACCACGTGCGCCCGCCGCAGGTCGACTCGCATGGCTACGGTTTCCGGGTACCTACCGTGGTGATCTCACCCTTCGCCCAACAGGGGTTTGTCGATCACACGCCCTCGGACTTCTCCTCGATCCTGAAGTTCATCGAAACCACCTACGGCCTTGCCCCGCTTACCAGCCGGGACACGAAGGCATCGGGCCTCATGGAAGCCTTCGACTTCACCCGCCAGCCCTACGCACCGGCGATCGTCGACACCAAGGTGGGCACCGTCTGGCGCGGAATCCCGGTGCTCGTCGTGGTCCTCTTCTACGGATCCTCGGTGGCGCTCGCGATAGGGCTTGTCCTCGTCGCGGCGTTCGTTCGGCGCCGCAGACCCATGCTGAGCGGGTCCAACGGCCATGGGCCGGGGTCACCCCCTGCGGGCGGACCTGGCGGACCGGGCGGCAGCCGCGTGCAGGTGAAGGTCATCTCGGCGGCGCAGCGCCTGGGCAGCAGCTTTCCACCGCTCCCGCTGATGGCCTGGTTCGGCCGGCTGCGGATGTGGGTAGGGAAACGCGTCTCGCCGAAGTGGGCGTTGGCGATCCTCGTCGCCACAGTGATGGTGCTGCTACCCGCGACGGGGCTGGCGAAAACGCCTCAGATTAAAGTCACGATCTCGCCTGGACCGGCCATTTACGCCGGCAATGCGACCGACGTCTCGGCGACGGCGACCAGCGACGGCAACCCGATCCACGGGGCTACCGTCTCCTTCTCCGCGTCCAACCCGGCGGGGACCGTCGTCTCCAGCCACGGAAGCCACACCGACAAGAACGGCCTGGCCATCTTCCACTTTCCGGCCGTCAACCTTGCGGGCGCGTACAACGTCCATGCTTCGGTGCTCAACACGCCCGCGGCCGCGAATGCGGTCGTCACGGTCGTGCCGCTGCGCCCGACCACGACCGGGTTGAGCGTGCGGACGTCGATCACGATCGGGCTGCCGCTGGCGCTGTCTCTGACCCTGCAGGGTCCCGCGGGCCCGCTGGCCGGCGAGACGATCCAGATCCTGGTCGATGGCGCGCACGTCCATGACGTCAAAACGGCGCTGGGCGGAGGCGCGGACTACACCGTCAGTGGGCTGGCGCTCGGCCAGCACGCGGTCAAGGCGGTGTTCGCGGGCGATGTCAAGGTCGGATACGCCGGCTCGGAGGCTCATCAGACGGTGACGGTCGTGCCCTTGGCCCGGACTCTGATAGCTCTGGGCCTGCCGAGCCCGACCCCAACCGGCGTCCTCACCCACGTGACCGCAACCTTGACCGCCAACGGAGTCCGGCTCGTCCACGCTCAGGTGACGGCGGTCGTCGATGGGAGCGCCAAGCTGGCCGGGGTGACCAACGACGTCGGCGTGGCGACCTTTGACATGAGCCGCAACCTGGTCGTGGGCGCGCACAGCATTCAGGTGTCGTTTGCCGCCAACGTCCAGCTCGGAGCCGACTCCGCCACCGCGCAGGGCGTGTTCCAGGTCATCAAACCCTGGGTCACCTACATCGCGCTCAGCCTGCCCAACGACCAGCGCATCGGCGCCGCGCTGACGGTCGTCGCGCGGGTGTACACGGGGTCGCGGCCCGTGCCCGGCATCCTCGTCCACCTCGACGTGGCCGGTCACCGCGTCGCGCTGGTGACCGACAGCAGTGGAAGGGTTGTGTACCGGCTTTCCCGCCGCACCGGGGTCGGCAGTTACTCGATAACCGCGACCTTCAGGGGCGCGCGCGAGCTGGGTTATCTCGGCTCGTCGGCCAGGGGCGCCTTCACCATCCTGCCTCCACTCCCGACCAGCTTGAGTGTGCACGCTCCGACAACGATCACGGCCGGCGACGCAGCGCAGCTGACGGGCCAGCTCACGAGCCCGGCTGGTCCGATCTCGGGCACGGTCCCGGTCTCTATCAACCTGGACGGACGCAAGCTGATCAAGCTTGAGGTCCACGCAGACGGCACGTTCGCTTACAGCCTGTCGCGCGGCCTGGCCGCCGGCAACCATTCGATCCTGGTCGAGTACCACGGCGACAGGTCGCGCGGGATCATCGGAACGTCCGCCCGTATCCCCCTGGTCATACGTCCGCTGTTCGTCACCGTCCAGGCGGGGCCCGCCATGGCAGGCGTCACCTTCTCGATCGACGGCCGCACCGCCACCACCGGCACGGACGGCAAAGCAACCGTCCAGGTCGACACGATCGGCAATCACACCATGGCGATCAAGGCGCCGGCGGACACGCCGACCACGCGGATCAGATTCGACCACTGGTTCGACAGCGACGAGCGCCTGACGCGGCCGCTGAAGATCTTCTCGAGCACAACGCTCTACGCGATGTTCGCGGGCACTTACCTGACCACGATCGCGCTCCATGACTACAGCGGCGGGCCCATCGAAACCGGCCGGCTCGGTCCCGTGACCGTCTCCGGGCCGGCTGGAAAGGAAATCGTGCTGTCGCAGACCCAGAGGGCTGCGTGGCTCGACGTCCCGGCCCCCACGCGGGCCCTGCTCCTGGGCCTCGCGCCAAGGCCGAGGTACGCCCTCCAGTCCGCGACCTATGACGGTGTGAGCGTCGCCAATCGCGGTGACAGCCCGTTCACACCAGGCCCGAGCAGCGTCTGGTCCATCAACCTTCGCATCTACTCGATGCAGCTTCGCGTGAGGCAGCCGGTGCTCGGCGGCGCGATCCACAACGTGGTTGTGACCTCAGCGGGAGGGTTCCGGGAGACGCTACGGCCCGACAGCGGTGGCCGGGTGACGCTGCCTGAACTTCCTCGAGGGCTGTATACCGTGACGACCATCGGCGAGGGTGTGTCTCCGACCCTGGTGGTCCAGGTCACGCGCAACCAGGTGGTGCAGGTGTCGGCGTTCACCCCCTATGAGATTGCCGCCATGGCTGTGCTGGGCCTGATCCTGATCGGCGGGGTCATCGCCGCGGCGATCGTGGTCCAGACCTGGCCGCGAGGTACTGCGACCCCGAGCGAGCCGGGGGCCCCAGGTGCCCCACCGAGCTCGCTCCTGGCCTGACGCCCGCGAGTCGGACTGGTTCCGGCGGGGTCAGGGGCGTGTACGGTGAGCCGGCGTGATGTGGCGAGGGCGCTGGCTGGCGGCTGTGCTGGTGTCGCTGGTCGCGGCCGGCTGTGGAACGTCGCCGACTGCAGCTCCAACACCCTCCGCATCGCGCGCGACCGCCGGTCCCACCGCGAGCCCCGGCGGGCCGCGTGGGCCCGCGAGCGTCTACGTCCACTATTACTTGTGGTGGACCTCGCAGCACTGGACTGACAAGCTCGGGCCCGCCTACCCATACACCACCGCCCCCATCCCGGGCTCGATCGACGGTCAGGGCTGCAATCCAACCGTCTCCTACTCGGGTGCCCAGATCGTGGACGTCCCCACGGAGGGCCTGTACGACCAGACGCAGCCCGCCACCTTCGGGCGGCACATCGACCTCGCCAACCAGGCAGGCCTCAAGGGATTCCTCGCCGACTGGCAGGGCACCGGCGACCCGGCGCAAGGAGTGACCTCGAGCGGGTACAACTCCAGGTTCGACCTGCTGGTCAAGACCGTCGACGCTTACGACTCAGCGCACGGCGCCACCTTCGGGCTCGGCCTCGCCTACGCTGCGTTTGGGGATTACGCGCGACCGGCGTCCAAGCTGATCGCGGATCTCCGATACTTCGTCAGCCGGTACGGGTCGGATCCCGCCTTCCGCAACGGCTACAGCTCGAAGCCGATCGTGATGTGGCTCGACTCGCGCAAGTTCTCACCCCAGACAATTCAAGCCGTCTCGCGAGCGGTCGAGCCGTACGTATATCTGCTTGGCGACGAGACCGCGATGTCCTGGCCGAACGACGGACAGTACCTCGACGGGACCAGCTACTACTGGTCGACGCAAGACCCCTGGAACAACTCTCGCGCGGGGTCTGCGGTGAGTGACCTCGCTAGCCAGGTGCACGCCGACGGGAAGAGCTGGTTTGCCCCCTTCATCGCCGGCTACAACAAGCAGCTGATGGGAGGAGGCTGCGTACAGAGAAAAGGAACGCAAACCCTGACCAAGCTCTGGCAGCTCAACGGCGCAACCCGACCAGATGGGTGGTTCGGCATCAGCTGGAACGAGTTCGTCGAAAATACCTACCTGGAGCCGAGCAAGCGTTACGGGTCTACCTACCTGGATGCGCTCGCAGCGCTGATCAAGAGCTCTTAGCGGTACAGGTCAGGCCGAGATCTTCCTCAAGAGCTGCAGCCCCGCCTTCGAGTAGGCCGTCGCCAGAGACAGGTCCGTGGGCGATGGGGAAGGGTTGGCGATGTTGAACGGGTAATACACACCGGCGATCACCACTGACCCGCTCAGGACGTATGTGGTCGTCGCGACCCAGCTTTCGCCCTTCGTCTTCTTGCCATACACGACGTAGCTCGTCGCCTTCTTACCGACGCCTTGAACATCAGTCGGATCGCCCACGGACGAACACCGGCCGCATCCATATGGTGTCGGCGGCTTCTCGACGAAGGCTTCTGCCCAGAGAGGATCGGAAAAGACATAGAACGTGACCGTGGCACCCAGGTCCGAGGTGGTGGTGCTGGCCTGGCCGATGAGGCCGGGAGCTGAGTCGAGCACAAAAACGTCTCGCAGAGGAGCGGAGTCGGCGAGCTCTGGGGGGACCACGTCCCTGGTGAACTGACGGCCCTTGAGCGCCTTCGCGATCTGAACCGGAGTGAGCGGGCCGGTCCGCGGCGCACCCGACTGCGAGGCGCCTTGATCGCCAATGAGCCTCCCCAGCGTGCCCGTGACCGCGACGCTGAAGATGCCTGCCATCACCATGACCAGGGCGACGGCGATCAGCAACGTCGTGCGCTTGGAGGTCCGACGTGCTGGCGGCGTCGGGGTCGGGGCGGCCCGTGGCGCGGGCCGCACAGCAGCGGCCGGCTCAGCTGGGTGTGGCTGGGAAACGATCCGGGGCTCACGGTAGCCGACTCTGCGGCCGCCGGCCCGCGGCGCCGGTGGTGCGGGCAGTGCCGGTGCGGGCGGGGTCGCCCGGTCCCTGGCGGGCACAACTGCTTCATGGCTGATCCGGTTCGCGCGCGGCGCACGGCGAGTAGCGCCGGCATTTGGCGGCACGATGGGCATCGGAAGGACCACGTCCCTCTCTGCCGGCTGCTCCTCCTCCTCGGCGGGCTCTTCTTCGGCCCGAACCCATGTTTTGCCGTCCCACTCGAGGCCGCGCGGAGGCTTCCACATCTGTGTCCACTTGGTGCCGTCCCACCACCACTGGCCATCGCCAGACCACTGCGGCTCCGGGCCGGGCTCCTCGGCCTGTTTTTTCATAGGTATCCCGTTCGGTTGGCTAATGTCCATAGTCTTTGTGAGTCCATAGCGGACCACAAGGGGACATTTGACCCAGGTCTGGGCCAGGCGCGGAGATGCCCGGAACGACCAGCGCTGGCGCCACGTCTATCTCCAGGATGAGATGCCGAGCGGGCCTGCATGCGTCTCCAAGCTTCGTGTAGTCAGCCCTCGCCGCGTTAACGCAATCAGGTCCTGGATCACGTCCGCGCGGAGCTCGAAAGGTAGCTCGCCGGCGCTGACCTGAAGCGCACGCCGCGATGATCGCAGGGTTCCTCTGAACTCTCCGTTACCGCAATCGGAGAAGTGCGTCCAGCCGTCGAACTGCGCCCGATCGTTGAGCTCACCGGGGTAACTCGCGCCTATGGGTCCCGGCTTGCGCTCGATCGCGTCGACCTGGCCCTGCATGCGGGAGAGCTGACCTTTCTCGTCGGCCCCAGCGGGTCCGGCAAGACGACGCTCCTGCGGCTGATCAACCGGGAGATCCGGCCCACCAGCGGTCAGGTCTCGGTGGCCGGGATCGCAGCCCACGAGCTGAAGACGTCGCGGATCGCCGAGCTCCGACGTCGCGTCGGCGTCGTCTTCCAGGATTACAAGCTCCTGCCCCGCCTGACAGCGCTCGAGAACGTGGCCTTCGGACTTCAGGTGGGCGACCTCCGCGTTTCGGACGAAGAGGCTCGTGACCGCGCGCTCGACGCCCTGGAGGCGGTGGGGCTGGGTGACCGGGGCAGGGCCTTTCCTCACCAGCTCTCGGGCGGTCAGCAGCAGCGCGTGGCGATCGCGCGAGCGGTCGTCGCCCAGCCCCCGGTGCTGATCGCCGACGAACCGACCGGCAACCTCGACCAGGACACAGCCTGGGAGATCATGGACCTGTTCGAGGACATCGCGGCCTGGGGCACGGCGGTCCTGGTCGCCACCCACAACGTCGAGATCGTCACCCGCCTCAAGCGCCGTGTGGTGACCCTGGTTTGTGGGCGCCTGGTGCGTGATCAGCCGGCGGGACAGACGGGGAGGATGGCGTGGCTGGCGTTGTCGTGAAAGGCCGCTTTCCACGACGACGGTTGATCCAAGTCGTGGCCGCGAATCTCGTGCGCTATCTCTTTCAGGGCGCGGCCAGGAACTGGGCGCGGAACATCGGCAGCACGGCGCCTGCCCTCATCTCGATGACGCTGCTGCTCTTGATGTCAGGACTGATCGGCCTGACCGGGTTCACCCTTCACAACCTGGAGCAGATCGAGGCCAGCCAGGCGTCCCTCCTCCACATCTATCTGCGCGATGACGCCGCTCAGGAAGACGTAGCCGCGCTGTGGAAGCGCCTCGCCGCAGACCCTCGCGTGGCCGGGGTCGTCTACGTCTCGAAGGACGACGCCCTTTCGCGGGCGAAGAGCATTCCCGGCCTGCCCGAGCTCGCGGGCTCGACCGAAAGCAACCCCTTTCCCGCGAGCCTCGACGTTCAGGCCAAGAGCATCGATGACGTCGCGGGGATCGACGCCCTGGTCCGCGACGAGAGTGTCGTCGATCCGGTCCAACCGACTTCCTACGACCGGGGCGCCTATCAGCGTCTGCAGGCGGTTCTGTTCGGCATCGCGGTAGCGGGGCTCGCGTTCCTGGGGCTGCTCGGATTCGTCGCCATCACCGTGACGATGAACAGCATCAAGGCGGCCATCCACGCCCGGCGCGACGAGATCACGATCATGCAGCTGGTAGGCGCGCCTCGCTGGATGGTGCGTGGCCCATTCGTGATCGAGGGCGCGATCACAGGCGCGCTGGCGGGCACGGTTGCGGGCCTGATCACATTTGCGCTGGCCAGCGCGGCCATCGCCCTGGGGTCCGGCAGCTTCACGCAGTTTGCTCCGGGTGTCACCGCCGCGGTCGTCGCGGTCGCGGCGGGGATCGTACTTCTGACCGGCCTGAGTCTCGGCTCCGGATCATCCCTGATGACCCTGCGGAGGCACATGGAGTCGTGAGGCGCACGCTGATCGCGGTTGCGCTCGCCTTGCTCATCCTGAGCGCCGACCGAACCGGCGCCGTGGCGGACAGCGCGGCGCCCAACCCGCAAGAGCAGCTGGCGATCATCAACCAGATCCGAGCCCAGCTCGGGAGCAACCTGGCCGATGCGATGGCGGCGCAGCAGCAGCTCCAGAAGTCTCTCCAGGACAACGCCGCCCAGCAGACGAAGGTCCAGGCAAAGATCGCCGATGTCGAGGCGAAGATCGCGGACCTGGACAGGCAGATCGCGGAGGCGCAGATGCGGGAGACCCTGCTCTCGTCACGTATCGAAATCGAGCGCGCGCAGCTCCGGCAGCTGGCCCGCGCCGTCTACGAGTCGCCCGGCTCTGTCCTGGTGGTGCTCGCGCAGTCACGCAGCTTGAGCGACCTGTTCACCCGGATCGCGGATCTCAACGTCGCCGGCTCACGCGCCACCGAGATCAAATCGTCGCTCGAAAAAGACCTCGCCGAGCTTCAGAGACTACGTGAGCTGGAGCAGGCCGCTCGCGACGAGGAGATAACTCAGCGCGACCAGCTCGACACGCAGCTTGCGCAGCTGCGTGCCCTGGAGGCGCAGCAGGAGAAGTCGATGGCGCAGCTCGAGCTGAAGATCGCACAAACGCGCTACGAGCTGGCGCGGCTGAAAATGCAGTCCACGCAGCTGGCGCAGGCCGTGACCGACATGCTCCAGCAGCAGCAGGACGCGATCATCGCCGCCGCCATGCAAGCGGTGTGGGCCCAGCTGCAGCTCTGGCTCCAGTCGAACAACGTCGGCCAGATTCCGCCCAGCGCCGGCCACTCGACCAAGTACCGCTTCATCTGGCCCGAGCCGAGCGCGCAGATCTCCCAGTCTTTCGGTCCCTCCACGTACTGGTTCGAGCCTCCGTACGGCAACTATCCGCACTTCCACACCGGGATCGATATGGTGGAGCCCTTTGGATCGCCGGTGTTCGCTGCCGATGACGGCGTGGTCGCGCTTGTCGGCAGCTCCAGCAGCGGCTACGGCAACTACGTCGTCGTGGCGCACGCGGGAGGATTCGACACGCTGTACGGCCACCTCTCGACGGCCCTGGTGAAGGTCGGCCAGTCGATCACCCAGGGCACCGCTGTCGGCCTCGAAGGATCGACGGGCAACTCGACGGGGCCGCATCTCCACTTCGAGCTCCGCATCGGCCAGAAGCCGGTGGATCCGACGCCTTACCTCCCGCCTGGCTCACCGTCAGCGTTTCGCGGTTAACCGAGCCCCGCGGCGCAGCGGCAGGGCAATCCTGGGGAGCACGACCAGCAGGCCGACCCACACCATCACCCAAAAGATCGCCGACGCCAGGAGCTCGAGACTGGTGACGTCGCCACGTTGCGGCCGGACGAAAATGAGGCGCGAGCGATCGAGCCATGGGAGAACGCCCGGTATCTGTCTCCCATCGAGCCAGTAGTAGAGGATGTCCTCGGCGCCTCCAAACGCGAGCGTGTAGAGCGCGCCCTGAAACCACAGCGCCCACAGACCAGAATCGAGCAGGAGCACGGCGCCCAGAGCCATCATCCCAACCAGGATCGCGACGTGGCCGGTCTGGTACTCAGGGTCGAACATCGACAGGTCGTGCGCCTCGAAGATTCGCTGCCAAAGCAGAATGTCACTGAGCGCGTAGAAGCCGAGCGCGACCACCAGCGCGACACCGACCCGGGACCTAGCGGTATTGCGCGGCATGGTGGTGGTGGCGGCTTCGCTGCATTGTTCGTGGCGTCGCCGCGGGAGCGGCTGGGATGATCTCCGCGACCTGGGGCGGCTGCGCCGCGGCGGGGCTGCCCGCCGTCTCGGTCTCCGAGGGCGAGGCGCCCACGCCCGGCGGCCGGTAGAGAAACTCCTGCAGCCCCTCCTTCACGAGCTGGCTGGTGCCAATCGCGACCGCGACCACCACGCACACGGTCGTTACTCCGTCCATCCATTGTTTGGCGCGGCGCCGCCGCACCGGGCGGTCAGTCACGGACCGGGTTCTGCACGAAGGCGGCAGCTCCTTTGTCCGCGAGCTCGTGCGCCAGCGGGACGTAGCCCAGGGCGAAGATCCCGATCAGCACGACCACCGCGACGATGCGAAGCGTCCGGTGGGTGCCGGCCCGCCTGGCCGAATCCCACCAGCGCCGCACCCACGGGACACGCATGAGAGCAAGCGGCAGGCTGACGGCGACGGCGTACAGGAAGACGGTGCCGAGACCGAACAGAAGGAAAAGGTGAATCAAAATCGTTCCCCACACGACGTAGGTCAGCCGCTGCACGGACTTCCAGTGCCGGCCAAGCCACAGCTGGGCCCGGCGGTTCGCCGTCACGACGAGCGGGACCAACAGCAGGGTGGACAGTGTCCCGGCGACAAGAAACGTGTGCCCGCCGACACGGGTCAGCACTGTGCCCGGAAACGTGTCGCCGGTCGTGGTCGCGGCCAGCGTCAGGTCGGTTGCGGCCGTCGCGAACATCGCGATCCCGTAGTCGCGGCGAAGAATCACGTGCCAGCGCCACCCGGTGATCGTGTGGACGGGTGTGACGGCCAGCATCATGATGAAGATCAAAAACGTCGACGTGCCGAGAACGTCGGCGACCGAGGCCGAGACGTTGGCGATTCCGTCCGGTCGCCCCGCGATCGCCGACACGACCTCAGGGCCCATGAGCACGAACGGGATCAACAGCAGCGCACGGAAGAACCAGACTGCCTTGGTCCCGAGCTCGGAGCGACGAACCTGCTCGCCGCTGACCTTGGCTACGTACGCGTCCGCGTGATCGCTGATCATGCAACGCCCTCATATGCGGGACTCTGTCTTGCCTGCCGGACGTGGAGTGCCCTCGAGGCCCCTGCGCAATCCTCTTCGACGAACCTCAAGACGGCCTTGGAATGCCGTGTGAAGTTGGGCTCAGCCGGCTCGGAGCAGACTCCAAGACTGGGAGCTGATACTCAGCGCGTGAGCAGCTTGGAGACCCTTATGAACGCGACCCTCTCACGGCGCAGGATGCTGCTTGCCGGGCTCGGAATGGTGCTCGCGGCGTGCACCGATGGGTCTGCCCGATCCAGCACGACCCCGGCTTCATCCCCCTCGGTCACCGCAGCCGGCACACCGGTGGCGACGCCTGCCTGTATCGTCACGCCTGCCGAGACGGAGGGGCCTTACTTCGTCGACGACCGGCTGAACAGATCCGATATCAGGGTCGATCCATCCGACGGATCGGTGCGGCCGGGTGTGCCGCTGACCCTCACTCTCAACGTGGCCGGGGTGGGAACGTCGTGCACGGCGCTCCAGGGTGCGCAGGTCGACGTCTGGCACTGCGACGCGCTCGGTGTCTATTCGGACGTCAGCGCTGAGAGCACGGTCGGCAAGCGCTTCCTGCGCGGGTACCAGGTGACGGATTCGAACGGCGCCGTCACATTCGCGACCATCTATCCAGGCTGGTACCAGGGCCGCGCGGTCCACATCCATTTCAAGGTCCGGACGTTTACTGGTTCGCACAAGACCTTCGAGTTCACGTCGCAGATCTTTTTCGACGACGCGATCTCGGATATGGTCTTCAAGCAGTCGCCGTACAGCTCGCGAGGCAGCCGGGACACGCGGAACGCGGCCGACATGGTCTACACCTCGAACAGCAACAGCGGCGCAATGCTTCTGGCGACTCTCACGCCGACCGCGAGCGGATATCGGGCGACGTTTGGGATCGGTCTGAGGATCGCTTGAGCCGCCACCGCTCAGCCTCGTCCATCAGCTTGCCGATGACCTCGCTCTTCGCGTCGGTGTAGGCCATCCGGTCGTCGGGCCATCGCGCCGCGGCGGCCACTTTGGCTTCCAGGTAGTCGCGCCTGGCGTCCGGGCTCGCGCGCAGGTAGTCGCGAAAGAGCAGATGACGCACCTCCCATTCCCCTCCCGCTCGGCAAACGTGGATGTGGACCTCGCGGGGGCGGCCCGCGAAGGGCCGGAAGTAGCGGTGGTCCTCGTCGCGGCTTCTGAGCTGCACACCGAGAGACTCGATCGCGGGCGCGTAGCTCATCTCGTCCTCGAGGTCGCCAACGCTGACCTGGATGTCGACCACGGGCTTGGCCGGCATTTCGGGCACCGCCGTGGATCCTACGTGCTCGATCCGGCTCGGTGCTTTCGGCAGGGCTGAGAGCAGCTTCTGCCTCCAAGCTTCGAACTCGAGGGGCCAGTTCGGATCGTATGGAGCGAGCACGATGGGCTCGGTCTCCGGCCGCCCGCTGTTCGGCCCGAACTCAAATCCCGGATACATGACCTCGAGCGCCCGCGCGCCGAGCGCCTGGCGCTCCTCGACAGGCAGTTCCTCCGGCCGGAGCCGTCGGGGCCGCGCCACCAGCTCGTAGAGGTCGATGACGTTGACCGACTCGCCGCGAGCCAGGCGTAATCGACGCCAGATCTCAAACGCCACCTCGTCAGGCCTGCGCGCCAATCCTTCCTCCGTCAGACCAGAAACCGGCCGTTCTCCATGATCGGACGACCGTCCACCGAAACGGTCGCGTGGGACGCCGGCGCGTCGATGTGTGATGGACAGTCCCAGTCGGCGCCCGTCTCGAAGCCACACGGATCGCCAAACCCGATATGCACGCCGAGAGAGCCCGACGATGGTGCCGATCGCGAACTCACCGACGGCGCATCGTCGGCAACTTTCTTCAGGACGAGAAATTCCCCGGCCCGCATCACCCCACGAAGGTTACCGAGCCTACGCCGGGTAGTCGGAGGCACAGACGGTGCCAGCAGGCGGAAGCGCGAGCTGGGTGAGGTAAGCGTTCACCGCCAGGCTTACGCACAGGCTGCGGAAATACGACAGGAACCCATAACCATTGCGCGTGAGGAGTACGGACCTTGCAAGCTGCGAGTTCACCGCTTGCGCCCACGCGTACGGCCAGGACGGGTCTTGCGTGCCGCCCAATAGCAGGATGGGAGGCGCGCCCGTCGCCGTCAGAGCGCCAGCCGTGCGCTTCGACTTGACCGGCCACAGCGAGCAATCGAGTGGGGCGTACTGAAACGCCGGCCCAAAGATCGGAGAGGCCTTGACCAGCGCCGGGCCGAGCTGGTCGTAGAAGGCCAGGTCGGACGGCACCGCCTGGTCCACGCAGGTGATCGCCGTTTGAGCTTCCGGCAGATATAGATACGAGCCATCTGCGCGTCGGCCGTAGGCAACGTCCGCCAGCGCGAGCAGCGCTTGGCCGTCGCCGTTGGCGGCGTCGTTCAGCGCTCCGTCCAGGTCGCGCCAGCGGCGGGGATCGAGCCCGACGATCAGGCCGGCGATGGCGAGCCGCCCGCCGAGGCTTCTCGGCCCGACGGGCAACGGGCTCTGGTCGAGCTTCTGGATCAACCCTGCCAACCTGGGTCCCGGGTCACCCGCCTGGCCGAACGCACAGACCGCGATGCTGCGGCAGTCGGCGAGGAATGCCTGCAGGTTGGCCTCAAAGCCCATGGCGCGCGCGAGCAGCTCATCGCCAACGCCGAGCGCCGGGTCCGCGACTCCGTCGAAAACGAGCGCGCGGACGTGAGTGGGGAAGAGGTGCGCGTAGGTCTCGCCGAGAAACGATCCGTAACCGAACCCCAGGTAGGTGAGCTTCGAGTCACCGAGTGCGGCGCGGATCGCGTCCAGGTCGCGCGCAGCGCTGGCGGTGTCCACGAATGGAAGAAGCCTGGCGCTCGTCTGCTCGCACGCCTGGGCCATGCTCGTGCTCGCCTCGATGTAGATCTGCTTCTCTCGCGGGTCGTCGAGCACCGTGTCGACCTGGATGAGCGCATCGATCTGCGCGTTGGTCAGGCATCGCACCGATGCGCTACGCCCGACCCCGCGCTGGTCGAAGCCGACCAGGTCGAATCGCTTGTTCAGGCTCTCGTAGGAGACGGAGTCCTGACGCAGATAGTCGATCCCGGATATTCCCGGCCCACCCGGGTCCAGGATCAGCGATCCGATCCGGTGCGATGAGTCGGTCGCGGGCTTGCGGATGGTCGCGATCTCGATCGAGCCGGGGCTGCGGTTGGAGTAGTCCAGCGGCACCGTTATCGACGCGCATTGGAAGCTTCCTCCGCAGCCGCTCCACCGAGCAGGCGTCGGCGACAGGAGGTAGTGCTGGATGAGCAGGACCGCGCCTACGGAAGCGAGCAGCAGGAGGAGGACGAGTGCGGCCGCGACCAGACGGCCGGTCGTGTCCGCCGGGCTCAGGCTCACGATGCCGCGTCGCGGCGAGCCGCTCCTTCCTCGCGACGGTCGGCGATCCGCCGCAGGCTCCGCCGCCTCGAGGGCGGCCATGGTTCGCGAAAGAAGCAAGGGATTCGGAAAGCCGGGTCCCGGGTCGAAGGCCTCATAAAGGTTGCGACGAAGCGTCTCTTCAGCCATCGATCTTGACCTCAGCAGCTCCGATCGCCGGGCGCAGGCGTTTGAGCGTGCGGTTGATCCGCGTCTTCACGCCGGCCTGCGTAATGCCCAGGGCAAGCGCGACATCGCTCAGCGGCATGTCGAGGTGGAAATGGAGAATCACGGCCACGCGCTGGTCGTGCGGAAGCAGCCCCACTGCGCGAAGCAGCTCCTCGCCCTCCAGCCAGGCCGCCGTCTCGTCGGCCGGCTCAGGCGCGGCCACATCCGGGACTCGGATCAATCGCCACCACCTACCCCTGCGGACCTCACGGCACTGGTTGGCGACGATGCCCATGAACCACGGTTGAAAGGGACTGCCTGGGCGAAGGCTTCGCATGTGTCGCCAGGCCTTGAGGGCCGACTCCTGGAACACGTCCTCGGCCTCCGACCGATCGTGCAGCATGGCAAACGCAAGCCTCGTGGCCGGGCGGACGGTGGGTTCGAGGAGGCGCTCGTACGCCGATCGATCACCCGCCGTGGCGCGAGCGATGAGAGCCTGCTCTCGATCGCCGCTCGTCACCTACATGCCATCCCATACCTCTACTACGGGCGGAACTCAGACGAGGGTGTCACCCCGCGACCGTGGTGTCACAATCAATCCGATGAGCCGTCTCGAAGAGAGGGACCTGCGCAGCCTCGAGCGGAAAAGCATGTACTCGATCTTCGCGCCGCTCGACGGCGACGACGGACTGTCGCGGGAGCTGGCGCTCGAGGACAAGGCCAACCCGACGCGGTCTGGCGAGCTTGCCGTGTGGGGGTTCCTGCGCCGCCGCGTCCGCCGCCGGCCGGTCGTCGACGAGCAGTGGGTGCCGGCGATGTTCATGTTCATCCGCCGTTTCTCGTAGCCGCGTGGCTCATCCGGTCGCCCTGGCGAGATCCAGGCGATCCGCCAGGCTTGGTCTTTATGAGCCTGGCGCGGGTCTCAGGGCTTCGGTGAGCTTCTCGGCGAGCAACGCCGGCGGCGTCTTGACCTTCTCGAGCCAGGCCAGCGCCCCTGCCAGGAACACGCGGTCGATCTCGCCGTCCTTCCCCCCGGGGTAGTTGCTCAGCATGAAAACAGGGAGCGCCCTGGTCCGTTCGTCCAGGCGGATGTGATGCAGGATCTCATCACCATGCATGCCAGGCAGGTGCCAATCGAGGACGAGGATGTCGGGCACCTGACCGTCGATGTTGCGGAACATCTCCTCCGCGTCATGGGCAACGGTCACGCTGAAGCCGAACGCCTCGAGCCCGACACGGTACATCTCCGCCGTCGTGACATCGTCGTCGACCAGGATCACCGATCTCCCCCCGGCCGGCTCCCCTTCCTTCACAGGTCGAATCGCCCCCAGCATCATGTTTCAGCCGGCGGCCCCGGCGGCGCGCGGCGCCCGCTCTCGCCGCCCGCTCTTGCGCCCCATCGCCGCCAGGCCCCGGCTGAACCCTCCATTCGTCTCCGAAGCCGACACCTGCGTTACATTTCGCAATGCCTCCGCAGTTGTTGCTGTTCAAAAAACTATCACGATCCGAAAATCTATGCAACAACTCTGCATAAGCTATATTGTGAGGTTTCAGGCATGGCCGGCGAGCAGGATCAGCCCATCTACTCGATCGGTGCGGTGGCGCGGATGCTCGACATCCCAGCCTCGACTCTACGTGCCTGGGAGGATCGCTACTCGCTCATCAGCCCGAGACGCAGCGAGGGCTCGCACCGCCTCTACTCGCGTGGGCAGGTCGAGAAGTTGCGCTTCATCAAGTCTCAGATCGAGTCCGGCATGAGCGCCGCGGACGCGCACCGGCTTCTGTCCGAGGACCTTGGCGCGGGTCATCTGCCGGTCGGCTCCGGATCCACCCACGAGGTCAGACCGCTGGTCTTGATAGCTGAGCGGGACAGCTACGCGGCGGACCTGGCCGAATATTTCCTGCGCACAGAGGGCTGCGACGTCGTGGTCGCCCTCGATGCCACCCAAGCCCGGCTGCACTTCGAGGAGCGATCGCCCCAGATCGTCCTCATCGATCTCTTGATCTCCGGCGGCGCGGGCTTTCGTCTTCTCAATGAGTTCGCCGCGAGGCAGACGGCGCACGTCGTCGCGGTGTCCGCGATCGACAGCGCAGACGAGGCGATTCGCTCGGGCGCGGCTGCGTTCATGCGCAAACCGCTCGAGCCGCTGGCCCTCGTCTCCACCGTGCGCGACCTGCTGGGCACCAGCGCGCTGGTGGACCGTTCGCGCGAGCCGCGCCTCCAGCGTTGAACGAGCGTATTCCGACCGGAGTCAAAAGACTCGACGAGATCCTCAGCGGCGGCTTGCTGAAGAACGCGATCAACCTGATCGTCGGTGTCCCCGGCAGCGGCAAGACGATCCTGAGCCAGCAGGTGGCTTTTCGGAACGCCACGGTCGAAAAACCCGCCCTGTACCTCTCGACACTGTCGGAACCTCTCGACAAGATTCTTCGCTACGGGGAATCGCTGACGTTCTTCGACCGCACGGCGCTGCGCGACGGCCGCGTCGTCTACGAGGACATCGGCCAACAGCTAGGTGAGAGCGGGCTTGATGAGGTCCTGCATGCGATCGACGGTCACCTGCGGCAGGCGCGGCCCGGGATCGTCGTCCTCGACAGCTTCCGGGCCTTCCACGCGATGGCTGGAGACATCGGCGCTTTCCGGCAGTTTCTGTACGGACTTGTTCGGCGCCTCACGGCCGCCGCGGCAACGTCTATCTGGAACGCGCCGTACACGCGAGAGCACGCGCAGGTGGAAGCGGAGTTTGCGATTGCCGACGCGATCGTCGACCTCGATATCAAGCAGATGGCCGAGCGCGAGGTCCGCGTAATCCAGGTTTTGAAGCTGCGCGGCAGCGGATACCGATCGGGCGAGCACACGTACCGCATCTCAGATGGGGGCCTCGAAGTTTTCCCCCGCCTGGCGGAGGACCATGTCGATTCGCGTTATCAGCTCAGGCGCGAGCACACCGCGACGGGAATCGCGGCTCTGGACGAACTTCTGGGCGAAGGTGGGTTCTGGGCGGGGGCGACGACTTTGATAGCCGGCCCATCGGGAATCGGCAAGACGCTGATGGGTCTTCACTTCATTTATCACGGCGCCCAAGCCGGAGAACCCGGTATCCTCGCGACCTTTCACGAGAACGAGACTCAGCTGGAACGGATCGTGAGCAGCTTTGGCTGGTCGGTCGACAATCCGGACGTCCACCTCCTGTCTCGCGGCGTGGTCGGCATGAACATCGACGAATGGGTGTATGAGCTTCTGGAGCTCGTCGAGAGGACAGGCGCGAAGCGGATCGTCATCGACAGCCTCCCCGACCTGGAGATCGGGGCGGGCGATCCGGTTCGATTCCGGGAGTGGGTTTTTTCAGTGACGCAGCGCTTCACGCGCGCCGGGATCAGCTTGATGTTCATCGTCGAGATCCCTGAGCTCTTCGAGCTGCATCGAATCTCGGACCAGGGGATCTCACACCTCGCCGACAACGTGATCCTTCTCCAGTACGTCCAGGACGGGCCCGAGCTGGTGCGAGCCCTCACGATCCTCAAGACGCGCGCGATGCAGCACCGTCCGATCGTCCACCGGTACGAGATCACCGAACACGGATTCGTCCTCGGTGACGTCCTGTCCCTGGCGCGCTGAACGAGATGGACCAGTCGCAGATCGAGGTTCTCCCTACGCCATGAGGCTCGGATGGCGCGCTTTGATCTCCTCCAACGACAGCGTCGGGTAGAGATCCTGAAGCCGGGTTCGGACTTGACAGCGTCTGCAGACGGATGCGGGCTTTCTCGCCCAACGGCCGCACCCGGCGGCGCATGGCTGGAGGTGACGGTGGCAGGCGAAGCACAGCACCATGAGGTTGGCCTCGGAGTCATCGCCCCCTCGAAGCACGCCGAGCAGGTGGTGGACGTCGAGCTGACGTTCCGCGCCGGAGATGCCGCAGGTCTGGCAGCAGCCGCCGCGTTCCGCGATCAGCCTCCGCCTGCGCGCCGGCGTCAGCCTGGCCGCGCCCGTGCGGCGGTTGTTGGCTTCGCGCAGGCGTTCGCGCAGCGAAGGCTCGCTAAGGAGCGGCGCGAAGGCGCCGGCGCGTCCATCCGAGCAGGCGGCGCAGATCGCCACCAGGTTCGCAGCTGCGGCCGGTCCGGTCTCGTCCACGCGGAAGAGGTAGAGCGCCCACGGCCATTCGAGTCCGCACCTCTCGCATGCGCCCCCGCACCTTCGGAGGACGACGGCACGGGCGCCGCCCCCAATCCGCAAACGATCGGGCAACCGACCCCCAACCGAACGCACGTTCGGCTTTGAGTCTAGCGCGAAATCGGGCTACTTGACCGCGGAGATCTTGCCGCTGCCGTCGAGATAGAAGGTGAACAGCTGGCTGTGCGCACGCTGGGTTTGCCCCGTGATCTCGGCCCAGGCGGCGCCGAGGTCATGCCTTTCATGCCAGGCGGCGGAAAGGTCGCCACGCTCCACGTCGCGCGATGTCCTCGGCAGGCCCAGCGCGGAAATCGCCCCCTGCACCTTGTCGTGGGGCCGCGTCGGCCGGTCGTATTCGTAGACATACCCTCCGTCCGCCGTCTTGTGGACGTAGTGATACTCACCGTTCTGGCCGACTTTGAGCGCGAACGCGTTGTCGGAGTCGATGCCGATCGTCTGCAGCCCTGTTTGAAGGTTGGTGTCGAAGCAGCCGTAGCTTCCGGACACGGTCTTATCCGTCGAAACCGCCTTCATCACGGTCTCCGCGCACGAGGGCCGGTCCCACAGCCTATCCATCTGTGGACCCGCGCCCGCGAGAAAGGCCCCGACGAGGACCCCTCCAAACACGGTCACCACGGGCCCCCTTGTCTGAGGCAGGCGTATCTGCATGAGAAGCTCCCTCCCGAAGATTCGGCCGCGATCGAGGACCCGGTCGGTTAAGAAACGGCTGACGGCCCGATTTCGGCGTGGTCACTGGAAATCGACGCGATCCAACCTGATACCGAAAGTGAGACCTAGGAGAGACTGACTCCGATATCGGCTTGATCGGAATCTGGCGCCATGAAGCGCCTTTATGCACGACACCGGCTCGATATCAAGCTCCGGCACCTGGCCTATGCGATCTCCACGATGAGCGCGTCCGGCGACTGGCAGGCGGCGACCGATGTTGAGCGGCTCTGGTCGGCGCAGGGAGCCGCGCTCGCGTGCTACTCGGTGCGCAGCGGCTTCCACCTGCTGCTGAGCGCCCTGGCGCTTCCACGCGGAAGTGAGGTTCTGTTCTCAGCCGTGACTCATCCGGATATGCCGCGCCTGGCCAAGCACCACGGTCTCGTCCCGGTCCCCGTTGATCTCGACCCCGCAACGCTTTCGCCTCACCCCGAGCTCCTCGCGCGGGCCATCACGGAAAAGAGCCGCATGCTGGTGGTCGCGCACCTCTTCGGCGGTCGCGTCGACCTGGCTCCGCTGGCCGAGATGTGCCGGCGCCACCGGCTGGTGCTGGTGGAGGACTGCGCGCAGTCGTTTCAGGGACCGCCCGACACCGGCGACCCAACGGCCCAAGTCTCGATGTTCAGCTTCGGCATCCTGAAGACCGCGACCGCCATGGGGGGCGCGCTGTTGACGGTCCGCGACCCCGCCTTGCTCGACCGCATGCGAGCCGTCCAGCGGGGATGGCCGCTGCAGACCCGTCGCGCTCATCTCCGGCGCATCGTCCAGACGGCCGCGTTCGTGGCGTTCACGCGCCCGCTTCTTTACACAGCCGTGGCGCGCGTTTCGCGCGCGATGGGCAGGGACTTTGATCGCTTTGTGAACAGCGCCGCGCACTCGTTTCCGGCCGGGTCGACTGAAGAGCTTGTCGGACGTCTCGAGCAGCGCCCGAGCGCTCCGCTTTTGAGATTTCTCCGCCACCGCCTCGGGACCTTCGACCACGCGCGCCTGCAGGCGCGATCTGCGTCGGGCAAACGATTGGCGGCACTGCTTCCCTCCGGCCTGCACGTCGGCGGCTTCGCGCTCGACCACAGCCACTGGCTGTTCCCGGTCGTGATCGATCAGCCGGACGGTTTGATCGACGCTGTAAGAGCCGCGGGATTCGACGCCGCTCGCTCGGCCAGCAGCGTGACCGCCATCCCTGCTCCAGCCTCCCGGCCGGACCTCGAGCCACGGTGTGCGCGAGAGCTCCTGTCGCGGCTCGTGTTCCTGCCCGCGTATCCCGAGCTGCCGCCCGGTTCGCTCGACAGGCTCAGCTCGGCGCTGGAAGGTCAAGACGCCCATTCACTGCCCCTGCTGCCGCGGTCGCCGCGGTAAGGTGAGGTCGTGAGCCGGGGCTTTCGCGATGCAGACACAACGCAAGCCCTGAGCGACCAGGCTGTCGCCACGGCGATCGAGAGGATTCTGGACCGCGGACGCGACGAGGCTTTGGCCGCGGCGAGCAGCCCCGAGGATCCGAGATATGGACGCTGCCAGGACTGCGGAGGTGGCATCGGAGAGGAGCGGTTGGAGGCGCTGCCTACTGCGATCAGATGCGTCAGATGCCAGGCCGCGTGGGAACAGTCCCACCCTTACTGAGCTGCGCCTCTTTTATGAGGGCGCTCCAAGCTTGCTCTGAGCTTGCCTCCCCACACTGGGAGCAAACCCATTGCAAGGAGGTGATCGCAAGGTGAGCGAAGACGAGCAACCGGCACAGTCACCGCATGAAGTCCCTGTCGCGGCGAAGTCGAGGCCGTGGCGCAAGCTCGGCTTGGCATTGATCGTCGCGATCAGCGCCCTCGTGGCTCTTTTCCTCGCCTCACCGGTTTTCGCGGCCTCGCCGTCGCCGAATCCAACTCCGTCGAGCGGATCCACGACGCACAACTGCCCGAACATGTAGCTCCGGCCGGGTCACGGCGCTCGCGAGCCAGGCGGAGACTCTGAGGGCGTTGATGCCGGATCCTGGCCGACGACGACGAAGACCGCCACGAGCAGTATCGCGAGCGCCGGCGGTCCATAGTCCGCTACGGGACCAGATGGAAAGACCAGGCGAATAACCATCGAGCCCGCGATGTAAATGCCGCCAAGCCACAGAAAGACCTTGAGGCGGCGGCCGACGAGGCGGAGCTGGCGGCGGAAGCCTCCCGGCCGGCGCGAGAGCACGGTCAGCATCAGGGCCACGACGAGGATCAAACCGAGAACGAATCCGCGCACCCTGAGCAGTTTGGAGCACGCTGATCGCGCGTGTTGTTACATTAGCTTTTGAATTCAGCGGCATCGAGGTTTCAATACTCGGTTGCGCGGGAGCGTTTTGATCTTCATGAGGGTCGACGACTGGAACGAAGCGGGCGATAGATCGCATCGGGATGGGCGACATCGATCCGTTCGATAAGCCAGACCAAGTTTGGCCGCGTGGCTCGACGCCGCGCAACCTGAAGAACAAACTCAACCGGCAGCGCGGCGGCTTGGTGTTTCGAATTGTGCTGCTGCTTGCCCTCGCCGTGCCCGCGGCCTTCACGTCGCCGTGGTATGTCGCCTATGCGGCGCCGCTGCCGGATGTCTCGCAGCTCGACAGCGACGTTCCGGCGGACACGATCCTCTACGCGAGCGACGGCACCACAGCGATCGCCGACCTGCACCCACCCGGCTACCAGCATTACTACGAGCCGCTGTCCGCGATGGGAACCACGCTGCCCGAGGCACTCCTCGCGATCGAGGACCGCAACTTTTATTCCGAGCCGGGAATCGACCCCGCCGGGATTGCGCGCGCGGCGATCGTCGACCTCAAGGCGCACGACACTGTGCAGGGCGCCTCCACTATCACGCAGCAGCTGGTCAAGGTCCGGTTGCTGGGCGACCAACCAACCCTCCAGCGCAAGCTGACTGAGGCGTTGCTCTCGTTCGCCGTCGAGCGCCGCTACTCGAAGTCGCAGATCCTCGAGATGTATCTGAACAGCATTTCGTTCGGCAACTCCGCGGTGGGCAGCGCCGCCGCGTCGGCCATCTTCTTCCATAAGAAGACGAGCAACCTCGACCTCGCGCAAGCGTCGATGCTTGCCGGTCTCGTACGCGGTCCGACCCTCTACAGCCCCTTCCGAAACTGGCAGGCGGCCAAGGCTCGCCAGCACGAGGTGCTCGCGGCCATGGTCAGCGACGGAAAGATCTCGCAAGCCGAGGCTGACAAGGCTTTCAAGGAAGACCTCAGTCCGCCCTCGCACATGTTCAGGCCGGTCAGCACGGTGTACGCGCCAGGCTTTGTCAGCTACGTAACAGGGCAGCTGAAGCAGAAATTCGGCAGCAACGTCACGTACGGCGGAGGCCTTCGCGTGTACACCACCCTGAACATGACTCTGCAGACGATCGCCCAGGATGCGATCAGCCTGACTCAGGCGGACATCGCATGGCGGCGCGTGCAGCAGGGCTCGCTCGTCGCCATTGAGCCGACGTCAGGCGCGATCATCGCGATGGTCTCTTCGGCCAACCCCAACACGGACGGCGGACAGTACAACCTCGCCGTCTGGCCGCCGCGCAATCCGGGGTCGTCGATGAAGATCTTCACCTACACCGCGGCGATCACTAGCGGCCACTTCACGATGACGACGCCGATCCAGGATGGGCCGTTTCAGTACCGCGACCCCGGATCTCAGACGATCTACAAACCGCAGAACTACGACCAGACGTATCACGGCACCTGCCAGGTGCAGGTCTGCATCGGCAACTCGCTGAACATCCCGGCGGTCAAGGTGGAGCTTGGCGTCGGAGTTCCGAATGTGGTGCAGATGGCGCGGTCGATGGGCGCGCCGCCGTGGCAGCAGCACCCGGACGGCAGCTTCACGAACAGCGACGACCTCAACAGCTTCGGCCCGTCGCTGACGCTGGGCGGTTATGGCGAGACACCGCTGCAGATGGCAACCGGCGCATCCGTTCTCGCCGCCCAGGGCACGCTCCACCAACCGTTTGCGATCGTCAGAGTCCAGAGGGGTGGCGCGACGATCTACCAGCACGCCGACAAGGCGCAGCAAGCCGTCGATCCGAAGGTCGCCTTCATCATGGCGACGATGCTGTCCAAGGACGAAAACCGCTCCATGATCTTCGGGCGCAACTCCCAGCTCGTCATCCCTGGATGGCAGGTGGCCGTCAAGACGGGAACCTCAGACAGCTTCGCCGACGCGTGGACCGTCGGCTTTACGCCGAAGATCGCGGTCGCGGTGTGGATGGGGAACCCCGACTGGCGGGTCAAGATGATCGAAGGCTCGGACAGCTACCTCGTTGCCGTCCCCGCCTGGCACACTTTCCTCACTCACGCGCTGCCGGTGCTGGGCGCGGAGCAGTGGTACAGCCCACCGCAGGGCATCGTCTACGCCTACGACAACTACTACCTTCCAGGGACCGCGCCGACGAGCCCGCCCGTGACACAGACCTCCCCTTCACCGAGCGGTGGCGGCCGCCGGAAGAAGAAGCATTAACCACCGTCCAACTGCTACCTTGGAGCGGCTGTGGGCGCATCGATGGCCGTTCGCATCCTCACGTGGCGACGCGCGATCGATCACGCGGGCTGCAGCACCTGCCTCTGTAGTTAGCCGGAACTCACTCTCGAAATTTCCGACTGACTGATTTCACAGGAGGCATGTGCAATGAGCGTTACCGACGAATTCGTCCGCAACAACCAGTCGTACGCAAGCTCGTTCAAGAACGGTGACCTTCCTCTCCCGCCGGCCAAGCACGTGGCGGTGCTCGCGTGCATGGACGCGCGCCTCGACGTGCACAAGATCCTCGGCCTGCAGGAAGGCGACGCGCACGTCATCCGCAACGCCGGAGGCGTGGCGACCGACGACGCGATCCGCTCGCTCGCCATCTCCCAGCGCCTGCTCGGGACCAAGGAGATCATCCTCATCCACCACACCGACTGCGGGATGCTGACGTTCAAGGACGACGACTTGAAGAAGCAGATCGAATCTGAGGTCGGGATCCGGCCTGCGTTTGCTCTGGAGGCCTTCTCGGACCTCGAAGGCGACGTCAAGCAGTCGATCGCGCGCATCAAGGCAAGCCCGTTCATCCCGAACAAGTCCAGCGTGCGCGGTTTCGTCTACGACGTCCGCACCGGCAAGCTCGACGAGGTTGGTGTGGCCGCGGCCTCGAGCCGCTAGCCGGACAGCATGGTCAGGGCCGCCACCGCCTCGTCGAGTCTCGCGCGAGGCAGGCGGCCCGACTCGACCGCATTCTTGATCGCGTCGTAGGTCGCGTCTGCGACCGCGAGGTCGTGGGCGACCATCACCATGTCTCCGCCGGCGATCAGAAACTGGACCGCGGCGTCAGGGGTGGGCGTGCTCGCGGTGATCGCGCCCATCTCCATGTCGTCGGAAAGGATGGCGCCCTTGAAGCCGAGCTCAGTCCGAAGCACCTTCACCGTCGCGGGCGAGAGGTCCGCTGACCTGTGCGGGTCGAGCGCCGGAAAGAAGAGGTGGCCGAGGAGGACGAAATCCGTGCCGTGCGCGATCGCTGCCGCAAACGACGGGAGGTCGCGCGCGCGGATCGTGGCCAGGGACTCATCGATTCGCGGCAGCTGCGTCTCCGAGCTGACGGTGGTGTCGCCATGCCCGGGGAAATGCTTGGCCGCGGAGAGCATGTGGGCCGCGTGGATGCCGTCCACCACCGAGCCCACCGCAGGCGCGACCGACCCAGGCGTGGTCCCGTAGCAGCGTCCCCACATCACCGAGGAGGAGCTCGAGCAGACATCGGAGACGGGTCCGAGGTCGAGGTCGAACCCGAGCGTGCGCAGAGCGGTCGCCATCCCGGTGGTCGCGGACTCGCCGACCGGCATCGGAGCGCACGGAACCGACGCAGCGGCGAGGCAGACACCACCTCCCTCCTGGTCGGTCGCCGCGATGAGGCGATGGCGCGACACGGCGCGCAGGTCGCGAACCAGCGTGCTGAGGCCGGAATCCGATCTCGCGTTGCCGTTGCGGTTCACGATCAACAGGCCGCCGAACTGGTGCCGGCTCCAGTCCGCGAGCACCGCGTCGGTCAGCGGTCCCTCGAATCCGACCATCATCACCGCCCCGACCTCCTCGTCGAGGGAGAGCCCTGCCGAGGCGGTCGCAACCGGGGTGGGTGGCGGAGAGGTCCTTGCGGTCGGCTGTCCACCGCACGCCACCATCACAGCGAGCAGAAAGAAGGCGGCGATCCGTGTGGTCATCTAGGGAAAGTACTAACGCGAGGCGCGCGCGTTCGGTTCCCTGGATTCCCATCGCCGGCGCTGCTCGGCCACAACCGCTTCGACCGCGTCGACGAACTGCTGGATGTCGTCCTCGCCCATCGGCGTGGACAGCGCTCCCATGGCTCGCGGCGCCATCAGCACACCGTGATTGACGAGACCGAGAAACAGGTCGCGCGCCTGCTTCTTGTCGGCCGCGGCCATCGTCCGGTAGTCCACCACCGGCTTGTCGGTGAAATGCAGCGCGAGAAGCGAGCCTGCGCTGTTGACCTGAACCGGCACGTGGTGCGAGGCAAACACCTCCGTAAGCTGCTCGCAGACGCGAGCGCCCTTCCTGTTCAAGTCGTCGTAGACGTCGGGCGTGAGCTCTGTCATCGCTGCGAGGCCGGCGGCCATGCCGAGAGGGTTGCCGTTGTACGTCCCGCCCTGGGCGATGTTCGGCTCGCGCCGAGGGTCGAGCATCTCCATCACGTCCGCCCGCCCGCCGAACGCGGCCACCGGAAGTCCCCCGCCGATGATCTTGCCCAGCGTGGTCAGGTCGGGCGTGACGTCGTACAGCTGCTGAGCGCCGCCGGGCGCGACGCGCAGCGAGATTACCTCGTCGAAGATCAACAGGATGCCGAGCTCGCGCGTCACATCTCGGAGTCGCTGCAAGAATTCGATGGTCGCGGGGATCACCCCGCCGGCCCCGATGATCGGTTCCAGGATCACGGCGGCAAGCTGGGACTTTTCGCGCCGGATGATCCGCTCGGCCGCGTCGGGATTGTTGAATGGAAGAACGATCACCTGATCGAGCGCCCAGTCGGGGGTGCCCATCGAGTCCGCCATCGCTTGCGGCGCCTCGGGCGGCCCGGCCTCAGACACCACGGGGTGAGTGCTGACCTCGGCATAGTCGTGAGTGCCGTGGTATCCGCCCTCGATGCGCGCGATCTTGGGCCGTCCGGTAAAGGCCCGAGCCAGGCGCATCGCAAACATCGTCGCCTCGGTTCCGGAGTTGCAGAACCGGACCGCCTCCAGGCTGGGCACGCGCTCGCACAAGAGGGTTGCAAGCTCGACCTCGATCGGGTTCGCGGCGGCGAAGCCCGTCCCGCGTGCCGCCTGCCGTCGGATCGCCTCGACGATCTTGGGATGTGAGTGGCCGAGGATCAAGGCCGTGTAGTTGCCGAGCATGTCGATCCGCTCGGTGCCGTCGACGTCCCAGACACGGCACCCCTCGCCGCGCTCGATGTACAGCGGGTACGGGTGGAAGTACGTCGTCGTGCGAGTGGTCCCGCCCGGCATCACCATGGCCGCGCGCTCATGGAGGGCGCGAGATCGCGGTGTGGTCTGGCGATAGACGGCTTCGGGGTCGACCACTTCGCCTGAGGCTACAGCAGGCAGGACCGGCAGCGCCCGGTGAGCGCTCCCTGGCCAGGCTGCGTGGAGCGACTACGATGGGTGCGGGTTCCGCGGATTGGGGTGGAAGACGACGCGAAGGAGCCCGCCATGAACACCATCGCCGCCGAAAGCGGAATCACCGAGCACGAGGCCGAGCAGATCGAGCGCGCCAACACCACTGGCCGCACGCCGGTCGTCTTCATCCACGGACTTTGGCTTCTGCCGAGCAGCTGGGACCGCTGGGCGGCTCTCTTCGAGAAATCCGGGTATTCGGCCGTCGAGCCCGGCTGGCCAGACGACCCGCAAAGTGTCGCTGAGGCAAAGGCGCATCCGGAGGTGTTTGCCGGCAAGACCGTTGGCCAGGTGGCCGACCATGTCGCCTCGATCGTCACCCGGCTGCAGAAGAAGCCGGCGGTGATCGGCCATTCGTTTGGCGGACTGCTTGCCCAGATCATCGCCGGCCGAGGCCTCGCGGCGGTCACCGTGGCGATCGACCCGGCACCGTTTCGCGGGGTGCTGCCGCTTCCCATCTCGGCGCTCAAGTCAGCGTCGCCGGTGCTCAGCAACCCCGCCAATCGCAGCAAGGCCATCCCGCTGACGTATGAGCAGTTCCGCTTCGCTTTCGCGAACGCGGTCAGCCAGGAGGAGGCCAGGCAGCTCTACGAAACCTTTGCCGTCCCCGCCTCCGGCGCTCCGATCTTCCAGGCCGCGGCGGCGAACCTGAACCCGTGGACCGAGGCCAAGGTCGACACCACCAACCCGGACCGCGGGCCGCTGCTGATCATCGATGGCGAGAAGGACAACACCGTCCCGTGGGCGATCGCCAACGCGTCCTTCAAGCGCCAGAAGCGCAATCCGGGCGTGACCGAAATCAAAAAGATCGCGGGACGCGGCCATGCGCTGACGATCGACAGCGGATGGAAGGAGGTCGCGGACACAGCGCTCGCATTCGTTCAACGCTTCGCCTGAAGCGAGCAGAAACCGGCTCCACGCTGAGCCACCTCGAAGGTGGCCTGTCCGGGCGGAGGTATGAAGCCGACGCGCTGATGGGGCTCGACCCCATCGATCAGCGCCCGCTGCTCGCGCGGTATGACCTTGCCCGCGCGCGGCAGACGATTGGCTGCGAGCAGATGGCCACTCGCCGATCTGGAAGGCTGTGGCGTTGGGCTGAGCTCCTGCCGGTGCGCAGCCAGGCTTTCATCATCTATCTGGGCGAGGGCGAAACTCCGCTGCAGCCCGCTCGTCACCTGGGGTCGTGGCTCGGCCTGACCAACATGAGCGTGAAGCGCGAAAGCCTCAACCCCACCGGATCCTTCAAGGCGCGCGGGATGGCGGTGGCGGTCGGCCGCGCGGTCGAGCTGGGCGCCAAGCACCTGGTGGCGGCGTCCGCCGGCAACGCCGGCGGCGCGCTGGCCGCGTACTCTGCGGCCGCCGGCGTGCGAGCGACGGTGATCATGCCCGCCGACGCGCCGGCGCAAAACCAGGTCGAGGTCCTGGCCACAGGCGCCGGCCTCCTGCTTCTGGAGGGGTTGATCTCAGACTGCGGACGCCTGGCCGGCGTGATTCGCGACGAGCTCGGCGCCATCGACCTCAGCACGCTGAAGGAGCCGTACCGCGTCGAAGGCAAGAAGACCATGGGCTTCGAGCTTGCCGAGCAGCTCGGCTGGCAACTGCCCGATGCGATCGTGTATCCCACCGGCGGAGGCACCGGCATCGTCGGGATGTGGAAGGCGTTCGAGGAGCTGGAGGCGTTGGACATGATCGGCACCCGCCGTCCGCGCATGTTCTCGGTCCAGGCGGAGGGCTGTGCCCCCATCGTGCTGGCCTACAACGCCGGCGATCGCTTCGCGAAACCATGGGATAGAGCCGCCACGGCCGCGGCCGGTCTGCGCGTGCCGTCGGCGGTCGGCGATTTCTTGATCCTCGACTGCCTGCGCAAATCCGGCGGCGGGGCGGTGGCCGTGCCTGAGCGCGACATCGTCGAGACGCAGGGGAGACTCGGACGTCTCGGCCTGGGTTACGCCAGCCTGGAAACCGCAGCCGCCGCGGCCGGCTTGAAGATGCTCATGGAGTCACGGGTCATCGAACCAGAGGGGAGGGTTGTGCTGTTCGACACGGGCGCGGGGTTCAAGTCGGAACCACCGGTCATCGCCGTGCCGCGGCCGATCCCCAACGATGTCGAATTCTGGAAGGAGAGGGTGATCCCCGGTCTTCGCTAGGCCGTTCGGCGCAAGGCGGCGACCGTCCAGACGATGCCTCGCTGGCTGAGAACCGTTTGCAGCCCTCGGCGTTCGGAGGTCGCGATGATCCTCTGTGGCGGATGAAGAAAGATGTGGAACTCGCGGCGCGTCAGCCGCAGCAGCCAGTTGGCGAAGGTGAGGCCGACGGCGAGCCACCAGGTGCGCCGCGGGTAGCTCAACAGCAGCAGCCGCCGCGCGTGGTCGGCGGCCGCGCCCGCCAGGCGCGGCATGTCGGGGTAGCAGCAGATGACGCGGTTCAGGATCACGATGTCGGCGCCTTCGACCGCGCCAGGCGTCTGCGCGAAGTCCATCACCTTGCGGTCGACGCGATCTGACATTCCTTCCTCTTCCAGCAGCCCCTTCGCCACGTCCTCATAGGTCGGCGTGAGCTCGACGCTGACCGCTCGCGCTGCGCCGGCCTTCAGCAGCTCGATCTGGATCGCGCCGATCCCCCCGCCGACCTCGAGCACGGTGCGCCCCTCGACTCCCTGTGTCTTCAGGTAATCGACGATCCGCCGCGACGTCGGATCAAGGCCCTTACGCCGGTAGCGCCGCGCCTCGGCGCGAGCGCTGCGCTCGCTGAAGACCCATCGGTAGCCTTTGGGCGAGCAGCAATCTCTCATTGCTCAGAGCCAGCCGCGGCGCCTGAACAGCCAGAGCTGGATGAGGGTGGCTATGACCATCGTCCCGAGCCCGAGCGCGAACGCGCTGTAGGGGCTTTCGAGGATGTTGACCAGATAGGAGAAGTTCATGCCGAAGAACCCAGTGAGGAAGCTCAAGGGAAGGAAAAGGCTCGCGATCACGGTAAGTGCTTTGGTGGTCTGGTTGAGACGGTTCGAAACCGTCGACAGGTAGACGTCCATCGCCCCGGTGAGCAGGTCGCGCAGCGAGTCGACTGTCTCGTACTGCCGGACGATGTGGTCGTAGACGTCTCGGTAGTAGAGGGTCATGTCCTGCTGCTGCAGGTGGATGCCGTGCGTGATCAGGGCCTGGAAGACGTCGCGCTGGGCGCCCAGGAATCTCCGCAATTCTGTGACGGTGTGCTTCAGGTGATAGATCCGGGTGAGCTGCTCCTGGGTTGCCTTCTCGGTGATCTCGTCTTCCAGCGCGTCGACCTCGTCGTCCAGCTTGTCAAGCACGGGAAACGACGCGTCGACCAGGGTGTCAATCGCGAGGTAGGTGAGAAAGGCAGGCTTTCCGTGCGTCAGCTCCGGGCTCTTGTGGATCCGATCCTGAAGCTCGGCCAGCTGGGGCGACGGCTCCTGGTGGACCGTGATCAGGTAGTTGGCACCGACGAAAAGGTGCTGCTCCCGCAGTGCGATGTCATCGTTTTCCCAGACCGCCACGAAGATGACCGTGAAGTTGTAGTCGGTGTACTCGTCGACCTTTGGTCGCTGATTCTGGTGCCGGATGTCCTCGATGGTCAGGGCGTGGAACTTGAAGGTGTCCTCCAGCAGGCGATAGTCATCATCGTCCGGCGCCTCGATGTCGAGCCAGAAACCCGCCTGCTTGGCCTCGCTGAAGCACTTCGTGATGTCCTTAACGTGTGCCGAGGCGGTCTTGCCCGTGATTGTCAGCAGCGTCCTCATGGCGTTTCGAGTCCGGTCGCGGCCGCAGCGGCGCCAAGCGCGACGTACGTCGCCGCTGCGGCTCGGCCAGTTCGTTTTTGCGCCACCCGACTCCGCGGGAAGCGGCGAGAGATTGCAGTCGCGGCGATGACGTACGAGGCGTCGACTGCGACTGCAATGACGATGTAGACGGCGCCAAGCGCGGCTACCTGGGGCGCGATGGAATCATGCGGGTTGAGGAACTGGGGAAGAAACGCGACAAAGAAGACCGCGACCTTGGGGTTGAGCAGCTGTGTGATGAAGCCCTGCCCGAAGATGCGACCTAGCGCTGCGCGGGCGGGTGCGGCCGGCGCCTCGGCGTGCCGCCAGCGCTGGACGCCCAGAAAGACGAGGTAGGCGGCGCCGCCCCAGCGCAAGAACACCAGCGCGGCTGTCGAGGCCGACAGCAGCGCGGCCACGCCGGTCGCTGCGGCGGCGATCCACACGACCTCACCGGCCTCGATCCCGAACATGGAAGCGAACCCGGCGGCACGGCCCTGGGCGACGCTGCGAGCCATGACGTAGAGCACACCCGGTCCTGGCGAGGCCGTCAGTAGGAACGTCGCGAACGCGAAGAGCAGGAACGTCGTCAGCGAAGGCACGGGGTGCACATTATCGGCGCTGCTACCGCGCTCCGATTAGCTTCAGCCCCTCGATGGTCGCCTGATCGAGCGCGGCCAGGATCCCGATCGCGCCGATGTTCTCTTCGACCTGCTCCGGCCGGGTGGCGCCGAACAAGACGCTCGCGACATGCGAGTTGAGGAGGGCAAAGGCGACGGCCATCGCCGCCGGCCTCGCCTGGTGTTTGCGCGCGAACCTGCTCAGCTCTTCCCCCACGCTCCGGGCGCGGGAGTAATCGCGCTCGTCGATACGCGCGGTGACGCGTCCCTCGGCTCCGGGCTGCGAGTACTTGCCGGTGAGCGCGCCGCCGTACAGGGTGTAGGAGGCGACGACGCTCACCTTCGCCTCTTCCAGCGCCTGCACCATTTCTGCATCCTCGACAGGCGACCGCAGGACGAGGCTGTAAGGCAGCTGGGCGGCGCAAGGCCCGGCTACACCGGCGCGGGACGCGATTCGCGCCGCGTCGGCGATCAACGAGGGCCGCCAGTTCAGCACGCCCCAGGCGCGCAGCTTGCCCGCGGTGATCAGCGCCGTGACGTCCTCGACAAGCTGCTCCAGAGCAAAACCTTCCGGAGGCTCGGCGGCGTAGGCGAGGTCGATGTGGTCGATGCGCATCCGCTGCAGGGATGCATCCAGCTCCTGGGCCGCGCTTTGCTCGGGCCAGAACTCCCACCACAGCTTGTTGGCTAGGATCACCTGATCGCGTTTCCAGCCCGCGGCGCGAAACAGCTCGCCGAACACCACCTCCGAGTAGCCGGTTTTGAGAGGTGCCTCGCCGGTCTCGTCGTTGTAGCGGGCGTCGTCGAGAAAGTTGATGCCCTCCTCGCGTGCCTTGCGCATCACGGCCACGCCGGCGTCCTTGGGAATGCGCTCGTAGGTTCGCCAGGAGCCGAGCGAGAGCCGAGAGACTTCCAGGTCGGAAGAGCCGAGCCGCCGCCGGTCCATCGACGACCAAAATAAAACGAGCGCCGCGGCGGCGCTCGTCTGAACCTTGCTGACGATCCCGGTCAAGCCGCTCGCATCGGCTCCCGCCTGATCATGTGCACGATCGCGACGAGCACGATCGCGCCGATCAGCGCAACGATGAACGAGATCACAAGACCGGTCGGCGCCGTGCCAAAGATCAGCGAGAAGATGAATCCTCCGAGGAACGACCCGACGATGCCCAGGACGATGTCCCAGATGATCCCGTAGCCATGGCCGCTCATGATCTTCCCGGCGAGCCAACCGACGATGGCCCCCATGATGAGAAACCCGATCAGATGCATTTCCGAACCTCCAGCTAGGTATGGCCGCATCGCGGCCTTACCAGTTAAACCCGGCGGTCGGCGGGACTACCTGAGCGCCCCGTCCGCTCTAGATGTGCGCCGGCCGGGCGACCTCTCGCGAGTCGTCCAGGTCGGAGGAGGCGACGTGGCATGCCGCCTCCGGGCGGGCCGGGAGGAGGCGAAGTCTGGGCGTCACCCAGGAGCACTCGTCGATCGCGTAGGGGCAATGGTATCGCCGAGCGGTGATACCTAAAAGGCCGCACATTCGGAGCTGATCTGAAAAGTGGTATTGACCACTTGCCCGATCTGTGCTTTACTTGCCGGCGTCGTGCTCGACAGAGGGCTATACCACTTCCAATGAGTAAGCAGGAAGAGACCCGCGACCGCGTCCTCGACCTGGTCGAGACGCTAGAGGTCGGCCTGCCCATCCCGGCCGAGCGCCAGCTCGCGATCGACCTTGGCGTCTCCCGCCTCACGGTCCGCGCCGCGCTGGACGAGCTCGTCCGCGACGGCTACCTCGACCGCCGCCACGGCAGCGGCACCTACGTCACCGAGCCCAAGATTGCCCAGCCGCTGACGCTGACCTCGTTCAGCGACGACATGAAGCGGCGTGGGATGACGCCCGGCAGCCGCACGCTCGAATTGACCACAACCCTCGCCGGCGCCCGGCTTGCCCACCGCCTCGAGGTCTCCCCCGAGGCGCGCCTGGTCCGGGTCAAGCGTCTCCGTCTCGCCGACTCGAAGCCGATGGCGATGGAGGTCCTGCACGTCCCCGAGGCGCTCGTCCCCGGCCTGACGCGGGCCGACTTCGAAGACCACTCCTTCTACGAGCTGCTGCGCGATCGCTACGGCATCACCATCGCCTCCGGCTCCCAGTCCATCGAGCCCACCGTGACCAACGAGGAAGAGTCGGAGGTTCTCGGGGTTCCGCTGCACACTCCTGCCTTTTTGTTCGAGCGGACGACCGTATCCGCGTCAGGGCGGGTCGTCGAGTTCGTCCGCTCCATCTACCGCGGCGACCGTTATCGCCTGGTCGCCGACCTCGTACCGCAGAGAAGCCGCAACGGACGCTCGGCCGGCGCCTTGCGCGGCTCTTCGGCGGCGACGAAGCAAGGTGGAGGCGACCATCAAGATGGCGCACCGGCGCCGCATTCAAGACATAGGGGGAAAAACGCCTAGATGATGTTCAGGAAGTCATGGGTGACCGTCGTCTCGGTTGCCGTCGCGGTCCTCGCCGCCGCCTGTGGCGGCAGCAGCGGCAGCAGCAACAACAACTCGTCGAATCAAACCGCCACCCTCACCGTCTGGCTCATGAACGGAAGCGCGCCGCAGAGCGTGATCGACGAGGTCAACGCGGATTTCAAGTCCAAGTATCCGAACGTGACCGTCAACGTCGAGATCCAGCAGTGGGGCGATATCGGCACCAAGCTCGACACCGCCCTACCCGGCAACACACCGCCGGATGTCGTGGAGCTCGGCAACACGCTGGTGGCCAAGTACGCCGCGGCCGGGGCGCTCGAGGACATCACAGGCAAGAAGACGGGCTTCGACAACTCCGCCACCTGGCTGCAGTCCCTGACCGACTCCTGCACCCAGGCCGGCAAGCTCTACTGCGTCCCTTACTACGCGGGCAGCCGCGCCATCATCTACCGCAAGGACTTCTTCGCCTCGGCAGGCGTCACGCCTCCTGACAGCATGGACGGCCTGCTCACGGTTGGGCAGAAGCTCATGGACGCGCACAAGTCCGATCCGAGCTTCTCGGCGCTCTACTACCCCGGTAAGTACTGGTACGCAGCACTTCCCTTCGTGTGGGACTTCGGTGGCGACATCGCCACCCAGTCGGGCGGCAAGTGGTCGGGCGCACTGAGCTCGTCCAGCTCGCAGCAGGGCCTGACGACACTCAGCAACCTGGTCAGCAAGCTTTCGCGCGCGGACAAGACCGGCGACGAGGCCAAGCAGGACGCTGCCTTCGCGCAGGGCCACATCGCGATGATCATCGCCAACGGTTGGGAGGTCGGCGTCATCACCGACCCGAAGGCCGGCAACCCGGCGCTCAAGGACCAGCTGGGCGCGTTCCCGATCCCGAGCCACAACGCGGGCCAGACCGCCCCGGTGTTCCTCGGCGGCTCCGACCTGGGCGTCGCTTCGCGCAGCAAGCACCAGGACCTGGCGAACGCCTGGATCGCCACTCTCACCGGCAACAAGCACATGGCCGAGATGGCGACAGTCGGCGGGGTAATCCCCAACACGACCTCGATGCTCAGCCTCGGCACGGGCATCAACTCGATATTCTTCAGCGCGGCCAAGAACAGCAAGTTCGTGCCGAACTCGCAAAACTGGGCCAGCGTCGAGAACGCGAACGTGCTTCCGGACATGCTCGTCAAGATATTCACCAAGCAGATGGGGGTCGCGGATGCGACCAAGTCCGCTAGCGACAGGATCACCACGATCCTGAACGGCGGCGGCTAAAAACCAGATACAAGGGGGCTGGTTCGATGGCAACGGCGGCGGCAGCGCCTGACCTCGAGCCGGCCTCCTCCTTCCTGAGGCGGCGATGGCTCAGCGGACAGCTGTTTCCATACGCGCTGATCACCCCGAGCGTGGCGGTGATCGCCGGAGTCCTGGCCTTTCCGCTCGGCATGCTGGTCTGGCTCTCTTTGCAGCATTACGGCCTGCGCGAGCTGATCGCGCACCAGGGCGAGTGGGTCGGCCTGGGCAACTACCAGGCGATCCTCGCCGATCCACTCTTTCGCCAGGTCATCTTCCGGTCTCTGGCCTTCACCTTCACATGCGTCGCCCTGACCATCCTTTTGAGCACGCTCATCGCCTTGCTCTTGCTCAAGGTCCGGCGCGCGGTCAGCGTGGTCGTCATGAGCGCGCTCGTGTTTGTCTGGGCGACGCCCGTGATCGTGACTGTGGACATCTGGCAGTGGATGTTCGACTACGAGTTCGGAGTCATCAACTACCTGCTCACCCAGCTCCATCTGGGGAACTTCATCCACCACAACTGGTTCGACAACCCGGTGCAGGGGCTCGGCGTGCTGGTCCTCGTCGTGGTGTGGGGAGCCATCCCGTTCGTCACCATCACCGTGTTCGCCGGCCTGCTCCAGGTGCCAGGTGAGCTCCTCGACGCCGCGGAGGTGGACGGCGCCGGCCCGTGGCAGAGATTTCGCTTCGTCACTGCGCCGATGCTCAAGCCCATCTTCCTGATCGTGACTTGCCTATCGACGATCTGGGACTTTGGAGTCTTCAACCAGATCTACGTGCTGCTGAACCAGCGCCCGAGCGCCGACTACTACACGATCGCAATCTACTCGTACCGGGAGTCGTTCGGGGTCTCGCAGTACGGGCTGGGGGCGACGATCGCGGTGCTGATGGTCCTGGTCCTGATCGTGGTCACCCTCTTCTACGTGAGGGAGACCGTCCGGCAGGCGGAGATCGCTTGATCGCGCCCGGGACCGCGCAGGGCGTCCAGGCCGGCCGCGCGCGCACGGCGACCGAGGCAGCCGCTCGGGTCATGGTCCCGCGCGGCCTCAAACAGCTCGTCTACGACGCGACGGGGATCGGGGTCGCCGCGGTGATGCTTTTCCCGATCTACTGGATGATCATCACTGCCTTCAAACCGGGTCGCGACATCCTCACCCTCCAGCCGAAGTGGTTCCCGGCGCCTTTCACCCTCGACAACTTCAAGGACGCGATCGCGCGCCCATTCTTCCTTGACGACGTACGCAACAGCCTGGTCATCGTCGGCGTCATGCTCGCGCTCGCGCTGGTGATCGCCTTTCTGGCCGCGGTGGGCACGGCGCGTTTCGGCTTCCGGGGCCGCACCGCGTTCCTGGTGATGATCATCGGCGTCCAGATGGTGCCGCTGAACGCGCTGATCATTCCTCTCTACATGTTGCTCGACAGCGCCGGCCAGGTCGACGCGCTACCGGGCGTGATCGCGATCTACCTCGCCGTCGTCCTTCCTTTCATGATCTGGACGCTGCGCGGATTTGTCGCCAACATCCCGGTTGAGCTCGAAGAGGCGGCCATGATCGACGGCTGCACCCGGACGAGCGCATTCTTCCGGATCACGTTCCCCCTGGTCGGGCCGGGCCTGGTGGCGACTGCCATCTTCGGCTTCATCCAGGCCTGGAACGAGTACATCATCGCCTACGTCCTACTCTCCAGCCCGCATAACCAAACGCTGACGGTGTGGCTGGCGTCTTTCACCACCAACCACGGTCCGGAGTGGGGGCCGCTGATGGCCGCGGCGACCCTGACCGGCCTGCCGGTGGTGGCCTTCTTCCTCATCCTCCAGCGATACTTGGCCGGCGGCTTGACCGCGGGGGCGGTGAAGGGGTGACCTCGGTGGAAGCCCTGGCGCTGCGCTGCCTGTTTCCGGGTTTCGTGGGCACGACCCCGCCCGAATGGGTGCGCCGCCGCGCGGCCCAGGGGCTGGGCGGGATCGTCCTCTTCGGCCGCAACGTCGAGACCGACGCGCAGGTCACGAGGCTGACGGCCGCGCTCCATACCGAGCGGCCCGAGCTGGTGGTCGCGATCGACGAAGAGGGTGGCGACGTCACTCGTCTGGAGGCGAAGACGGGCAGCTCATATCCTGGCAACCTCGCCCTTGGCGTCGCTGCGGATCCCTCGCTCACCACCGCGGTGGCTTCCGCGCTCGGCGGCCGGCTCGCCGGCCTCGGCATCGACCTCAACCTGGCGCCGGTCGCGGATGTGAACACGAACCCCTTGAATCCGGTCATCGGTGTGCGATCGTTCGGCTCAGATCCGCGAGCCGTCGCGCAGCACACCGCCGCGTGGATCACAGGCATGCAGGGTGCGGGTGTCGCCGCATGCGCCAAGCATTTCCCCGGGCACGGGGATACGTCCGTGGACTCACACCTGGCACTGCCGGTCGCCGGCGAGGACCCTCACGTGCGCGCGCTGGATCCGTTCAGGGCTGCGATCGACTCCGGCGTGCGGGCGATCATGAGCGCGCACATCGCCGTCCCGACGATCGACGAAGGGCCGGCGACGCTCAGCTCGAAGCTCATGACCGGCCTCCTGCGCGATGAGCTTGGGTTCCAGGGCGTCGCGGTCACGGACGGCCTCGAGATGCGAGGTCTCGCCGAACGCCACGGCCTTGGCGATCGAGCGGTCCTCGCCCTCGCCGCAGGGTGCGACGGCCTGTGCGTCGGCGGCGGTCTCTGCGACGAAGGTGTCGTCGATGAGATCGTCGCGGCCATCACGGCCGCGGTCGAGCGGGGCAGGCTCACAGAAGGACGCCTTGCCGAAGCCGCGACGCGCGTCGGCGCACTCGCTTCCCCATTCAAGGAGAAGCAAATCGCGGACCGGCGGGATGGTGACGAAATCGGGCTCGAGGCGGCGCGGCGTGCGATCCGCGCGGACGGCGCCGTGCGGGTGGGCGGCGACGTGGCGGTGATCCGTTTCGAGCCACCAGCATCGATTGCGGCCGGGGATGTGCCGTGGGGCGCGGCCACCGCCCTGGCCAGGCGTGGAGTCCGGGTCGTCGAGACCGTCACCGAGGTTGCCGGCAAAGACCTCGTCATCGTGGTCCGCGATCTGCATCGCCAACCGGAGAATCGCCTTCAGGTCGACGCGCTGCTCAGCCGCCGTCCCGACGCGGTGGTGGTCGAGATGGGAGTACCCGTGTGCCGCCCGCAAGCAGCCAAGGCCTACATCGCCACCCACGGCTCCGCGCGCGTGTGCGCGGATGCGGCTGCGGAGTTGATGACAGGATGACAGGATGACCGCCCCGCCACGTCCGGCGGATCTCCGGCGCCGCCCCAGCGCCCGATCTGCGTTGTTTCCTCCTGTACCTCTCGCTCGCGCATGCACGATGCGTTCGCTGCGATACTCGTCGGCCCCTAGCATCTCGGGCGCTTGGATCACCGAATCTCTCGCCGTCCGCGGCAGGTCGGTCATCGTCCGATGAGCGAGGAGCCGCATCCTCGAGCCGACGAGCTCGACGACATGAGCGCGCTCGAGTTCGTGACTCTGATGCACGCAGACGACCGCAACGCCCTCGACGCAATCGGACCGCAACTCGAGCACATCGCTGAGGCGGTCGAAGCGATCGCCGGCCGCCTGCGCTCCGGCGGCCGCTTGCACTACTTCGGCGCAGGCACCAGCGGACTGGTCGCGGCGATGGACGCCGCCGAGTGTCCGGCAACCTTCGGCGTCGCGGACTCCCTGGTCCAGGCGCATACGGTCGCCGACGGCCGCGAGGACGACCGCGCCGCGGGACGGTCGGCGGTGGCAGATGCATTGATCGGCCCACGCGACGTGGCTGTGGGCGTCAGCGCGAGCGGACGCACCGCCTATGTCCTCGGCGCGCTCGAGGAGGCAACTGCGCGCGGATCGCTGACCATCGCAATCACGTGCAACCGGCTCTCACGGATGAACCGCGGAGTCGACATCGCGATCGAGGTCGAGACGGGGCCGGAGGTCATCGCCGGCTCGACCCGCTTGAAGTCCGGCACGGTGCAGAAGGTGGTGCTCAACATGATCAGCACGGCGGTGTTCACGAGCCTCGGCCACACCCACCGGGGGCGCATGGTCGGAGTCGTCGCGTCCAATGAGAAGCTGCGCGACAGAGCGGCGAGGATCGTCGCCGACCTCGCCGGCCTGTCGATCGACGAGGCGCGCGCGAGGCTCGAGGCCGCGGGCGGCGACATGAAAGCCGTGCTGGCCGAGGCGCGGAAGCCTTGAGAACGCTGCTTCGCGGTCCGCTGCTGGGAGCCGGCGCCGCCAATTCCGTGCTCGTCGAGGGCGAGATGATCACATGGGTCGGCAGCGGCCCGCCGCCGCAGCGTCCCGACGAAGAGCTGATCGCCGGTCCGGGCGAGATGATCGCGCCGGGATTCATCGACCTGCAGGTCAACGGCTACGCCGGTCAAGACGCCGCGGCCGGGGCGGATGCGATCGCGGCCATCTCCGACGCCCTGCCGGCGACGGGGGTGACCGCGTTCCTGCCGACGATCATCTCCGCCCCCCTCCAGGTGGGCGCAGGTTTCGCCGCCGCCGTTGGGGCGGCCGCCGAGGCGCCCGGAGCGCGAGTGCTCGGGGCGCACATCGAGGGACCGTTTCTCAATGCCTCGTTTCGCGGCGCCCACCTCCGAGCGCACCTCGCCGACCCGACGCCTGAGAACGTCGACGTGGTCGAGGCGGCGCGGCCCAGGCTTATCACGCTGGCGCCCGAGCTGCCCGGGGCGCTCGCGGCGATCGAGCGACTGCACCGCGCCGGCATCGTCGTCGCCGCCGGACACACCGGCGCGGACTTTGAGCAGGGGCGCAAGGCGATCGCCGCCGGCGTCTCATTCGCAACGCACATCTACAACGCGATGCCGCCCGTCCACCACCGCCGGCCGGGGATCGCCCTCGCGCTTCTTCTCGATCCGCGCGTGACCACCGGCCTGATCGCCGACGGCGAGCACGTGCATCGGTCGGTATGCGAGCAGCTCGTGCGCGTCAAGGGCGCCTCGCGCATCGCTCTGACCACCGACCAGACCTCGGCCGCGGGCGCGGCACCTGGGACGTACGAGCTTTCGGGCCGCCCCGTGATCAGCGACGGCAGGGTGGTGCGCTTGCAGGATGGTACGCTCGCCGGCAGCGCCGCGACCATGCCGGACCTCGTACGCCTGATGGCCAGGCTGCCCGGAATGAACCCCGCGCGTGCGATCGGCTTGGCGTCGGCGGCCCCGGCGCGAGTGCTGGGCGAGCGGCGCCTGGGCCGGATCGGGGAAGGCGCGTGCGCAGACCTCGTGGTCCTCGACGCGGAGCTACGGCCGCGGCTGACGATGATCCGAGGAGTGGTCAAATACCGGCGCACTTCCTAGGTCCCGTTCTTTTGGGCTTGGACATCGGTGGTTCCGCCAGCAGGGCGCGTCTGCGCGGCGACGGGCACGACGTGATCGACGTCGAAGGTCCCGGCGCCAACGTCGCCACACTCGAGTCCGGCCTCGTCGACGAGCGCCTGTCGTCACTGCTTTCCCCATTCGGCGCGATGCACCCCGAGGCATGCTGCGCCGGCGCGGCCGGGGCAGAGGTGCCCGCGGCGCGCCGGCGACTCGAGGCCTTGCTCGAGCGCATGCTGCCGGGCTGCCGTTTGAGCGTGGTGCACGACGCCCGACTTGTCCTGGCGGCCGCCGGCCTGGACGCCGGCATCGCGCTTGTCGCGGGCACCGGCTCCGTCGCCTACGGCCGCACCCCCGACGGACGGGAGGCCCAACGCGGTGGTTGGGGCTGGATGATCGGCGATGACGGCAGCGGCGCCTGGATCACCCGCGAGGCGGCGCGGGAGGTGATGCGCCGCGTGGACTCGGGAGCACAGCTCGGTGCGCTCGGCGAGGCGTTGCTGCGCGCGTGCGGCGTCGCTGACGCCCGGCAGATGATCGCCGCCCTTCACGCCATGCGCGAGCCGATGCAATGGGCGGCGCTGGCGTTAGCGGTGTTCGAAACGGCGAGCACCGACGGCGGCGCGGCGGACATCGTCGAGCGAGCCGCGGCCTCGCTGTCCCAGCTCGCGCGCGAAGTCGAGCACGCGCTTGGTGACGATGGACCAGTGGCCCTGGCCGGTGGGCTGCTCCTCAACCAGCCGAACCTGGAGTTCGCGGTTCGGGAGCGGCTGGCGATGCGGTGCATTCGGCTGGAGGAGCCTCCGGTCGAGGGTGCGCTTCGTCTCGCCGCGGGACTGCTGCGTCGATGAACAGGTTCCGCGCCGAGATCGCCGAGCAGCCCCAGGTGGCGGCTCGGCTCCTCGACCTTGGCATGGGCCGCGCCGCGGAGATGGCGGGACGTATTCGCCAGACCGCCCCACGCGGATTCGTGATCGCCGCACGCGGCAGCTCAGACCACGCGGCGCTCTATGCCAAGTATCTCTTCGGCGCGCGGAACCGGGCGCTGGTGGCGCTCGCTGCGCCGTCGCTGTTCACGCACTACGCGCGTCCGCCACGGCTTGACGGCCAGTGCGTCATCGGCATCTCGCAGTCCGGCGAATCGCCCGACGTGATCGCGGTCATCGAGGAGGCGCGACGCCAGGGCTCGCTGACGCTCGCGATCACCAACGAAGCAGGATCGAAGCTGGCGAGCGCCGCCGAGCTCGTGCTCCCCCTGGAGGCGGGATCGGAGGTCAGCGTGCCGGCATCGAAGACTTACACGGCGAGCTTGCTGGCGATGGCGCTCATCTCGCAGGCGCTGGATCCTGACCCGGCGTTCGGGGCGGCGCTGAAGCGCGCACCGGAAGCCATCAGCGGCGCGCTCGATCGGGAAAGCGAGGTCGAATCGCTCGTGCCTCCGCTCATCGGACCGAGAGCTGTCGTGCTCGGCCGCGGCTTCAACTTCTCGACCGCCGAGGAGATCGCGCTGAAGCTCAGCGAGACGAGCTATGTGCTCGCACGTGCTTGGTCCGTGGCCGATTTCGAGCACGGCCCAATCGCGATCGTCGAGGCGGGCCTGCCGATCGTGCTCGTCGATGGGGGAGGCCTCGTCGCGGCGGACCTTGACTCGATCCGGGCGCGACTGGAGGCCAAGGGATGCCACGTCCTGCATCTGTTCGACCTCTCAGGTCTGCCGGAGGAGCTGACCCCCGTCCCGCTCGCGGTGCTCGGCCAGCTCCTCGCACTCGACGTCGCGGTCGCGCGCGGCGTCGACCCCGATCAACCGCGAACGATCCAGAAAGTCACCCGCACATGGTGACGAGGCGACCTCTTCGAGGGCGATCAGCGCCGGGGTCATGACCGTGCTATGCCGCTGTCAGGCGCCGGACCTCTTCGCGCAGCACTACGAGGTCGACGGGCTTGGTCAGGAAGGAATCGATGCGTCCACCTTCGAGCGCATGCCGCACCTTTTCGGACAGATCGCCTGTGAGCGCGATGACCTTGATCGGATGGAGAACGTGCCGCTTGCGCAACATCTCCAGCACCTCGACGCCGTCGTACATCGGCATGTGCACGTCGAGGATGACCAGCTGAAAGTCTCCGGTCGTGCCCATCTCGAGGGCTTGATTTCCGTCCGGAGCGGTGACGACGGTGAAGCCGTCTGCCTCCAGGCAGTACGTGAGAAGCTCCGCGCTGGCGGGATCGTCGTCCGCGACCAGGATGCGGCCGTTCATCCAGCCACCAGGCGCTCGTCGCCGTTCATCTGCAGAAACCGGCCTACCGCGGCGCCAAACGTGCGCGTATCGATCGGCTTGGAGATGTAGCCGACGCAACCCGCATGCAGCGCCTCCTCGCGGTCGCCGGTCATCGCGTGCGCGGTCAGCGCGACGACCGGGATCATGGAGCTCGCTGGATTCGCCTTCAGGCGGCGGGCCAGCGAAAGCCCATCCTCGCCGGGGAGCTGGATGTCCATCAAGATCAGGTCCGGCGTCGCGTCGCGCAGCCGGTCCAGCGCCTCAGGTGCCGAGCCGGCGACCGCGACGGAGTAGCCTTCGAGCTCGAGCACCGCACGCGTGAGCATCTGGTTGGCCTCGTTGTCTTCGACGACCAGGATCAGGTTTCGCCCGGTCACGCAGCACCGTTCCGATGGGCGACCACACGCTTGAGCATGCCGACGATGTCTGAGTTCGGCAATGAGCCGCGGCTCAGGATCTGGGACACCCGTCCGTTGAGCAGGCGCTTGTCGGCCTCGGTCAGGTTCGTCGCGGTGAGGACCATGATCGGCACATCCCTGGTGGATTCGTCCGCCCGAAGGGCCTCGACAACGTCGAATCCGGTGACCTCCGGCATCATCAGATCGAGCACGACGAAGTCAGGTTTGATCGACCGGGCCAGCTGGATCGCTTCGCGGCCACCTGAAGCCGGCACCACGGTGAAGCCGGCGGGCTCCAGCGTCTTGGCGAGCCAGGTGCGGTTCGCCGGCTCGTCGTCCACGACCAGCACGCGAATCTCGTCCTTGCCCGGAGTGCGCTCCAGGTGGAACCCGCTCAAGCGCTTCACCAGCTCTCTTCCGTCGACCGGTTTGACGAAGTAGTCGATGGCGCCGAGCGAGATGCCAAGCTCCGGGTTGTCGACCACGCTGACGACCACGATCGGGATGCCGCTCGTGGACTGATCGCTCTTCAGCTGGGTGATGACCTCCCACCCGTCGACCTCGGGCAGGATGATGTCGAGCGTGATCGCCGCGGGCTGCAGCTGCCTGGCTTTGGCCAGCGCTTCGGTGCCGGTGCGCGCGAGCTCGGTGCGATAACCCGCGTCCACCAGCTGGCGCGTGAGGAGCTCCGCCGCGGCGGGATCGTCCTCGACCACGAGCACGAGCGGGCCCGTACCATCTCCGTTCTTCGCCGCGGGGGAGGCGTGCTCGACCCGGGGAGTCCCCGCGCCGCGGAGCGGGAGGGTCAAGGTGAAGACGCTGCCCTTGTTGACCCGGCTCGTCACGTCGACATCACCGCCATGGAGCAGCGCGAATCGCCTGGTCAGCGCCAGGCCCAAGCCAGTCCCCTCGTGCTTGCGACCGGGGCCGTGGTCGATCTGATGGAATTCCTGGAAGATCTGCTTCTGGTCCGCGGGGGCGATCCCGATCCCGGTGTCTGCAACCGCGAACTGGACGGTGTCTCTGCCCCGCCGTACGTCGATCGTCACGGTTCCGCCTTCGGGCGTGAACTTGATGGCGTTCGAGACGAGGTTCAGCAGCATCTGCTTGAGCTTGCCGGCGTCCGCCAGCACCTGTTCGACGCTGTGTGGATTCGACCGCAGCGTGATGTTCTTCTTGGCGACGAGAGGCTCGACTGTCTTGATGACCTGGTCCACCGCCTCGGCCACGGAAACCGTCTGCAGCCGCAGCTCCATCTGGCCGGCTTCGACCTTGGAGAGGTCCAGGATGTCGTTGATCAGGCCGAGCAGGTGCTTGCCGCTGGTGAGGATCTGTCCGATGAATCGCTTTTGCGTCGCGTCGTCGAACTGGCCGTCGCGCGCATCGGTCAGGAGCTCGGAGAATCCGATGATCGCGTTCAGCGGCGTGCGCAGCTCGTGGCTCATATTGGCGAGAAAGACGCTCTTGTGACGGTTCGCCTCCTTGAGCGCCGCGTTGGCTTGCTCCAGCTCCACGATCAGGTGGCGGCGGTCGAGCGCAGTCACGAAAGCGCTCATGAGCTGCTGCATGCGATTCACCTCGTCCTCGCCAAAGCCCGGCGTGAATGGGCCGGCGAGCACGACGACAGTCCTCGAGGAGAGGCCCGAAACCGGCACGGCCAGCGCCGTTCGCTCGAGTCCCGCGACCACCACCCGGCTCACGCCCCGCGCCATGTTTCCGAGTCGGCTGCCGAGCTCGACGACCTGCGCCTGCTCCATGCCAAGGCTGGTCGTGACAGCTCCCGATGCGTCGTAGAGGGCGCCGGCGGCGCCGCCGACCAGACGCGTCCCGAGCTCGAGCGCCCGCCTGGCGAGGACGTCACGGTCATCGCTGAGCAGGAGCTGCTCCATGAACGCGCGCAGGCTCTCTTCTTCCTCGGCGCGCCACTGCCGGCGCAGCCACGAGGGTGGGGCGAAGCTGGCGTACAGAAGCGGGACGATGGCGAGAGCGACAAGCTCGATCACGACCTGCGTGGCCGGCTGGCGCACGAACGAGCCGACCGAGATTGCGAACAGCAGGAGGGCCAGCAGCCCGCCGAACCCCAGGCTGAGCGAGCGCAAGCGCCACGCCTGCACGGAGGGCAGCTGTCGTGCCACCAGCCAGAACCGGACGATGGGCTCGACGACGCAGAGTCCCCAGACGGCGAACCATGCGAGGGCGATGGAGATGAGCCACGGCCTCGGCGCGCCGATCGCTCCGGCGGCGACGAGTAAGACGCTGGCTATCGCCAACGAAGCGATCGCGACGGCGTGCCAGCGCCGAGGGAGGGGGATCAGGGTGTCTCGATAGCGGAGAAGCGCGTATCCGCAGCCGGCGAAGGCCAGCAGGTTGATGTCGCTCAGCAGCGGAATCATGAAGGGCAGATGCGCTTGGAGGCGGCCGAGGCCCGCGACCGCGGCAAGCAGGACGATTGCCAGAGCCAGATAGCCCATGGAGCGATCGCGACGCCTGAGCCAGTGAGCGGCCGTCGCGACTCCGAGGATCACGAAGGCGACCGCGACCGCGTCTTGCAAGAAGGCGACAAACTGGCTCACGCTGCTCACCTCAGGCCGCCCCAAGGGAGGCGAACGCGGGCACGTCGGCGACGAATACTTCCACGACCTGGGGATCCCACTGCCGGCCGGCGCCGTCGCGAAGGATCGCGAGCGCTTCCTCGACCGTCTTGCGCGCGCGGTAGGGGCGATCGTTGACCAGCGCATCGAACGCGTCGCAGACCGCAACGATGCGCGCCAGCTGAGGAATGCCCGCGCCAGAGAGGCGATCGGGATATCCGGTCCCGTCGAAATGCTCGTGGTGGTTGCGGATGATGGGCAGCAAGCGCGCCCCGGAACGAAGGGGCGCGACGATGTTCTCGCCGATGATCGGATGCAGGTGCATCGTGATCTGTTCGTCGGCGTCGAGCGGCCCGGGCTTGAGGAGGATGGCGTCCGGAATTCCGATCTTGCCGATGTCGTGGATGAGGCCGCCGCGGTAGAGCGCGTCCAGGTGCGACGGGCCGAGGCCCAGGCGGACACCGATCATCCTCGCCGACTCGGCGACACGCTGGGTATGGGCTTCGGTGAACGGATCTTTGGCCTCGACCGCCGACGCGAGCGCGAAGATGACCTGCTCGGCGCTGTCCAGCGAGTCGTACAGACTCTTGAGCCGCAGCGCGGAGGCCACGCGCGCGACGAGCTCCACACGGTCGACCGGTTTGGTCATGTAGTCGTCCGCGCCGGCCTCCAGAGCGCGGACGCGATCGTCGGTGTCGTCGAGCGATGTGATCATCACGACCGGGATCAGCCTGGACGCGGGATTCGACTTGATCCGACGGCAGACCTCGTATCCGTCCATGCCCGGCATCTGGACGTCGAGCAGGACGAGGTCTGGGGGTGACGCCTCGACCGCTTTGAGCGCGCTCACCCCATCGACCGCCGAACGGACATGGCAGTCGACGCCCGCCAGGCAAGCCTCGATGAGCTCGCGGTTTGCTTCGCCGTCATCAACGACGAGCACGGCCGGGGTGCGGTAAGGGCGCGCAAGGCGCCGTGTCGCCGGAGTCATGTTGGCGTTGTCGCTGTGGCGTCCGGGCCACGCCGCCGGCTTCAGAGCCGCTACGAATGCGGCCGCTGACGAGAAGCGGTCCTCGGGACTTTTCGCAAGGCCGCGCCGCAGAACATCTTCGACGTGCGCGGACAGCTCGCCTCGCAGCTCATGTGTTGCCGGCATCGCCTTGGTGACGTGAGACAGCAAGATGGCGGCGGGCGTCTCGGCGTGAAAAGGCACGCGGCCGGTCAGCATCTCGTAGGCAACCACTGCGAATGAGTACAGGTCGGAGGCGGGTCCGATCGGCTCGTCGGCCGCCTGTTCCGGCGACATGTACTCGGGCGTCCCCATCACCGTGCCAGAGCTGGTTAGCCTGCGCAGCGAGCCGGCCATCTTCGCCAGGCCGAAGTCGGCGAGGACCGCCGTCCCATCAGTGTGGATGAGGATGTTGGATGGCTTGATGTCGCGGTGGAGGATGCCGTGCTGATGGGCGTGGTCGAGCGCGCCGGCCACCTGGCTCAGCAGGCGTACCGCTTCGCGAAGATCCAACGGCTGCCCGAGCCTGTCCGCTAGGGTCCCGCCATCGACCAGCTCGAGGACGAGGTAGGCGAGGCCGTCCTCGTACCCGAAGTCGAAGATCTCCAGGATGTTGGGGTGCTTGAGGTGTGCCACCGAGCGGGCCTCCTGCTGGAACCGCTCGCGGTACAGCGGGTCGTCGGCGAAGAAATCGGGCAGAGCCTTGATGGCGACGAAGCGGTCCAGGGCGGGGTGGTACGCCCGGTACACGGTGGCCATGCCGCCTCGCCCGATCCGCTCGATGATCTTGTAGGCGCCGACGGTCGCCCCCTCCTGGACTTTCATGACACGACGCCGAGCAAGACCAGGATGCCCGCCAGGGGTGGGGTCAACAGGAAGCCCAGGGTCGCGACCAGCAGGGCCGCGGCCAGACAGAGGCGCCGACCATCAAGGTCATCGATCCCCGCCCGCGCCGCCACGAAGGCCATGTAAGAGCCAGGCTTCCTTTGCCTGGAGATTAAGAAGTAATGGCCTGGCGGCTCACTCCCCGTAGGACTAATTCGCTACCCAGGTGGGTAGTTCTGTTAATCAAACGGTCACAGCCAGCCCTCTTTGGCGGCCTGGTGAGCGAGCTCGGTGCGGTTGGAGGCGCCCGTTTTCTGCAGGATCTGGCGCATGTGGAACTTGACCGTGTTCTGGCTCAGGTGCACCTTGACGGCGATCTCGCGGTTGGTCATCCCCTCGACGGCCATGCGCAGGATCTCGGTTTCGGTGGCGCTCAATGGGGGCGCGGCCCGCGCCGCCCTGCGGACCTCGGGCAGGTACCGGCGCTGGCGAAGCCGTTCCTGCATGGTCGCGCTGTCGATGGCCACCGCCGCGACGCTGCCGAGCGCGTCGAGAAACGCCATCCACTCCTGGTCCGGGGTCAGGGCCGCGCGATGGAAGACCTCGAGCGCGCCCAGCAGCTTGCCTCGGCTGATGAGCGGGACCGCGCCGTAGGCTTTGAACCCTTCGCGCGCGAAAAGTGACCGGCGGCGGAACTGCGAGAAGGCGCTGAGGGCGGTGACCGTTTCGATGCGCCGGCTCATGACCGCACGCCCTGGCACTCCCTCGTCGACGGGCAGGCGGTAGTCGGGCACGGCCGTGGACAGAAAGCCCGTGCTCGCCGAGAGCGCAAGCGTGTTGTCCGTCTCGTCGAGCAACAGTACGTCCGCGGCATCCACCTTCAGCTGCGCGGTGATGTGGTCGAGGATGACCTTGAGCGTCAGACGCAGGTCGGGGCTGGCGCTGACCGCGAGGCTGACGCTCTGCAAGGCGGTCAGGCGATCGAGCCGCTGGACGGCGTCCTCGTAGAGCTGTGCGTTCTCGACGGCGAGGCCGGTCCTGTCCGCGATCTCCTGCACCCAGATCACATCCTTCTCAGTCAGGGGGTTAGAGCCGCGCCGCTCGAAGAGACCCAGTGTGCCAATCGTCGCGCCACGTGAGCGCATCGGCACGACGAGCACGGCGAGCTGGGTCGCCCCCCCGGCGAACGGATGGAGATCGAGGTAGCGGCGGATCTCCTCGTTCAGCATGCCCTGGAGATCGTCGAGCGAGACGGTGGGGAGGAGCAGCGGCTCGCCCGATTCGATGACACGGGATGAGATCGGCGTCGTCCTCACCATGCCCGACAGCTGCATTGCCTCGACGTAAGCGGTCGCCGCCGCGTCGGTGTCGTCAGTGGCGATGACGCGCATCGTGTCCGGGTCCTTGCTCATCACCGAGGCCACCCAGATCCCCGGTCGGAGCCTGCTCAGTGACTTGGTGACCGTCGTCAGGATGGCCCCGGGGTCGAGGCGGACGCCGGCGAGGCGGTCGGTGACCTCGTCGACGATGTGGTCCCCGGCGCTGCGGCCGCTCAGACGGCTCCGCGAGATCAGGTGGGTGACGTCGGTGATGCCGGCGACGACGCGGGTCACCTCGCCGTCACCGCCCAGCTCCGGAGCGGCGTCGACCTGGACCCAGACATCGACGCCGTCGGGTCTTCGCGCCCTCGCGAGCACACCCCGCGCCCGCTGCCGGCCGCGCAGGGCGGCGATCACCGGGTGGACGCTGATCGGCCCCTCCGCCGCATCGGTGACGAGCCAACCCGCATCTTCCGCCGCCGAGCCGACAAGCTCCTGGTTGGTCATCCCGAGCAGCTCGCTCGCGGCCTGGTTCGCTTCGGTCACCAGACCATCGGCATCGTAGATGAGAAAGGCGCCTGGGAGATCGTTCCAGCTCAGGCCGGCCAAGGGTACATACGAATTATCAGCACAAGGGTGGATAGTCTGTTAATTAAGTCGCACAGGAGTGTGGCTCAGGTCATGGCTAAGCTTCGCTCGGTGGTCGAGGTGGGATGCCGCCAGGATGGTGATGCCTGGAGTTGCGACGTCCAGGTTGAGCACACCGGCGAGCGCACGTGGCATGCGGTCTGGGTCACGAAGGCCGACCTCGAACGGTGGGGCCGAGGCGCAGAGGTCGCCGACGTCGAAGACCTTGTCCGGCAAAGCTTTGGCTTCCTGCTCGAGCGCGAGCCGCCGAGCTCCATCCTGCCCCGGTTCGACCTCTCTGTGATTCCCCGCTACTTCCCCGACTACGATCAACAGTTCAAAACGATGAAGCTGACGGGCACCGTCGAGCACATCCACATCGCGGAGCTCGCCGGCGCGCTCGTGCAGGCCGTCCCATCGATAGAGGCGGTCGCCGGAGTTGGCCTCGCGGGCGATCGCAACGCGAGGCGCGAAGGCACCTGGCGCGACGACCGCTCCAGTCGAGACGTGACGCTCATCGAGGCCGAGAACATCGAGAACCTGGCCCGCGACTTCGGCATCCGACTGGCGCCGGGGGAGACGCGCCGCAACATCACGACGCGCGGCGTCCGGCTCAACGACCTCGTGGGCAAGGAGTTCTGGATCGGCGATGTTCTGGCGCGCGGGACCAAGCTGTGTGAGCCGTGCACCTACCTTGCGAGCCTGATCGGAAAGCCGATCGTCGAGCCGCTCGTGCACCGGGCCGGTCTACGCGCTGAATTGCTGACCAGCGGCAGGATCGCCATCGGCGACCGCGTCGAGGCGAAGGCTTAGCTCCGGACTATTTGCGGTCCGACCCGAGCCAGGCCTTCAGGTCGTCGATGACGGGCCGTGCGAACACGACCGCCAGCAGAGGGGCTCCGATCAGGTTGATGACCTGCCACAGCTCGATCTGCACGCCACCGGAGCTGTCGGCGCCGTGAGCTCCGGCGAACGCACCGCCAGCGGTGATCACAACCTCGAGCATCAAGCAGCCGCCTTGCCCAGCCTCGGAGCGATTCGCTCCAGGAGAAACTGGTGTTCGGCGTCGTACATCTCCGCGAGCTCGTGACCGAATTTCTCTTTTGAGTTCGTGATCGGCATCTTCCTTCTCCTCTTTTTTGTTGGCTCTGTTTAGGCAACGTAGCCAGCGGAGGAGATACCGACCGATCCTGCTTCACATTTCTATGCCCGAACGTCTACGGGATAACGCGATGAGGCGAGGCGTTGTCGATATATCCAGAGACGGGACAGAGCTCCTGACGAGGTCCCGATCCGCAGAAAATCGGGCAGCTTGCGAGTGGGCCGCGAGCCGGCGCTTCAGCCACATCCGTAGTCGACCACTCTCTTCCTTAATTCATGTGCGGTGGCGCTGCTCGATGGAGACGTCTGGCCGGAGCAGCTCGACGATGAGCGCCTGAGCCGGCTGACCGAACTCCTCGGCCTGGCCGGTGGCCGGGGCAACGGCCACGCCAGTGCGTAGTAATCTGCCCGCGTGGCGCGCCAATTCAAAGGCTGGAAAGGCGACTTCAAGGGTTTTTTCCTTGGCCTGCGCGCCAACAACAACAAGCCTTACTTCGAGGCCCACCGCCGCCAGTACGAGGACGAGGTCAAGGCGCCGATGCTGGCTCTGCTCGCCGACCTGGAGCCCGAGTTCGGACTGCCCCACCGCGTCTCGCGGCCCAACCGCGACATCCGCTTCTCGGCGGACAAGTCGCCCTACAAGCTGAACATCTACGCCGATGTCGAGCGGGGAGGCTACCTCGCGCTCGACGCGGAGGGCCTGGTGGCGGCCGGCGGGCGCTACATGGTCGACGACGTTCAGCTCAAGCGGCTGCGCGAGGCAATCGCGGCCGACCGCTCGGGGCAAGAGCTGGTCGCGATCGTGTCCGCGCTGCGCAAGAAGGGCTACGACGTCGAGGGCCAGGAGCTCAAGCGCGTGCCGCCTCCGTACCCGCAAGACCACCCGCGGGCCGACCTACTGCGCCACAAGCGCTTGATCTACTGGAAGCGGTGGCCGGTGGAGCAGTGGATCGCGACTCCGCAGGCGCGCGATCGCGTGGCGAAAGCATGGCGGGACGGATCGGACCTCAACGCCTGGCTGGCCAAGCATCTCGATCACAAATAGCCCTCTCCCCGTTCGGCGAGAGGGCGGGATAGGGAACTTAAGCCTGCAATTCCGCCAGCAGCCGCGCGGCCTCGCGCGCGTTGGTCGTCCCGTAGTTGGAGAAGCAATTGTTGTAGACGACATGCGTCTGCTTGGTGCCCTTCGCGACGCTCGCGATCTTGGGAGTCCAGTCCGCGAGCTCGTCCACGTCATAGAGGTAGCGAAACCGCTCTGACGGCGGAATGTCTTTCTTCTCCCAGTTAGCGGCATTTCTGCCGTGAAATCGGAAGACGGCGAGCTCGTCGTTCGTCGGGACGATGACCGGAGGCACCGAGCTCTTGAAGCCCTGCGGCTCGTCGACCGCGACGTACGGGATCTTGTTGTCCTGTAGGAATCGAACCGTGCGCTCCGCGTTCTTCTCGTTGAACCAGCTGCCGTGGCGGAACTCAACCGCGATGGGCAGCCCCAGGCGCTCTCGAGTCTCGAGGATGAGCTCACGCGCCTCATTGGAGGGGAACACCCACTTCGGAAACTGGACGAAGACCGCGCCCAGCTTCCCGGCTTCGATCAACGGGTGGAGCGCATCGCGAAACTGCGCGTAGACGGCGTCCAGCAGCTCCTTCGGCATGTCTTTGCGATAGATGCGCTTCTTTTCTTTGAGCTCGGCCGGGAGCTCCTCTTTGATCGCCTTGGGCAGTCGCGTCACCTCGGTCGGCTGTCCGGTCATGAGCGCGTGAGCCTTGATGTCGAACACGAAGTCCTTTGGTGTGCGCTCCACCCAGCTCTCCGCCGTTCGCTTGTTGGGCAGCGCATAGTAGGTCGCGTCCACCTCGACAATCGGGAACTCGCTTGCGTAGAATCGCAAGCGTTCCTCCGCGCTGTCGGCGCCTTTGGGATAGAAGACCCCGGGCGCAGTCATCGTCGGGTCGGTCCAGCTTGCGGTCCCGAAACGCGCCTCGCCCCCTCCAACGCGGACAGGTGACCGCGAGGCCGCGCCTGCGTCCTCAGCCCGCTGCCGGGCCGGCTCGACTCCCGGGTCGTGGGGGTCGCGTTTCGGCATGGCTAGGTCAGCCACTCCGTGCTGAAGCGTAAAAGACAGATGGATGTCGATCTGGCGCATCGTCCTTCCCCCGAGTTGACGAATGTGTGGACCTGGCCCGCATCGACCACCGCCATCTCGCCCGCATTGACCGCGCGCTTGGAGGTGCCATCGTCGACCGTCGAAGTGCCTTCGAGCACGATCAGGATCTCGACGTAGGGGTGCCGGCGCGGTCCCTGCCCGGGGGGGCATCGACGAACAGGACGCATGCATCCACCCCGCGATGCTGCTCAAGGGCGAAGTCGCGCGAGATCACGTCCTTCGGCAGCTCGTCAAGCCGGAAAAACGGTAACTGCCAATGATGGCGATGTTACGTAGACACGAGATCGGTGAGGAGCCGCCCCTGCGTCACGAGATGGCATGGCGTGATGAAGAAGCGCACCACCCTCCGCCGCGCCGCGCGACCGATGGTCTTCGCCTTCATGCCGTCGGTCAGCAGGCTGACGACCGCGTCACCAAACGCGGGGAGATCCCTCGGATCGTCGACCAGAAGCCCGCTCTTGCCGTGTTCGAGCTGGTCCTCGATGCCGCCGACCCGGCCCGCCACCACTGGCTTGGCCTTCCACATCGCCTCCGCGACGGTCAACCCGAAACCTTCGGCAATGCTTTTCTGGACGACGACGTCCGCCCGGCGCTGGAGCGCGTTGACGATGGCGGCGTTTTCGTCGGTGTCCTCCATTGGCAGCTGCGCGACGACGATCCTTTCTCGCAGCGCGGCCGGCATCCCCTCACGTTGAGCCGCGAGCTCGTGGAGGATCTCGGGCTGCTCGGGGTCGTCGTTCACGGAAGTCGCCGCCGGGCCGGCCAGTACCAGCCATGCGTCGGTGCGCGGCGCCACGTGCTCCGCAAAACCTTGCATGACTCCGATCGGGTCCTTGAGCCTGTCCCACCGCGACACCTGCAGCACGATTTGAGCTTCGTAGGGCAGGGTCGCATCGTCGAGCCGCGCGTGCCGCGCCACCCGGCCGCGCGTGCGGTCGTGGTGCTTGAACGTTGCCGCGCCGTCTTTGCATGGGAGGATCTTCGCCGCTTTGAGGATCGCGCTCACTGACTCGTCGGTAAGGTCCTGGTTCTTGGTCGCGAACGGATCGATGCAGGGCGGAATGATCTCGACTCGCGAACGTTCCAGCCCGTCCCAGACATGTTTCTGGCGGGAGAAGACCACCGCGTCCGCCCGCCCGATGTAGGGAAGCAGAAATCCCCACGCATCGCGTACGAGCTGGTTCGGCTCGTCGACCCCGATGTGCGAACGCCAGATGGTCCGCACGCCGTGGGCGCGTAGCTCGGGGATCAGGCCGGCGGTCTGCGGGTCGTGGAGGATCGCGATGTCGGCAGGACGGATCTGTTCGAGCAGCGCCGCGGAGTTGCGTGCCATCGCCGCCTCGTACTCGCGTCGGTCGTCCTCGGTCAGAGCGGCTCCATCGGGCTGCACGCCGTGCAGGAACGTGTGCAGCCTCTTGGTCACCTCGAAGAAGTCGGGCGTTCCCTCGATCACGGCCCATCTCTCATCGATTCCGGCGCCGCGGCTGTAGGGAATCAGGGACGCCAGCATCTCGGCGACGCCACCGCCGCGCGCCGTCGAGTTCACGTTCCAGACGACGTGGCCGCGCATCGCAGCAGCCAGGCGGCCCAGGGTGGTTTCGAGGTCAGACCACACGTCGTCGTCGAGAAGCGGCCGGAATCGTTTGATCGGGAACGTTCCCAACTCGACATGTTTGAGCGGTATCGACTTCGCCACACCTCTGTAAACGCGCCCAGCCCTTGTACTGGCCGCGGGGATCTCGCCGCGGCGGACATGAAGCCGGTGCGAGATCGCGGGCGTGTTCTCCAATTGAATGCACCTCGACGTTCACCCGTTTCCAGCCTTCTGGCTCTCGTGGTGCTCGCGATCTCGACTTGCGCCTCTCCGACCACTCAGGCGCTGGCGTCGACTGCGCAGCCGCCGCCTTGCGCCGGCACATTCCAGGCCATCACCAGCCCCGACCGGACGCCCGCGTGTGGGATTGCCTCTCGGCGGCGCATCAGAGCCGGCTCCAGGGCGAGGAGGATGCGGTCTTCGCGCTCGACGTGCCGCTGTGGAGCCGGTATCGCTACCTCGGCCAGGACGACAACATCGCCCTGTTCGAGCTGACCGTGAACTGGCGCGTTGATCCCAAGGTCTACAACCCGCCGGTGATGCACGTGATCATGGCGGTCTACCTCGCGGCGGCGGCACGGTGGAACACGCGAAGGCGACGACGCCGACCTAGAGCCTGGCCTCCTCGAGGCGGTCGATGAAGGTCTTTTGCGCCGCCAGGATCATCCGGCGGCCGGCGTCAAGGTCGAACCAGCCTGCCTTGTCGACCTCCGGGAACTGCTGCGTCCGACCGGACCGGGGCGGCCACTCCAATTCGAAAGACACGCTCTCAACCCGTTCGATGTCGAAGTCGCCCTCGGCCGCCCACGCATGCACCACCTTTCCGCCGGCCTGGCGAATGCTGCCGAGCGGCGTCAGCTCACCGTCCGGAGGCCACTGTCCGAGCTCTTCGTGAAACTCCCGGCGCGCCACCTCCGCCGGCGTCTCGCCGGGCTCGATCTCACCCTTCGGGATCGACCACGCGCCCTCATCTCGCCTTCTCCAGAAGGGCCCGCCGGGATGTACGAGCAGCACCTCGGGCCTACCGTCGCGAATTCGATACAGGAGCAGGCCGGCGGATTCCTTGCCGGATGTCATTTGCGGACAAGTTAACCCCAAAGATCAGCACGGTACGGGGGAAGGTGGCGCCTTCAACGCGCACGACGCCGGCCCGCGTTGCATGATGTGAGCAGCTATCCGCGAAGAGGAGGGCTCCAATGGGCGAAGAGGGTGCCTACGCACTTTTCTGCGCCACGGTCGACGCCGCGTCGGCTGTGGCTGGTATCACGGACCCGTCACTCCTGGAAAGGATCAAGAGGCCGGAGCGGGTCCACCAGGTGTCGATCCCGCTGGTTCGGGACGACGGCCGGCGTGAGCTGCTGACCGGGTATCGGGTCCAGCACAGCTCCGCCCGCGGGCCGTACAAGGGAGGCATCCGCTACCACCCGAACGTCAGCCTCGACGAGGTCAAGGCGCTCGCCGGGTGGATGAGCATCAAGACCGCCGTCGTCAACATCCCAATGGGCGGCGGCAAGGGAGGCATCACAGTAGATCCGCACTTCCTGTCGCTGCGTGAGCTCGAGTCCTTGACGCGCGCCTACACCGAGCGCATCTGGCGGGTGATCGGTCCGCTGGTGGACATCCCCGCGCCGGACGTGAACACCGACTCCCGGGTTATGGACTGGCTCGCCGACGAGTACGGTCGCCTATCGGGGCTCGCCGATCCCGCGGTGGTGACCGGCAAGACCGTCGAGCATGGTGGTTCGCTGGGGAGGGACAAGGCGACGGCGCGCGGCGGTTTCGACGTGCTCGAGGCGGCCATGAACGCCGCGCATGAGGATCTTCGCGGAAAGCGAGTCGCGATCCAGGGCTTCGGCAACGCAGGCGCCAACGCCGCGCTTCTCCTCCAGGAAGCGGGCGCTGTGATCGTCGCCGCCTCTGACTCGACGGCGTCGCTTGTGGCGCCCTCCGGCCTTCCCGTCGACGAGCTCGTCGCTTACAAGGAGCGCGAAGCTCATTTTTGCGACTGGACGATTTTCGAGCGGAGGCGCGCCGACAGCCCCCTCTATGAGGACGTCGACATCCTCGTCCCCGCCGCGCTCGAAGGACAGATCACGGCCGAGAACGCCGAACGCGTGAAGGCACGCTGGATCGTCGAGCTCGCGAACGGGCCCACGACGCCGGAGGCGGACGAGGTGCTGGCGCGTCGCGGCGTGCATCTGCTTCCAGACATCCTGGCCAACGCCGGCGGCGTGGTCGTCAGCTACTTCGAGTGGGTGCAGGACCTGCACTCTGAGCGCTGGCTGCTCGAGGAGGTCGAGGCCCGCCTCGCCGTGGTCATGCGCCGGGCCTACGACGCGGTGACGCAGCTCGCGAACGAAAAGGGAATCTCGATGCGCCTGGCCGCCTACGCGGTCGCGCTGCAGCGGATCGCGGCCGCCATCCGTGAGGCTGAGGTCGCGCCGCGCCGCAGCATCAGCACCGTGATCCTCTGACCGCCGTCGAGCGGGCGCACGGTATAACTTTGGTGTCATGACACGAGAGGAAAGCCAGAAGGCGTGGGACCGCTTTGAGGCGGACATCCAGGGTCTTGCGGGCGAGCTCAAGCGCCACTACCGCGACGCGGACGACGCGAAAAACACAGCCGAGCTGAACCGTTCGCTGGAGCAGCTGCGGCAGGCCGCCGAGTCTGTCTTCAAATCGCTCGAGACCGCAACGCGCGATCCCGAGGTCCGGTCGCGTACGAAGCAGACGGCGAGGTCTTTTGGGTCCGCGCTGGGGGAAACCTTCCGCGACGTCACCGACGAGATCGAGAAAGCCCTGAGGAAGCCGAGCCAGCCGAGATAGGCGCTGCCTTACGCCTCCGGCGGTGAGCTCCGAGGTGCGTCGCCCAGGGTCTGCCGGAGCGTGAGCACGCGGGCGACGTCCGCCGGCGACACGATGCCGACCAGCTGGCCGTCGTCGAACACAAGGACTCGCTGCTCGATTCCGCCGCCGACCCGCTGGATCAACGCGGCCAGGTCTTCGCGCGGATTGGTGACCGGGACCTCCGCGATGGGCCTGGCCACGTCGATCAGATGCTTGGTCGAACGCTCGCCGGCAGGCATGCGCACGAGGTCGGAGAGGCGCACGACCCCGGTCAGCTCGCCCGACGCCTCGTGGACCGGGTAGGTGGTGAAGCTGTGCGCGGGTGCTACCGATTCGAGAAAAGTCTGGACGGTCACCCAGTCGGGCAGCGTGACGACGGGCGACGTCATCGCCGTCGACACCGGCACTCTGCGTAAGAACGTCCGAATCGTCGAGCCTGCCTCCTCCGCGGAGCCGGCGGAGAGAAGGAACCAGCCCACGAACGCTATCCAGATCCCACTCACAGCCTGGCCCAGGAACACCTCGAGCACGCCCGCCGCGATCATCAGGTACGCGAAGACGCGGCCCACGCGCACCGCGTTGTGCACGCCCCGCTGACGGCTGCCCGACCTCCACCAGAGAAGCGAGCTCAAGAGCCTCCCGCCGTCCAGTGGAAACGCGGGCACCAGGTTGAAGAGCCCGAGCGCGAGGTTGACGAACGTGAGCCAGCTGAAGAGGTCGGATGTAAGCGCGCTTGCGGACGTCGCGATCGCAAGCCCGAACGCCAGCGCGGCGACGGCGAAGCTGGTCAGCGGCCCGACGCCCGCGATCAGCGCTTCGGCGCGGGCGCTTCCGGCTTCGCCCTCCAGTCTCGAAACTCCTCCGAAGAGCCACAGCGTGATGCCTGCGACCTTGAGCCCGTTGCTGCGCGCCACCAGCGCATGCGACAGCTCATGTGCCAGCAAGCACAGATAAAAGAGGATCGCGCCGGCAACCGCGAGTGCCCAGTAGACGAGCGCCCCGTGGCCGGGAGCGTCGACGGGAAGGACGGTCGTCGCGAGCGTCCAGGTGACCAGGGCGAAGATGAAGATCAGGCTCCAGTTGAATCCGACCTCGATCCCGAAGATTCGCCCGAGCCGGATGGATGGAGTCACTCGAAGGCGAGTCTACAGACCACCCGTTGTGGCGTCTGGTCGTCGTCCGGGTCGAACTCGATCGTCGAAGATAGTTGCCGATGCAGCCCAAGGTTCGGCATCCGCACCAGTTGGTGCCCACGGATCGTCCGGCGCTGCTCTTCGACCTGGACGGCACGCTGCTCGACAGCGTCTACCAGCACGTGCTTGCGTGGAAGGAAGCGCTGGCGTCGGCCGGCATTGAGCTGTCAATCTGGCGCATCCATCGCCGCATCGGCATGAGCGGCGGTTTGTTTCTGCGCGCGCTTGTGCGGGAGACCGGCCGCGACCTGACGCCGGCCGAAGCGGACCGATTACGTGCCCTCCACGAAGAGCGCTACAGCCGCCGCATCGACGAGGTCGCTCCTCTCCCGGGGGCGCGGGAGCTCTTGCATGTCCTCACGAAAGCCGGCGTCCCGTGGACGATCGCGACCAGCGGGAGCAACGCGACCGCAGGACCATCGCTAAAGCTGCTCGACATCCCGGCCGGAGTGCCCGTCATCACCCGGAATCAGGTCGCATATGCGAAACCGAATCCGGATCTGTTCCTCACGGCGGCCGAAGGCCTCGGCAGGCCGATCGCGGACAGCTTCGTCGTCGGTGACAGCGTCTGGGACATGCTGGCCGCGCAGCGTGCTCACGCGCTGGGCATCGGCGTGTTGTCTGGTGGCTACGGCCGCGAAGAGCTGCAGGCGGCTGGCGCATATCGGGTTTACGAGGATCCCCGAGACTTGCTCGCCCACATCGACGAGTTGGGAATCAGAATCGGGTGACACTTCGGCGGTTTCGAACCTCCTGGACGAGGTCGTCGGCGTCGCTGTTGCTGCCGAGCAAGCGGTACGCGACGTCGAGCAGAAATCCGTGGCTCCGCCCACGCCTGGTTGAAACCTGTGCTGTCGATCATTTCGCCAAGTTCAAGACGAGATAGCTGCATCGAATGTGACATAGAGCGAAACGGTCACACCACGCGGCGCTGCCCCGTCCTTGGGGCATGAAACACCAAAGAACGATCCACCTGAGCCCAACATCACGTCGCATCATCCGTTTCCTCGTCCGGTTCGTGAACACGCTCGTGCTCCTGGTCGCGGGCCGGCGGTGGATGCCGATCGTCGGCATCCTGCACCACCGCGGCAGGCGGTCGGGACGGATGTACGCATCGCGGGGCTGATCGCACTCACGGGATTTGTGGCCGCGATCACAGCCGTGCGACCGCGGCGTCTGGCCCTGGTCAGCGAAGAGGTCGAGGCCCGGGCGGCCTGATGAGAGCGCGGGGCAATCTTGCCCCGCGCCTTATCGCCTGTTACGTTGATGGTGGCTGTACGCGGCCCTGAGGTTGAGGGCGGCGAAACTCTGGGGGGTGCGGAAACATGAATAGGGCTCGACGTGGTCTGCTGGCTGCTGCCGGCATCGCTTCGGTGATCGCAGGTGCGATGGGGTCATCGCCGGGTGCGGTTGCCGCCTCGCCCGGTTACAACGTCGTCAACGTAGGCGCGTACGGCGGCGAACCTTCGATCGTCTCCGACAGCCTTGGCCAGCTGTTCGACACGACGCCAAGCGGGGGCACGATCACGTACACCTCGACCAACCACGGCGCCACGTGGCGACAGGTGACGACCGCTGATCCACGCAGCGGCGATGACTGTCTCGCCACCGACCAGGCGAACGCCGTCTACCTCTGCAACCTTGCCGGAAGCGAAGGCGTCGCGCCCCTGCAGGCCGACGTCTGGAAGTCGGTGGACCACGGCATGACCTGGACGCATGGCGCCGGCGCACTGCCGCAGTGCGCGACCAGCTGCAGCCCGTTCGGTGTCGACCGGGATTGGGTCGCCGCGTCGATACTGTCCGGCACGCAAACGTCGTCGGCAGAAATCGTGCTCATGTACCACGACTTTTATGGCCCGAGCCAGATCTGGGTGAACATCTCGCACGACGGTGGCGCAACCTTCGGCCCGCCGCAGGAAGTCCTGGCGAGCCCTGGCGTCACCCCCGGCGCGGTCAGCGGCACGGTCGTGGCGCAGGGCTACACGCTCTGCAACAGGGTTCCCGCGGGCGTGGCCATCGCGCCTCCGGGCACCCCGCACGCGGGAAGGATCTTCGTCGCCTGGATCGCCGCCGACCTCGCACAGAACGCGACCGGTTGCAATGTGACGATGCTCCAGTCCTTCCACACGATGTGGATCTCCTATTCCGACGACAGCGGCCGCACCTGGACGCCGCAGCAGGCCTTCGACGCCGGATTCGGCCACGACTCGTCGACCCCATTTGTTTCGTTCACGCTCGACACCGCCGGCAACCCGTACTTCGGGTTCGCCATCAACCTCAACTCCAACCCGGCCGCGTGCTCCGCGGAGTCGACGGCGGGCACGGTGCAGTTCGACACCTCGTGCGAGTACGACATGTACGTCGTTTGGTCGAGCAACGGTGGGGCGACATGGGATGGAGGCGGAGGATTGATCCCAGGCAGCGCCGCGACGGCTTATCGCGTCAATCCCGTGACTGAAAGAGGGACGCACTTCTTCCCGGCGATCGCCGCGGGCAACCCCGGCCAGGTCGACGTCGCTTATCTACGCACGACCGAGATCCTGCCGACGGACCCGTTTGGCAAGGCCGACCCCGGCGGTTGCGCGGGGCCGGGCCCGGCCAACGGCAACCCGACCACCTACCCGCCGGCGTGCAGCTGGAACCTGTACGCGGCGCAGTCGCTGAACTTGAACCTCGCCCCCGGCCGGGCGACGTGGGCGGTGACGCAGATCACCACGACACCTGTGCACATCGGCGACATCTGCAACCTGGGCATCTTCTGCCTGGCGCCGAGCTCCAACCGCAACCTGCTCGACTTCATCATGGAGACCATCGACCAGAAAGGCTGCGCGCACATCGCGTTCGCGGACGACAACACCGTCAACAAGCTGCGAGCGGCCAACCAGACCTCGGGCACCTGCATCAAGAAGTAGCCTTGGCCTCAGGGGGAGCCGATTGGCGGCTCCCCCTCCAGGGAACAATCGCCATATGAACCAGGTGAAGACCGCCGTTCTGCTCGTCGCGTTGACCGTCCTGCTTGTGCTCATCGGACGTCTGTGGCTCGGTGACGGGGGCACGGTCATCTTCCTCGGCATCGCGGTCGTCATGAATGGCGCCGCGTACTGGTTCAGCGACCGTATCGCGCTTGGCTCCGCTCATGCTCAGGAGGTCTCGCCGCAGGAGGCGCCGATGCTCTTCCGCCTCGCCGACCGGCTCGCGCTCCAGTACCAGGTTCCCCGGCCGCGGGTCTACATCAGCCCGGACCCCTCGCCGAATGCGTTCGCCACCGGGCGCAACCCCGCCCACGCCGCGATCTGCGTCAACCAGGGGCTGCTCCGGATCCTCGACGAGGAGGAGCTGTACGGCGTGCTCGCGCACGAGTTCGGGCACGTCCGCAACCGCGACATCCTGATCAGCTCGGTGGTGGCCGTTCTGGCCGGGACGATCACCTTGATCGCGCAGTTCGCGCAGTGGGGAATGATGTTCGGCGGCGGCTACGGCGGCCGCGACGATCGCGAGCAGGGAGCGGGCGGCGCAGTGGTCGGCTTGCTGATGATCATCCTGGCGCCCATCGCGGCGCTGCTCATCCAGCTCGCGGTGTCGCGATCGCGTGAGTACCAGGCAGATCGCACGGGAGCTGAGGTGTCGGGCGACCCGCTTGCGTTAGCCTCCGCGCTGCGCAAGCTCGAGCGCGCAACCGAGGTCGTGCCGTCGCAGACGGCTCAGCCCGCGTTCGCGCACCTGTACATCGTCAACCCGTTGCGGGGACAGGCATGGGCCGGCCTGTTCAGCACCCATCCGCCGATCGAAGAGCGGATCCGCCGCCTCGAGGCGATGGCCGGCGGCATGCGCCACGCGTCCTGACCCTTGACCTGGAAGCCGCGCGACTAGCCCTCGGTTAGTCCGGACTATCTGGGATCCTCGCAAGTCCAGAGTTCGGTTAGTCCGGACTATCCGGCGAAGCCTAGGACGCCGAGGTCAGGTTCAGCTGGAACTCGATGGTCACCGCCGGCTGGACGACCGTGATCGAAACCTGCGGAGGGCTGATGCCGAAGTCGGTCATGTTGGTGACGATCGAGCCTGCCAGCTGCGCCGTGCTGGCGCTGACGCGCAGCTGCACGGTCGCCGTGACGTCCTTGGTCACTCCGTGAACCGTGAGCTGCCCGGGCACCGAGACCGTCACGGTTTGGCCGGTTGCCGCGGCCTGAGGAAGCTCGGCCGACTGGGCCACGAAAACCGCGGTCGGGAACGAACTCACGTCCAGCGAGCGCTGGACGATGCCGTCTCGCGTCCTGACGTTGAATCCCGCAACCGTGTCGACGCTCGCGAGGTTGGCAAGCTGGGCGGTGATTTTGGCGGACGTCATCTCGTACGTGTCGCCCGACTTCGTGATCGTCACCTGGCCGCTGACCTCGCTGGTGCGCGCGACCGCGTCGTGGGTCGACGACTGTCCAGCGAACTGCTCCTTGACGCGATAGCCGACGAGCGAGCCGGAGGCGACCTTCCACGTGCCCGCACCCGCGGTGGTCGTGCTCGGTGATCCGCTGGCGGCGGGCGTGGCGCTGGGCGAGCTGAGCGCGAGCGACGTCGGACTGGCGCGAAGCCCAGAGAAGAAGTACGCGTACGCGCCGGCCGCGCCGAGCAGCGCCAGCGCGACGACGGCAACGATCGGGATCAGGACATTTCTCGACATGCCGGGAATCGTCTGCCATCGCGCTGGTTACGTGCTGTGAGGATGCTGGGAGATCGCTGAGATCCGCGAGGACCGCCTAGGGTTGTTCCTCTTCGCTGATGACCGGGTCCTGCGTCAGCTCATCCTCGTCGCTGTCGGCATACATATCGCGAATCTCGGCGCCGGCCGACTCGAAGTCGCCGATGTCCTCGGTCGAGTCCTCTTCGACGAGCTCGCCCGCACGTCTCGACTCGTCGAGAAGCTGGTCGAAGGCCCGCTGCGCCTCATCCGCCGACGCGTATTCGTAGAACTCTGTCCCTCTGGGAATCTCCGCGCCCTCGGTCTCGTCCGTGCCGTGTCTCAGGATGTAGCTGCGGCCGCTGTCGGGATCGTTGAGCAGGGTCAGGAACCGTTCGCCGGTCAGCTCCGAGCGCCGTTCGGCCTGGCCCTCGTTCTCCAGCTCCAGCAGACGGCTGATGATCTGCTCCTCGCTTCTGTCCTGCATGCTGGTAAAACGCCCTGCCGCGCATAAACTGCTGTAAGCGTGGAGAATGCCTCGGCGCCGCCGTCCGCACGAACGGCGGGAACGCTGATCTCGAGCCTTGACATCACGCCCGAAGAGCTGCAGCTCGCCGTCCGCAATCATTCGATGCCGCTGGAGGCGCTGCGCTACGCGATCACGCCGGTGGGACTGCACTACCTCCTGATCCATTTCGACATACCGTCGGTTGACGTGGCGCGGTACGAACTGGTGATTGGCGGTCACGTGACAAAACCGTTACGGCTGACGCTCGATGACGTCAAAGCGCGTCCGGCAACGACGATCGCCGTCACGCTCGAGTGCGCGGGCAATGGTCGCGCGCTTCTCCAACCGCGACCGATGAGCCAACCGTGGCTCAGCGAAGCTGTCGGGACTGCCGAGTGGACCGGCACGCCACTCGCATCCATCCTGGAGGAAGCCGGTGTGCGAGCGGGCGCCGCGGACGTCGTTTTCACCGGGCTGGACCGCGGAGTGCAGGGCGGCGTCGATCAGCATTACGAACGCAGCCTGCCGCTGGCGGACGCTTCGCGCGGCGAGGTCCTGCTCGTGTACGCGATCAACGGGTGGCCGCTTCCTCCCCAACATGGATTCCCGTTGCGCGTCATCGCCCCAGGCTGGTATGGCATGACGCACGTGAAGTGGCTTCGCTCGATCACCGTGACCGATCGCCCGTTTGAGGGCTACCAGCAGGCGACCGCATACCACTACCGGACGTCGGGGGATGACGCGGGTGCGCCGGTGACGCGCATGCTGCCCCGCGCGCTGATGTTGCCCCCCGGCGTGCCGGACTTCATGACACGGGCGCGTTTTGTCGAGCCGTCCGAGCAGGTGATCGAGGGTAGGGCGTGGTCGGGACACGCGCCGATCGTCGGCGTCGCTTTCAGTGAGGACGGTGGTGAGTCCTGGTCACAGGCAAGGCTCGAAGATTCCTTCTCGCCGTTTGCCTGGCGGCGCTGGACCTTTCGCTGGGACGCCAGGGCTCCGGGCGAGTACGAGCTCTGCGCTCGAGCGACCGACGTCGAGGGCAACACGCAGCCCCTAGACCAGGCCTGGAACCTGGAAGGGGTGCAGAACAACGCGGTGCAGCGGGTCCGCGTGCTCGTCGGCAGGGCGGACGCCACGCAGGTTCCGGCCGACTCTCGCTAGCCTGACACTCTGATGGCTCGGCAAACTGCATCCGGGGACGCAGTCGAGCGTCTGCTCCAGGCCTGGCATGGCGAGGTGCGGGCGCATGAGATGTACCTGCGGCTCGCCGACCGCATGAGCGACTCGCGCCGGGCCGAGATCGTCCGCGCGATCGCCGCCGCGGAGGAGTCGCACCGGGAGCGGATCGAAGAGCGGCTGCGCGTGCTGGGCCAGCCGATTCCTGATCAGGCGTCGGTCAGGCTGTCGCTGCTGCAGCGGCTGCAGGCCAGGCTCGCTCCCGTCGAGACGGTCATCGCGCGGATGGAGGCGGCCGAGGAGATCGAGATCACCGACCGCTACAAGCGCTCGACTGGCGATCCCGACACTGATGCCGTGCTGGAGGAGATTCGCGTGGAGGAGGAGGGCCACTCGAGATCGCTCGAGTCGATGGAGGTGGCGCACCGCGCGGGCCCGGCGCCGTCGAGCGTGCAGAGCCGCCTCAACCGAATCCTCGGCCGCGAGTCCTGGCACCGCACAGGCGCCGGATGGATCTCAGGCGCGATCTACGGCGCGAACGACGGTTTGGCGGCGGTGTTCGGCATCGTCGCCGGCGTGTCCGGTGCGACCGGTGGTTCGAGCTTCGTGCTCACCGCCGGCCTGTTCGGTGCGATCGCCTCTGGCCTGTCGATGGCGACCGGTGCGTTCCTGGCCGAGCGCTCGGAGAGCGAGGTCGCGGCGGCCAACGTGGAGCGCGAGCGCCAGGAGATCACTGAGCACCCCGACGAAGAGAAGGAAGAGGTTTCGCTCTTCTATCAGCTCAAAGGCATCGACAAGGCGATGGCCGACCGCCTCGCCGACCAGCTGGCCGGCAACCCCGACGCCCTGCTCAAGGTGCACGGGCCGGAAGAGCTCGGCGGGCTCGAGAGCGGTGGCAACCCGGTGCAGTCGGCAGTCGCCGCGGGCGTGAGCACGTTCATCGGGGCAATGGTTCCCGTCATGCCATTCTTCTGGCTGCGAGGATCGCCGGGGGTGATCACGGCCGCGATCGTGTCGCTGATCGCGCACTTTCTCGTGGGCGCGTCGAAGGCGCTCTTCACTTTGCGCACGTGGTGGTCGGCGGGCCTGGAGATGACGCTCGCGGGTGTGATCGTGGGCGGCATCACGTACGGGATCGGCCTGGTCCTGAAGGTCGGCGGGTGAGCAAACCTGTCTGGCTAGAAGTTGATCTAGCGGTCGGGCAGCCTCTCGACGTTGATCGGTCGACCCAGCAGCGCGGACATCACCCGCGACGAAGTCCTGGGATCGCCGCTGGTCCAGAAGCGCTCGCTGGTGGCTTCACCGTCGGCACGCAGGTCGCGTTCATCGAGCACGTGCGCCAGCCGGCGAGCCACCGCGGCGCCGGTCTCGATGAGTGCCACTTGGCGTCCCGCCAGCTCGGCGATGAGCGGCTTCAGGAAGACGTAGTGCGTCGACCCGAGGACGATCGTGTCCGCGCCAGCATCGAGCATGGGGCGGAGGTAGCCCTCGACCTTGCGCCTCAGCTCGGGACCGTCGAGGTCGGCCGCCTCGACGTGCTCGACCAGGCCGGGCACCGGTTGAATGATGACCCGGACGTCCGTGCTGAAGCGGTCGAGCAGCGAGGCGAGGCGGTTCGACTCGCCGACCGCGGCGGGCACGATTGCGCCGACGACGCGGCTCTTGCTGGCGTTGACCGCCGGCTTGATGCCGGGCTCGATGCCGACGACCGGCACCGCCAGGTCGCTGCGCAGCGCTTCGGCGGATCCCGCCGTGCCTGTATTGGAACCGATGACGATGGCCTTGACGCCTTGCGCTACCAGGAAGCGGGCGATCTTCAAGCCGCGGTCGCGCACGAACTCGGGAGGCTTGTCGCCCCACGGCGCGTTCGCCGAGTCGGCGACGTAGTAAACGGACTCCGCCGGAAGCGCAGCCTGGATCTCACGTAGAACGGAGAGGCCCCCGACACCGGAGTCGAAGATGCCGACGGGCGCGCCGTTCACCGTCTGTAGGCTAACGCCTCGAGAACCCGCGCCAGCACGTCTCCCGGCATCGGCGTCGGCTGAAACCGCCTCGCCAAACGACGCCGCCCGACGAGCTCTCGAAACTCGATTTTCACTCCTCCCGTTTGACCTGGCAGCGCGTTACTTACTTATGCTTATGCCGCAATCCTGGCTCTGGGGAGTGATCTTGGGCCTCTGCGTCGGAGCAGGGGTGGTTGTCATCGGCTCCGTTCGCTACGGCTTGAGCGCGCCGCTCCTGATCCTGGGGCTCGTGCTTGCGGTCGTCTTCGGCGGCCTGGCGCTGATGGGCCCTTTCGTGCGCAGGCGTCCGCACGTAGACTGAGGAGGTGGGGGAGCGTGAGCGCATCGGCATCACGCCGAAGAGCTGGACCGCGGAGCTCCATCACGGCGTCCTCCATCTCGGTAAGCGTTGGTACGTGGTGAGCGCGGAGCTTGATGAAAGCGGCCACGCGGAAGGCGTAAGGCTGGACGGTCCCTACCCCGACAAGGCGTCGGCCGAAGCTCAGGCAAACCGCAAGAGCGGTTGAAGATTGCGGCTCTTGCGGACATTCATGGCAATCTGCCCGCCCTCGAGGCGGTGCTGGCTGAGGTCGAGCGGGAACGGCCTGACCTGATCGTTGTCTGCGGCGACGTCGCTTCGGGGCCCATGCCCGCCGAGACCATCGACGTCTTGCGCGGCCTGCCCGGTGCGCGTTTTGTGCGCGGTAACGCCGACCGCGGGCTGGTCGAAGAGTTCGATGGCAAAGAGGCATCACCGATGCCAGGACCGTTCGCGGGATGGTGCGCGAAACAGATCGATGGGGAGCAGCGCGATTTCCTCGCGTCTTTCGAGGACACGGTGACGGTGGACGGCGTCGAAGGGATAGGGCGCGTGATGTTCTGTCACGCGACTCCACGTAACGACACCGATGTGATGACGAAGGAGACGCCGACCGAGCGGGTGCGGATGTTGATGTCCGGCGTCAACACCGACCTCGTGGTCTGCGGACACACGCACATGCAGTTCGACCGCATGGTGGATCGGCTGCGGATCATCAACGCGGGCAGCGTCGGTATGACTTACGGCGAGCCCGGCGCCTACTGGGCTCTGCTCGGTCCTGGTGTGCAGATGCGGCGCACGGAATACGACCGAGACGCAGCGGCGCTGCGCATCCGCGCGAAAAACTCCGACGACGCGGAGCAGTTCGCGCGCGAGAATGTGCTCAAGGCCCCGGGTATCGAAGAAGCGATGGACTTCATGCGCAAAGTCGAGTCCAAGCAGATCGAGATGGCCGGCTAGCGCCGGCGGCGGGCGCGAAGCTCTTCGAGCGTCTTGTCTGGGGCGTTCGGTTCGGTCGGGCTTGATCTGGCGGCGCGGGCAGAGCGCAAACCGGCAACGCGTTCCCTCAGCCTGGTCACCGTCGCCTCCGCGGCAAGCGCACGCGCGGGCTTGCGCTTGAAAGCCTCACGCCACGCTGGAACATCCTCGATGCGAAGGATCAGGCGCCGCAACGCCACGTCGAAGGGGAACAGGATGATCGCGAGCACGAGCAGGAGCTCGTCGATCGGAAGCGGCGCGCGCGTGGGTGGGATCGGGACGCGGAATGCCTGCGTGACATCGGTGATCACGCCACCGCCGCCGGCGCGCGCGATGGCGCGGAGCACGTTGACGTCGGTGCCGAGCTCGCGGTACTCGGGCGAGTACGGCACCACCAGTCCAAACGTGTTGGTGTGCTTGACGGCCCCGCCGGCGGTCTGGGTCAGGTGGAGCAGGTAGCTGCCGACCTGATCCGTAGGCAGGTCACCTTCGAACCTGCCTGGCCCTGTCGAGCCGAGCGTGACCTCCTGGTCGGAAAGGTCGGGCGTGACCGCGCTGACTGAGACGGCCCCGCCTGAGTAGGAGGGGGCGGTGACGAGCAGGTGCGTGTGGTCACCCTGCACCTGCGACTCCATCTGCAAGGCGGGATCGCCCGCCTGCGGGAGGGTGTAGCGGACGATATCTCCGAAGAATCGATTCGCGCTCGGCCACCGCAGCAGGCCGGCGGTCCAGCGACCTTGCGCGTCGCTCGTCCAGGCCATCACGCGGCCGAGGCCGTACTGCCAGGTTGCGAGCAGCGGATCGCCGGTTGGGCTTTGTAGGATGACGTCGGCGGCGGCGCGCGGTGTGGTGGCGACGTATCCCGACAGGGTTGGAAACGCGCCGACAGGTACGCCGGGCAGCGCCTCGAGGAGCGAGCCGAGATGCGGAGTGAACGTCCCTTCGACGATCCACGGTTTCAGGGCCTCGCTCGTCTCCTTGAGGAAGATCTGTGGCACCTCGCTCAGGCTGTTGCTCACGTAAGCGCGGCCATGTCCCCACTGCGCGATCTGGCGCATCAGGTCTGGGTCGGTTCCGTAGGAGCCGGCTGCGACCGTCGAGACGGTAATGCCCTTCTTGTAGATGGCCTCGACGATCGGCTTGTAGCTGTCGGCGGTCGCGTCGCCGTCACCGAGCAGGATGATGTGCTTCAGCGAAGCCTTGCTTTTGTCGAGCTGCGCGGCCGCGGCGTTGAGGTCGGCGCCGTAGCCGGGCGGGTCGCCGAGTGCCATGCCGTCGATTGCAGATTTCAGCTTCGCCTTGTCAGTGAGCTGCGTCAGGGGCATGACGATGTTGCCGCCGTTGCCGTTGGTGACGCCGGCGAAGTCGCGCGGCGTGAGCTGGTCGATCACCGCATCGGCCGCGCCTCGCAGGACCTGGTCGCCCTGGCTGGACTCGGTCGTCTCCAGGACCAGCATCACCGCCACGGGTGGTTTCTGCATGTTCTTGGGCAGCTCGATCTGGACCGGGAGCGTGGCCTCGAGTGGAGTTCCCGCGTATCCCCCGGGGCCGTAGCTGTTGTTGCCGCCGATCACGACGAGGCCGATGCCAAGGTCGCGCGTCGCGGCCTCCAGCAGCGCCATGCCGTCCCCGCCGAGACTCGAGGCCGGGACGTTCACGAGCACGATCGACTGGTAGGCGGCCAGGTCGGACGGAGTCCTGGGCAGCTGTGCGACCGCGATGGTCGTGGAGAGGATGCCGGCGGATCGCAGCGCCGCATCGAGGCTCGCCGCGTCGCCATCCGAGTGCTCCACGAGCAACACACGCGGCGGTCCGACGACCTGGACGAGCGCCTCGCCGAGGTTGTTCTCCGCGTACGTGTCCAGGGTGGGATCGATGGTCACGCGTACGCTGTGGAAGCCGGTGCCCGTCGGCTTGATGGCCTGCGACAGCGTGGTCTCGCCGTTGGCGAGGCTCACCTGCGTCGTCAGGAGCAGCATGCGGTCCACGTACCAGCGCACCGTGGCGGTGGTGGCGGTGTTGCTCACGATCACCGCCTGCGCGCGCGCCTGCTGGCCCTGGTTGATCGTGCCGGGCGCGTCGAGCCGGTCGACGCGGGCTTCCGCGCCCACCGGGACCGCGAGCGCGACCGCGTCGACCCGCACGCCCTCGGCGTGCAGGAGCCGCGCCTCCCCGATCGCGTCGCCGAGATTGGAGCGCCCGTCGCTGACGAGGACGATGTGCCGCCTCGTCTCCGCGGGCAGGATCGAGCCGGCAAGCTGCAGCGCCGAGGCCACGTCCGTGTAGTTGGCGTTGGGCCGGGTCTCGAACTCGGCGAACTGAGGGGCGGTGCTGATGTTGACCTCGACTTGCGGATCGCGACCGAAGCTCATCACCCCGGCTCGGTCACCGCCCCGGCGCTGGGCCAGGATCTGCCGCACGGTCTCCGTCTCCCGATCGATTGCGCTCTGGGTGCTTGCCGAAAGGTCGGCGAGGACCATCAGGGACTGCTCCGGCGGCGAGGTCTGGAACTCAAAACCGGCAAGGGCGCCGGTCAGCAGCACGACGATCAGCACGCGCAGGCCAAGCGAAAGCCGGGCGCGCCGCGGCGGCAGGGGCGGCGCCAGGCGCCACCACGTGAAGACCACGATCGCCAGCGCGATCACGCCGGCTCCCAGCAGCAGCGGGCGCGTCAGCTCAAAGCCCATGCGCGTCAGCTAAAGCCCACGATGAAAAGCCAGCCACTCGGCAACCACCAGCACCAACGCGAGCAGCGCGATCCAGGGCCAGATGCCAAGAAAACCGTGGTGAGTCGTCTGCGGCGAGGGAAACGCTTTCGCCGGAGGCAAGGCCAGGCGATCGACCGGCGCAAGCTGCGAGGCCGCGTCCGAGAAGAGGTTGACCGAAAACCACGATCGATCTGTATTGCCGCCGGCAGTCTGCTCGACGGTGTACACGCCTAGCAGGTCGGTGTCGGCGAAGGTCGCGATCGCTCCCGTGGCGAGCTGGCGGCGGCTTCCGTCCGGGCGCACGACCGTCACGCTGGTCGCCCCGCTCTCGGGCACGATCGTCACCGGCTCATCCGGATGGAAGCTGTGCCCCGGCACCGACGGCGGCAGCATCCACTCGCTGAGGTTCTGGACCAGGATCGGGAACCCTATGCGGAGCGGAAAATCCGAGTCGTGGACGTCGAAGCCGACAAGCACCTGCCGAAACGGCTCGTCCCGGACGAGCACGAGGGGCGTCTGGACGCTGGTGATGAGGGCCCGGCCAAAGCGCGACGCGCTCATGTCCTGGCTGCGAGCCACGCGCACGTCCTGGAGCGTGACGTTCGTGAGCAGCGGGTCGCCCGCGTCCGACGCGCGCACCCGGCCGATGCCCACGGCCTTTCCGCCCGCGAGCGGGCTTCCCGAAGGCGGATCGACGATGACGAAGGGCGAATCGGGCAGCGCCGGCGGCGAAAAACGATCGAACACGGTCATCGCGTATGCCGTCGATCCTTTGTAGTCGGTCGGCGCGAGGACGTCGACCTGAAAGTCGGTGCGCAGGCGCAGCGCCTGTTCGAGGAAACGGTTTCCGGCGGTGACGAGCAGGACCCGAAATGCCCGAGGCGTGCGGGCGATCGCCGTCACGCTGTCATCCAGCGCGAAGTTGTCCTTGGCGTCGATGCGGGCGGTGACCGTGGCGGCGGCATCGGGCACGGGAAGGACGAGGTCCTGTGCCTGGCCCGCCTGCAGGCTCAGCGCACGCAGGTCGATCAAGCCCGCGTCCGATCGCCACTCGAGCGTGAGCGAGCGCGCCTGCTGTCCGAAGTTGTGCACCCGTAGATAGGCGGCGCGCGACTGTGCGCTCGTGCGGACGACGAGAGACATGAGTCCCACGTTCTCGCCCGAGACGCCGACGCGGCGATACTCGATCGGAAAGGGCAGGCCGTTGGCGAACGAGGCGTGCAGCGGCTCGACGATCCCGTCCGTGAACAGGTAGGCACGCGACTGCTCGCCGGCTCGGGTGACGCCGGCTGCCAGGGTCAGGGCCGCCGACAGGTCAGCCGAGCCGTTGGACACGGTGAGCCGGCCCAGGGCGCGATGCATGGCGTCGTGGTCGCCCGACCCGGAGGCGATGATCCGTGGCGGGGTCTGTATCGTGATCAGCGTCATCCGATCCTGCGGGCCGAGCTCGTCGATCATCGCCCCGATCTCGCGCCTGGCCTCGTCGAAGCGCGACGGATGCACGTCTTTCGCCTGCATAGAAGCCGACGCGTCGAGCAAGACGATGCTGTGCGGCGCGAGGCTTGCCGTCGCGGGCAGCGCCGGTTGTAGGGCGGCCGCGACGAGGACCGCGGCGGCGAGGAGCTGAAGGAGCAGCAGCCAGCTGAAGCGTGGCCTCTGCCACGGTACGTTGGCCTGCCGGTCTCGGATCTGATCGGGCCACAGGTGGAGGGCTGGGACCACGCGGGTAGGCCGGCGGATGCGCAGAAAGTAGAGGGCGACGATCACCGGGAGCGTGACTGCGAGCGCCGCCGCGGCCGGCGCGAGAAAGGTCATCCCAGCAACCCGACCTGACGAAGCGTGCGCTGCACCATGTCCTCGACCGGCTGGTCCGAGGTCAGGCGAGCAAAGCGCAGGCCCCGGCGCCGAGCAGCGTCCTCGACCTCCTGCGTGCGGCCCGCGAGGGCCGTGCGGTAGGCGGCCTGCGTCGCCGGGGTGGCGGTGAACTCGCGTTCGGCGGCCGTTTCCGCGTCCTTGAGGCGCGCGTCGCCCGTCCAGTCAGGCGCGATCTCTTGCGGCGCCAGCAGCTGGAGCACGGCGCCCTCCTGCCTTGCCAGCCGGAGCGCGGTGATCGCCGGCTCGATCGGTGACTCACCCAGGCCGTCGGTGATGAGCACCGTCAGGCCCGGACGCTGCCGTGCGATCGGCCACACCAGTCGCGAGTAATTGGTCGGCCCGCCCACCGGGAAGGACTGGATGCGGGCGAACAGCTCCTGGGCCGCGCGGCGGCCGCGATAAGGGGCGCCGCCCGAAGTCGGTCCATCGGCGAAGACCGTCAGCCGCACGCGGTCGAGCGACGCAAGCGCGACGTACGCGATGGCGCCGGCGAGGCGTTTGGCGGTTTGTGCTTTGTGCGGACGCCCCCAGTCCATCGAGCCGCTTAGGTCGACGAAGAGGCTGAGCGGCAGCTCCTCCTCGGCCACGAACAGCCGAAGCATGAAACGGTCGAGCCGGGCGTACGCATTCCAGTCGATCAGACGGTAGTCATCGCCCGGCGTGTAGCTCCGGAAATCAGCAAACTCGGGCGAGCGGCCTCGGCTGACCGAGCGGCGTTCGCCGCCCATCTGCCCCTTGACGGCACGCCGCACGAGCACCGCGAGGGCGTCGAGTCGACGCAGCACCGACGGCTCGAGCAGGCGGGCATCCATCGCTAGCCCGCGACTTTTGCCTTTGCGGTCTTCTCCACGATCTCGTCGATCAGCTGGTCGGCGGTCACGTCGTCGGCCTCCGCCTCGAACTGGAGGAACACGCGGTGGCGCAGAGCAGGGTGCGCGACGGCCGCGATGTCGTCGTAGGCGACGTTGTAGCGACCCTCGAGCAGCGCACGCACCTTGCCCGCGAGCACGAGGGTCTGGAGTCCGCGAGGGCTCGCACCGAAACGGACGTATCGGCGCACGCTGTCGAGCTCGGTCCGGTCGGGGTGGGTGGCGGAGATGAGCTTGCCCGCGTACACCAGGACATGCTCGGCGATGGGAACCTCTCTTGCCACCTTCTGCGCCGCGAGGAGCGCGTCGGCGCCGGCGACCGCCTTGAGCTGCGGCGTGGTGTTGCCGGTGGTCCGTCGCGCGATCTCCAGCAGCTCGATCTCGGTTGGAAAGGGCACGATCGACTTGAAGAAGAAGCGGTCGAGCTGCGCCTCCGGCAGCGGATACGTGCCCTCCAGCTCGATCGGGTTCTGGGTGGCGAGGACGAAGAACGGCGCGGGCAGCGCACGCGTCTCGGTGCCGACCGTGACGGTGCGCTCCTGCATCGCTTCGAGGAGGGCGCTCTGTGTCTTGGGAGTGGCGCGGTTCACCTCGTCGGCAAGCACCAGGTTGGCGAACAGCGGACCCGCCTGGTACTGGAACTCACGCCGACCCTTGTCCTCGCGGATGACGTTCGTGCCGACGATGTCCGCCGGCATCAGGTCAGGTGTGAACTGAATCCGAGCGAACTTCAGGTCGAGCGCCTGGCCGATAGACCGGACGAGAACCGTCTTGCCCAGGCCCGGCACGCCTTCGAGGAGCGTGTGGCCGGCGGCGACCAACGCGATCACCGTGTCGCGCACCAGCGCTTTCTGGCCGACGATCAAACGGGCCAGCTCCGACTCCAGCGACTGCGCGAGCTCGGTCACGCGAACCGGATCGAGGCGTGGTTCTTCGGCGATCAACTGCCGGTGCCCGACTCGCCGAGGCTCGAGAAGTACGCCCGCACGAGGTCCCGCTCGCTGCCTGGGATCAGGCTCTGGTCCGCGGCTTCGAGGGCCGTCTGCTGATAGCTCTGGATCACCTGCGTGTAGGGCGTGAGGGGCACGTCCTGGCCCGGCCCGAGCGGCGCGGGGTCGGTCTCCGACTGGCCGGATACAGGCCCGGCAGGTACGTAGACCCTTTCGGTGCTCTGGGCACCGGTGCCCTGGCCCGCGCCCGAGCCGCTGGTTCCGCGGCCGCCGGTCCCTCCGCTGCCGCCGTTCCCATTCCCATTCCCGCTGCCGTTTCCGCTCCCGCTGCCGTTGCCCGAGGAGTTGGAGTTGCCGCTCCCTGCTCCACCTGCCCCTGGCCGCGGCGAACCCGACGCGGTCGCGCCGGCCTGGGCCGCGTCGCGGTCCGCCTGGCTTGCGAGCTGCTGGCGTGCGGCCTCGAGGCCGTTCAACGCGGCGGCGATCTCCTGGTCGTTGCTCTCCTGCTGCTGCAGCGCGTCGAGCTGGCTGGCCACGCCGCCCAATGCCAGAGCCGCAGCGTTCAGATCTGCCTTTGAGAGGGCCGCGGAAGCCTGCTGCAGAGAGGCCGCCATCTGGGGATCCTGCGATTGCTGTGCGGCGGCCGCGAGAGCTTTGGCGAGCTCGGCGCGATCGCTGGGCGAGAGATTCTGCAGCTGCGAGGCCAGACTGCGCATCGCTTGCGCACCCTGCGCCGGGCTGGCGTTGATGGCCTGCGCGGCGGCATGGCCGGACCCCGTGGCGCTCAAGCTGTTGGCCAGGTTTTGGGCCGCGCTCGCACGCGCCGGCGTCTGAGGGTCGGAGAGCTGCAGCAGCTGCTGCTCGGCCGGGGTGATGTTCTGCAGGGCCGAGCGAGGGTCTGTCGCGGCGGCGATCCTGGCTCTCGTGTCCTGAAGGATCTTCTGCACCTGAGGGTCGACCGGCGCCGGGCTCGGGGCGGCCAGCTTTTTCTCGGTGGCGGCGATCGTCGTCGCGGCCTTCGCCTGCGCGGCGTGGTCGGCTCGTCGCTGCGCGAGGACCTGGTCCATCGGGTTGGGCAGGAGGACCAGCCCGAGGGCCGCGATCGCCACAGCGGCAGTGAGCAGAACCTCGCCGCGCCGAATGCCGACCGGAAACGCTGCCTGCAGCTGGGCGCGAGCAGCCTTCTCGAGCGCGTCGCGGCGCAGCTCGCCGTCCATGGGTCCGTGCTCACTCCGGCGCTCCCAGGCGGTCGAGAGGCGCTCCTTCAAACCCAGCGTGAGGTCCGCTGTACGCATCAATCTCATCGGCCGGGGCCTGGCGGCAACCCAGGCGGCGGCGACGCCTGCGAATGCGAGGGGTACGCCGGCCGCGGCGATCTTGAGGACCTGATCCAGCGGAACAAACCGGGCCACGATGACGATGGCCAGGATCCATGCCGCCGACGCCAGCAGGGCATGAAGCAGATAGCGGAGCGCGCTCGCGCGGGCGGCGGACAGCCGCAGCTCCCTGACGACGGCCTCCAGCGAGCTCATAGGTGCGTCAGGCCGGGGCAGGCGCCGCGGCGCGCCGCTTCAGGCGGAACCGGCGTACGGGCGGCAGGACCAACGCGCTGAACAGCAGTGCCACGGCGCAAACCACAAGCTGCATGACGACGCTTGCCTGCCAGTACTGCCAGCCCTTGAACAATCCGCTGGCCAGCTGAGTTCCCGACGTGGGCGAGGAGCCCTGTCCGACGACGTTGCCCGCCGGAAGGGCCGTGACTCCGGTGCTGTAGCAGGTAGTCGACCCATCCGGCTGGGTCAAGCAGCTACCGCCGCCCGCGGTCGGGTTGAATCCCCCGCTCGGGTAGCGGACTCCATATCCCGGAATGGGTTGGTTGGTCGCGATGGTGTAGAGAGGTAGGGCGGGGCTCAGCAGCGTGACCGCCGGCGGGGCAGGCTGCTGGCTCGCATTCACGTCGACCACGACCGGAAACAAAGCTCCGTACAGAAGCGTGCCCGCCATCAAGACGAAGGCGCCCGCGTACGCCGCCACAGTCGCCACGAGCGTCCTCCTGAAGAGGCTCGAGCAGGCGAGCCCGACGAGGCCCAGCGTCAGCGCCGTCACCCCGGTGACAATGAAGGCATAGACCACCTGGTCGAGCTCGATCCCGCCAAAAAGGAAGACGAGGCTGAAGATCGGCACCGAGAGGATCAGCAGAAGCACTACGAATGACATTGACGCCAGCAGCTTTCCCCAGATGATCGAAAAGGTCGCAATCGGCGTGACGAACAGCAGGTCGATCGTCTGTCGCTCGCGCTCTCCGCTGATCGCACCCGCGGTGAGAGCCGGCGTGATGAAGGCGAGCAGCGCCACCTGGAACAGGACGAGGAACGTGAAGAGCGTCTGCCCGTAGTTGTTCTGGCCGGAGCCAAAAGTGTTGTTCGCGATGGCAGAGAAGACAGCCCAGCCGAGTCCCCCGAGGAGAACGATGTAGATCGTGATCGCGAAGGGTGACCGCCACGTCCGCATGCGCGCGCGGTACTCCTTGGCCACGATCGGGTTCCAAAGGGCCCGCGTGACCGGGTTCATCACGCCTCCTCCGAGGTTGCTCTGAGGAACGCATCCTCGAGGCCGCCGTCGACCGGCGTGAAGCCAGAGACCCTGATGCCGGCTCCGGTCAGGGCGAACAGGATGTCGGAAGCGGTCGTCTCATCGCCCTCGTACTCGGCCTCGATGGTGCCGTTGGCCGCCTCCACGTGCCTGATCGACGGCAGTGGCGTGAGGATCTCGATCGCCGCCTCTTTCGCGTCGAGCACTGTGATGCGCAGGCGGCGGCCGGTGGTGAGACGCGCGATGACCTCGTGCACCGGACCCGTGGCGCGCATGCGGCCGTGGTCGATGATCCCGATCATCGTGCAGAGCTCGGTCAGCTCCGGAAGGATGTGGCTGGAGATGATGATCGTCTTGCCCATACCCCGCAGCTCTTTCAGGATCTCCCTCACCTCGACTCGAGCTCGCGGGTCAAGGCCCGAGGCGGGCTCGTCCAGGAGCAGGACGGCGGGGTCATGGACCAGCGCGCGCGCGAGGCATACCCGCTGCTTCAAACCTCGTGACAGCGTGTCCACCAACTGGTTCTTGCGCTCCGTCATACCGACCAGCGCGAGCAGATCATCGACGATCTTCTGGCGCCTGCTCTTCGGTTGGCGGTAGCACGCGGCATAGAAGTCGAGATATTCGGCGACAGTCAGCTGGTCGTAGACGCCGAAGAAGTCAGGCATGTAGCCGATGCGGTTGTGCACTTTCTCGCGCTCTTTGGTGACGTCCGCGCCGTCAATGAAGGCCCGGCCTTCGGTCGGCTCCATGAGCGCGGCCAGGATGCGAAGCGTGGTCGTCTTGCCGGCACCGTTCGGGCCCACGAAACCGAAGATCTCCTTCTCCGGCACCTCGAACGAAACATGGTCGAGCGCAGCGCGCTTGCCGTAGACCTTGGTCAGATTCTCGACGGCGATCATTTGACGGTCCCCGTCAGGGAAAGCCAGCCCGACGAGAACGCCTCGCCGGCGCTCACCTTCAGCTTGACTTCTCCCGTCGCCCGGTTGACCGCGGAGTCGGGGATGACGGTCTCGCCCGGGTCCACGTAGGAGACGTCCACCCACTGTGACTTCGTCCAGTCCCAGGCCTGCCCCTTCACCGCGACGATGCCGCTCCCGGAGTTGGGCACTCCCTTGATGCCGTACGGATTCGACGCCGAGATGGAGACTTCGCTCAGGCGAGAGCCGGTGGCGAGCTGCGGAGCGAAGTCGTACGTCACGCTGCCTCCACCCTGCGTCACGGCGAGCCCTGGCGGCCCGCCCTGCGTCTGCAGATCGGCCTCGACGTCAACCACCCTGCCCGCCACCACGCCGGCGCCAAGCGTGCCGGCGCTGATCTGGCCGACCGGCAGCGTGAGCACGACCGCGCTCTCCACGTACGAGTGCGGGTGGTTTCCGTTCACGGTGATGTCCTGAAACGACTGCTTCGTCCACAGAAGCACCGTCGGCGCCGAGGACAGAACGATCCCCTTGAAGCCGTTGACCGGGAGCATGTTCAGGACGGAGAACTTGATCTCCGCCTCACGCTCGGCGTCGGACGAGCTTTGCGGCTGCGGTGGGCAGCACGAGTAGGAATTGGCGTAGATCGCCTGGTACGCGGGGGGCCCGTTCGCCGGATTGGCGAATGAGGGCTGGAGCGAAAAGGTGGCGCTTGCCCCCGGGGCCAGGGCGCCGAGCTTCTGGAAGGAGTTACCAGCCAGCACGACGCCGTCGCTGAACAACGTCGTCGACGCGTTCCGTACGGTGCCCACCAGCTTGCCCCCGGCGACCGTGGCGGTGGCCTCGACCCGCGGCGCGAGGGCGACGCTCTCGCTCGCGAATCCGCGCAGCGTGAACGCGCTCATGCCAGGCATGGTGATTGCGTCGTTGGCGGTGTCGATGCGCAGGAGGCCCTGGTTGGGGTCGATAAAGGGATTGCCGTAGCTGTAAAGGGGGCTGATCATGGTCCGGCCTCCCGCCACGCCCACCTGGTAGTCGCCGCGCGTCGGAGCCAGGATGCCCGTGTAAGCCTCCTGGTAGGCCCGGTCCCAACCGCTTTCGACGTGGATGATCGACAGCTCGTTGGCCTGGACCGACGTGCCCTTGGTGATCACTCCGGTCCCATACGCCCCTCCCGCGGCGACGATCGCTATCGCCGGCACCGTGATCCACGCGAGCGCCCGGCGGTTCATCGCCCGCAGGACCACGTAGTTCACAGGTCCGACCAGCAGCACGTAGACCAGGATCAAGGATCCGATCAGCCACCACGCCGGCAGATTGAGGGACGGCAGGTTGGAGAGAGCCTGGGTCAGGTTCGTGCCGCGCTGCGACGCGGAGATGGCGCCGTTGCCGCCTACGCCGAAGATCGTTTGCGCCGCTCCGAAGCCAAACGTCGACCGTACGAACACCTGGCGCAGGAGGGTTGACTCGCCACTCCACGCGGCGATGGCACCCTGGTTCCAGTCGAACGTCGCCAGGGTGACGATGCCCTCGCCAAGCTGCTTCTCGATGAGAAGTGGTTGCTTTGCCTCGGACATCCACGCGATGCCGTTTGGCGTCCCTGTCGCCACTTCTAGGCCGCGCACGCCGGCCAGCGATGCCGGCGCCGCCAGGATCGTCGAGCCGGTCACGTCCATGGGCACGATGCCGCTTTGCAGGCCTGCGAGCGTCTTGCGCCACGAACCGCCGGTCCCGAGCAGGAGGGAACCACCGGCGGTCACGTAGTCGGTGAGCGCCGTGCGCTGGGCCCCGGTCAACGTATCGGTCGCGAAGTCGTCGATCGCGATCATGTCGAAGGCTCGAAGGACCAGACCGGAGTCGGGGAGGTCGGCTGCCGCGAGGTGCGCGATTCCTGGAGTGAAGCCGCCGGGACGCGCGGCCGCGAGCTCGTCGAGCGCGGAAGCCCGGTCGGAAAGCACGCCAACCAGCAGACTCGTCAAGTTCGCGGGCGTCACCTGCCGGCTTGCGATCGTCTTGTTGTCGCGGGTGAGCCGGACCGCGATCGGGACCGAGAAATCTTCCGTCACGAATGTGCGGAAATGCTTGGTCGCGCCGCCGGCAAGGCTGATGGGGACTTCGTAGATCGCCGTCCCTCCTGGACCCCCGCCCTTTGCCCCGAGCGCGGAGTCGACCTGGATCTCCAGCCTCCCGTCCAGGGCGGGACCGTTGTTGGTGATGTCGACCGCGACCGGCATCCACTGGCCGAGCTTGAAGTTGTTGTGGTAGCCGGTCTGGACCGAGATCTGAATTGGGTTGGCGGCTGCCTCAGTGACCGTTACGAAGGCAAATAGCCCGATCGCCGCCAAAGAAATGGCGACGCCCGCCCTGGTTGCCAAACGCCGGCCGCAGCGTGCCATTCAAACCTCTAAAACGAGCGGAGGCGCAAATCGTAATACGTGCGGCGCCCGGCCACGTGAAGTACGGACTCAAGGCTCTTCGCCGGCGGGTTCAGCTGGCTCGGTAGAGCGGCAGCACTTTCGCGTCATCCGGCGTGAGGTCGGTCACGATGTGCAGCTTCGTCATCTTCTTGATCCGGGCTGCGGCGATCTCGACCGTCTTGCCCTCGTCGCTGAGCTTGACGGCCACCCCATGGAAGATGTCTTCCGCCTCATCGCCCAAAATCGATTCGGCGGTCCCGATCTCGGTGCCATCGCTCGCCACGACAGGGGCGTGGCGGGGCACGGCCTGCCACGCCACCGGCGTCTCGTCGTCAAACATCCTCGCTTGCCACTCTACCGGCGAGGGGGTTCGTGAGCATTTACGGCGAGGGCCTGAGTCGCCGGCCCCCCGACCGCGCCTGCCAAGCGTTCAAGATTGTGAAATGACTAACTACAGCCCGCTGCTGGCCCTGTTCGTGCTCGCGCCGCGCCTGCGCAGGGCATCGAACCGCGCATTGTCCATATATCTCCCAGCGCGCTCGGAGGGCTATGACGCGCGCTTCTACGACATCGAATTTCGGGATCTCCTCCATCGGTACCAACACCGCGTGACCGCGAAGGACCACGAGCTGATGGAGTACGAGATGCGACGGCTGCGGCACCACATTGCGGTCGTAAGGCCCGCCGCGTGCCCCGCTTTCGCGGGCTTCGCGGATGAGCCGCACCGTGTGCTCGAGCTGATCAAGCTGCGCGACGAGGTCGATGAGAGGCTCGAGGTCGGCGAGCTCCTTCTCGCGCCGATACTTCGCCAACTCGAGCATTACCCGCCCGCGCTGGTGGCGGTGGTGGACAAGGAGCACGCGAAGACGTTCGGCGCGATCCTCGACGAGATTGTTCCTCTGGAGCAGGTCAACGGCACGCAGGTCAGACACTCGCGCGCCGGCGGAACCTCAGCGCCGAGCAACCAGCGCAAGGCCGAGAACAAAGCCAAGGCCAACCTCGAGGCGGCGGTCAAGACCGTGGAACGCGAGATGTCGTCTGGCGCCTACATGCAGCTCTATGTGGCTGGGCCGGACGAGGCGCGCTCGACGTTCGAGCGAATGCTTCCCGAGCGACTGAAGAAGGTGCTCGCAGGGCACCTGAGCGCGTCGCTCGATTCCTCCGAGCTGAAGCGCGAGCTGCGGGAGAAGGTTGCGGCGGCGGTGAAGCGCTAAGCGAGACCCGCGCCGGAGTCAGCGCCTCAGCACCAGCTGGGTTTGCGTCACCTTGGCGACCAGCTTGCCGGCCTCGGCGTGCACGACCGTCTCGACGACGATGGTCGTGCCTCCGCGGTGCAGAGGCGTCGATGTGGCCGAGACCGTGCCCTTGCTGACGGCACCCACGAAGTTCGTCTTTGATTCGATCGTCGCCGTGCCGGACGCGCCTTCAGGAAGGTTCAGCATCGCGCACGCGGCGCCGGCGGAGTCGGCCAGCGCCATGATCACCCCGCCGTGAAGGATCCCATTCGCCGTGCAGAGGGAAGGAGACCAATCCATCGAGAGCGCGACCTCGTCAGGGGAATAGACCTCGGCCCGAATGCCGAGCGTCGCGGCCAGCGGCATCACGGCCTGGATCGTCCGGGTGGCTTCCTGGTCACTCATGGAGCCGAGTATGCGGAGTAAAGTCGCGCGCCATGGCGTTTCAATTGGTTGGGGGGTAAGACATGAACAAGACCAATTCGGTCGCCGAGCTCAGGCGCCTGGGTCAGAGCGTCTGGCTCGACCAGCTCGACCGCGGCATGATCCAGTCGGGCGAGCTCGCGCGCTACCGCGACGCGGGAGTGGGCGGCGTGACCGCCAACCCCACGATCTTCGCCAAAGCGCTCGAAACCTCAGACGCGTATGCGGACGACGTCATCAAGCGCCTGGATCGCGGACAGGACCCGGAATCGATCGTGTGGGACCTGCTGATCGAAGACGTGCGGGCTGCGGCGGACGTCTTGCGTCCGGTGTTCGACCGGGAACACGGCGGTGACGGGTTTGTCAGCATCGAGGTGTCACCAGAGATCGCCGGCGACACCGAGCACACCATCGCGGCGGCACGGGACCTGCACCGCCGATGCGCGAAACCTAACGTGATGGTGAAGATTCCGGCCACACCCGCCGGCCTGCCCGCGATCCAAACGATGATCGGCGAGGGCGCGAACATCAACGTCACGCTCATCTTCGCGGTCGAGCGCTACGTCAAGGTCGTCGAAGCGTTTCTCACCGGCCTCGAGCAGCTGCGTGACCGAGGCAGTGACCTGAACCAGGTTCACAGCGTGGCCAGCTTTTTTGTGAGCCGCGTCGACACCAAAGTCGACCAGCAGCTCGAGGGCAAGGCGGGCGCCGACACGTTGCTCGGCCACGCCGCCATCGCCAACTCGAAGCTCGCCTACGAGATGTTCTCGCAACTGCACTCGGGCCGGCGCTGGGATCGCCTCCGGGAAGCCGGAGCTTCGGTGCAGCGCTGCCTTTGGGCCAGCACGTCGACCAAGAACCCGCGCTATCGCGATGTGATGTATGTCGAGGAGCTCATCGGACCGGCGACGGTCAACACGATGCCACTGGCGACCTTCCAGGCGTTCGCCGACCACGGCCGCGCCGAGCTGACCCTGCAGAAGGACCTCGACGGCGCGCGCCGGGTGCTGGACCAGCTGCCGGTGCATGGCGTCGACCTGGCAGCGATCACCCAGGAGCTGGAAGACGAGGGCGTCGCCGGGTTCGCAAAGTCGTTCCGGGAGTCGATCCAGAACCTTCCCAAGGTCAAGGTGGCGCCGCGGTAAATTTGACCTAGTGATCAAAGTCGGGGTCGTGATGCCGGCGACCGTCGAGGACGCCGGCGACTTTCTGGCCAACGTCCGGGCGCTGGAGGCCGCGGGCGCAGAGATGATCGGGCTCGCCGGGGATTCCCCGGAGCAGTGGGTGCTCCTGGGCGCGATCGCGGCCGTGACCGAGCGGATTCGCCTGCGGGTCGGAGAACCCGAACCGGCAGGCCTTCGCAAGCTCGGTCGGGGGCGGATGGTGGTCGGCGAACCCGAGGGCGAGAGCTGGGCGGAGGTCCCCATGCCTGTCGACCGAGACTCTTGGACCGCCTTGCTGCGCGACTACGAGACCGCAGGCGCGACCGGCATCATCGTCCCGTGGGACCCCCGCCTGATCGATCTCCTTCGCAACCCCGAGTCCGACGAACGCAGCGACCTCCTGATGTCGACCGGTTGATTACTTGACGTAAGCCACCGGTTGGGCTAGCGTCGTTTTCGGGTACGTCTTGCCGACTGTCACACGTCGGACCTTTCTCAAGACGGGTGTTGCCGGAGCCGGCGCACTTGCGGCGTCGGGTCTAGGCTTCGACGTCGCGGTGGCCGAATCCACGAAGGTCAAGCAGAGCCTGCGCATCGCCGGCGCCAGGGAGCTGCACTCCATCTGTCCGTACTGCGCGGTCGGCTGCTCGCTCGTCGCGTACACGCGCCTGAAGAGCGATGGCAACTGGGAGCTCCTGCAGATCGAGGGCGATCCCGACAGCCCGGTCAACGAAGGGCGCCTGTGCCCGAAGGGCGCCACCGCGATGCAGCTCGCCGTCTCACCCAGGCGCATCGAGTCTCCGCTCTACCGGCCGGCCGGCGCCACAGGCTGGCAGAAGATCTCCTGGGACCAGATGCTCGACAAGATCGCGCAGAACATCAAATCGTCACGGGACGCGACTTTCGTCGCGACGGATGGCAACGGCAACACTGTCAACCGCACCGAAGGCATCGCCTTCGCGGGAGGCGCCGCGTTCAGCTCCGAGGAGGGCTACTTCGCCACCAAGCTGATGCGGGGCCTGGGACTGGTACACCTCGAGCAGCAGGCCAGGGTTTGACACGGCCCCACGGTGGTCAGTTTGGCCGCCACGTTCGGAAGGGGAGCGATGACCAACCACTGGCGGGACATCAAGAACTCTGACCTCATCCTGATCAACGGCGCCAACCCGGCGGAGGCGCACCCGGTGGGGTTCCAGTGGTTCATGCGGGCCAAGCTCGACCGCGGCGCCAAGATGATCCACGCCGACCCGCGCTTCACCCGCACGTCCGCGGTCGCCGACATGTACCTGCGCATCCGGACGGGCAGCGACGTCGCCTACTTCGGCGGCCTCATCAACCACGTGCTCCAGAACAGCCTCTTCCACGACGAGTACGTGCGCAACTACACGAATGCGTCGTTCATCGTCAAGGAAGGTTTCTCCTTCAAGGACGGGCTGTTCTCCGGATACGACGCGACCAAGCGGACCTATGACATTGCGAGCTGGAGCTACGAGACAGATTCCACGGGCTTCGCGATGCGAGACAAGACTCTGCAGAATCCCCGCTCCGTCTTTCAGCTGATGAAGACGCATTACTCGCGCTACACGCCCGACATGGTTTCGAGCATCACCGGGATCCCGGTGGCCGACTTCATGAAGGTCGCCGATCTGGTCGGCCAGATGGGCAAGCCCGACAAGGTGATGACCATCGTTTACGCCGTCGGATTGACCCATCACACGACCGGCGGACAGCTGATTCGCTCCGGCGCCGTGCTGCAGCTGCTGCTGGGCAACATGGGCCGCCCGGGTGGGGGTATGAACGCGGAGCGAGGCCACGCCAACATCCAGGGCAACACCGATCACGCGATCTCGTGGGAGATCCTGCCCGGCTACCTGAAGATCCCGGCGCCTGGACAGAAGACGATCGCCGACTACGTCGCGGGGAGCGCGCCGAAGAAGTCGGACAAGAACTCGTGGAACTTTTTCGGCACCAACTACAGCAAGTTCATGGTCAGCACCCTCAAGGCGTGGTTCGGCGACGCCGCGAAGAAGGAAAACGAGTTCGCGTTCAGCTTCGTGCCCAAGCCCGCAGGCAACGCGTCGTGGATGACGATCTACGACCAGGCACTGAAGGGCAAGATGGAGGGCCTGATCCTGTCTGGCATGACCGCGGCGAGCATCGGCCCGGACAGCAACCAGGTACGCCAGGCGCTCGGCAATCTCAAGTGGCTCGTCGTCATGGACGCGCTGCCGACGACCAGCTCCGAGTTCTGGCACGCGCCCGGCGTGGATGCGAGCCAGGTCAAGACCGAGGTCTTCATGGTCCCGACGACGCACTGGATCGAGAAAGACGGTTCGTTCGTGAACAGCGGGCGCTGGTCGCAGTGGAAAGACCAGGTTCTCCCGCCGCAGGGCCAGGCGCGACACGATCACTGGATCCTGGCCGACATCTTCCAGCGGGTGAAGAAGCTGTACCAGTCGCAGGGCGGAAAGTTCCCCGACCCGATCCTGAACCTGACCGTCGACTACAAAGACCCGCTCAAGCCGGAGCTCGACGAGATCGCCAAGGAGATCAACGGCAAAGACCTCACCACGGGCAAGCAGATGACGTCTTTCGCCCTTCTCAGGGACGACGGCACCACGACCACGGGCGACTGGATCTACACCGGCAGCTATCTCGACTCGGGCAACCTGATGAAGCGCCGCCAGGGAGTGCAGGATACGAAGACGAACGACCCGACCGGCATGGGCTTCTACCCCAACTGGTCGTGGAGCTGGCCGCTGAACCGACGCGTGATGTACAACCGCGCCTCGGCGGACCTGGACGGCAAGGCGTGGGATCCAACACGGCCAGGCATCACATGGAACGGAAGCAAATGGGTCGGCGACGTCCCTGACTATCCGCCGACGATGAACCCGCACGACCCGGCCGCCTGGCTGCCTTTCATCATGAACGGCGAGGGCGTGGGCCGCCTCTTCAGCAACAGCATGCTCGACGGGCCTTTCCCCGAGCACTACGAACCTGTGGAGTCGCCGGTGGCCAACCCGCTGCACCCCGGCAACTCGGCGTCGCCGGTCGTGTTTCTCTACGACAAAGCAGCCGGCCGGCCCGACCGTTTCGGCACCGCGACCGATTTCCCGTACATCGCGACGAGCTACCGGCTGACCGAGCACGAGCACTACGTCACCCAGCACGTGCCGCACCTGGTGCAGCTGCAGCCAAAGCCCTTCGTCGAGATCCCTTACGAGCTGGCAAGCGAAAAGGGGATCAAGAGCGGAGACCAGGTTCGCGTCTCCTCAAAGCGAGGCAAGGTCGAGGTCCTGGCTCTCGTCACCAAGCGCCTCGGCGCGATGACCGTCGCGGGCCAGAAGGTTTATCAGATCGGGATCCCGATCCACTGGGGCTACGTCGGCCTGTCGGCGGACAGCGACTCAAGCCGCGGCCGCTACTGGCTGGCGAACGCGCTCACCCCGTTCGTCGGCGACGCGAACGCGCGGACGCCTGAGTTCAAGGCCTTCCTCGTCAACCTGGAGAAGATGTGATGGCGGTCGCGGTCGCCGGCAGCGAGCTGTGGACGGAGCGCCGGCGTCGCGTGGCTGAGCTGCGCGCCCGGCGGGGCTTCGCCCGCCAGCTGCTCGATTTCTACGGCGCGCTTCTCGCGGTCCAGGAGAGAGCGTTTCTTGACGCCACCGTGTCCGCGCCGCCGCCCCGGAGCGTCGCGGCCTATGTCGCGGAGCTCGTGCTCCCGAGCGTCGTCGACGTCACTGTTGCTGTCGGCCCCGACCGCCTGCGCGCGGAGGTGATCCAGCGCATCGAGTCGCAGGAGGGGCACGACATCGTCCGGCGCTGGATGCAAGGCGAAGGGCAGCCGGCGGTCGATCGCTACCTCGCGCGTGCGTCCCTGGGGCCTGTGCTCGAAGCGCTGGACGTGAGCGCCAAGGCCGAGTGCGACGGCCCGCGCGACGCACGTCACTGCCCCGCATGCGGTGGACTGCCGCAGCTGAGCTACTTTGCGGCTGCGGCGGACGAGCTCGCGACCGGCGCCCGATACCTGCTGTGCGCGCGATGCGGCACGACGTGGGGCTACGCCCGATTGACGTGCGCCGGCTGCGGTGAGGATGCGAGCGCGAAGCTCAACGTCTTCAGCGAGCACGGCACCACATCCGGCGAGCGCGGCAGCATCGTGCGCGGCCTGCCCGGCGGCGCGGTCGCGGCGCGGCAAGCCGCGGTGTTCCCGCACATGAGGATCGAAGCTTGCGATTCCTGCCGCCGCTACCTGCTCAGCGTCGACCTGGCGGCCGATCGCGGCGCCGTGCCGATCGTGGACGAGATGGCCGCGATCCCGCTCGACCTCTACGCCCGCGAGCAGGGATATTCGAAGATCACCACCAACCTCATGGGGTTTTAGTCCGCATGGCGACCATCCAGGCCGGAGAGTCGTACGGGTTCTTCACCGACACCAGCGTGTGCATCGGGTGCAAGGCATGCGAGGTCGCGTGCAAGGAGTGGAATCAGCTCCAGGGCGACAGCCCCAGCTTCCTCGCCGACAGCTTCGACAACACCGGGACGCTCGACGCCCAGAACTGGCGCCACGTCAAGTTCATCGAGCACGTGCCCGATCAATCCGCGACCACGGGCAACGGCACCGCCTGGCTGATGATGTCGGACGTCTGCAAGCACTGCAAGCAGGCCAGCTGCATGGAGGTCTGTCCGACCGGCGCCATCATCCGCACCGAGTTCAACACCGTCTTCATCCAGCAAGACGTGTGCAACGGCTGCCGCAACTGCATCGCGGCGTGTCCGTACGGCGTAATCGGCATGAACTCACAGACGGGCACCGCTCACAAGTGCACGCTGTGCTACGACCGCCTGCAGGGTGGACTCGAGCCTGCTTGCGCGAAAGCCTGCCCGACCCAGTCGATCCAGTTCGGGCCGCTGGCGGAGCTCCAGAAGGCGGCGGACGTACGGCTGGCCGCGCTGCACAGCCAGGGTGTCAAGCAGGCGCAGCTCTACGGCCGCGACGACAAGGTGTACGGCGGGCTCAACGCTTTCTTCCTGCTCATGGACAAACCCGAGACCTATGGGCTGCCGAATGCCGACAACGCGGGCTTGCCGAGTCGGAATGACGCCGGCGGCTACCTGGCCGCGCTCGTCACTGGCGTTCTCGCGGTGGTCGCCGGCCTGGTCGCGTTCCGGCGAAGGGTGACGGGCTGATGGTCTATCTGGCCGCGGAACACTTCGCCAGCCCGCCGCAGTGGACGTGGTACATCCTCTTCTACTTCTTCTTCGCGGGCATCGCCGGCGGCTCCTATGTCTTGGGGACGCTGCTGCGACTGTCCGGCGACCCGCGTGACGAAGCGGCGGCGAGGATTGCCTTCTATGTCGCCTTTCCGGCGACAGTGATCTGTCCTCTCCTGCTCACCGCGGACCTTGGCGCCAGCTGGTGGAAGTTCTGGCACATGCTGGTCGACGTCACACCGGGCGATACGGGTCTCAACTTCAAGTACTGGTCGCCGATGTCGGTCGGAGCATGGGCCTTGCTGGTCTTCGGATTCTTCGCGACAGTGTCTGCGCTGGATTCCTGGCTGCGCGTGGTTCCGATGCTCCTCAACCGCCTGTTCAACATCGTCGGTTCGGTCTTTGGCCTTTTCATCGCCTCCTACACGGGAGTCCTGCTCAGCGTGAGCAACCAGCCCGTCTGGAGCGACACCTGGGCCCTTGGCGGCCTGTTCCTCGCATCCGGCCTGAGTGGCTCGGCGGCGCTGATCGCGCTGCTCATACGCAATCGACCGGAGGCCAGCATCAGCCTGGGCCGGCTGCATCAGGCGGACGGCTACTTCTCCGTTTTGGAGCTCGCTCTGATCATCGTCTTCTTCATCACCATCGCAGTTGCGGGCGTCCTGTCTCGAGTCCTGCCGTGGCTGCCACTGTGGGCGATCGCGGTGGCGGGTATCGCGGGTTCCCTGGTCGAGGCGCGTGGACACACGCGGATGCAGGCGGCGGGCGGGTCGGCCACCGTGGCCGGGGTGCGCCTGGATACGGTGGTCGTCTCGCTCCTTGTGCTGCTGGGGGTGCTTGCGATGCGGGCCGCGGTGATCTTCAGTGCCCAGTAGGGAGGACGTCCTCGCCGCGCTGTCCGCGATCAAGGACCCCGACCTCGGCCGCGACGTGGTGAGCCTCGGCATGATCAAAGACATCGCGATCACCGACGCGGGGCAGGTCAGCTTCACATTCGAGCTGACGACCCCCGCCTGTCCTGTACGCGATCGATTCCAGACCCTCGCGCGTCAACTCGTCTCCGACCTTCCCGGCGTAACGGCCGTCGACCTGAAGATGACCGCCAACGTCCGCGCGGCCTTCAATGGCCGCTCGCATGAGGCGGCGATCCCCGGTGTGAAGCACGTGATCGCGGTGGGCTCGGGGAAGGGCGGCGTGGGCAAGTCCACGGTCGCCGTGAACCTCGCGGCCTCGCTCCAGATGTCGGGGGCGCGCGTGGGGCTGCTCGACGCAGACATCTACGGCCCTTCGGTGCCCGGCATGCTCGGCGTTGGCGAGCAGCCGCGAGTCCAAGACCAAAAGCTGGTGCCGCTCGACGCCTTCGGCATGAAGGTCATCTCGATCGGACTGCTGACTGGGGCCGACAAGGCGATGGTGTGGCGCGGGCCGCTGGTGGCGCGGGCGATCGAGCAGATGCTGAGCGATGTGCTGTGGGGTGAGCTCGACTATCTGGTGGTCGACCTTCCACCCGGCACGGGCGACGCGTCGCTGACCCTGGCCCAGGCGGTTCCTCTGACCGGCGTCGCGATCGTGTGCACGCCGCAAGAGGCGGCGCTCAAGATCGCGCTCAAGGCGCTGCAGATGTTTCGCGGGCTGAACGTGCCACCGCTCGGTCTCATCGAGAACATGAGCTGGTTCATCTGCGACGGTTGCGGCAAGGAGCACTTCGTCTTCGACCACGGGAGGGCCGAGCGCTCGGCCCAGCGGCTCGGCGTACCCTACCTGGGCGCGATTCCCCTCGAGGGATCGATACGTGAGGAGGCGGACGCGGGCGCGCCGGTCGTCGTGTCGCGCCCCGACACTGCCGGCGCTCAGGCCCTCCGCAAGGTGGCGTCGGCGCTTGCCGCCAGGGTGGCGGTGCAGAGCTTCCGCCAGCTCCCGGTGATCAACGTCCGGTAGGGGCGCCTACAGCCCAGGGACCTCTCGCTCGAGCTTTTGCCTCACCTCGAGGATGAACTCGGCGACCGCGGCGTCGTCGAGACCTGGCTTGGCCGCCCGAAGCCGCTCCGCCGCCACTCCGGCGAGGTAGCTGGTCAGCGGCGCGAATCGGCGCTCCTGGGTATGCGCCGCCACGCGCGCCAGCTCCAGCAGCTCGAGGGCGACGCGAGAATCCAGAGCCGGTTTGCTGATCTCCGCTCCACGGCGCTGCGCGGCGTCCACCCAGTCCTGGCCGAGAGCCTCGAAGAATTGATTCATCAGCCACCTATAGCACGCGCGCGCGTTCTATTCATATCCGCGGCAGCACCCCGGGCGAGCGTTCGTCGGCCAGGAGCTAGACCACGCGCCGGAGCTGCGGCCGTCCGTCGAGCTTGTCCGCGATCGTGCGCAGGCGGTTTGCGACCCACACGCGAAAGGGAACGCCGGGACACTGCGGCGTCAAGCGAGACCGGCGCTCGGCCGCCCGGACCATCTCCCGGTGGGCGTCGAGAACGAGTCGTTCCGAGATGTAGTGGTCCATCTCCGAATTATAGGTTGCGACCTGTCGCAATAGTCAATGGACTAACACCCTAGGTTGTTAACATAGGACAAAAGCTATGCCGACCCTGGTCGAAGAACAATCCCCCGGCATCCACGTGGCGCCTTCGGCGGTGCTGGAGCTGATGTGGGTCCTGCACTTCGTCCAATCGGGTCACGAGCACGAGGGAGCGTTCGCCCCCCTGGATCCGCTCCGCCGGCGCTTCGGACCGCAGCTGTCGGAGCTCAGGACCGACGGCCTCACCCAGTACTCGACCGAGCTGGTCGTGCTGGCTCATCGCTCGGGCACGCTGCTCGACCTCGATCTGCGGCGATTCTTCGACAAGCTCGACCAGGCCTCTCAGGCTCGCTCGGAGATTCCCTCGCTGCGCTCCGAGAAGCCGGCGGAGAGAAAGGTCGTGCGCGAGCGGCTCGAGCGCCTGCGGGCGGACAGCGGACTGCGCAAGCGCTACGCCGAGCTGCTGTCCGCCGTTTGGCGCGCGGTCGAGCCGGAGTGGCAGAGGGAAGGCCGCTCAGCCGTCGTCGCCGAGGCTCAGCGCTGGAGCCGCGCTCTGCAGGAGCAGGGGGTCGCCTTCAAGAGCCTGCTCGGCCTCACCCGGCTGTGGCCCGGCCGGCCCGAGCTCGACGAGATGGCCGACGCCGCCGCAGGGGAAGGCAAGCTGATCCTCAACCCGTGCTGGTTTGGCGGCAAGATCCACTTGATCGAGCTCCACGGCACGGTCCATGTCGGTCGGGGGATCCGGCACGGAGAGCCTTCCTACCGCAAGGTCGCGGCGGACGTCTCGGCGAGCATCAAAGCGCTCGCCGATCCCACGCGGCTGACCATCCTCCTGCGCCTCGCGCGCCAGCCCGCCTCGGTCACGGAGATCGCGCGCCAGCTGAAGCTGTCACAGCCCACGGTCAGCGCGCACGTGCAGGTTCTGCGCGAGGCTGGCCTGCTGGAAGAGCGGGCAGTAGGGCGCAGCGCGGAGCTCAGCGCGAGCGAAGATGGCCTCCGACGTCTCTTCTCCAGGACCGAAGAGTCGCTGGTCCGCCTCTTTCGGTCCTGAGCGAAAGAGTCGGCGCGTTGTGGGCTCTCGGCGGCTACGTTCTGTTCAGGGTGCTCGAGAGCTGGTCGCGGCGAGGCGGGCTCCAGGAGGCGCACTGACAGCGGTGGCGTTTACAACCCGGCCCAAGCTCAAGGGCACGAAACGATCAGCAGGGTCGAGCCGCTCTTTCGCGACCACTAGCCCAGCTCTGCGGCCCTGTATCTCGGTGCAGGGAGGCCGCGGCCTGGGGAGATGTTTCGCAACCCCGACCTGGCCGCCACCTACCGCCGGATCGCGCGTGAGGCGTCGATCGAGGGCCGCCAATGACGCGCCGATGTTCCACACGACGCACGTCCCGAGCTCGGTCGCGCCGCATGGGGCTCCTCCGGGGCGGATGCATTCCGAGCCAATGCCGGACGGAGTCCTCGAGGAGCTGCGACGTCGCGGACACGAGGTCGTGGAGGAGGCCCGGTGGTCGCTGGGCCGGATCTGCGCGGTTGGTCGCAACCCGCAGACCGGGATTCTCTCGGCCGCCGCGAGTCTGCGGGGTGCGCAGGCCTACGCGGCGGGACGTTAGGAGAACGCTACTTCGGGCTGGGCAGGAGCGAGTCGATCCTCATTCCGCCGCGGAGACCTGGTCGACGACCTGCTTCAGGACCTCATACGGTTGCGCGCCCACGACGAGGTAGCGCCTGCCGAAGATGTGTGCGGGGATCGCGTCGATGCCGACCGAGCTCGCGGCCTGACGGTTCTCGTCGATGACCCCGTCATATCGATTTGTCTCGATGGAGTCTCGCAGCTCGACCGCATCCAGACCGATGCCGGTCCCGATCCTGACCAGATCGTCGACGTCCTCCAGATGTCCTGTGCTCTCCCAATGCGCCCTGAACAGCGCGTGGTGCATCTCGTCGAACAATCCGTGCTCCCGCGCCAGCTCGGCAGCGCCAAGCGCGCGGCGCGAGTTGATGATCACGTCGCGTGGCTTCATCCTGAGGCCGACCGATTCCGCCACCGATTGCAGATGCGAGTGGATGCGCTCAGAGCGCTCGCGTCCGAAGTACGCCTCGCGTGGGATGCCTTCCGGCGGAGCCTCCGGATGCAACTCGAAAGGCAGCCACGTGACGTGGACGAGGCCTTCAGCCTCGAGCTGTTCGACTCTGACCGAGTCGATGTAGCACCAGGGTCAGACGTAGTCGGAGAAGATCACGAGGTCGATCGGCGCGAGCTCGTCCATCGTTCCATAGATACGCCATCTGTCTCTTGAGGATTCCTTCGGCAGCCCTTAACCATGCGGTGGCACAATGGGTGTGAGGGGCGCGTTTCCCCGGTTCCCCGCGTCAGCTCCAACACTCAGGAGGTACGCATATGGCAGACGCGAAGACATTTGTCGCCAACGCACCAGCGTGGATCGACCTGTCGAGCAAGGATGCGGCGGCGTCAAGCGATTACTACTCGAAGCTGTTCGGCTGGAAGGTCGAGATCGCCGGCCCCGACGCCGGTGGTTACGCGCTGGCGAAGCTGGGCGGCAAGGACGTCGCCGGCATCGGCCCGACGCAGGATCCCAAGGCGCCCTCAGCATGGATGGTCTACATCGGCACGCGAGACGCCGACGCCACGGCCAAGAAAGTCGAGGCCGAAGGTGGCAAGGTGGTCGCGCCTCCGTTCGACGTCCTCGACCAGGGTCGGATGGCGGTGTTCCAGGACCCGACAGGGGCCTTCATCTCGGTCTGGCAGCCGAAGAAGATGTTCGGCAGCGAGGTGACCGGGAAGCAGGGGGCGTATTCCTGGGCCGAGCTCAACTCCCGCGGCTTTGAGAAAGCCAAGCCTTTCTACGCAAAGGTCTTCGGCTGGGACAAGAAGGTCAGCCCGATGGGGGAGGGCCAGGGCGACTACACGGAGTTCAAGAACGACGGCCAGAGCATCGCCGGCGGCATGGAGATGAACCCGATGGTGCCGAAAGATGTGCCGTCCTACTGGATGGTCTACTTCGGCGCCGACGACGTCGACAAGACGCACAAGAAGGCCATTGACCTCGGCGGCCAGGAGATGCTGCCGCCGCAGGACTTTCCGGGCGGGCGCTTCTCGATCGTGATGGATCCGCAGGGCGCCGGGTTCGGCTTGCTCAGCTTGCGACAGAGCTAGTCGAAGTACATTAAAAGCCGGCGGGCTCGTTTCGCCCGCCGGTTTTTTCTTGGCTGTGAAAAGAGACCCTTACGTCGACCGTTGGCTCGAGCGGAAACCCGCGGAGCCGATCCTCAGGCGGGCCCGCGACGTGATCATGTGGGCCGACAACCGCATGGGCGAGTACTTGAAGTACGGCACAGTCCAGTTCGCGTTCAACGGCGACTTCGCGAGCTTCGTTCACCACGACAAGAAGGCGGTCACCCTCATGTTCAATCGCGGCGCGAAGATCACAGGCAAGTTCCCGCACCTCGAGGGGGATGGTCCCTCTGCGCGCTTCATGCGGTTTGCCGACGTCGCCGAGGTCGAAGCCCGCACGGCCGAGCTGACGAACATCGTGCGCTCGTGGTGCGAGATGATGGCGCCGCCGAAGAAAGAGCCTACCGGCCGCGCGAGATCAGCCTCGAAAGCTCGTCGAAGCTTGTCTCCCAGCCGACGCACGTCGCGACGCACGTCTCCCGAGACATGAACCCGGTGTGGCGCAGCGTGATGCGCGCGCCTTCACCGGCGGGCTCCAGGACGTAAGCCACCGTCGTCGCTGCGGGGGGCGCACCGGCGACCGCTCGTGCCGTGCCGATGCTGATCATTGCTTACGCTCCTGCACGAAATCCAACGCCTCCTGCGCCAGCGAAGTCCATGACCTATTCGAGGCGGCGGAGAGGACGAACCACTCGCGCATGGGCTTGCCCTTTCCGGCGTCGAACCGCACGCCCTCTTCCTGTTTGACGAGCTCGTCCACGCGCGACCGTGGCAGCTTCAACACCAGCTCACCGCGCACGAGCATGGCGAAGATGCGCCCATTCACTTTGAGCTGACCTGTCGATCCGAACCCCTTGCCCTCGGCGATGCCCGTCACTCCGTTCCGCCCGATGAACTTGCTGACGAGCTGGCTGTATTTGGTATCCGGGGTCATACGCGAGACCCGAAAGCCCTCGCCACCTGCGCGGCGATGCGTGCGTTGTTGATCACGAGGGCGACGTTCAGGTCGAGCGAGCGGCCCCCGGACAGCTCGGTGATGCGTGCCAAAAGACGTGGGGTCACGTCGGCCCCGCTCACCTTTTGCAGGTCAGCCGCGGCCTGCCGCGCCATCTTCTCCGCGCCCTCGAGCTCCGCCGGCGGAGGCACTGCGACCACGATGCCTCGACTTCCCATGTCCCAGGCGGCGCGCAACGTTTGGGCCGCGCCTTCGGCGCCATCGACGCGCGCGCTGACGGGGCACCCGCTGTGCATGGTGTAGAAAGCGGGGAACTCGTCACACCCGTAGCCCAGCACCGGGACCGCCAGGCTCTCGAGCCGCTCCAGGGTCAGGTGCAGGTCGAGGATGATCTTCGCGCCGGCACAGAAGACGGCCACGGGCGAGCGCGCGAGCTCCTCGAGGTCGGCCGACTGGTCCTCCGGGTGTCCGCGGTGCACGCCGCCGATCCCGCCTGTGGCCAGGAAGCGAATGCCCGCCATCGCGGCTGCTCGGGCGGTCGCGGCCACCGTCGTCGCGCCGATGGTCCGGCGGGCAATCGCCGGTCCTAGGTCGCGAGCACTAACCTTGACCGACCCGCCGGCGGCGATCTGCTCGAGGTCTGCATCGTTGACCCCGACGCGAAGTTTTCCGTTCAGTACCGCCACGGTCGCCGGCACGCCCCCTTCATCTCTGATCGCGGCCTCGGATCCGTGCGCGGCCGCAAGGTTGTGGGGAGAGGGGAGGCCCTGGCCGACGATCGAGGTCTCGAGCACAACTACGGGTCGGCCTTCCTCGAGCGCAGCGGCGACCTCCCGCGAGACCTCGAGCAGGTCGCTCAGCTCGGCCGCGCCCCCGCCACCAGCACCGATCGACTCGCCGCGGACACAGCCTGCTCCGCCGACTCGTGCGGCGTCGCCCCGCGCAACCACGCGCTGCAGAACGCCGCCGCGAAAGCGTCGCCGGCACCGGTGGGGTCGATCGGCTGGACCGTGGGCGCCGGAATGATGCGGCCGAAGACGCGACAGCCCGCCGAGCCGAGCTTTAGAACTGGAACCTGGGCCAGGCTCTCCAGCGGGACGGCGAGCGTCGCCGCCTCAGCCTCGGTCGCGAACAGCACCTCCGGCTTCAAGCGGGCAAGGACATAAGCCATCCTCGCGGGGCCGTACGCGCGCAGGCCGGCGGCCGAGGAGAGGTCGACCGCGACCATCCCCCGCGCCTCGCGCACCAAGCGGATCGCGGCCCGGGCGGCGCTCGCGATTGGTTCCACGAAAAGGGAGTAGGCCGGCACGTGGAGCAGACGGGCGTCGCGAAACCAGCCGTCCTCGAGGTCACCCGACCTTAGGCCGACGCTCGCGCCGCGGTGCGTGGCCATGGCGCGGTTGCCGTCCAGACCCATGAGGACGGCGATCGCGCCCGTCGGTTCGGGCGCCCAGACCGCGTGCACCTCGACGCCCCGCGCCTCCAGGTCGCTGACCAGGCGGCGTCCTGTCTCATCGTCGCCGACGCGCGTGATGAGGCGGGCCCCATCACCGAGCGAGGCCGTCCATGCGCAGAAGTTCGCTGCCTGCCCTCCGCCGCCGAGAGTGATCGTCGCGGGCGCATCGTCGTCCGGCTGGAGCGGTCCTTCGGAAACGATGGTGATGTCCAGCAGGAGGTCGCCGATGGAGACGATCAAGACCTGTCGAGGATAGCGAGCCGTCGGAAGCCGCATCTGGGCATACCTCATTTGGGGTAGGCCGAAATCGCCCAATTGCGGTTGGCCGGCGAGGCGCGGACCGCACGATGATTCGGCTAGCCGGGGAGTAGGGTCCTCTCGGCAGGCTGTTGGGGGGTGCGAGCCATGCGCCGTGGCGCATGGCTCTTTCGTTCCCAGTGTTTTCTCAGGGACCTCGAAGTGTCCGCCCATGCGCGGCGCCGAAAGTGTTCGCCATGGCAGCAATCACGTATCCCCGAGCGATGCCGATCCGGATTCCAGGCGTGTTGGGGACGCGCTTTGCATTTGCGGCCTTGATGGCCGTGACCTTCGTCCTCTACGTCTGGGGTCTCGACCGCAACGGTTGGGCGAACGCTTACTACGCGGCGGCCGTGCAGGCGGGCACGAAGAGCTGGTCGGCGTTCTTCTTCGGCTCGCTCGACGCGTCGAACTTCATCACGGTCGACAAGTCGCCGGCTTTCCTCTGGGTCATGGAGATCTCGGCGCGCATCTTCGGCTTCAACCAGTGGAGCGTCCTCGTGCCGCAAGCGCTCGAGGGGGTCGCGACGGTCGCGCTGGTGTTCGTCGCGGTGCGGCGATGGTGCGGGCCGGTCGCCGGGACCATCGCCGGGGCGGTGGTGATGCTGACACCGGTCGCCGCGCTGATGTTCCGCTTCAACAACCCGGACGCGCTGCTGGTGCTTCTGCTGACGGCCGCGATGTACGCCACGCAGCGTGCCACAGAGAGCGGTTCGACGAGATGGCTCATGCTGGCCGCCGCGCTGATTGGCACCGGCTTTCTCGCCAAGATGCTTCAGGCGTTCGTGATCGTGCCGGTGGTGATCCTCGTCTACCTGCTTGCCGGCCGCCCGCGACTGGGGCAGCGCATCAAGCAGCTGGTGATCGCCGGCATCACCCTCGTCATCGCCTCAGGGTGGTGGGTCGCCATCGTCGAGCTCTGGCCGAGCGCGAGCCGGCCGTACATCGGCGGTTCGCAGAACAACAGCGTCCTCAACCTGATCTTTGGCTACAACGGTTTCGGCCGCATCACCGGCAACGAGGCCGGAAGCGTCGGAGGAATCGGCGCCGTAGGCTCGCGCTGGGGGCTCACCGGATGGAACCGGCTCTTCCTCAGCGAGTTCGGCGGCCAGATCTCATGGCTCATCCCCGCCGCGCTGATCCTGTTCGTGGCTGGCCTTTGGTTCACCCTGCACGCCCGGCGAACCGACCTCGCGCGCGCGTCTTATCTCATGTGGGGAGGCGGACTTCTCGTCACGGGCGCGGTTTTCAGCTTCGCCCAGGGCATCATCCACCCCTACTACTCGGTCGCCCTCGCGCCGGCGATAGGGGCGCTCGTGGGCGCGGGCTCGGTCGAGCTTTGGCAGCGACGTCGCCGGTTGCCGGCGCGATGGACCCTCTCGGGAGCCCTCGCCGCGACCTCGCTTTGGGCCTACGTCCTGCTCGACCGGAGCCCGGAGTGGAACCCGGACCTGAAGGTCGCCATCCTCGTCATCGGCCTGATCGCGAGCGCGATGATCGCCGCCGGCCCGCTGTCGTCTCGGGCGCTGGCGACGACGGTCGCCGTCGCAGCGCTTGCCGCGGCGCTGGCGGGTCCCGCCGCGTACACCCTCGACACCGTCATCACGGCGCACAGCGGCGCCATACCCTCGGCGGGTCCGACCGTGCTCGGCGCGAGCTTTGGTCCGGGCGGCAACGGAGGCGGCCAGGCCCCGGGCGGCTTCCGTCAGCCGCCCGCCGGCACGTTCGCCCCGCCGCAAGGTGGGTTGGGGGCTGCTCCCGGCGGCGGTGGCAACTTTCTCCAGGCCAGCCGGCCTGGATCGACGCTGACCGCGCTGCTGGAGTCCAACGCCGGCAGCTACCGTTGGGTGGCGGCCACCATCGACGCGAACTCCGCGGCCGGCTACGAGCTGGCGACCGGGGATGCGGTGATGGCGATCGGCGGCTTCAACGGTTCCGATCCCGCCCCCACCCTGGCCGAGTTCCAGGCTGACGTGAGCCAGGGCGAGATCCATTACTTCATCGCCGGCGGCATGCGGGGTAGCGGCGCCGGGTCAGCCAGTCAGATCGCGAGCTGGGTGAGCCAGAGCTTCGCCTCGACGACGGTCGACGGCGTCACGGTGTACGACCTGACCCAGCCCGCTTCCTGAACGCTCGCTGAAATTCGGCTATGCTCCGGTCGTTCGTTTGACGGCTTCAATCGGAGGGGGCATGCCGTGAGAAACAGAGTCGGTGGATTCCGCTTGATCGCGTCCTCGGCAGCCGCGTCGATGTTTTGCGCGATGTCGCAGCTGACCACAGTCTCGAGCGCGACCACGGGCCTGGATCCCGGCGTTGGGAACGTGCCCCAGGGACTCCAGAGCAACAGCGCCTACGCGGCCAGCTTCAAGAGCCATGCGGTGACGAATGTCTTCGTCACGAGCCAGCAGGTGAGCTGCTATACACCCGAGGTGCCGTCCCCGTTCAACAACGGACCGAACGACGGCTACACCGGCGAGCTGCCTTGCCCCGGCGCGACCACACGCGAGGAGGTCGGCCCCTACGCTTCGCAGGCGACGAGCCGAACGGGCTATCCGGCGACGACGCCGATGCTGGTGACCGACCATTCGGAGTCGGACATCCGGGTCGACCCCACGAACCCGAACCACATCATCGGCTCGAGCAAGTGGTTCACGGGCGCCGAAGGCTACAACCACCTGCTGGGTTTCTACGAGTCGTGGGACGGCGGCAAGACCTGGCCGACCATGGGGCATGTGCCCGGTTACGAGGGCTTCACCGACAACACCGACCCGGTGGGCGCTTTTGACTACTGGGGCAACTACTACCAGGCGCTTTTGCCGTATCAGTTCTACTACGACAAGAGCGGGTTTAAGAAATATGAGACCGGCAACGAGCCCAACCCTGGGATCGACAACGAGGCTGTCTCGGTTGCCGTCCGTCCGCACGGCGCGACCGACGTCAAGACTTGGCTCACGACCCACAACGGCAGGCCGGACAACGTCTTCACGACCAACGCCGGCCTTGGCCAGGAGCCTGACAAGGAGTGGATCGCGATCGACCGCAACCTGACCGTGCACGGAAAGCCGAATCCGACCTTCAACCGGATCTACATGATGTACGTGAACTTCAACGGCAATGGCAGCAAGCCGTACGTGCAGTGGGCGGACGGCCACGCTGACGGCACGCACACGGACTGGTCGGCGCCGGTGCTGCTGCCGACGGCAAACGGGTCCACCAACAACAACACCTACCTCTTCCCGCACGTCGACCCCGACGGCGTGGTCTACACCTCGATCATCAACTACGCCTCAAAGCAGGGATCGTGTTGCGTCAACGTGCTCATGGATTTCTCGACGGACGGCGGCGCGACATGGTTCGGACCCTCGACCGCCGCCAGTCGCGTGCACACGCCGCCGTTGAGCGGCGCGGGTTACGCCAACACGACGTTCGAGGACGGGATCGAGGAGACGTTCGCGGTCGGGAACCAACTGTCCGGCCGCCACTACCCCGTCTACATCGCCTACGAGTCGAAGAGCTCAGGCTTCGGCAACATCTTGCTCACCGCGTCATACGACCAGGGCACGACGTGGGCATCTCCGGTCCAGGTCAACGACAACGCGAGCGCGACCGTCGACGAGTTTCAGCCGAACCTGGCCGTCGGGCCGGACGGCACCGTGAGCGTCAACTTCTACGACCGCCGGCTTGCGTGTCCCTCGGCGGGCACCCGGGACGCCGCCGACGCCGGTCTCGCACTGGACCGGTCAAGTCCGGTTTACTCGGGCCTGCCGCCGTACGGCGCGAGCAACTACTGCATCACCTCGAGCGTCCAGTTCTATTACCCCGACCTGAGGCCAAAGGGTCACAACATCCGGATCACGCAGCACAGTTGGGACCCGCAGCTGAACAGCCCCGATCGGCAGTGTCCGTGCAATCCTTCCGACACGTTCCTGGGCGACTACTTCGGGAACGAGCTCGCCGGCTCTTTCGACTATGCGAGCTTCGTCAGCACCTACGACGACGGCACCAACGCCAGCCATTACCAGCAGCAGGTCGTAGCGAAGATCTCAGTGCCGTGATGCGGCGCGCGTAAGCAGGCCCCACTCCGCGAGCTGGTCGCGGAGTCGGGCCTCGGCTCGCTCGTCGAGGCGTCCCGCGGGCGGCGCAGTCCACGGTTCGCAGATCCCTTGAAGGTGGAGCGCGGCCTTGATGGCGCTCGGGAAAACCCCATCGCGCACCGCGAGCACGAGCCGGTACAGCGCGTCTTGCGCCCCCCGCGCGTCTTCCAGATCGCCGCGTACGAACGCGTCGTAGATGCGCACGACCCACGCGGGCGCGATGTTGCCGGCGCCGCAGATCGTTCCGGCGCCGCCCATCGCCAGCGACGCGAGCAGCATGGTATCGCTGCCAGTGAAGACTCGGAACTCTGGGATGTCGCGCGTGGCAAGGCAAACTGCCTCGAAGTACTCGAAGTCCCGGCTCGAGTCCTTGACGCCTTTGATGATGCCCTCGTGAGCGAGCGCCGCCACGGTGGCGGGCTCTGCCACGACCTTCGTGAACTGCGGGATGTTGTAGAGCATCAGCGGAAGCGGGGCGCCCTCGGCCAGCTGCCGAAAGAAGCCTGCAAGCCCCGTCTGGCTCATCGGGTAATAGAAGGGCGGAGCGACCAGCGCGGCGTCCGCGCCCATCCGCGCCGAGGCTTCGATCTCGGCCTTCGCCGAGGAGAGCTGCGCTTGGGCGACACCAGAGAGCACGGGCACGCGCCCTGCCGTGGCCTCGAGAACCGCCTCCAGCACCTTGCGCCGTGAGCTTTCGTCCAGCGACGCCGTCTCCCCGGTGGAGCCCAGGGCCAGGACGCCGTGCACACCGCCTCCGATCACGTGCTCGACGAGCCGGCTGACACCATGCTCGTCAACGGTGCCGTCGCGGTGAAGTGGGGACGCCAGCGCCACCAGCACCCCGGAAAGGCGAGCGATCTCGAACACCCGTTACTTACCTCCGGAGACGAAGCGATTGCGAAGCGTTCCGATCCCTTCGACCTCTGCTTCGACGACGTCACCCGGTTTCAAGAACTCGGGCGGCGTGCGCGCGAACCCGACGCCGTCGGGAGTGCCCGTGGCGATGATCGTGCCGGCGGGCAGCGTCATCCCTTTGGAGACCCACTCGATGACCGCGTCGACCGGATAGATCATGTCGCGCGTGTTGCCTTCCTGCTTGGAATCGCCATTCACTCGCAGCCGAAGCCGCAGCGACCGGGTGTCGGTGAGCTCGTCCGGGGTCACAATCCAGGGCCCGATGGGGCAGAAGCCGTCTAGGCTCTTGCCCTTGAAATACTGACCGCCCCAACCGAACTGGATGTCGCGGGCGCTAACGTCGTTGACCACGACAAATCCAAACACGTGGTCCAGCGCGCGCTCGCGCGCGATGTTCGCGCCGGCGCGTCCGATGACGACGCCCAGCTCGACCTCCCAGTCGACCTGGGTGGTGACGGCGTCGTCGATGACGACGTCGTCGTATGGACCGGCGACGCTCGTGACCGCTTTCGTAAACACCGTCGGCGGGTCGACCGTCTTCCCCGACGCGCGGGCGCTCTCCTCCGCGTGCGCCTGGTAGTTCCGCCCGATCGCGATCACGTTTCCCCTCGGGTTGGGCAGCGGTGCCAGGACTCGCAGGTCGCCGAGCTTGTGGACCTTGCCCTTGCCGGCTGAGAACGCGCTGTTGACGAGCTCCAGTCCCTCCTCGCCCGAGTCGATCAGCGAGAGCATGTCCGGGGGCTCGGAAAGCTCGACGACCTCCTGCTCGTCGCGCAGCATGCCGAGGCGAGCGCCGTCCTCGGACCGAAACGTCAGCAACCTCATGGACGCGCCGACACGTCGGCCCTGAGGCGCTGACCGATGAGACGCGCGCACTCCCGCATCAGGTCCAGGACCTTCTGCTCGATCTCCACCTGCTCCTTGCTCGCGCCGCACAGGGTGCCGAAGAAACGCCCCTCGGCGGTGAACACCGGATACGAGACGAAGGTGCGGATCTCGAGCAGCCGCGCCACGCTGCTGCTCGGAAACTGCTTCTGCGCGTCGGTCGTGTAGTGAGGCCCGCCTTCGACCACGAACCGACAGACGCCTTCAGACCAGGGGAGGGTCACGTCTTCGGGGATGTGGAAGACGTCGCTCCGGTTGCAGGAAAAGACGATGTACTGCTCGTCAGCGGTGAGCCTCGTCTCCGCGAGGTAGGTCGAGCTCAGCCCGGTCAGCTCCGAGAGCCGCGCCAGGACGCCGCGGGCGACGGTCTCGAGGTCGGCGCCCTGGGCCGCCGCTTCGGCGAGGAGCTCGGTTGCGCTGGGTCGTCGGAGGTCCGGCGCCATCAGGCGTGCTCGGCGTTCTCCTCTGGTTCGTCGTACCAGCGCATGCGGTCGCCGACGCGGCTGCGCAGCCGCCACCTGCTGCTCTTGGGCTCCTTCTCGATCCTGCTCCACAGTGCCGTAAGCCGCTCCTCGATCACTTCTGCCGCCTTGCCGTCCAAACCATACAGACCCAGATTGGCCTGGCAGTGCTCGATCGTCGCCCGGGTCGTCCGCCATAGCCCCCAGTCGCGAGCGCAGACCTGGGCGATGAAATCCGCCTCGATGCCAGAGCCGTCGCCATTCGTCACCGGATGGTGGTAAAGGAGGCTGTAGATGTCGCGCTGATCGCGTTCGGTCAGCTTCACGATCTGGAGCTTCGTGAGCAGCAGCTCGGCCAGCGGCACTGTAAGCCGTTCCCGGTCGAGCCGGTCCGCGATCGGGATCTGGTGGCACATCGAGAAATCGCCGATGAAGACGTCGAGCTTGCGGGAGTTGGCCTGGTCGTAGAAGAGGAGACGCCTCGCGCCGTGAAGCGCGTTGAACATCTGGTCCGCCACGTAGCCGGCCGCCAGGAGCACGTCGGTGACGGCGGTGCGGGCCCCACGACGCGTCGCCAGGTCGATGTCTTTCACGGGATGAGCCAGGAGGGGTCCCCCTGGGGGAGCCTGAAGGTGGATTGCCGCGCCGCCGAGCAGCCGCGCGACCACACCCTTGCCGGTGGCTGCTTCGACGAGCCGACGGGACTCGGCGACCGGGTCCGGGAGAGGGGCGCTATCCGGTCGTGAAGAGGAAATCGATGTAGCTTCCATCCGCGGCGAAGTCCACGATAGCGCCGCGCAACACGTCCGCGGCGTAATCGCTGCCTGGATTCAGGCACATCGTCGAGCCGATCTTCTGCGCGCCTTTCGACTCGTGAATGTGCCCGTGCAGGCCGACCACAGGCTGGTGGCGCTTGACGACGTCGCGCACGGCCCTGCTTCCGACCGGAACGATGCTAGGTCTTCCGCCGCGGATGACAGGGCGCAGCTGGGGGTCGAGCTCGGCCGCGAAGTCGAGGCCTGACCCGTACGGCGGACAGTGAAAGTTGGCCACCAGCTTGCGGCCGGCTGGTGCGCCCTCGAGGATCTTCTCCAGCCGCCGGCCGAGCTCCTCCTCCGGGTATTCGCGCTCGGTGTTCCAAGGGGTCGGCGTGACGTCTCCGCAGCTTGCCATGATCACCGGACCGAGGTCACAGATCTCAGCCTCGGGCGATTCGATTCGCGGCGCGGCTTTCAGGACGGGGTCGATCGCCTTCGGGTCGTCGTTGCCGGGAGTGATGATGCATCGCACGCTGGGGGCGAGGCGCTCCGCCGCCAGCCGGCACCAACCCTCGATCTGCTCGATGATCGCCTGCTGGAAGGCGCTGTCCAGGTGGGCCGGATCGTGCTCCAGGCGGTCGAGGTCATCCGCGTCGGCGAGGATGGAGTAGAACCCGAGGCGGTTGATCTCAGCCCTAAGCCTGTCCTCTTCCGAGGAGGGCACGGTGACCGGTTCGCCCCGTACCTTGGCGACGAGGGAGCCATTCTGGGCGCGAATCGGGACGAGGCCCTTGCCCGCGATGTCCCCGCCGAGCACAAGGACGTCCGCCTCGTACGAGTCCGCTGCGGCCAGGAACTTTCGGAAGCAGCGGTCGGAGCCGTGGATGTCGGTCGCGAAGTAGACGCGGAGGGCCCGCTTTTTGGGACGCCCGAAAAACATGACCTTCCGCCCTGACCTCTTACTCCGGCGGCAGCTCGCGCAGGGCGAGGTTCAGGTCGATCGACGAGCGGGTCAGCCTGATCTGCCTCGCGATCAGGTAGATCACCGGGCCGGCCAGGAGCACGACCACCAGCGCGCCAACGGAGGTGAACGTGAAGCTGCCGAAAACTTCAGGGTGTGTGACGATCAGCGCGACCACGATCACGGCCAGAAGCGTGGTGGCTGCTCCCCACAGCGACGGCACCGGGACGCCGCCGACGCGCGCCAGCTCGGTCTGGCCCGGCCGCATGATCAGGTCGGGACGGCGGTACGGGAGTGCCGTCGCCGCGACTCCTCCGGCCACGATGATCAGGGCGACGAACAGGGCCAGGTTGGCAACGATGTTGGACAGGTTGACGAACGCGGCCAGGATCGCGAAGAGGATGCCGATGACCACCGCCACAATGATCGCGTTGGTGGGAATCGCGCTTCTTTCGCTGATCTTGGCCAGGCTGATTGGAAGCAGGCGGTCGAAGGCGAGGGCGAACATGACCCGCGTGACCACGGCGACGAACGCGAGGTCGACGGCGAGCTCCGCCGCCGGCACCGCGATGCCGATCAGGATCTTCGAGATGGGGTCGCCGGACAGGATGAGCCCATAGCCCAGACCACCCGCGGATGACTGGAGGCTCGTGATCTTGCCGTAAGTGTCCGGGTCGGTCGCGCCGAGCTTCGCCTGCGACTGCATGAAGTCAAGGCCGACGGTGCTGCGCATCAGGAGCCAAACGCCCAGCCAGACGACGACAAGCAGCGCGATGCTGATCACGGACGCGTAGAGGTAGGTGCGACCCGGTCGCTTCAGCTCGCCGCCGACGTAATACGCGTAAAGCACGCCGTTGTAGTTCAGGACCATAAACGGCACCGCGGTCAGCGACGCCCCGATCGAGATTCCGAGCGGGATCTGGTCTTTCTGCGCGGCGGCGAGGATGTCGCTGTATGCGTTGGGATGGTTGCTGAAAGAGGCAAACGCGCTGACGAAGTCCTGGTGGGAGTGCGTGATCAAAAGCCAGCCCAGAACGAGGAAGGCGAGCAGCTGGATTCCAACCAGGGCCAGGATCACCTGGGCGAGCCGGCGGATAGACACCAGCGAGACCGTGCCGACGACCAGCAGCATGACGACGCTGATCGCGGCGATCGCGCCCTGGCTTGTCACGTTGCCCGCCGCGTCGCTGATCGCCGAGCTGTTGAAGGCGGCGCCCAGCGCGGTGAGCATGAACGGGGTGTAGGCGGCGGTGAAGTTGGCGTTGGCGGCCAGGATGTAGGTGAAGGCGATGCAGATGCTGATGCCGGCCATCGCGCCGAGCGCCGGCGAGATGATGCGGGACAGATAGACGTACTCGCCGCCGGCGCGGGGGATTGCCTCGAGCAGGTACTTGTAGGCGAACATGGCGACGAGCCAGATCGCAGCCCCCAACAGGAGCGGCAGGATCATTTCGGCCTGGTTGAAAGAGACGAGGCCGGCATTGAAGTTGATGAACGTGTTGACGACAGCGACCGAGGCGAGGGCGATCCCGGTGGCGGCAGGCACGCCAAGCTCACGCACGAGGCCTGACGACTGGCGGGTGAAGAGGCCCTGGCCCGCGGCGGTTGTCCCTCCCATGGATGCGCTGGTGCTCGCCATGCTTTCCTCCCCTAAAAGAGCGAGAAAAAGAACATCAAAAACGCGCTTTCTGGAGCGTTCCAGAACCATAGGTCAACCCCGCCGCACCGTCAAGGATCTCGTGACCTCCCCACCGTGTGAGATGGAGCTTCACCTCCCCACCTTGTGGGTAGGTGGCGGCGAAGCCGCCGGAGAGGGCGTCCGGTTGTCCATGACCTCCGCGACCTCAACCCAGCGCCGCTCGGCCGCCGACCGCTCGATCGCGTCGCAGACCGCCTGGACCGCCGCGCCCTGGGCGAAGTCCGGCTCCCACGGCTTGTCCGGCCAGCGGTCGAGCAGGTCACCCAGGTGGTTGACGAAGCTCGAGCCATACCCAACCCCCTGCCCGATGGGCCACCAGTCCCGCGCGTAGGGGTGGAGCGGGTGCTCGGCCCGGATCCGCCGCATGCCGTAGAGCTCCGAGCGGTCGCCGCCATCTCCGTACCTCAGCTCGTTGAGACGCGCGTACTCGAACACCAGGGTGCCGCGATCGCCGTTGACCTCGAGCGTGAAGTCGCATGGCCGGCGCACCGCAGTCCGCGCCATCTCGAAAACCCCGCGGGCGCCGGAGTCGAAGCGCACCAGCGCGGAGGACGCGTCGTCCACCGTCACCTTGCGTCCCGACCTTTCGCGGACGAAGGTTACGGACTGGCCGCTCACCTCTGCGATCGGGCCCGCCATCCAGGTCGTCATATCGATCACGTGGCTCCCAAGGTCGGCGATCGTCGTCCCGCCGATGGATCGGTCGAAGCGCCAGTCAAAGGGGATCGCCGGGTCGACGAACTCGTCCGACAGCCACGTGGCCCGCAGCAACCTGATCTCGCCGACGGCGCCTTCGTCGATCATCCTCTTCATGAGCGAGACCGCCGGTAGGCGGCGGTAGTTGAAACCGACGGCGTTGAGCACATGCGCCTTCTCGACCGCCGCGACCGCGGCGGCCGCCTGGAGGTAGCTCACCGCCAGGGGCTTCTCGCAGATCACCGCCTTGCCGGCGGCCGCAGCCGCGGCGGCGATCTCGGCGTGCGAGCCCGGCGGAGTGCAGATGTCGACGATGTCGACGTCCGGCCGCTGGACCAGCTCGCGCCAATCGTCGAGCCAGGTCCCGATCCCGTAGGCGGCGGCGGCGCTGGCCACCTTTTCGCGATCTCGCCCGCTGATGACGCGAAGGTGCGGCCGGTGGCGCAGCGGTCGCATCACGGGCGCGACCGTGTAGCCAAAAGAATGAGCCTTGCCCATCATTCCGTAGCCGACGATGCCGATCCCGACGTCGCCGGCGGTCACGCCCCGACCGCCTGCGCCGCGCGCTCTGCCGCGTCGAGCGCCGCGGCCGCGTCATCCGCGCTCGCGCCCTCCAGGGGTCCGCCACGCACGTGCCGCGCAAAGCTCTCGGCCTGGGTGCGCAGCGCGGTGAAAAAGGTGTCGTCGGCCGTCGGCGGCCACAGAAACTTGCACTCTTCCGCGCCCCTCGTCCCAAACACCTCGACCTTGCACACGTCGCCCAGGGGGAACCTGCGCCCGAGCGAGACCACCGCGGTCGTCCCGCCCGACAGCTCGGCCATGGCGTGGGCGCTTTCGGGGTCGACCGAGGGCTCGGTCGCGACCCCTGAGGCGAGCGAAATGATCCGGCCAAATTCCTGCTCCACCAGCCAGCGCGTCTGGTCGAACTCGTGCACCCCCATGTCGACGAAGATGCCGCCGCTGTGGGCGCGGAAACTAGCGCCAGGCGGTTCTCCGTCCCACTGAAAGTTCGCGACCGAGTAGATCCGGCCCAGCTCGCCGGCCGCGATGCGCTCGCGCAATCGCTTGAGCGCCGGTACGAACCTCCGCCAGAATCCGACCTGGAAAGGCAGGCCAGCCGCGCTCACGAGCGTCGCCGCCTCGCGCGCCTCGAAGGTTGTGACGCCGACCGGTTTCTCGCACAGGGTCGGGATGTGCGAAGCGACCAGGCGCTTGACCGTTTGGAGGTGCAGATCACTCGGCACGCAGACGATCACGGCGTCGATGGCGGAGGCCTCGAGCATGTCGTCGAGCTCTCCGTACACCGCCGCGTCCCCGCCCGAAAGCAGGCCACGGGCGTTCTCTGAGGGCTCGGCGATCGCCGTCACCTTGACGTCGGCCGAGGGGACAAGGGCCCGCAGGTGGTTGCGGCCCATCCGGCCCGCACCGGCCAGACCGATCCTGAGCGGCGCCACGAGTCAGAACCCTCGGGCAGTGAGGTATTCGCGGTTGGCGCGTTGGTCCGCGGCGGCTGTTCCATGCGGGTCGGGCAGGACGTCCTGCTCGACGACGATCCAGCCGGAGTACGAGCGGCGGATTAGCTCGAGCACGGCGTCGACGTCGAGGTCGCCCGCGCCCAATCGGCAGAAGGCCTGCCTTCGCCAGATCTCATCGACCGGCGCCGCCTCCCGGACGATCTCCTCGACGACCGACCTTCGGGCGTCCTTGAGATGCAGGTGATTGATCCGCTCCCGCCATTCGCGCATCGCGCGTACCGGTTCGCCGCCACCGAGCAGAAGATGCCCGGTGTCGAGGCAGAGTCCGATCGAAGTCAGCTCGAGCACCTTTTCGATCTCCCAGGGCGCCTCGATGTTGGTGCCGGTCTCGTGGTGGAAGGTCGGCTCGTATCCACGCTCGCGGCAGCACCCCGCGGCCATCTCCACGCCCTCGGCGAATCGCCGCCACGACTCGTCGTCGAAGCCCAGGGAACGGTCCGTCGCGGCCTGACCGGGGCGGGCTCGACGCCGGTCGCTGCCGATGTCGGCGAGGGTGGGTTTTGGCTTCATGCCGTTTTTCGAACCGGCCGCGTCGAAGACATCGAGCAGCGAGCCGAGCTGGCGCAGCGCTGCGGGCATCCTGGAGTGATCCGTGAAGGGCAGTTCGAAGAAGCCGCCAGACAGTGCCAGCTCTCGCCGCGCCAGGCTCGACGCGAGATCCTCGCCGTACCCGAAGTAGCCGAGCGGGCCGAGGTCGATCCCGGAGTATCCCGCGCTGGCGACCTCATCCAGGACCGTGTCGCCGTCGGGGACGCCGGGAACCATGCCGACTGTCAGCTCGAACGCGCCATAGCTGACCGGCGCGTTGGCGATGGCAATCTTCTGCGTTTCGGTCACGGCCGTTCGCGGGGCGCGGTCGCCATCGCCGGCTCTGACGGCTGCGCGAGGGCGTGGCGGCCTCGATGCACGGTGACCACTGCCTCACATAGGGCGATGTCGTGCAGCGCGTCGACGCCTGATGTGATCGGGCGCTTTCCTGTGGTCACGCACTCATGGAAGTGCACGAGCTCTTCCTTGAAGCTCTCTCTATATGATGCGACCTCTTCCGTCCTCGAGGCGCGTGGTGAATGCGCCTGGCCGTCCTCGGTGATCAGCAGCGTGGGCATGCTGCGCAAGAAGGGGGATGGGAAGGCGAGGGTTACCCTGCGCTCCGGCGAGTAGAAGGCGAACTCCATCGAGTAGCGGGCGATTTCGGGAAGGTCGATCCACGCGAGGATGCACTGCGCAGATCCGTACTTGAAGATCGCGGTCAGGCCGGTTTCGCGAATGTCCGCGAATTCCAGGCTTTCGGGTTCACCCATGACCCCTCGCATGGCGTTGAGCTCATGCACGAGGCTGTCGAGCAGGATGTTGCGATACGCCCAGCGCGACAGCCGATCGGCGTCGGGGACAGCGGCATCGATACGCGCCTCGTCATCGTCGCGGAGCGACTGGGCAAGCGACTGCGGCAGCGGCGCACCGCGGTGCAGGTCGTAGTGCTGGACGTAGGGCTCGATCGGGGACTCGAGGGTCGTGATCCTCAGCAGGCGGAGGTCACGGAGAGTACCCGCCTCCTCGGCCAGCCGCGCGTAGGCCGGGTCGTACCGCTTGTTGTAGCCGACCATCAGCACGGTGCCAGCCGCCTCCGCGGCGTCGATCATCGCCCGGCCCTCCGCGACCGAAAAGCACATCGGCTTTTCGACCAGAGCGTGAATCCCGGCCTTGGCCGCGGCGATCGCGATGGGGGCGTGGCTGCCCGAGGTCAGCACCAGCACCGCGTCTAGCGGCCGTGCGATCAGCTCCTGCCAGGTCGCGAACTGCTCGGGAGCTCCAAAGCGCCTGGCGCAGGCCGCTCGGGCCTCCTCCGAGACGTCGCAGACCGCGCTGATCTCGAATCGGTCTTCGAGCTCCCGAAGGTAATGGAGATGCATGACCTGAGCGATCAAGCCGCACCCGATGACCCCTACCTTCAGCCGGCCGGCCATTGTCACCCCGCTGATCGATGTTGGAACGTTCCACCGACCCTATACGAAAGCCCGGATGGTGTCAACAGCCGAGGACGTCACCGAGCACGGGCGAGCAACTCGGCGGCCTCGGGGATGCCCTGTTGGGCGTCGACGAAGGGGTCCTCGTGCTCGATGGCGACAGTCTGGACGCGGCCATGCGCCTTCAGCTGGGTGAGAAATCGCGTCCACCAGGAGGCGTCATGGCCGCGACCCACGACGGCGAAGTTCCAGGGCATGGCGTCGGGGCTGAGCGGCCAGCGGCGGTCGAGTAGTCCGTTCAGGGCAAGGTTGGCCGGGGCAAACTTGACGTCTTTGCCGTGGCAGTGGCCGGCCCGGTCGCCGATGGCGAGCGTGACCGCCAGCGGATCCATGCCCATCCAGAAGAAGTGGCTAGGGTCGATGTTGGCGGCGAGCGAGTCGCCGAGCGCTGCCAGTCGCTGGAAGGTTTCGACGTTGTAGACGACGGTGCCAGGGTGCAGCTCGAGGCAGATGAGCAGCTGCGGATGCTCGCGGACCGAAAACTCCGCTACGTCCGACCAGTAGGGCTCGACCCAGCGATCCCACTGCGCGTCGTGGATCGACTCCAGGTAGGGCAGCCACCCTCCACCGGCGAAATGGGGCGTCCTGTCACCGACGGCGCCGGGCGGGCAGCCCGCCAGCGCGACGACCCGGTCGACGCCGAGTAGCGCCGCGAGCCGGACCGCGCCACGCAAGTCGCCGTCGTGCCTGGCGGCGATCGACTCGTCGGGATGCAGCGGGTTGCCCCACACGTTGAGCGCAGCGATCCTGAGACCACGGGCGTCGATCTCGTCGAGCCAGACTTTGCGGGCCGCGGCGTCGCGCAGCAGCAGCGGCAGGTCGCAGTGCCCCGTCGGCGCGTAGCCGCCCGCGCCGATCTCGAGGTCGGTGATCGCGGGCGCGGAAGCCCTGAGCCAGTCCATGACCTCGATCAGGGGGCGGTTCGCGAATGCTTCGGTCACCACGCCGAGACGCGGCCGTTCAGCGTCCTTCATCGGTCGCACGCAATTGTGTCGCCATGGCCTGGTTCAACACACGAGCGCATTCATCGATCGGTCCTGAGCCGCGTCGACTGCGCCGAGGCAGCTGACGAAACCGTGCGTCACTGAGCGCGCCTGGGGAGGCAAAGAGGCGGTGAGAGGCAAATACATCTTGGCCTATGGTTCGCGCATCACCGAGTCACTCGTCCGCAGCCGCAGCGGCGGCATCATCGCCGCCCTGGTGTTCTCGACTCTCGCGACAGGAGTGCTTCAAATCTGCCTCCCGCTCGAGCTGCGGCAGCTGCGAACGACGCCGAACGAGATCGGGCTGACGCTGTCGATGTTCGGCCTGGGCATGTTCGTTTTCGAATGGCTTTGGGGACTCATCGCGGACCGCTTCGGATACGGCGCTCCCCTGGTCGCGTCCCAGCTGCTCTACGGCGCGTTCATCGTGGCCGTATCGCAGGTCCGGTCGGTGTCGTTGATCGCCGCCGGGTACTTCCTCGCCTCGGGGATGATGGTCGCGGTCGGGCCGATCGCCCGCTCTTACATAGGCACCGCCCTTCACGCACACCTCCGCGCAACGGGCCTGGCGCTGCTCGCGTCGCAGTGGGTGATCGCTGAGGCCGTGGGCGCGGGCGTCGGCGGGGCGCTGATCGATCATTTCCCGATTCGCGAGGTGATGCTGGTCGCGGCGGTCCTGCCGTTGGTGTCCGCGGTGCTCGTCTTCCCGGTTTTTCGGGGATTCACGATCGTCGACCACCGCAGCCGGCAGAACGAGGTGCGCGAGGACACAGCTGTTGCCGAGCCGAGCGTCGTGCGCGTGTTGGCGATCACCGCCAGCCTCGTACTGCTCGTCCAGGTCGGTCTGGGCGGCGAGCTCGCCCTGCTGCCGCTGCTCGTGACCAACCGCCTGCAGCTGTCCGCCGCGGCGGCCGGCTCCGCGATGCTCGCCGTCGGCCTCATCGGAGGCGTGCTGCTCGTGCCGGGTGGAAACGCATCCGACCGATGGGGCCGCAAGCCCACCATGATCGTGGGTGGGATCATCTGCGCCGCCGGTTACATCGGATACGCGGTCGCGGGCACCTTCGCGGGCGTGATCGCCGCCGCCGCGATCCGGGCTGTCGGCGCGGCCTTGATCTGGCCCGCCGCGACCGCGTGGATTGCAGAATCGATGCCTCGGCGACGCCACGCCCTGTACATGGGCCTGTTCGGCGAGTTCGAGAACATCGGCGTCACCGCCGGCCCGATCATCGGAGGCGTCGTCTGGTCGGTCGCCGGCATCCAGTCGGCGTTCTTCGCCTACGCCGCCGCGGCCCTCCTGGCGGCTCTCGTGGCCGCGGTGCTTGTGCAGCGCCGCGAGGCTCCCGTGATGCAGCCGGGTCGCGCATTGGCCCAAGATTTGGATAGTCGCCGATGAACGCGATGCACCGCGGAGGTTATGAGCGATGATCCCCAACCTCATCGGTTCGGAGTGGAGGGCGCCAGCGGATGGCACGCGGTCTCTACCCGTCTTCAACCCCGCGACGGGCGAGGTCATCGAGCAGGTGCCGCTTTCCACGGACCGCGAGGTCGACGCAGCCGTCTCCGCCGCAGCCGCCGCGTTTCCATCCTGGTCGCGAACCGCGCTGATGGAGCGTGTGCGCCTGATGTTTCGCTACAAGGCGGTGCTCGAAGAGCACTTCGAAGAGCTGGCCTCGATCGTGACGCGTCACCACGGCAAGACGCTCGAGGAATCACGCGGCGAGGTTCGCCGCGGGATCGAGGTCGTGGACTTCGCCTGCGGGGCGCCGACCCTTCTCCAGGGCCGGACGCTGCGCGACGTTTCAGGCGGCGTCGACCAGGACCTGTATCGCTACCCGATCGGCGTCTGCGCGGGGGTCCCGCCTTTCAACTTTCCCGTGATGATCCCGCTGTGGATGTACCCGCTCGCCGTTGTGGCCGGCAACACGTTCGTGCTCAAACCGTCGGACCGCACTCCGCTCGGCGGCCAGCGGCTGGCCGAGCTGTTTCTCCAAGCGGGCTTTCCGGAGGGAGTGTTGAACCTGGTCCATGGCGCGGGTGAGGCCGTGGACGCACTGCTCCGGCACCCGAAGGTCGCGGCGATCTCCTTTGTGGGATCCGCCCCGGTGGCCCGCCACGTCTACGAGACCGCGGCGGCGAACGGCAAGCGCGTCCAGGCGCTCGGCGGCGCCAAGAACCACATCGTGATCATGCCCGACGCCGACCTCGAGCTGACCGTACCGGCGATCCTCAACTCTGCGTTCGGCAACGCCGGCGAGCGCTGCCTCTCCGGATCGGTGGCGGTCGCGGTGGGGCGCGCGGCTGACGCGCTGCTCGACCCCCTTAGGGACGCCGCGTCAAGGATGGTCGTCGGGCCCGGCGACCAGCCGGGCGTCCAGATCGGCCCCCTCATCCGGGCCGAACACCGGGACAAGGTTGCGGGCTACGTCGACAAGGGGGTCGCGGAAGGCGCGCAGCTGGTTGTCGACGGCCGCCACGAGATGTCCCGGCCCGGCTTCTTCCTTGGCCCGACCATCCTCGACCGCGTCACCGCGGGCATGACGGTGGGGCACGAGGAGATCTTCGGCCCCGTCCTTTCGGTTGCCCGCGCGGCCACGCTCGACGACGCGATCGGGCAGGCCAATCAGATGGCGCTCGGCAACATGGCCACGATCTTCACGCAGTCCGGGCGCTCCGCCCGCGAGTTTCGCGAGCGGGTCGAGGCGGGCATGACGGGCATCAACGTGCCGATCGCGCAGCCCTTCGCCTTCTTCCCGTTCAGCGGGTGGAAGGGCTCCTTTTACGGCGACCTCCACGTCCACGGCACGGACGGCATCGATTTCTACACACGCAAGAAGGTCGTCGTCACGCGGTGGTGATCGACGTAATGTGAAGACCGAAATGGCAGCAGCACGCCCGAAGCTCGTTTACAAGAGTCCGCTCCACGAGATGACGCAGACCACGCCGACGTGCCTGTGGAACGACTCGGCTGACATAGACGAGCTCATGTACGCGATCGAAAACGGCGCGGTCGGGGCCACCTGCAACCCGGTCATCGCGCTTGGCATCCTCAAGAAGGAGATCGCGCTCTGGCGGCCGCGGATCGAGAGCCTGCTTCGCGAGCTGCCGGGCGCGACCGAGGACCAGATCGGCTGGAAGCTCGTCGAAGAGATGTCGGTGAGGGCCGCCAAGCTCCTCGAGCCGGCGTTTGCGGCGCATGGCGGCCGTAACGGACGCCTGTCGATCCAGACCGACCCCAGGTATTTCCGCGATCCGGGCGCCATCGTCGAGAACGCGACCGCGTTCAACCGCCTTGCGCCGAACATGATCGTGAAGATCCCGGCCACCAGCGCGGGCATCGTGGCGATCGAAGAGGCGACGTCTCGGGGCATGAGCGTGAATGCGACGGTTTGCTTCACGCTTCCCCAGTGCATCGCGGTCGCAGAAGCAGTCGAACGTGGCCTCCGGCGGCGGGACAGCGAGGGCAAGGACGTCGAGTCGATGGGCCCGGTCTGCACGATCATGGTCGGCAGGCTCGATGACTGGCTGAAGGTCTTGCTCGAGAAGCGCGACATCACCATCGATCCGGGCGACCTGGAGTGGGCAGGGGTGGCCGTCTTCAAGAAGACGTACGGCATCTTCCGCAAGCGTGGCTACCGGCTGCGGCTGTTGTCGGCGGCATTCCGCAATCACATGCATTGGAGCGAGCTCATAGGCGCGGACGCCGTCGTCTCGCCACCGTCCGCATGGCAAAAACGGTTCAACGCAAGTGACATCGAGGTCCGGCCGCGGATCGACGACCCGGTCGACCCCAAGGTGGTGGGGCAGCTCATTGCCCGCTTCCCGGACTTCCGCCGTGCGTACTCGGAGGACGGCCTCTCGGTGGAAGAGTTCGACTCGTACGGGCCGACCGTGCGCACGCTGCGCCAGTTCATCGCCGCATGCACCGACCTCGCGGTCCTGGTAAGAGACGTGATGCTTCCAGACCCGTCCTAGCGAGGCCGCGCGCATGCGACTGACTATGGCTCAGGCGCTCGTTCGTTTTCTCTCGGCTCAATACGTCGAACGCGATGGCAGCGAGCACCGGTTCATCGAAGGCTGCTTTGGCATCTTCGGCCACGGCAACCTGACAGGCGTCGGCCAGGCGCTCGCCCAAAACCCCGAGCTGATGACCTACTACCAGGCCCGCAACGAACAGGCGATGGTGCACACGGCGGCGGGTTTCAGCAGAGCGCGCAATCGCCTCGCAACCCTTGCGTGCACGACCTCGATCGGTCCGGGAGCCACCAACATGGTCACCGGCGCGGCAGCCGCGACCGTCAACCGTGTTCCCGTGCTTCTGCTCCCGGGCGACGTTTTCGCGTCCCGGCGGCCTGACCCTGTGCTGCAGCAGCTCGAGTCGCCATGGCGCGGCGACGTCAGCGTGAACGATGCCTTCATACCGGTCTCGCGATACTTCGACCGCGTTCAGCGGCCGGAGCAGCTGGTGCCGGCGGCGCTGGCCGCGATGCGCGTGCTGACGAGCCCCGCGGATACCGGCGCCGCCACGCTCGCGCTACCGCAGGACGTGCAGACGGAGGCGTTTGATTATCCGGAAGAGTTCTTCGAGCGGCGCATCTGGCATATCGGCCGCGTCGCACCGGACAGACCGTCGCTGGACCGAGCAGCCGAGCTCATCCGCGCGGCCAAACGTCCGCTGATCGTCGCGGGTGGCGGGGTCATCTACTCGGAGGCCGTAGAGGTCTTGAAGCGTCTGGTGCGGCGCACGGGGATCCCGGTCGCCGAGACGCAGGCAGGCAAAGGGTCGCTCCCGTTTGACCACCCGGGCGCGCTAGGCGGCGTCGGAGCGACCGGCACCCTCGCCGCCAACCGCATCGCCACGCAAGCCGATCTGGTCCTCGGCCTGGGAACGCGGTTCACCGACTTCACCACGGCGTCACACACCGCATTTCAGAGCCCCGAGGTGCGGTTCATCAACGTCAACGTCGCCGAGCTGGACAGTCACAAGCTTGGAGGGCTGGCGCTGACCGGTGACGCGCGCGCGACGCTGGAAGCGCTCGACGAGAGGCTGCAGCGCTGGAGCGTGGCCGGCGATTACCGGAAGGAGTGCGACGCGCTGCGCGCCGATTGGGACCGCGAGGTCTCGCGCCTCTACAACCTCGGGCACACGCCGCTGCCGGCGCAGTCGGAGGTCCTGGGCGCGGTGAACGACCTCTCGGCCCCGCGAGACGTGGTCGTCTGCGCGGCGGGTTCGATGCCCGGCGACCTGCACAAGCTGTGGCGAACGCGCGACGCCAAGGGTTACCACGTCGAGTACGGGTACTCGACCATGGGCTACGAGATCGCCGGCGGGCTTGGTGTCAAGCTCGCCGATCCTTCGCGCGAGATATACGTGATGGTCGGCGACGGTTCCTACCTGATGATGTCGCAGGAGATCGCGACTTCGATCCAGGAGCGCGCGAAGCTCACGATCGTCCTGGTCGACAACGAAGGCTTCGCCTCGATTGGGGGGCTGTCCCGCTCCAAGGGAACCGAAGGCTTCGGCACGCGCTACCGATATCGCTCCGACGGTTCGCTCGGGGATGACTCGGCGCACAGCAACGGGGAGCGTCTCCCAGTCGACCTCGCTTTGAATGCGCAGGGCCTTGGCGCGCACGTGTTTCGCGCCCGGAACATCGAAGACCTTCGCGACGCGCTTGTGGCCGCGAAGAAGATCGACCGCACCGTGGTGATCCACGTGATGGTCGACCGCTACGACGGGGTGCCGAGCTACGACAGTTGGTGGGAGGTGCCGGTCGCCGAGGTCGCGGAGTCGGCCGACGTCAAGAACGCGCGCGAGGAGCACGAGCGCGGGCTCGCCAGGCGCCGCTGGCACGTATGACGAAGCTCGTCCTCCGCCGGCCAAGCAAGCCTGCGGGCGAGGGCCCCGTGGCCATCGTCACCCCGGAATCGGCCGGCTGGTCGTATGTCGGCTTTGAGGTGTACGAGCTCCGACGCGGCGACGGAATCCGGCCGTCGACCGGAGCACGAGAAGTTTGCGTCGTGATGCTGAGGGGCCAGGCAGACGTCTCAGCTGGATCCCGGGCCTGGAAAGACGTAGGCGCGCGGAACAGCGTCTTCGAAGGCACGCCCGACGCGGTCTACGCGCCGCCGGGACAGCAGCTCGAGATCACAGCGTCGAGCGAGGTGTGCGAGCTCGCGATGTGCTGGGCCTCGGCCTCGCGCGGCGCCGAGCCAGCCCGGATTCAGGCCTCCGAGATCCGGCCCTTCAAGCGTGGCTCCGGCCGCACCGAGCGCACGATCCACAACATCCTGATGGAGGACCGTCCGGCGGAGTCGCTGCTCGTCACCGAGGTTCTGACCCCCGCGGGCAACTGGTCGAGCTACCCCCCCCACAAGCACGACACCGATGATGTTCCGCGCGAGGCTTACCTCGAGGAGACGTACTACCACCGGACGGCTCGGCCCGAGGGCTTTGCCGTCCAGCTCGTCTACACCGACGACCGATCGCTCGACGAGGCGATCCAGGTCCGCGACGGCGACGTGGTGCTGGTCCCGCGCGGTTATCACCCTGTGGCGGCTGGTCCTGGGTACGACCTCTACTACCTGAACGTGATGGCCGGCCCCGTGCGTCGCTGGCTGGTCACCACCGACGCCGACCATCGCTGGCAGCTCGACTGAATCCTGTAACGTTCCAAACTTGTGAGCGCGACCGCCCGGGCGGCCGTGATGACGGCTCCGGGCCACATCGAGGTAAAGCGTTTCCCGCTGCCCGAACCGGCGCCGGGCGAGGTCCTGATGAAGGTCACCTACTCGGGAATCTGCGGCACCGACAAGCACACCTACCGCGGCGAGTCGAAGCAGTACGCCGGCACCGACCACGAACGCGAGATCACCTATCCGCTGATCTGCGGGCATGAGAACGTCGGCGTGATCGAAGCCATCGGTGGTTCGAACTCCATCCCCGACAGCGAAGGGCGACCGCTGCGGCCGGGGGACCGCATCGTCCCTGCGGCCAACGTTCCGTGCGGCCAGTGCGTCTTCTGCCTCAACGACTATCCCTACTACTTCTGCGAGAACCTTCAGGACTACGGCAACAGCCTGCATGCCGGGATCCCGCCGCACCTGTTCGGCGGATGGGCGGAGTACATGTACCTGCTCCCGGGGACCCCGCTCTTCCGAGTGCCCGATGGCCTGCCCGACGAGCTGGCCGCGCTCACTGAGGTAATGGCGGTGACGCACGGATTCGACCGCGCGCGGATGTTGACCGCCGGGTGGGGAGGAAGCGCCTTCGGCGAGTCGGTGGCGATCGTCGGTGTCGGACCCCTCGGTTTCTGCCACCTCGTGAAAGCGCGGCTCATGGGCAGCGGCAAGCTGATCGCGATCGACCGCCTGGAATCGCGCCTCGAGCTCGCCCGGCGCTTTGGAGCGACGCTCACCATCAATGCGGCGAGGACCACCGAGAAAGAGCGCATCGATCAGGCCCGCGAGCACACCCACACAGGTCCGGACATCGTCATCGACTGCACCGGTGTCGCCCAGTCGTTCCCGGAGTGCCTGCACCTGGTTCGCTATGGCGGCACGGTGGTCGAGGCAGGCACCTTTGTCGACATGGGCCCGGTGGGCATCAACCCGAACGCGGACATCTGCACCAAGAACGTCAGCGTCATCGGCGTCGGCGGCGAGACGGCGACCTCCTACGTCCCGGCGATGAACCTGCTCGTGCGCAATCTCGACCGCTTGCCCCTGACCGAGATCATCACCCACCGGATGCCGCTCGAGCGCGCGGCCGAAGCGATCGAGCTGTCGCAGCGCGAGGGCGCGATGAAGGTCTTGATGGATCCCGTCATGAAGGCGTGAGCGCTCACCCTTGTCGCGAATAACATTGCCTTCAGCTCACATGGCGGCCGTCACGCACGATTCGGCCACGGCGCGCAGGCACCCGACGATCCACGACGTGGCGTCCCACGCCGGTGTGTCCAAATCGACCGTCTCCAACGTCGTTCGCGGACTGCCAGGCGTGTCCGAGGCGACCAGGCACAGGGTGCGGGCCGCGATCGATGAGCTCGGCTATCGCCCGAACGTGCTTGCCCGCCAGCTCGTGCAGCAGCGGACGAGCATCCTGGGCGTCGTGGTCGGAGACCTCGCCAACCCGTTCTTCGCCGAGATGGCGAAGTCCGTGGAGCGGCACGCGGCGGCGCGCGGCTACACCGCGATGTTCTGCAACACCGAAGGCGACAGCCAGAGCGAGCTCGCGGGAGTAGAGACCCTCCTCCAGCACCGCGTGGCCGGCATCGTGTTCCTCGCGTTCTCGGGGGATGCCCGCACCATGCGCGAGGTCATGCAGCATCAGGTGCCGGCCGTGTTCGTCAGCTGCGGCGCGGACTGGGGGGATGTCGTCTCGGTCGACGACGAGTTCGGCGGTCGCCTCGGCACCAGCCACCTGATCGAGGCCGGCCACCGGCGCATCGCGTACCTTTCGATCCCCGAGCTCGAAGATGAGTCGGACCGGGTCCGGTGGGTGGGCTACTGTGCGGCGCTGAAAGAGGCGCATATCGGCCCTCCGCTGAGGATCAGCTGGTCGCCGCCGTCGGACCACGCCCGCATAGATGGCCTGGAGCGGCCTCTACTCGACGTGTTCACGGGCGCCGACAGGGCCACGGGGGTTTTCGCCTCCAACGACGTCGCCGCGATCGCGCTGCAGGAGTTCGCGGACCGCGTGAACCTGCACGTGCCGGACGACATCTCGATCGTCGGCTTCGACGATGTGCCCATGGCCGGACTTGCCCGGATCGCGCTGACGACGGTGGCCCAGCCGCGGGACGAGCTCGCGGGACTCGGCATCGCCACCATCGCCGATCGCATCGAACGCAGGCTGAAAGGGCCGCCGACGCGCAAGCTGGTGGACGTCAACCTCGTCGCGCGAAGGTCGACCGCGGCCCCGCGCCCGTCCTAGCTGTCCCTCTCCGCCCAGGTAAGGGACTTGACGCTCGGGCCGGTGCCCCGGAGAATTACGGAACGTTCCAGTGGAACGCTCCAAAGGCGGGGCCGCGAGCCCGGTCCCGCCAGACCTGCGGAGGAATTGAGGTTGGCAGTCGCGGCGGGTTTGGGCCCGAGGTTGGACCGCGAGCGGTTCCAGTGGTCGAGCCTGGTAATGCTGTCGCCGGCCCTCGTCCTGCTCGGGGTCCTGTTCGTTTTCCCGGTCCTCTACGCCTGTTACCTGGGCTTCACGAACCTCGCGCTGGTCGGCTCGCGTTCGCGCGCCTACGACTTCACGGGTCTGGACAACATCACGCGGATGCTGGGCGATTACGTCTTTATCAAGTCGTCGTGGCTGACCATCATCTTCGTCGTCGGCTCGGCGATCATCGGCCAGACGGTCCTAGGCATGGCCCTGGCCATCCTCCTGCGGAACGCCCTGGTCTCGGTCAGCGCGGTCATCGGCTCGATCGTCATCGTCGCGTGGGTGCTGCCCGAGATCACCGTCGCCCTCGTCTGGTACGCGTTCTCGCAGGCCGGCGGCACGCTGTCGATCCTGCTCCGACAGACGGACACAAACTTTCTCGTGGCGGTGCCGATGCTCATCGTGTCGCTCGCGAACCTGTGGCGAAACGTCGCGTTCTCGATGCTCGTGTTCTCGGCCGGTCTGCGAAACCTGCCGACCGAGGTGCTCGAGGCGGCGGAGGTCGAGGGAGCTTCCGTCTGGCGCCGGTACCGTCTGGTGATCTTCCCGCTCCTGAAACCGACGATCGTGACCAACCTGCTGCTGGTCACGATCCTCAACCTCTCCGAGTTCACGCTCATCTACGCGATGACGCAGGGCGGCCCGGGTATCGAGACGATGACGCTTCCGCTTTATGTGTACCAGGAGGCGTTTGTCTTTCATCAGCTCGGCTACGGCACAGCGATCTCGCTGGTTCTCGTGCTGATCGGAGCCGTCTTTTCGCTGCTGTTCGTCCGCGCCTCGAGGAGCCAGGTATGAGTGCGGTGGCGGCCCGGCGGCTGGCCGACAAAGAGCTGATCGTCGTCCCCTACCGCCGCGTGTCGGTGTCGGCGCTGGCAACCAATGTGGTGCTCATCCTCCTCGGCTGCTTTTTCTTGCTCCCCCTGCTGTGGATGGTCTTCGCCTCCGTCGACGCCAACCCCGACTGGGCGATCAAGATCCCGACGCCGACGCTGGCCAACTTCGCCGACGTGATCGGCCGGGCCGACGCCCTCAGCTCTTTCCGCAGCAGCCTGATCCTGGCCGGCACCACGACAGTGCTCACCACGTTGCTCGCACTGCTCGCGGCCTATCCACTGTCCCGGATGCACATCCCGTTCAGGCGGTCGTTCATGCTCGTGATCCTGTTTGCGTCCGGACTCCCGGTTTCGATGCTCGTCGTGCCCGTGTACCAGATTTACGTCTATCTGGGCTGGCTCGACTCGCTTTACACGACGGCCCTCTTTCTGGCCGCCAGCTCGCTGCCATTCGCCATCTGGCTGATGAAGAACTTCATCGACGCGGTGCCGCTCGAGCTCGAGCATGCGGCTGCGATCGATGGCGCGAGCACGTTCCGGATCCTGCGCCAGGTCGTCCTGCCGCTGACCGTTCCCGGAATCGCTGTGACCGCGATCTACACGTTCATCAATGCCTGGGGCGCTTTCATCATCCCCTTCGTCCTGACCTACAGCCCCGAAAATCAGCCGGGTCCGGTCGAGATCTACAACTTCATGGGCTCGCATGGGCTGTTCAAGTTCGGCGATCTCGCCGTCTTCTCGCTTCTCTTCTCGCTGCCCGTGATCGTGCTTTACCTGTTCATGTCGCGCTATTTCAGCGGCGCATTCAACTTCGGCGGGGCGGTGAAGTAGATGCTCAGCGAGGTCCGGTTCGAGGGCGTGCACAAGATCTTCGGCGCGGAGACGGCGGTCGAAGACCTGAACCTCACCGTCAACGCCGGTGAGTTCCTCGTCCTCGTCGGCCCGTCGGGGTGTGGCAAGACGACGACGCTGCGGATGCTGGCCGGCCTGGAACGACCGTCCTATGGACGGATCCTGATCGGGGACAGGCTCGTCAACAACGTTTCTCCACGATTTCGCGACGTCGCGATGGTGTTCCAGAGCTACGCGCTCTACCCGCACATGAACGTGTACGACAACCTTGCGTTCGGCATGCGCGCGCGGGGCGCCGCCGGGAGCGTGGTGGCGGAGCGCGTAAAGGAAACGGCCGACGTACTTGGTCTGGGCCACCTTTTGAAACGCCGTCCCTCGGAGTTGTCAGGCGGCCAGAGGCAGCGCGTGGCCCTGGGTCGCGCGCTCATCCGGCAGCCACAGGTCTTCCTGATGGACGAGCCCCTCTCCAACCTCGACGCCGGCTTGCGGGTGCAGATGCGAGCGGAGCTGAGCCGGCTGCACGAGCGCTTCCGGGTGACGACGCTGTATGTGACCCACGACCAGGTCGAGGCGATGACGATGGGCGATCGGATCGCGGTCATGAACCTCGGCCGGCTCCAGCAGGTGGATGCCCCGGAGACGCTCTACGACAATCCGGCGAACATCTTCGTCGCCGGCTTCATCGGCTCCCCGCGAATGAACTTCGTGCCCGGGCGTTTAACGACGACGCAGGGCAAGACGGCGATTGAGTTCCTGGGCGTCAAGACTCCGATCAGCGCCGGATCGCAGCTCACCGGCGAGACGACCGGCGGCGAGGTCACCGTCGGCCTCCGACCGGAGGACCTCATGTGGGGGCGCGTCGCCAGCCCGGACAGCACGCTGACCGTCAGCGCCGAGGTGGACGTCGTCGAGCCGATGGGCCACGAGGCTTACGTGACCGCCGTATGCGCAGGCGAAACGGTCACGTCCCGCTTCCCTCCGCGGTCGGGCGTGCGGACCCGTGAGCGGGTCGAGCTCGCGTTGAATCCTGCGCGGCTTCATCTCTTCGACGCCCGGTCGGGGCGCACCATCCTCCAGCGGCCGGTGGCCGGGGGAGCCGACGTTCGGAGGACCGTGAGGGAGGCGCGGAAAGAAGAACCGGCGGAAGGGCGATCGGACCTTCAACGTCAGACCGGCGCACGGGGTGCGCCATCGAGAGCCGAAGAAATTTCATGAGGAGGTAAGGCATTGAGGAATCCTGGTCAACGTTTTGGACTGTGGTCGGTGCTACTGACCTTCGTGTCCACGGCCATGCTCGCGGCATGCGGTGGCAGCAGCAGCAACAACCCCTCTACCAATTTGAACGACGACATGAAGGGCACGATCACAGTCGCCTACTCGACCACCTATGTCTTCGACTCGGACGACCAGTCCGTGATCTGGTGGGACAAGGTCAAAAAAGAGTTCGAGCAGCAGTACCCGAACGCGAAATTGAACCTTCAGGGGTTCAACGGCACGGATGTCGACCTTGTCAACAAGGTCGCGCTCGAGTACAAGAACCCATCCACGACGCCAGACGTGTTCATGCTTCCGACCGGTTACGTCGGCCAGTGGGTGGCGTCCGACTATCTGCTTCCCCTCGACTCGTTCGTCAGCGATTCGAGCAAGGCGCCGTTCTGGGGTTCCTTCCCAAAGGTGATCCAGGACGAGAGCAAGATCGACGGCAAGGTCTTTGCCGTCAACACCGGAGAGAACAACTCGGCGATCTACTACAACAACGCGATGCTCCAGAAAGCCGGAATCTCGGTGCCCTGGCAGCCCAAGAACTGGGATGACCTGCTCAAGGCCGCTCGCGCGGTGAAATCCAGCGGGCAGAGCGTCGTCGCCTTCTGGGCGCCGGCGGGGACGAGCGCCGGCGCGGGTGGCGTCCTCCAGGGCAGCGCCAACATGGTCTACGCGTCATCGACCCCGACTATCTACGACTACAACAAGAAGAAGTGGGTGGTCGACAGCCCTGGACTGCGTGAGGTCATGCAGTTCTACAAGTCCGTCTACTCGGAGCACCTCGGTGGCTCGACTTCCGACCTGTTCTCGCCTAAGGCGGTTGGACGCCCCGTCGTCCTGCTGAAAGACCATCAGATGGCGATCGCGATCGGTTCCAACTGGTTTGCCGACGCGTGGACCGAGCAGAACCGCCACTGGGCGACCGCGGCGCAAGAGGCGAGCGCGGTGCCGATACCGACCTCCAAAGGCCAGGCTCCTGGCACGGCCAGCACGTTGGGCGGTTGGGCCGTAGCCGTCTCCAAGGCGACCAAGCACCCGCAGCTCTCCTGGGGATTGCTCAAGATCATCGAGAGCGACGACAACCAGGTCTTCATCGCCAACCGCGCAGGGTTTGTGCCGCCGAGCCAGACGGTGGCCAAGTCTTCCGGCTTCCTCGACTTCGCCCCTCCGTTCAACAAGGCGTTCGGCGACGCGCTTCCGAACTCGAAGCCTATGCCGTCGGAGCAGGAGGGTTATCCGGCCTGGGTGCAGGGGATAGGCCAGGCCACCGGGCAGATCGCGACCAACCCCAATACGTCGGTCGACCAGGCAATCAAGATCCTGAGCGACACGATGTCCAACCAGGTCGGCGCCGACAAAGTCGAAAAACTCTGAGCTAGTTGCAAACTCAAGGCAGGGCGGACACCGAGCCGCCCTGCCACCCTGGTAAGGAGAGGAATTTCTTCATGTACTCGGGCCCGGTCATCGACTGCGACATACACCATGCTCGGAACACGGACGCCGAGCTGATCCAGTACCTGTCGAAAGGGTGGCGCGAGTACGTGACCGACCGGGGGCCGGCCGGCAACGTTCCGCTGACGGTTCAGGACGGTTTTCCGAACCCGCACGGGTTCATGCGCGCCGACACGTATCCGAAGCACGGCGGCGAGCCTGGCTCCGATTACCCGACGATGCGCGACCAGCTGCTCGCGGCCTCAGACCTCAGGCGCGCGATCCTCACGTTTGGCGACGACAGTCACGTCGCCGGGCATCACAACCCGTACTTCGCGGCCGAGCTTGCGCGCGCGATGAACGACTGGAGCGTCGAGCGGTGGCTGACCCAGGATCCTCGCCTGTTCTCCTCGATCATGGTCGGCAGCCAGCTGCCCGATACCGCAGCCGCCGAGGTGCGGCGCCATGCGCTGAACCCGCGCATGGTGCAGGTGATGCTGGTCGACAATCCGTTCAACCGCGGGTTCGGGCACCCTGTCTTCCATCCCATCTACGCGGCCGCCGAGGAGACCGGCCGCCCGGTGGCGATCCACGGCGGGGCGGGCGGCTGGGCGAATCCGCCGAGCACCGGGGGTGGCAGCGTGAGCACGTACTTCGAGACGCACGTGCTGTGGCCCCAGGCGCTCCAGACCCATCTCGTCAGCTTCATCGCGCACGGCGTGTTCGAGAAATATCCCGGCCTCAGGGTCGTTTTGATCGAGGGCGGCTCGGCTTGGATCCCAAGCTTGTTATGGCGTTTCGACACGGAGTACAAAGGCCTTCGCCGCGAGGTGCCCTGGCTCAAGCGCCTGCCCAGCGAGTACTTCGCCCAGCACGTATGGGTGACGACGCAACCGCTCGAGATCGCCCCCGAAAAGGAGAACGTCATCGACCTGCTGCGCTCGATGCACCTCGAGGACCGGCTGGTTTACTCGTCGGACTATCCACACTGGGACGCCGACGAGATCGAGTACCTTTCGACTCGGCTGCCGGCGGATTGGCACCGGAGGATCTTTTTCGAGAACGCGTGCCGGCTCTACGAGTGGAACGAGAAGGAGCTGGAGCGGCCGAAGCCGGTGGCCCAGAAGGCGCAGTGAAGATCGACGTCGGTGCGGTCGCGGATTTCGAGGACCACCGCATGCGGATCCTCCAGGCCGGGATTCACGAGGTGGGCGTGCTGCGATGGCGAGACCGCTTCTTTGCGATCCACAACCGCTGCCCGCATCAGAAAGGCCCGGTCTGTCTTGGTATCGTCAGCGGCCGGCTCAGCAGCGGCGCGCCGGGCTCGATGGAGGTCGATGACGAGACGCCGGTCATCGCGTGCCCCTGGCATGGCTGGGAGTTCGAGCTCGAGCGAGGTCGCGCGCTGTGGGATGAGAGCTACGCGGTGAAGGTCGTGCCGGTGCGCGTTGAGTCAGGGCGAGTGGTGCTCGAGGTGGGCAAGGGCGCGGCCTGATCGAGGCCGACGGTGTGCGTGCTCACCGTGTAGCGGGCGATCCTTTCCTCGTCCAGCACGAGCCCAAACCCGGGCCGGTCGGGCACGCGCACGCGGCCCTCGGCGTTGATCACCAGGGGCTCCATCAGCATCTGGTCGCGAGCCGCGGCCGTCCACCCGCTCGGCGGATCGTGCGGGAACTCGAGGAAGGGGCAGTTCGGAATCGCGGCCGCAAGGTGCAGGTTGGCCATGAGCCCGATCCCGTTTCCCCACGTGTGCGGGGCGATCTCGAGATCGGCCGTCTCCGCCAGCGCCGCGACCTTGCGCATCTGGCCGACGCCCTCCGACAGCAGAGCGTCGGGCTGGAGGATGTCGTAGCAACCGCGATCGATCAGCAGCTTGAACTCGTGCAGGCCATGGTTGTCCTCTCCGCCCGCGAGCGGAAGGGTGTCGAGCCTGTCGCGAAGCCGGCGCAGCCCGTCGTAGTCGTGGCGCGGCAGCGGCTCCTCCAGCCAGCGCACGTTCATCCGCTCCAGCTCGCGCGCAACGGTCAGGGCCGCCGAAAAGCCCCACGCGTGGTGGCCGCCGTGCCCCGGCTCGACGCCGGCCTGGTTGGCGTCGACCATGATCTCGATCCCATCGCCTACCGCCGCGCGCACCGCTTCGACCACCTTCAGGTCCTCACGCGGATCGGGAAGGTGAAAGCGGAATTTGACCGCGCGGTATCCCTCCTCCAGCATCCGCTTCACGTCTTCGACGCGCTGGGAGGGTGAGCGCACCTCCGCCGTGGCGCAGTACGCGGTCACGCTGTCGGAATAGCCGCCCCACAATCTGGAGACCGGCAGGCCGGCGACTTTGCCGATGATGTCCCACAGCGGCATCTCCATGCAGTACACGGGCGCGCCAAGGATCTCGGTGTCGCGCAGCACCGGCACCAGGCGCTCGATGTACATCGGGTCCTGGCCGAGGAAATAGGGCGCGACAAACCGCTCGATCGTCACCGCCGCCTCCAGGCCTGCGTGCGCGGCGCCGATCCCAGTCACGCCCTCGTCGGTGTCGACCTCGATCAAGACCATGAGCAGGTCCGGCTGATTGCGCCCACGCGCCCATGCCGGATGGAACTCGCGCTCGAGCGGAAAGTCGACCACACGGCAGCTGATGCGCTCGATCTTCACGGGTGGATCACTGATCCGAGCAATCGCGCCGATTCGAGAACGGATTCTTCAACCGGCACGAATGGGTCCTCGTACTCGATGCTGATGGTGCCGCCGAAGCCCTGATCGCGAAGCATCGCGACAAAGCTTCCCCACCAAGCCTGGTCGTGCCCCCGGCCGACCGTGGCGAAGTTCCACGGCATCTCGTCAGGCGGGTTTGGCCACCTGCTGTCGAGCATGCCGTTGAGCGCGAGCCGCTTCGCGTGGATTGTGGTGTCCTTGCCATGCGCATGTCCGATCCGATCGCCAATGGCCTCCACCATCGCGAGCGGATCCATCGATTGCCAGAAGAAGTGACTTGGGTCGAGGTTGACACCGAGGTTGTCGCTCAGCGCCCGGGCGCGACTGAAGGTCTCCAAGTTGAAGACGTACGTCCCCGGGTGGAGCTCGAAGCAGATCAAAAGACGCGGATGCTCCTGTCGCGCGTAGGCCGCGATCTCGAGCCAGTAGGGTGCGACCCGTTCCCTCCACTGCCATTCGGCGATGCGCTCGAGGTCGGGCAGCCAGCCGCCGGCTGAGAAGTGGGGAGCGGAACGGTCCGCCGGCGCCGCTCCCGGACAGCCGGACATCGCGACGATTCTGTCGACGCCAAGCTCCGCAGCCAACCTGATCGCCTGTCGGAGGTCGGCGTCGTGACGGGCGGCGATCTCGGGGTTGGGATGCAGGGGATTGCCGGAGACGTTGAGGGCAGAGATCCCCAGCCCGGCGTCGTCAATGGTCCTTCGCCAGCTCGCGAGGGCTTCGGTATGCGCGAGAAGCTCCGCCGGCCGGCAGTGCGGCGCCGAAGAGTAGCCGCCGACGCCGATCTCCAGGTCCTGGATCAGCCCGGTGCCGCACGCCCAGGTGGCGACATCGGAGAGGCTGCGATCCGGCATTGCGTCGGTCAGCAAGCCAATACGGACTTCCACATTGGAGCGTTCCAAACCGGCCCCAAGGTATGGCCCGCCGGTGGGTTTGTCAATCGATGGCGGTTTTGGCCGTCAGCCCTGGCGCGCCACGGTGTGGCGTTCGATCAGCTCCTCGTCGAGCTCGAAGCCAAAGCCGGGCCGATCCGGGACGGCAAGGCAGCCCTCGGCATCGATCCATGGCTTGTCAGCAAGCATCTGGCTCAGCGCCGAGGCCGGCCAGCCGGGCGGCTCGTGGGGAAACTCGAACCATGAGTGGTTGGGGATCGAGGCAACGAGCTGGAGGTTGGCGAGAAGCCCGATGCCGTGGGTCCACGTATGCGGCGCCATCAGCAGGCCCGCCGCCTCGGCGAGGGCGGCGACCTTTCGGAGCTGGTACACGCCCTCCGACAGCACGGCGTCTGGCTGCAGGATGTCGTAGCAGCCCTGGTCGATCAGCAGCTTGAACTCATGCAGGCCGTGGTTGTTCTCACCGCCCGCCAGCTGGAGCGTGCCCATGTGTTCGCGGAGTCGACGCAAGCCTGCGTAGTCGTAACGCGGGAGCGGCTCCTCCAGCCAGGTGACGCCGAGGCGCTCGAGCTCGAGGGCGACGTCGATCGCCACGCGCAGCGTCCACTGCCGGTGCCCGCCCAGGCCGGGTAGGACGCCGGCCTGGTTCGCGTCGACGAGGATCACCAGGCCGTCCCCGATCTCCCGCCGGATTGCTTCGACCACCCGAATGTCGTTGCGCGGGTCGTCCGCATGGAAGCGAAGCTTGACGGCCTTGAAACCGTCCGCGACGATCCGGCGGCAGTCCTCAACCCGTCGCTCGGGGGACCGGATCTCGCCCGTCGCGCAGTACGCGGGAACACGATCCGTCGCGGCTCCCCACATCTTGTGGGCCGCCAGCCCGGCGGCTTTTGCGGCGATGTCCCAGAGCGCGACCTCGATGCAGTACACCGGCGGACCGAGGATTTCGGCGTCGCGCAGCACGCCGATCAACGCCTCCGGGCTGGCCGCATCCTGTCCGATGAGGTGCGGCGCCACGAACCGGTCGATGGAAACCGCGGCTTCAGGTCCGGCCTCCGCGGCCGTGATGCCAGTGATGCCGGCCGCCGTCTCGATCTCGACGAGGGTCACGTAAAAGGACCGCTGGATCTCGTTGCGGCCCCACGCCGGTCTGAACTCGTGAGGAAGCGGCAGATCGAGCACGCGCGAGCGAACTCGGGTGATCCGAGTGTCGTTTCGGGATGCGCCGCCCATTGCGCGCCATCCTATCCGGCGACAATTCATGACATGATCAGGGCAACCGGGAGCATCTTCTCGTGGACCGTGACCACGCTCTTCGGCGTGATCACGGTGCTGCTTGCGTACGAGAGCTGGGCGCTGCTCACCGGGCACACGCCGGTCTCCGACTACATCCGTCCCGCGGTCCACTCGTATCCCGGCTACGCGTTCGTCA
>VBFH01000052.1 GCA_005883575.1 Chloroflexota bacterium | reverse complement strand
CGCGAGCGGCTCGCCGCCTCGGCTATCGTATCGCCACGGCCCACGGCGCCATCGGCGCCCGCCCACGGCCAGAAGGGAAAGGATCATGGCGGATCCGGTCGAGGACATCATCGGGGACTACCGGGCGTTCGTCGCGCATCAGCACGACCGGCTGGCCACGCGCGGCATCGACATCACCCCGTACCCGCTCAGCCACCTCGCTTACCGCGTCCCCGAGTGGGGACAGTACCTCCACGTGCGGACCCTCCTCGAACGGCACGCGACCGCCAACCTGGAGAACGTCTGGAACGGCCGACCCATGTCGAAGATCCTGCTGGCGCAGCCGCTCGTGGTCCTCGAACACGCCCTCGTCCCGCTCATCGAGCTCATACCGCCTGTGCACCAGCGGGTCTACCGGATGGGGTTGGAGCATCTCGGCGTCGTAGTCGGGGACGGCGTCGAGGAGTTCTCGCGCGTGCATCGCCGGGCCCTGACCGGCCAGCAGTTCCAGAGCCCGGACAACGAGCCGTACTACGTCCTGTTCGAGGACTTCACCCACGTGAAGTTCTACCGACGCTCCCTGCGCGACGTGTGCGAGCTCGAGGGCGCGCGGTTCGACGGCTTCCGCCATGTCGACGACTGGGTGCCGCAGCGCATCGTCACCGCGACCGGCCCGGACCCGCTGCCGCGATGACCACGGAGCGAAGGGCCGTCGAACCGCCCGTCGCCGGCCACCTGGACCTGTCGGGCCGTGTCGCGCTATTTCGAGCTGGAGCGAAAGATCCGCTGAGCCCGAGGCGATAAGGCGATTGGCGAGCCCGTGAGCTCTATCTGGTTCGCGTTACGGAAACTGCGGTCCATCAATACCTCGCCTCGGCACGCTCATACATGGATCGGCAACGACTTCAAGCCGCGAAAGACGGGGACGGATTTCCACTCAAGCCTGTCACTCCCCAGTTCTAATCCGGGGCACCTCGCCAGCAGAGAGTGGATTGCGATCTGCGATTCGGCGCGGGCAAGCGCAGCTCCCAGACAAAAGTGAATGCCCTGGCCGAACTCAAGGTGCCGGTTTGGCGATCGCTCTATGTCGAGACGGTCCGGCTCTGCGAATTGTTCCGCGTCCCGGTTGGCCGCGCCTATCACCATGTAGACGGTCTGGCCGGAGGCAATCTCCTTACCGCCAATCTTGAGTTCCTGGGCTGACCGCACGCCCCGGAGCTGAACTGCTCCGTCGTACCGCATCATCTCTTCGGTCGCGCTCATCATCAGCTCAGGGTGGGCTTGTAGCTTCTTGAGCTGGTCGGGGTTTTGCAGCAACGCGAGCACGCCGTTCCCGATTGTGTCGGTCGTCGTCTCGTGCCCATTCATGAGCAGCAGGATCGCGTTCGCAAGCAACTCCTCCTCATCAAGCTGGCTGCCGGCGCTCTGCGCCTCGACGAGCGCGCTCATGATCGTGTCCGGGTGGCCGCGCAGCCGGCCGACCATTTCGTTGAGGTGCGACAGCAAGGCCGTGACACTGGTTCGGGCCCGCTCTTCCATGTCAATCGCACCGGCCGAGTAGGCGATGACATCGTCCGACCAGCGCTTGAACAGGCCGATATCGACGCGGGGCAAGCTGAGCATCTCGCTGATGACGATCACCGGCAACGGATAAGCCAGGTCGGCAACTAAATCCACGTCGCGCCGCCCGCCGATTCGCTCGAACAGTTCATCGACAATCGCTTGGATTCGCACGCGCATGCCTTCGACTCGCCGCGGCGTGAATGCACGATTGGCCAGCGATCGGAGCCTGGTGTGCCTTGGCGGCTCCGAGAAGAGCATCATTCGCGACAGGACTCGACGGAGAGGATCGTCCGCCTCCATGGTCAGCTCCCCTGCGCCACGCACGAGTCCGGGGCTGACCAGCGCAGCCGCGACGTCCGTGTATCGGGTCAGCACCCAGAGTTCATGCTCCTCGTCCCAATGCACCGGGTCGTGTCTGCGCAGCGCGCTGTAGACGGGATAGGGGTTTCGGTAGAAATCTGGCGTGAACAAGGGTGGGAGGCGTCGCTCAGCCACGGTCAGGTCCACCCGTCGATCCTGAACGCGGCGACGTCGTCTGGCAAGGGCGCGGCAGTGGCGGGACCAGATTTACAGGCTGCGTGCCGCGCATCCCCCCTCGATACCGCCGGTCGGGGCGCAACGAGTCCGATTGCTAGCCCCACCATCGTCGGCGGGTTCCCGTTACGGAAGGTACGGCCCACCACTGAGACGACTTCAGTCAGGCATCCTCAGCCGGCGAAGGCCAGCCCGCGGCGTGGACCATGTGAGGGGAAGGTCTTGCCATGCGTCTACGGCGGCCGAACGCGTAAATTCGTAGTCGCCCACTATTTCGAGCCGGCCTAGCTCAGCCTGTGGAGCAGCAGTCAGTAGGGGAGGGAGGCGAGATCCGTGGACGAGCCAATTGTTTATTTGAGTACCTGGCGAATCAAGGACGGGAAGATCGCCGAATATCGGCGCTTCTACGCGCAGCTCCTCAACGCGATTCGGGAGCTCGACAGGGATGTAGTCGCGTTCTTCGCGTTCGGGAATTCCGATGGGACCGAGATCACGAACGTGCATGTGTTCCCTGACGCGCCAACCCTCGAGCGACACATGGCGGTCATCCGGGAAAAAACGGGCCTCCTGCCGGGGGAGTTGACGTCAGTGCTCGAGCTCATGGAGCCGCTCGGTGTCCAGGTCTATGGGGCACCTGGAGGACAGGCGGCGGCGATGGACCAGGGCATGAAGGACGACGGCGTACCCTTCACCGGCAAGGAGCGCTACCTCGGCGGATTCAGCCTCGCCGACCGTCGCTCGTAGCCGCATCACTGTTTCCCGCTTCGCGCTCCCCGGATCAGCACGGGAGGCTGCTCGAGTGCCTCCGGGGACATAGTTGATAGCTGCAGCCGTCCGCCGGTGGTCGGATGGCAACATGTGCGAGTAGGTCTGTAGGCGTGGCGGCCACGATGATAGCCACCACAAAACCCACCTTCCGGCGCTGTCGAATCCGCTGCTTTGGCGACACGGGCGACCATGACCAGCACGGTGTATGGAGGACGCGAGCGAGAGGACCGTGCCGATCACCGGATCGGGGCTGCAATTTCGGGCGTGTACCGGGCTCGCCACCTCGCGTCACTAAGAAATGCACCACATGACTCGGCGGCTGACGCTCAGCCTCCCACTCTCGTTAGCACAGCGCTCAGCCGTGCCTACCGCGGAGGAAGGTGGTTCGAGTCCACCGCGGCCCACCACCGGGTAATCGACGAGCGGAGCGCAGCGGGCAAGTCATCTGAAGAGCTGGACTCGTTTGATCTTCTCGTTACTTACCTGGTAGACCTCGATCCACTGCATTTGCTGCCTGGAGCCGTCCTGCATCGCCCAGTTCGGCGCTATCGAATGAATCGCGACCCAGTTGCCGACGCTGAAAGCCGTTGGGACGTCTGCATGCAGCTCCGGGTTGTTGGTGAAGACACGCTCGTACACAGCTCTGATCCCGTCGCGACCCTCCGCGACGACAGCTCCGAAGCCGTCCAGAATGACCGCATCGTCAGCGTAGTACCGCATCACGCCGTCGATGTCCCGCGTGTTGTAAGCATCTACTTGATCTTTAACGATGGTGACCACGTCGGATGCATCCATGAGCTCCTCCTCGCAATCACAAGTAGGACGGCATGCGAATGCTAACTCGGTCGTGACCCCGTTACCGTGCAAAGCTCCTACTGCACTGCCGCGCCACGCCCTGACTAGAGGCTTCCTGCCCTGCGACCAATCACGCCGGATAACATCCCGATTCGACGCTCAGAGTCGCGGATCTGAGTGACCACCTTCTGCACACCGCTCAGGCCCGGAATACCGCGGAGGTAGGTGGTTCGAGTCCACCACGGTCGGGTGGTTCGCGTTACGGAAACTACGGCCCACTCTCCTTCCCGCCTGATAGGCACCTCGCTAACTCGCCTGTCAGAGCTATGCTGATCCGGTCGGCTTACCGTTGGGCACTGGGGGTGTTGAAGATGGCCTGGAAGCTGGGCGGAACCTACTTCGAGAACTGCTCCTGCGAGATGGTCTGCCCCTGCAGCACGTCGGGCTTCGCGGCGAAGGCGTCCTACGATCGGTGCAGTTTCCTACTCGTCTTCCACGTCGACCGCGGCGATATCGAGGGCACCGACGTCAGTGGCCTCACGATCGGTCTGCTTGGCGATTCACCCCAGGTGATGATCGAAGGCAAATGGCGCCTGGGCGTGCTGCTGGATGACAGAGCTTCCAAGGAGCAGCAGGAAAAGCTCGTCGCGGTTTTTTCGGGACAGAAGGCTGGGCCTATGGCAGCAGTAGCCCCACTGGTGTCGGAGATGCTTGGTCTCGAGCGGGTACCCGTGAACTACGCGAACGAAGGGCGAAAGCACAAGGTTCAGATGGGCCGGGACGTCCACGTCGAGGTCGAGGACTTCGTCGGCGGCGCCCTCACGGCGCCGCAGCAGGTAGTCGGGGTCGCTCACCCCGCCAACTCCACGCTGACGATCGCGCGTGGTATTGACTCACACGTCAAGGCGTTTGGCATCGACTACGCCGGGACGGGCAAGAGCGGGTTCTCGGCCCCCTTCTCGTGGCAGGGTTAAGCGGGAGGCCGGTCCAGAGTCTGCTTCTCACTCGCGAAGCAGCCGGCCTGCTCTTGGTTGCCGGCCTGGCGTGGCTGGCCGTGATTGCCCAGGCGCGCGGGATGAGCGCGATGGGCGGCACCATGAGCCTGGGGCTGTTCGTCTTCATTCCCGTATGGACCTTGATGATGGCGGCGATGATGCTGCCATCGGTGGCGCCGGTGGCGGTGCTATATGAGCGGTCGATCGCCCGTAATCGCATTGCGCGGTTGACGGCATTCTCCGCCGCTTATTTGTTGGTGTGGGCCCTCGCCAGCGTGCCGGCATTCGCAATCGCAGCGCTTGTCTCTTCGCTCGCCGTGGATTACCCGCTCACCGCACGATTCATCGCGGCCGGCGTCTTTCTTGTCATTGGCCTTTACCAACTCAGCCCGCTGAAGGATCGATGCCTGCAGCATTGCCGGTCACCACTGTCTCTTCTGCTGCACTACTCCAGCTTCCAGGGCCCTATGCGCGACCTACGGGCCGGGACTCGCCATGCGCTCTACTGCCTTGGCTGCTGTTGGGCGTTGATGTTGGTTCTGGTCGTGGCCGGCATCATGAACTTGCTTGTCATGGTGGTCTTGGCCGCAGTGATCCTCGTCGAAAAGTACTGGTCGCGCGGGGAGGCATTCTCGCGCGCGCTGGGCGCGGCCGCTCTCGTTTTGGCAGTCGCGGCGATCTGGGTACCCGGATTGTCCCAAGGCCTCAGCTAATCGAGCCGCTGGTTTTTCCAGCCCGCCCGGCCTCTTCATCGTCACAGAGCGCTTTACCATCGCACGGCCGCTAGCTCAATACGTTCCAGGTGCGGGCGCGGCTGTGGAGCCAAGGTCAGGAGCGCGTCCGAGCTGATGCGTTTTCTACCACAGGAGGTATTGATCGGTGGCAGTTTGGTCATACCGTGTTTCTCGAGCCGTGGCGCGCAGGTCGATGGGCGCGCTTTGCTGGAAACACGCCTGATAACTCCGGCTGCAGCGCTCTTCAATTGGGATATCGACGGACCGTCTTGCACAGCGCTTGGCTCCTGCTCACCGCGGAGGTAGGTGGTTCGAGTCCACCGCGGCCCACTTCAATTGACCGAGCTCTCCATAACGCGAAACCCGTAGGTTGGCGAGATCAGTGTCGATAAGCGTCCCGGCGGTGGGCGATCCTGGCGAAGAGGACGAGATCTTCGGCATCGTCCACCGCGTAGACGATGCGGTAATCGCCAACGCGGATGCGGAAGTCACCCGACCGGCAAGCTTTACTGAGCCCGTCGGACGCGGATCAATCCCGAGGCCATCGATCGCAGCTGCAATGCGATCGGCGACGGAGCCGAGGAGCCGGCGGTACGCCTTCATCGCCTCCGGGTGGAGGCGGACGTCGTACTTCACTCCGGTCATCAGGTGGCGGCCCTGGGTGGGCCTATTCTTCCTCGAGGAGGTGGGACCGAATGGACGTCGTCGAGTGGCTGTTGGACTCCGACGCGGCGATCCGCTGGCAGGTCATGCGTGACCTCACCGACGCGTCCGAGGCAGATGTCAGAGCGGAGAATGCCCGAGTCGCTACCGAGGGGTGGGGCGCACGGCTGTTGGCCCTCCAGCGACAGGATGGCCACTGGGACAAAAGCACCCCCGCCAGACTTACCTCGGCTGAGGCAATAAGTTGGTGGAAGTCACTGCCACCAGAGAGGCAAGGCACCCTCTTTCCGGAATGGACCTCCACCGCGTGGAGCCTGATGCTGTTGCGGGCATTCGGACTCGATCCCACCGGAGCGGAAGCGCGGCAGGCCGTCCGCCGGGTCCGCGAGCACGTCGCGTGGGAGCACGATGGCGAGCCCTTCTTCGCGGGCGAGGTGGAGCCTTGCATCAACGGCAAGGTCGTTGCGCTGGGAGCCTACTTCGGCGAGCGCGTTCACCGCATCGTCGATCGGCTCCTCGATGAGCAAATGAGTGACGGCGGCTGGAACTGCGAGCAGGAGAACGGGTCGACCCGTGGGTCGTTCCACTCGACGATCGACGTGCTTGATGGCCTGCTCGAGTATGAGCGAGCCACGGGCGGCTCACCCGAGGTGAGCGCCGCCCGCCTCCGCGGTCAGGAGTATCTCCTCGAACGGCGGATGCTGCGTAGGTTGTCGACGGGCGACGTGATCGACTCGGCCTTCACGCAGTTCTCCTACCCGACCTACTGGCACTACGACGTGCTCCGAGGTCTCGACTACATGCGCGCCGCCGACGCCGCTAAGGACGAGCGGATGACCGACGCGATTGACCTGGTCGAGTCCAAGTGCGATGCGGAAGGCCGCTGGCCCCTAGAGAATCCCCATCCCGGCCGGATGCACTTCACGCTGGACGAAGGCGAGGGTAGACCGAGCCGGTGGAATACCCTTCGGGCCATGCGCGTGCTCAGGTGGTACCAGCAGACTCCACGATCGGGCTCCTCGGAGCTCATCCGGAACTAACTCGGTCAAGCTAGGCCGAACCCCATTAAGCGGCCCCGATCTTGATCGGCCTACCGACGACGGGCGGCTGCTGCGCGTGACGGAAGCTACAGCCCACCACCGAGTGTCTGCGACCGGACCCTGAGCCGCGCCCGGCGTGGCACAATGCGGCTGCGATGGGGGAGCTGGCGGAATCCCTGCGTCGCCTGGCGGGACTTGGGGTCGAGGCGTCAGACAGCGACGAGATCAGGGTCTCCAAGGGCACGTTCGTCATCTTCGGGATCGCAGCCGGGCTGGCAGGAGCTGCCTGGACGATTCTCTACTTGGCCCTAGGCGGGCGTCCACTTGCAGCGTCGATCCCCGGCGCATTCACAGTCGTCGATGTCGGGGTCCTGATCTTCTACGCCCGCACCCGGTGGATCGGAAGGCTGCCGGATCTTCAGATGCTGCTCATGTTGTTGCTGCCTGCGCTCCTACAGCTGAGCTTGGGGGGTTTCGTCAAGGGAAGCGCCGTGGTCGTGTGGGCGTTTGCCGCCCCTATGCTGGCCCTGCTTTATCACCGGCCTCGAGGCGCGGCTCCGTGGTTCGTCGGCTTTGGGGCGGTGGTAGTTGTCTGCGTGCTCCTGAACGGGTTCGCCTCCGACCTGGCACCTGAGCTGCCTGAACGCACCAGGATTGTCCTTTTCGCCCTCAACATCTTGGGGATCGCGAGCCTGACCTTTGTGACGCTCGCTTACTTCCGGCGCGGGCGAGACGAGGCTGCAGAGCGCTCCGATCGGCTCCTGCTGAACGTCCTTCCACGTGAGATCGCAGCCCGGCTAAAGAAGGGCGAGAACCCGATAGTGGACAGCCTGGAGGAGATCACCGTTCTCTTCGCGGACATGACAGGCTTCACGACTCGCTCCATTGACGAACATCCAGCCGAGACAGTAAAGGTGCTCAACGAGGTTTTTTCCGCCTTTGACGAACTTGCCGATCGACACGGCATGCTGCGGATCCGGACCAGCGGTGACAACTACATGGCGGTCGCGGGCGTTCCCCTCCCGCGCAAGGACCACGCCCGTGCGGCAGTCGACCTGGCGCTCGCCATGCAGGCGGAGGTGGATCGACTCAACGCCGAGCGTGGCTGGCATTTGGCTTTTCGGATCGGGCTCAACTGTGGCCCTGCAGTTGCGGCCGTGATCGGTAGCCGGAAGTTCACCTATGACGTCTGGAGCGACGCAGTCAACACTGCGAGCCGGATGGAGTCACATGGTGAGCCAGGGCGCATTCACGTCACTGCCGCGATCGCTGCCAGGCTCGGCGATGGTTACATGCTGATCCCGCGGGGCGGGATCGAGGTCAAGGGTAAGGGCACGATGGAGACCTTTTTTGTCGAGAGCGCCGCACTGAACGGCAATGCGCCCCGGCACCAGCCGACCACCATCACCCAGGCCGGATAGCCGGCTCTCCTTGCGACGTGCTTACGCTCATCGGTTGGCCAAACCCAGCAGATGACGCCGCCAGCTCGAAACAGGGCAGTCGCCTCGTTTGGCTGGTCTGACCGCACCACATAACCCGGCGCCTTACGCTGGGGGTTGCACTCTCGTTAGCACAGCGCTCATCGCTGTCTAAACGGGGGGGTAGGTGGTTCGAGTCCACCGCGGCCACCACCAATGGCACATTTCAGAGGCCAAAGGCTTTGAATCTTGCCGCCGGGTTGACCCCGACCTGGCTTTGGTAGGCCAGCCAGTCCAAATAGCTGTCCTTGCGAGCGACTAGTCCCTCGCGCATCGTGAACACATCGGCGCCCGCGATAGCGAACGGCTTACCCTCCGCGGTGCCGCTCATCACGTATTCAGTGACGAAGTGGTCGGCACCGAAATGAACCCGCTTTGGCTCGAAACGCAAGTCGGGCACCGCGGTGAGCAGTGTCCCGATCAGGTCGCGGACAGCCGCACGCCCTGATGCAGGCGCACCGACATCGTGCAAATGGAATACGGAATCGTCGGTGTGCATGGCCGCGATGGCGTCCGGATCGTGCACCGCCCAGGCGCCGCTGTATTCCTTTGCGAATTCCACCAAGCTCTTGCTCATTCTTCATTCCTCTGAGTCGTCGCGGTCGCCTCGGGCCGACGGCAGGTTTGGTACACCCGGTACGAGTTGATGCTCGCATGCGCCAGCTTCTGAGAAGTTGCGGCCAGATCGACGACATCATTTGCCGAAGGCGGCCAGGTTGTGTGCCGCATGACGGTCAGCGGAAAGGTCTGTGGTACGCCGCCGCGGCCTGCGGTGCCGGTGCCGCCGAGCTGGGTCGGAATCGAGGGTGCCGAGCTGGTTCCGGCATCGTCGATCGGCGAGCCTTATTCGGTAGAGCATGCGCATAGCACGACCTCGACATTGTTGCTCCAGCTTGACGCCATCGCTCGTCCCAGCGCCTGAGGGCGGCAGGCCGCGAGAGTCGTTGTGTATCCGACTCATCTCGCGAGATACCACTTGAAAGCGGCTGCAGCACTCGTCGGCCCCTAGTTCCGATGAGGTCGAGCGCAGCACTCAGTGCCTATTACCGCGGAGGTAGGTGGTTCGGATCCACCGCGCCCACCAGCTGTGAACCGTACATCCCTCTCTTGGGTCCAAAAAGTGCCCTTCATGGACGTTGACGCAGGCTGCGGCACTCCCATTCGGCATGCCGGCTTAAGCTGAAACGCATGGCCCAGGTTTTGCTCTTCCATCATGCCCAGGGGATCGAGAGCCCGGTAGCAGGCCCCAGTCGGATGGTGAGAACCATCAGGCCGAGCGGGGTGTCAAAAGCCTCTGTGGAGGAAGCAAGAGTGCGGGCCGTAGCAACGTGCGAGTCCTATCAGCCTCGACAAAGAAACAATGGGGGAGCCGAGCCGCTCACGTCACGGCGAAGGCCATGTCCGACAGGTCCTCATCGGGCCAGCGTCCTGTCGGGTCCCTCCGGGGTACAGGGATCGGCACGCGCTCAAGGTCTGGGTCGGAACAGGAGAGACCCGTCTGTGCAGCCTTGTCAGCAAAGACCAGTCCTATAAGCCGATGGTGAAAGGGAACGGAGCGCAGCGGGAGTCCGGCGGGGTGGTAGTAGCGCAAGCAAAGCGCGAAGCGCCCCGACTTTGGTCACGCTGGTAACGGAGGTAAGCGCGAGGGCATGGCCGGTGAAACCCGGTCCAATCTCCCCGAAGGGCAGAAGCCAATCGACAAAGTGCAACAACTCCAACGCCGGCTATACGTGGCGGCTAAGCGGTCGCCGGAGCGGCGCTTTCATGCCCTGTACGACCGGATCTGGAGGAGTGACGTCCTCCGGGAGGCGTGGGAGCGGGTGCGCTCGAATCGGGGAGCGGCCGGGGTGGATCGGGAGACCCTGGCGGAGGTCGAAGGATCTGGCGTGGAGTTAATGCTCGGCGCAGTCCAAGACGCGCTTCGAGCAGGCAGCTACCGACCGTCGCCGGTGCGGCGGCAGGGAATCCCGAAGCCAGATGGCGACGTGCGGCCACTGGGCATACCGACGGTCCGGGACCGGGTTGTGCAGCAGGCGGCAAAGCTGGTGCTGGAGCCGATCTTCGAGGCGGACTTTCTCGACTCGTCGTATGGCTACTGGCCGAAGCGGAGCGCGACTGAGGCGCTGGAGTGCATCCGGAAGTCGTTCATCGATGGGTGCACTTGGGTTCTGGAACTGGACATCCGCAGCTACTTCGACTCCATCGACCACGCGCGGTTGTTGGGCTAAGCACGTGTGATGGAGGAAGGTGTTCGCCGCGAGACGGTCAGGGGAACACCGCAGGGCGGGGTGATCTCGCCGCTGCTCGCCAATATTTACCTGCACGTTTTGGACAAGGCCTGGTCGAAGCGGGGCCGCGGCAGGTTGGTGCGTTACGCCGACGATGGAGTGGTCATGTGCAGAAGTCAGGCGGAGGCCGAGGCGGCTCTGGGACTGATGAGGGAAGTCCTCAGCGAACTGGGGCTGGAGCTACACCCGGAGAAAACGCGGATCGTGGACCTCAGAGAAGGTCGGGAAGGTTTTGACTTCCTCGGTTGCCACTTCCATGCCAGAGTTTCAGGCCGATTGTTGGAGAGCGACATGCGTCGCTACTACCTGCAACGGTGGCCGTCGGCTCGAAGCATGAAGCGGGTACGCCAGAAGGTGAAGGAGCTGACCGGACGCAACCGCAACGGAATCTAGGATGTCCGGGTGTTGATCTCGGACCTGAATCCAATCCTGCGCGGCTGGGGCAACTACTTCCGTACCAGTAACGCCGCGCGCAAGTTCAACCAACTGG
>VBFH01000051.1 GCA_005883575.1 Chloroflexota bacterium | reverse complement strand
CGACCAATTTTCGAATTCAGACTTACTATGCAAGCGAAGCTGAAGTGATAGCCCCGCTGTCATCTGTAGTAGTTGTGTAGTAGTCCATAGTTGGGCCGGGCAGACCTGGCGCACATTCAACCTATGACAAGAATTACCCGACGTGCGGCGCTTGGCCTCCTGGCCGGTGGAGGCGCACTGGTAGGGCTTGGCGTCGCTGGTGGCTACCTGCTTCGCGACGCGTTGAACTTCATCAGACGGCGCATCACACCAGGTTCCAGCGCCGACGGAATGATGAGTGGCGGAATGATGGGCAGCGCAACTTCCGCCGACATGAGCATGTATATGGAGCTCTTCGACCGTCACACGGAGTTGCGGAGAACGGTCGAGGAGGTCCCCGGCGGAGTTCGCACGACGACTGAGTCCGACGCACCCGACCTGGTGACGCAGCTCCAGGCGCACGTCTCGAGCATGTACACCCACGTTGAACAGAGGGCTGAGGTCATCTGCATGAGCAACAGCCTGCCGACCCTTTTCCGGAACGCGAGCCGCTATCGCAGACAGCTGCTGCTGACGGCGAAGGGAGTGTCGGTGAATGAGACCTCGAGCGATCCCGCGTTGACCGACGCCATTCGCAAGCATGCCCAGGAAGTTAGTGGTTTCGTCCGTGATGGGATGCCGGCCATGATGGGTGGAATGATGGGGAGCTGAGATGGGCATTGGCATGATGGGCGTGGGTCTGGTGGTGATGCTTGTCATCCTGGTTGGGGCGGTGGGCACAGTCGCGCTTGTTGTGTGGGGGCGATCGTTCACTTCACGCAACCGGCCGCAGGCGGACGTATGGCCGCAGCCTTTGCCTGAGGCCTACATCCGATAACGATCGACGGCGCGGGTGATCCCCAATGCGTCGCGGTGCGCACGCCCATGGGCGCCTGGGCGCCCAGAAGTGATTTGAGAGTTATGGGAGGTTGGGGGAAATGGGAGCTTTTCGATGGAGGAGTTGGCTCGGGGCGGCGGTGATCCTGTTTCTTCTCTACGGGATCGCCAACGTGGTGGCCGCACTGCTGGTGCCGGCGACTTTGGTCCGAGGCGGCGCCGGCGCTACAGGCCTGGTGTTGGATCCGGAGGCTGACGCCTACCTGGCTGGGGGTAAGCAGGTCCTGGACGCGTTGCGACAGACCAATCCGAAGCTCGACACGCTACTGGTCAGCTCGATGGTGTCGATGTGCTCGCAGATGATGGCATTCGGCATCCTCGCCCTTCTCATCACGTGGTTCGTCGTTCGGCGCGGCCAGTCATGGGGTATCTGGGCGGTGACGGTCGCAGCCCTGGCCGAAGTCCCCTACTTCGTAGTGATCACAAGCATGTATGCAGCACAGGGTGCGCCCGTAGAAGGCGGAATTGTTGGCCTGGCTCCGTTCTATTTGTGGCCAATCGTGGCGTTGGGGCTTGGTCTCTTCGGGCTGCGTCGAATGCGGGTAGCAGATCCAGCTCAGGTGTGACGCCTGGTCAGAGCAAAGATCTGGCGTGCCTCACTAAAGATAATGCTCATTCCGAACCGGGGCATGCATCGCAACTATCTGCCCGACTGGTCTAACTGCGGCGACATCCGGCAGCCGAACGCCCGGCGTGTAGTAGTTCATGTGGTAATCGGCCGAAAAGATGGCTCAGATCTGGACACGCGTGTCGCGGACCGTCGAAGCTTTGAACTGAAATCGTTTAGAAGCGACCGGCCTGGACAGAATCCCGTGTAATTCGGGACCGTGAGGCCCCGGGTTCAAATCCCGGGCCCCCGATCAGTTCTTGAAATTCACTTCCAGCCGGGTAAGCGCCGTTAACGTGGCAATGCCGCTGTATTACTGCAGCAGCTCTGCAGCAGTCTTGCTCGACGGCGGTAGCCGCATCATGGACGTGCGCCTCGAATTTCGGGCGTGGGTAGCGAGGGATTCGAACCGTCAGTTGCAACTACCGGGCGAAGGTCGCCTGATTGGGCATGTAAGGCCAGATCAAAGATCTATGGATCGTTCCGAGGTTTGTTGACCTCACGTAGTGCTGTCAAGACAGGCTGATGGAACCCGACGTCGTTGCCCTCGTTCCAGCGAACCTGAGTGAACCCGGCGTGCTCGGCCGCCACCTTCAGAGCCTCTCGACCGATGGCTCGATAGCGAGTGCTGTAGTGGTTGACTTTCCAACCTGTGGGTCCCTCGGTGAGTACGAGTAGGTGGATCGTGTACATCGGGCTGTCTAGGGCATCCCAGTCATGCAGGCGTACCAAAACCTGGCGTGGCGGACCTGGGTTGATTTGAGGCGTTGTCGTCGCGGGTCGCTCAACAAGCGCCTTGTCATAGTCCCGGACGGTGATGATGAGGAGGCCGCCAGGCCGCAGTTTTGATCGCATTGCGCGAAACACCCGCGCCACATCGTCTTCGGTCAGGAGGTGCGGGATCGCGTTGTCACAGGACATGACCACGTCGAACGTGCCTTCCACCGGTCCTAAATCGCGGAAGTCGCACCGGGCGAATGAGATTTCCAAACCTAGACGCACTGCTTCTGTGCGGGCGCGTTCCAGGGAGCGTTCGCTGATATCGGTTCCCTTGACTCTGTATCCGAGGCTTGCCAAGCCGAGTGACTGTGTACCAATTCCGCACGAACAATCAAGAACATCCCGCGCACTTGCCAGCCGGTTGCGGATTAGTCGATCGAGAGCGGCACCCTGTCGTTCGATTGCGGCGTACCAGTCGTGGTAAACAAGGTGGTAGTCCTGCGCTAGCTCATCGTAGAAGTCGCCTACTGACACCCCAAAACTGTAAACGCGATAGAACTGCCGGCAGCCGATCTGAACTCGCTCGCAAGCAGTCGGACTATGCCAAAAGCGATATGCCAGCGGACGCAATGGCCAGGATCGTGAGGCTGAAGGGCGGCAAAAAGTCGATCCGGATCGTCCTCACGATGGCGCGCCGTGCCCTGATATGCTCCCGCGCCTGTGCTGGGCTTCCTCTTGATGCTGCTTCGCGTCCTGATTGATGGCTGTCGCTCCCGCCGCGACCTCGCACTCGAGAACCTGGTCCTTCGACACCAACTCGAGGTGCTGCTTCGCCGCAAGCCAAAGCCGCTCCTGCGCAACCGGGACCGGATCCTGTGGGTCTGGATGCGTTGGCGCTGGCCGGAGGGATGGAAAAGTCAGCTGAAGATCGTGCAACCGGAGACAGTGATCGGCTGGCATCGCAAGGGTTGGCGCCTGTACTGGAGCTGGAGGTCGCGCAGTCGGCTGGGCCGGCCACGCCTGAGCCCGGAAGTCCGGGAGCTGATTGCTCGAATGTCGCGTGACAATCCCCTGTGGGGCACCGAGCGCATCGTGGAGAACTCCTCAAGCTCGCGATCGTGATCCGCAATCGATCGATACGCCGCTATCGATGGCGGGGTCCCAAGCGGGAGAGAAGTCAGGCCTGGCGAACGTTCCTGCGCAACCAGATCAAGGGCATCTGGGCGGCGGACCTGTTCGTGGTGCAGACGATCGGCTTCCAAACCCTGTACGTGTTCTTCTTTCTCCGCCACGAGCGCAGGGAGCTAATTCATTTCAATGTCACCGCCAGCCCGACAGCGGCTTGGATCTGGAGGCAAGTGATTGAAGCCACTGCCTGGGGCCGTCAACCGCAACACTTGATCCGTGATCGGGACAATGTGTACGGTGCTGACTTCGGGATCAAGCTCGCCAGCGCTGGCATCGAAGACTTCAGAACGCCCTACCGGGCACCGCTAGCGAACTCAGTCGCGGAGCGCGTAGTTCGGACCTTTCGCCAAGAGTGTCTCGACCATGTCATCGTCTTGAACGAGCGCCATCTGCTGACGTTGCTCACTGAGTTCCTCGGCTACTACAACCATGATCGACCTCACCGCACGCTAGATTTGCAAACGCCGGTACCCAGCCCACCAAAGTCGGATGGCGTCGTTGTTACTCGAGCGATTCTCGGCGGACTTCATCACACGTACGGCAGGGCGGCATGACCGATGCACTTTTGCCGCCCCACACCCTGGGCGCCAGCGCAGCCCTGCTCGTCCTGTTCCTGATCATCGAAATGCGGAGTAAGCAGCCGCTCATGCCCTTGACCCTGTTTGCGAACCGCAATCGCTCCGGCGCCTACGCGTTCCGGCTGGTGGCGGGCACGGGGACATTCGCCGTGCTGTTCTTCCTTACTCAGATTGCCCAGAACGTCCTCGGCTACAGCCCGTTCAAGGCCGGCTTCGCGTTCTTGCCACTGGGTATTGGTGTCGTCATCACAGCCCAGATCACCTCGCGCGTCATTGGGCGAGTCGGTCCGCGGGTTCCCATCATGCTCGGCGCGCTCGCGATCGCGGGCGGCCTGCTGTGGCTATCGCAGATTACCGACCACGCCACGTACGTTTCCGACATGCTCGGACCGCTGGTGATCCTGTCCGTCGGCTTCGGCCTCGTTTTCTTCCCGACCACACTGGTGGCGGTGTCGGGCGCGGCCCGGCACGAGTCAGGGCTGGCCTCGGCGGTGCTGAACGTCAGCCAGCAGCTGGGCGGCTCGATTGGACTCGCGGTCCTCGGCACAGTGGCCGCGAGCGTCACCAAGAACCAGCTCGCAGGCGTTCGGCCGACACACGATCTGATCAGCATGGCGGTCACCGCCGGATTCACGACCGCCTTCGGAATCGGCACCATCATCGCCCTGGTCGGGTTCGTCTTGGCTGCCTTGGTCCTACGCGGTCGCGCGCCCAAGCCGGCGGAGATAGGGCTGCCGGAAGCAGCCTGATGAAAATCAAGCCACAAAGGAGTGACGCAATGAATCAAAACGACTTTCCGACACCGGGCGAAGGAGGCTTTGTCGTCACGCACTTCCTCGTGGTCTCCGACCAGGACAGGTCGCGCGAGTTCTACCAGTCGGTGTTCGACGGCAAGGTGGTGCTGGAGCGAGATCCGGTGATCATGAAGGTGGCCAACACGTGGCTGATCCTGAACGTCGGTGGCGGCCCCACCGACGACAAGCCGACGGTCACGCTTACTACGCCCTCGGATCCCGACCGAACCAGTGCATTCCTCAACATCCGAGTCGCGGACATCGCAAAGGTGTATCGGGACTGGTCAGCCCGCGGCGCCCAGTTCTTGACGGAGCCGAAGGACCATGGCCGCGAGATTCGCGCCTACATCCGAGATCCCGATGGCCACCTCATCGAGGTCGGGCAATCTCGACGTTCGACGCGCAGTTAGTAATCGCGAGGAGTCGTATACCGCGCGCCCACCAATGTGGTGGGCGCGCCTTGCGTGTCAGTGGTTTGGCCGTCGCCGGGAGGCGATTCCGCCTCGCTATCGATCCACCCGAAGTGAGTCGACCCTGACCAAATGGACCTGAGGCCGCGACCTGAGGGGCACACATATTCCTCGGTGGGTTGGCTACCCGGTGTGCCTCTAGCTAAGCGCTAGCATCGCCCTTCGGATGTTTTTCGCGTTTGTCTATTCCGTCCTGCGCCTTCTCTCCTCGGCGTCGCCGACGTGCGCGTGCGGGTGCGTGACCCTGAGGCGGAGGTGCTTGTGGAGGTCACACATTCGTCCGCGGGCAGGCTACTCGGAGTAGGGCTCCTCGACCGATAAGATTGCGCCCGCCAAGTGCTCTTCGCCCTTATGTACGCCTGGCTACGGCTGCTCCTCGATCTGGCCGACGTAAGGCTGCGGCCCCACGACCCTGAGGCCGAACTGCTTCTTCTCCGGCACCAGCTTCGCGTGGTGCGCAGGCAGGTCAAGAGGCCAGAGCTCAATGCTGGGGACCGGATGGTCATGACAGCACTGAGCCGGCTGGTGAGCCGGGCGACGCTAGCCGGGATGTTGGTTCAGCCGGAGACGTTGCTGGGCAGGCACCGAGAGCTGGTGCGCAAGAAGTGGGCAGTCTTCGGTCGACGTCGACGATCCGGGCGACCCGGTCTGGATCGTGAGATCCAGACGCTGATTCTGGGCATGGCGAAGGAGAACCCAAAGTGGGGCTGTGTACGCATCCGCGGTGAACTGCTCAAGGTCGGGCACCGGGTCTCGGCGACGGCGATCCGGAAACTGCCGCGCCGACACCGAATCGGGCCAGCGCCCTTGAGATCGCGTCTGAGCTGAAAGCGTTCTTGCGAGCGCAGGCTTCAGAGATCGTAGTGACCGAAATCTTCAGTCTCGACACCGTGTTCTTGAAACGGCTCTACGTCCTCTTATATATGGAGCTGGAGAGCAGGCGGGTGATCTGGTTCGTGGTGACAGACAAGCCAGACTCCACCTGGGTAACCCAGCAGGCGAGGAACCTGGCATGGGAACTGGCTGAGCACCGAGTCAAGGCGAAATTTCTGATCCACGATCACGATGCCAAATTCGGCGGCTCAGATCTGGTGTTTCAGGTCGAGGGCGTGACCGTGATCAAAGACTCCAATCGCGGCGCCCCACGGCTAATGCCCACATGGAGCGGCAAATCGGCTCCACTCGGCGAGAGTGCCTGGATTGGCTTCTGATCTTCGGCCCGCGACACGCGGAGCGCGTGCTCACCGAGTGGTTCGAGCACTACAACGAGGCCCGGCCGCATCGGGCGCTTGAGCTCAGGACTCTGATCGCGCGCTCCGATCCGGTGGCTACCGTTGGACCAATCGTCTGCCGGGAGAGAGTTGGCGGCCTGCTCCGCGAGTATTCGCGTCAGCCGATGCCGGCCGCAGCTTGATCTGAAGGAAACGACGAGCTGGAGTGGGGTTGAGGAAGTCGTCAAACCGGCACGCCACCAAGTGCAGCAGTTTTCAACACAACGCGAACGAGTTTGTGTGCCCTACAGGCTCCGCTTACCACGCGACTCAGCCGCTAGGGGTTTTCGTGCTGGCGGCCTGGGTCTGGATGATTGCGAGCGGCGTCGTGCTGTTCACAGCGGCACGTCGTCAACGGGCCTAGGTCGGTTCAATTCGAGCCGACGGTCGCATTATGGGCGTGTGGTCGTGGACTCGCCGTTCACCGAGTTCGCACGAACGACGCTTGGCAGTGGCCTCGTCATCGGTGCATCGGTGGTGGTATTCGCGGGTACGCTGTTCTGGGCGGGTCAGCGAGGGCGCGCTGATCGGTGGCGGCTGGTCGTCGCTGGAGGAATCGGCACGACCTTCATTGCCCTCCTGAACGTCGTTCTGGGAAGCGCGGGCATGTGGCGGTCCACCGACTACACGTTATCCGTTGCCGTGCTCGGGTCGTTCTTGCTGTTTACCACGGCGATGCTCACGTGGACCGTCGTGTTCTATCGGTGGCTCTGGCGTCGCCGCAGCGGCCGGATCGTCTCCGGGCTGCTGCTGGGGCTCGTCGCCGTCCTCACTGCGGTCGGCGACGAGTTCGCGCTGGCACGCGGCTACATCGCCTTCGGCGGCGGGTATGCCGTTTGGATGGATGCGGTAGTTGCGGTGGCAATCTTCATCGTCTCGGTGCTCGCGTATGAGTTGCCACGCCGTCGAAGAGCCTAGGCACCTCCATTACCACTCGGTCGCCGCCCTTCGATGTGATTTTCGAACCCCACACGCCTAAGCCAACTCGACAAGCTGGCGGAAGTGCCTTTTCTAAGCAACTGTTGGTTGCTTGCAATGCTCGGGCAAAGGGCGTATGACGCGGGAAAGCGCTAGCACGCCCGGCCAGGTACAAGGGAGTTGATCCGAATGGTGAAATTCGAGATCTCAGAGCATATAAATCGACCGGTGGCCGAAGTCTTCAAGTACATCGCAGATCCCACCAAATTGCCCGAGTGGAACACCATCGTCGAGGAGGCGACGCCCTCGGAAACTCCGGTCAAGGTTGGAACGAGAGTCAAGCAACGGGCGCGATTCCTGGGCCGGAAGATAGAGTCGACGGCCGAGGTGACCGAGCACGAGCCCGACAAGCGATTCACGACCAAGACCGACAGACCATTCCCACTCACGATCAGCAACGCCTTCGAGGCCGAAGGTAGCGGGACCAAGCTTGTCGTCATGATGGAAGGCGAGCCAGGCGGGTTCTTCAAAGTCGGCGAGCCGATCCTTGCCCGGATCGCCAAGAAGCAAATGCAGGCGCAACTCGACACGGCGAAGGAACTCCTGGAAGCGCAGGTTCCGGCGGAAAGGTAACGCAGGTCGCGGGCTGCTAGCGCCCAGGAGATCTGACTGCCTACAGCTCGTCGGTTGAGAAAGCGGCACGCTAACGAGACTGGGGATTGCAATTTCCCGGCCACGGGGATGGTTGGCGACTAGGGTCGGTCGCCCTTCAGTATCGGCAGGCCTCGTCATGCGGGTTGATCTCTTCATACAGGATCTCCGACTCGACAAGCAGCTTCGATCCGTCAGGCGGTCGGCTGAGCAGGTACCCACGGCATCTGACGGTTGTGACTTGCGCCTTCCCCGTGTCACAGCCGTGTCACAGACTCCCGGAACCGCAAGGAAACAGGAGGACACGCAAGGACACGATGGAGCGGCGAATCAAGTACAGGAGGACACTGGAGGAGCCGCCGGGATGCAGAAGGACACGACACCACGCCGGTTCGGGACCGTGAGGCCCCGGGTTCAAATCCCGGGCCCCCGACCAAAATCAAGTGGCGGATTCAATCGGTCGAGGCAACATTGGCCGACTGGGACGCGTCAGAGAGTAGACGCTGCAAGGCTTGACTGGGCCGGAGCCAGCCCAGAGTTTTGCGAGGGCGGCGGTTCATCTGAGCTGAGACGAAGGCTAGGTAGTTGGGCCCGTATCGGCTGAGGTCTTGGCCCTTGGGGAAGTACTGGCGGAGCAGACCATTGGTGTTCTCATTAGATCCGCGCTGCCATGGGCTGTGAGGGTCGCAGAAGTAGACCTCGAGCCCAGTCGCAATTTTCAGCTGCAGGTGATTGGCCATTTCGTGGCCCTGGTCCCAGGTGAGCGACCGGCGCAGGGACTCCGGGAGTTGTTGAGCCGCAGCGGTAATAGCTTTCTCAACCTCTTCGGCCCCATGCCCGTTGGGCAAGTGCAGAAGGATGACGTACCGGCTCGAGCGTTCGACCAGCGTGCCAATCGCTGACTTCTTGTTCTTGCCCGTCAGCAGGTCGCCTTCCCAGTGGCCGGGGACGGCTCGGTCTTCAACTTCGGGTGGACGCTCACTGATCATCACCATGTTGGGAATCCTGCCTCGTCGCTCGGCGACCTTGCGCCTGGGCTTTCGCAGGGCTCGCCCGGTGCGAAGGCAGACTGCCAACTCCCGGCGCAGCGCGCCTCGGCCTTGAACATAGATCGCCTGGTAGATGGCTTCCTGTGACACCCACATCTCTGGCTGACCCGGAAACTCCTCGCGCAGCTCAGCCGAGATCTGCTCTGGACTCAACTTCTCCTTCAGTTTGAACTGCACCAGCTCGCGCAACTCCGAGTTGACCGCCAGCTTCGCAACCTTGGGCCGCGACGCTCTCCGCTTGGCACGCTCATGAGCTGAGCTCGGCCGGTATTCCCAAGGCTGGGTCCGCTGCCGACCGCGCCTGCGTTGTCTTAGCGTGCTGCGCGTTCGATACCTCTGGTCTCTCATGTTCCGGCGCAGCTCTCGGAGAACCGTCGAGGGCGCCCGGCTTAGCCGCCTGGCGATTGCCCGAATGCTCTCCTCACGCTCAATCCCGGCGTGGATGTCCTCTCGTTCCTCGAGTGACAAGTAGCGCTGTCTCGACTGTGCTGGGACGTTGGGTGTCATGATGCCGCCAGCCTGCACGAACCAGCCCGCCGCCGTGCGCCTCGGGACGCCGGCTGCCGCCGCCGCTGGGGAGAAAGCCAGGCCAGCTCTGATTTGAGTCCAGAACAGCTGCTGTTTCGTCCGTTCCAGTAATCGCATGCAACAGCCTCCTTAGGGATGGGTGTTGCATCGACTCCTTGAACCCAAG
>VBFH01000074.1 GCA_005883575.1 Chloroflexota bacterium | reverse complement strand
CAACGTCGAGCGCCCGAACGGGACCACCTGCCGATGAATCGAGTCGTGGTCGCGGCCGCCCGCCGAAGCCTGCAGCAGGTAGCCGGCCCCTGCGAGCAGGACCAGCGCCGCGACGACTCGGCCGATAACAAGCCGCATGGGCCATAGCTTAAGGTCGTTGATCGTGCCCTCCGGTTCGCCGCGCAGCACCGTCGCGGTCGACATCAACCCCGCCACGCGGCCGGTGCTTACGGGCACCGAGATCTTCACGCGCGAGGTGTCGCGGCGCCTGCCGGCGGCTGCGCCCGAGTTGGGGTGGCGCTTTTTCGCCTCGCGCCCTCGCGCCGGGTTGGGCGTCGACGCGATGGTCCTGCCCTTTCCGCGTCTTTGGTCGCAGGTGCGGCTCCCGCTGGCCCTTGCGGCCGAGCGTCCTGACCTGCTGTTCGTGCCCGGGCACGCAATTCCGTTCGCGTGGGCGGGAAAGGTGCTGACCGTCGTCCACGACCTGGCGTTCAAGCGCCATCCCGAAGCCTATGGGTCCGCCGACATGGCGTACCTCCGCCTGAGCACGCGTTGGGCGATCGCGCGCTCCCGCCTCCTCATCGCGGTGTCCGAGTCGACGCGTCAGGACCTTGTTCAGCTCTACGGCGTCGATCCGGAGAGGGTACGGGTGGTGCCGCTCGGGGTCAGCCCGCCTTCTGCCGATCCTGCTGCGCCCTCTCGGCTCGCCGAGCTGGGGTTGAACGGAAATTTCGTGCTTCAGGTCGGTCGCATCGAGGCGCGCAAGAACCAGGCGGCCGCGCTCGAGGCCGTGGAGCGTCTGGACGGCGTGACCCTTGCGGTCGCGGGCCCCGAGCGCGATCCCACCCTCACCGCGAGACTGCGCAGCTCCAGCCACTGTCGCGTCCTCGGCATGGTCGACCAGCCGACGCTCGAGCTGCTTTACAAGCACGCGAGCGCGGTCGTCGTGCCCAGCCTGTACGAAGGCTTCGGGCTGCCTGTCTTGGAGGCGATGGCGCGAGGCAAGGTGGTCGTCGCCGCCAAGTCTTCATCCCTTCCTGAGGTCGGCGGCGATGCGGCACTTTACTTTCACGCCGCGGCCCGACCCGAGGAGGTGGCCGGCGTCCTCGAGGTCGCACTCGGCGACAAGGCGCTGCGAACGCAGCTCTCGCTGGCGGCTCGAGCCCGCGCCGCCAGGTTCACCTGGGACAAGACGGCCGCGGGAATCGCCGGCGCCGTCAGGGAGCTGCTCGGGCCCTGATCGAGTCGTCGACGGCACGCCACGTCAGCTGCCCCGCGCGTTCCCAGCTGAACTGGGCCGCACGCAATATGCCGCGATGGCGCATGCCGGCCGCGAGGTCGGTGTCGGCGATCACTCGCTCCAGCGCCTTGCGCCAGGCGTCGACATCCCCGGCCGGCACGACCATGCCCGCGTCGGCCACCACCTCGGGCAGGCTCGACGTGTCCGCGACCACCGTGGGCGTGCCGCTGGCCATCGCTTCGAGCGGAGGAAGCCCGAATCCCTCGTACCAGGCCGGGTGCGCGAGCACGCGCGCCAGGTTGTAGATCGCCGGGAGTTGATCAGGGTCGACCGATTCGAGGTGGTGCAGGCGCGGGCCGAGCCGGGCCATCTTGTCGCGGATCGATTCGTACCGCCAGCCCCAGGAGCCGACGACCACGAGGTCCGGTCGGTCGCGCATCGTCACCCACGCGTCGAGCAGCGTCTCCAGGTTCTTGCGCGGCTCGACCGTGCCCACGAAGAGGATGAATCGCTCCGGCAGTCCGAGCCGGACGCGAGCGTCCGCGAGCTCGTCGCGGCCCATCGGTCGAAACTTCGGGGAAACGCCGTGCGGCACCACTTCGATCCGCTTCCGATCGATACCGAAGATGTCGACGACGTCGCGCGCCGTGTTTTCGGAGACGGCGATCACGACGTCCGCTCGGAGCACCGATCGGGGGACGACAAAGCGCGTGCTCAGCGGCTGCCGGCCCGGGAACCAGCGGGGATTGCGGTAGATGGCGAGGTCATGAACGGTGATGACGGAAGGGCACCCGACGTTGCCGAGGGGCAGCACCCCCGCCGGGCCGAAGTAGGCGTGTGGCCGCAGCCGGCGGATGATGGCAGGCCACTGGACGTGGCGGCCCAACAACCTCGTCTGCGGCAGCAGCCGGTACGTGGCGTTGGGCACGTGCATGAAGGCGCGCCGGGGGCCGAACACGGTGAGCCGGCAATCCGGTCGGTCGACGGCCATGGCGCGGAGGATCTGGCTCGTGTACACGCCGACCCCGGCCCAAGGTCGCTCCAGTCCCGACCCGTCGACGACTACCTGCAGTCCCGTCAGCGCAAGTAGCTCTGGTTGCGCTTCAGGACTTCGAAGTTCTCCAGCGCCATGCCGGTGCCGCGGACGACCGACGTCTGCGGCTCCTCTGCCACCTTCGCGGGGATCCCCGCACGCATGGAGATATAGCGATCCAGCCCGCGCAGCTGCGCCCCGCCACCTGACAGGACGATGCCGCGGTCGCGGATGTCGTCCGCGAGATCGGCCGGCGTCTCTTCGAGCACGTCGCGAATCGCGGCTGCGATGCGGTGAATCGGCTCCTCGATCGCCTCGACGATCTGGTTGGACGAAATCTCGACGCTGCCCAGGTGCATCACGAGCGGCTGATCCATCGGCATGGCCGACCCAACCGCGATCTTCACCTCCTCCGCATCGCCTTCGCTGATCAGGAGCCGGCTCGCGATCGCCCGGTCGATCGCATAGCCGCCGACTCGAATCGAGCGCTCGATCACGGTTCCGGAATGCGCGATGACCGCGATCTCCGTTGTGGCGGCGCCGATCTCGCAGATCGCGCTGGCGCGGAGCTCGCCTATAGGTAGTCCCGCGCCCATGGCCGCTGCCAGCGGCTCGTCGATGAGCCAGACCTGCCGCGCGCCGGCCGAGATGGCGGCCTCGGTGACCCGCCGTCGCTCCCCTGAGGTGACGGCCGACGGCACGGAGACGATCACGTCGGGCTTGAACAGGCGCGGTCTCCCGCTCGCCATGCCGATCAAGTGATGAAGGGTCCGCGGACTGTCACGTTCGAACTCGATCGGTGACCGCTCGTTGATGACCACGCCCTCGCCCTTGACGAAGATCCGCATCGTCGACGTGCCCAGGTCGATGCCGATCTTTCGCGAAAGCATCACTCGTAGGTGTGCTGGCCTGAGGGTGGCTCCGAATCCACCCTGACCGTCTTGATCCGCGCCCCGACCGATGCGAGCTTGCCCACCATGTCTTCGTAGCCGCGCTCCACATGCCAGGAGTTGCGGAGCAGGCTGTCGCCCTCCGCGCAGAGGGCGGCGATCACGAGCGCTGCGCCAGAGCGGATGTCCGGGATCGCGAGCTCCGTGCCGCGCAGCCGGGCGGGTCCGTGCACGATGGCGTGCAGCCGGCCTTCGACCGTGATCCCCGCGCCCATCTTGGCCAGCTCGCGAACATGCTGGAAGCGGTTCTCGTGGACGTACTCGGAGATGACGCTCTCGCCGTCGGCCTGCGTCATCAAGGCCATGTATTGCGCTTGCAGATCGGTCGGGAAACCAGGGAAAGTCCAGGTCGACATGTCGATGGGCCGCAGCGGCGTCGCCGGCTCCCTCCCCACCCGAAACCACTCGTCGCCGACCTGCACGTGCGCCCCCGCTTGCTCGAGCTTGAGGAGAAGCAGCTGCAGGTCCTCGGGGCGGGTGCACTCGATGCGCAGCTCTCCGCCCGCGGCCGCGACGCCGATCGCGTACGTGCCCGCCTCCAGGTAGTCGGCGATCACGGTGTGCTCCGCGCCTCCGAGCTCGGTGGTGCCGTCGACGATCAGCCGCTCGGTGCCGACCCCTTCGATGCGGGCGCCCATCTTCATGAGGAGGCGGCACAGATCCTGGACGTGGGGCTCGCGCGCCGCATTGAAGATCTCGGTCCGGCCTTCGGCCTTGACCGCGGCCAGGAGGATGTTTTCGGTGCCGGTGACGGTCGGCAGGTCGAACACGATGCGGTCGCCCCGGAGCCGCTCCGCGGTGGCGACGATCTCGGTCTGGGTCTCGTTGACGTGCGCGCCCATCTGGCGCAGCCCGCGGAGATGCTGCTCAACGCGGCGGGCGCCGATGTCGTCGCCGCCCGGCCTTGGCACGCGGGCGTGCCCGAAGCGCGCGAGCAGCGCCCCCAGGAGGACGATGGTCGCGCGCATCCGGCGCCCCAGGTGGTCGGGAACGTCGCTGTCGGTAACCCCACCCGTGTCGATGACCACGGTGCCCTGACCCCTGGCCTCGCCTCCCAGCAAGCTAAGAATCTCGCCCATGACGGCGATGTCGGTCACTCGAGGCACGTTGTGGAGAGTCAGCGGTTCGGCCGTGAGGAGAGCGGCGGCAATCTCCGGCAGGGCGGCGTTCTTGGAGCCGCTCACGCAGACGTCGCCGGCAAGCCGGCTCCCGCCCGTGATCCTCAGGGCCCGATCGCGCCCCCGCGAGCTCGCGTCCATCAGGGGCTAAAAGTAAACGGTCTGAGCCGCCCTAGCCCCGGCGTGCCCTTGCCAGGCGCAATCTGGCTTCGGCCATGGCAAGCGCGTTCTGGAACTCCGTCTCCTCGGCCGCCGTCAGAGTGCCGGCAAGCCTCTCCTGGGCACGCCGCCGAGCCTCCTCTGCGGCATCCACTGAGATCTCCTCGGCATGCTCCGCCACGTCGGCGAGGACGGTCACGCGCTCAGGCAGCACCTCGAGAAAGCCGCCGCCCACGAACAGGGTCTGCTCGGGCCCGCCATACGTTTCTTGAATGCGAAGGGGGCCTGGTTTGAGGATGGTCATGAGCGGCGCATGGCGCGCGAGCACGCCAAGCTCTCCCTCGGCGCCGGTAGCGATGACGAACTCGACGTCGCCTTCGAACAGGCTCCTCTCGACGCTCACCACGCGCAGAGGGAACTTCATCCCTTTTTCCTCATCTCGTCGGCCTGCGCGCGAGCCTCGTCGATCGTGCCCACCATGTAGAAGGCCTGCTCGGGCAAATCGTCGTGCTTGCCCTCGAGGATTTCCTTGAAGCCGCGCACCGTTTCACTCCGGGGCACGTACTTGCCTTCGCGACCGGTGAACCGCTGGGCAACGTTGAAAGGCTGCGACAGAAACCGCTGCACCTTGCGCGCACGCGACACGGCCTCCTTGTCGTCTTCTGACAGCTCTTCCATGCCGAGGATCGCGATGATGTCCTGCAAGTCCTTGTAGCGCTGCATGATCTTCTTCACACCCTGGGCCGCGTCGTAGTGATCCTGTCCGACGATCGCCGGCTCAACGAATCGGCTCGATGATCCGAGTGGGTCGACGGCCGGATAGATCCCGATTTCGACCAGCGACCGCTCGAGCCTCAGGGTCGCGCCGAGGTGGGCGAACACGGTCTGGATCGCAGGGTCGGTGTAGTCGTCGGCCGGCACATAGACGGCCTGCACAGACGTGATCGAGCCTTTCCGAGTCGACGTGATCCTTTCCTGCAGCTCGCCCATCTCCGAGGCGAGCGTGGGCTGGTAGCCCACGGCCGAGGGCATGCGTCCGAGCAGCGCGGACACCTCTGAGCCGGCGAGGAGGTAGCGGAAGATGTTGTCCACGAACAGCAACACGTCCGCACCCTCTTCGTCGCGGAAATACTCAGCCATCGTCAAACCCGTCAGCCCGACCCGGGCCCGCGCACCGGGTGGTTCGTTCATCTGGCCGAAGACGAGCGCGGTCTGCGGCAGCACGCCAGCGTCCTGCATCTCGACGTACATGTCGTTGCCTTCGCGCGTCCGCTCCCCCACCCCCGCGAACACCGAGCGCCCCTTGTGCTGGTAGGCGATGTTGCGGATCAGCTCTTGCACGATGACCGTCTTGCCTGTGCCCGCGCCTCCGAACAGTCCGATCTTCGAACCTTTGGCGAAGGTGCAGATCAGGTCGATGACCTTGATCCCGGTCTCGAGGATCTCGACCTTCGCCTGCTGCTCGGAGAGCGCCGGCGCCGGGCGGTGGATCGGCCACCGCGTAGTCCCTTCCGGCGCGGGTTCGTCGTCGATGGCGTTGCCGATGACATTGAACAGCCGGCCCAGGGTCTCGACCCCGACCGGCACCGAGATCGCCGCGCCCGTGGCCTTCACTGGATCGCCGCGGCGAAAACCGTCGGTCGAATCCATCGCGATGCAGCGGACGGTGTTGTCGCCTCGGTCCGATTCGACCTCGAGAATGACCCTTCGGCCGTCCTGAGTGGTGACCTCTAACGCTTCGAACAGCTCCGGTTGGTAGCCCGGCTCGAACTCGACATCGACCACGGCGCCGATGACTTCGCTGATGTGGCCCTGGCGCCCCGTCTTACTGTGGGTTTGGGTCTTGGACTTCGGCTTCGTCGTTGCCATCTATGTCACCTCCCTCGGCTCGAACCTTCCTGCGCCGCGGCGCCACTGACGATTTCCATCAACTCGGTGGTGATTCCCGCCTGGCGGACCTTGTTCGCGTAGAGGGTGAGCGAATCGATCAGGTCGCCGGCCGCGTTGGTCGCGTTCTGCATGGCGATCATCTTGGCCGAGTACTCGCTGGCCTTGTTCTCGAGCACCGCCTGGAAGACCTGCGTCTCGACATAGCGCGGCAAAAGACCGTCGAGCACCGACTCCGGGTCCGGTTCGTAGATGTAGTCCGCGCGTGGTCCGGTCGCGTCGCGGTCGCGCGCCGGAATCTCAGCGGGGATGAGGACGCGCACGGTCGGTTCCTGCCTGATCGTGGAAATCCACTTCGCGTAGCAGAGCAGCACGGCGTCCACATTTTCCTTCGTGTATTCCTCCAGCGCGACGGTCACCGCGGGCAGAACCTGTCCCTGACTCGGCCGGTCAGGCAGGTTGCTTACCTCCGCGATCACGTCGCGGCGGTAGCGGAGCAGGAAATCGCGTCCCTTGCGGCCGAGCGTCACGTAGCGCTGCTGCTCCGGGAAATTCTGGCTCATATATCGGGTCGCGGCCCGAATGTTGTTGACGTTGACAGCGCCCGCGAGTCCCTTGTCCGTAGTGACCAGGATCATCACCGCGCGTTTGCCCTCCCGCCGGATGAGGAACGGGTGCTTGTACTCCGTCGACCGCTCGCTCACGGTTTGCAGGACCTCCACCATCTTGTCCGCGTACGGCCGCGTGGCCTGGACCGCCGCTTGCGCGCGACGGAGCCGGGTCGCGGCAACGACCTGCATGGCCTTGGTGATCTTCTGCGTGTTCTTGATCGAGTCGATGCGGCGGACGATGTCCCTGAATGCCGGCATCTAGGTTGCTTTCTTGGCTTGGGTTTTCTTGGCCGGTGATTTCTTGGCCTCGGGTTCCTTGGCCTCAGGTTCCATAGCCGCGGTGTGGCCGGCCGGGTCGGCCTGGTCCTGGTAACCCTCGATCCCGAACTGATGATTGAAGGTCGAGATCGCCGCGTTGAGCCGTGCAAACAGGTTGTCATCCAGGGCTTTCTGCTTGTCGATGGCCTCAAGGACGCCTTGCCTCTCGCCCTTCAAGAAGCGGACAAAGCCGGCCTCCCACTCGCGAATGCGCGCCACCGGGACCTTGTCCACGTGCCCCTGCGTGCCGGCGTACAGGACCGCAACCTGCGCCGCCAGAGGCACCGGCTGGTATTTGTCTTGCTTGAGGAGCTCCGTCAAACGAGCGCCGCGCTCCAGCTGGTTGCGGGTCTGCGTGTCCAGGTCGGATGCGAACTGGGCGAATGCCGCCAGCTCACGGTACTGGGCAAGGTCGAGACGGAGCTTGCCCGCCACCTGGCGCATCGCCTTGGTTTGCGCGTCGCCGCCAACCCGAGACACCGAGATGCCCACATTGAGGGCGGGCCGCTGGCCGGCATTGAACAGGTCCGACTGCAGGTAGATCTGGCCGTCGGTGATCGAGATGACGTTGGTCGGGATGAAGGCTGAGACGTCATTGGCTTGCGTCTCGATCACCGGCAGCGCCGTGAGCGAGCCTTTGCCGTGGGTATCGCTCATCTTGGCCGCGCGCTCGAGCAGGCGGGAGTGCAGGTAGAAAACGTCGCCCGGATATGCCTCGCGGCCGGGAGGGCGCCGCAGGTTGAGCGAGAGCTCGCGGTATGCCCAAGCCTGCTTGGTGAGATCGTCGTAGCAGCAGAGCGCCTCCTGGCCCTTCTCCAGGAAGTACTCGCCCATGGCGCAGCCCGCGTAGGGCGCGATGTACTGGAGCGATGCCGGATCGGACGCGGCCGCCGCGACGATGATCGTGTAGTCCATCGCCCCGTTCTCTTCCAGGGTTGCAGCAACGCGTGCGATCGAGGCCGCGTTCTGACCGATCGCAACGTAGATGCAGAAGAGGTCCTTGCCCTTCTGGTTGATGATCGTGTCGAGCAAGACCGTGGTCTTGCCGGTGAACCGGTCGCCAATGATCAGCTCGCGCTGGCCGCGGCCGATCGGGATCATGGCGTCGATCGCCTTGATGCCGGTCTGGACCGGGCTGTCGACTCGCTTGCGGGTGATGACGCCCGGGGCGATCCGCTCCACAGGCAAAGTCTTGCTGGTCTTGATCGGCCCCTTGTCGTCGAGCGGGATGCCGAGCGGGTTGACGATGCGGCCGAGCAGCTCGTCCCCGACCGGCACCTCGAGCAGGCGGCCTGTCGTCCTGACCTCGTCGCCCTCGTGCAGATGGCCGAAGTCGCCGAGAATGACGGACCGCACCTGGTCTTCTTCGAGGTTGAGGGCAAGCCCGTACGTCTCGTGCGGAAATTCCAGGAGCTCCCCCGCCATCGCGTTCTGCAGCCCATAGATCTGGGCGATACCGTCGCCGACGGCGACGATGCGGCCGACGTCGGCGGCGACCAGGCTCGCGTCGAAATCCTTGAGCCTTTCTTTGATGACTTCCGAGATCTCTTTGGTGCTGATTCCCACTCGCGTTCTCTCCTAAGTCGCCGCGAGACGGCGGCGCAGCTGCTGCAACCTGGTGGCCACACTCGCGTCGACTACCCGATCTCCGTACTGAAGCTTCAGCCCGCCGATGAGGCGCGGATCGACGACGACGCTCAGCCTGACCTCTTTGTTCAGACGTTTCGCCAGCTCTCGCTGGACCCGGTCGCGGTCCGCGTGCTCGAGCTCGACGGCCGTGGTCAGGGTGGCACGCACCCGACCGGCCGCCTTGTCGGCCAGGCGATGAAACTCCTCTTCGATCGCAGACGCCTCGTCGATGCGTCCTGACTCGATCAGCATCCGGGCAAGCGTGGTGGCCTCGTCATCGACCAGATGAGGCGCCGTTGAAACGAGGGCATCGCGCCGCTCGGTCGCGATCGTCGGATTGCTGAGCACGGCCGCCACCTCCGGGTCGGCGAACAGCTCGCGGATCTTGCTCAGGCGCCGGCCCCACTCCTCGAGCTGGCCTTCTTGCTGGGCCAGCTCGAACACTGCCTTTCCGTAGCGCCTAGCGGCTTCCGTCGCCACTCGCGACCTCCTCGATGGCCCGCTCGATCAGCTCTCGGTGCTTGCGATCGTCGAGCGTCGCGCCGATGACTTTTTCCGTGGCCACTACCACGAGGCCCGCCAGTTCGTCGCGGGCCGACTGAACCGCTCGCTCACGCTCGACCTCGATCTCCTTGCGAGCCGATTCGGCGATCCGCCTGGCCTCCTCTTCTGCCTTTTGCTTGAGATCCTGGCGCGCCTGCTCGCCCGACCTGTTGGCCGCGTCGATGACCTGTTGCGCGGTCTTGCGCGCGTCCTCCATCTGGGCCTGTGCTTCCTTGAGGCGCGCCTCCGCTTCAGCTCTTGCCTTTTCGGCTTCCTGGAGCTGCTCGGCAATTGCGCGCTGCCGCGCTTCAGCAACTTTGACGATCTCCGGGTACACGTACCGTGCGAGGACAGCGAGCATCACCAGGAACGTGATCAGCTCCACGACCACGGTTCCATTGATGTCGATGACGCCGGCCGTGCCCGTTGTCGCCAGAAAGATCATTGCGATTACTTGCTCGGCACGTTGGAGAGGAACACGAAGCCGAATGCCAGGTTGATGAAGTACATCGCCTCGACCAGGCCGACGATCGTGAACAGCCACGGGATCATCCTGCCCTGTGCCTCAGGCTGCCGGGCGACGCCACCGATGAACGCATTGCCTGCGAGGCCGTCGCCGAATGCGGCGCCGACGGCGCCAAGGCCGATCGCGAGTCCGAACCCGACAAGAGCCCCGGCGAGAACGAGTCCGTGATCAGTCATGTAACCCTCCTAATGGTGTTCGTGCTCGAGGCCTTCGCGCGCCATGCCGAAGTAGATGACCGTGAGCAACATGAAGATGAATGCCTGGATGAAGCCGATGAAGATCACGTCGAACGCTTTCCAGATCGACAGCAGGATCGTGCCAAGAACGGTGCCGCCAACGGTGCCGACGCCTGGCAAGGCGAGCATCCCGAAGCCGGCGATCAAGGCGATCATCACCGCCCCGGCAAAGATGTTGCCGAACAACCTCAAGGACAACGTGACTGGCTTGACGACCTCCTCGAGGATGTTGAAGGGCATGAAGCCGATGCGAAACGCAAGCGGCATCTCGAAAGGCTTCGTGAACCGCCGGAAGTAGCCGCGCCAGCCCAGCACCCGCACGCTGTACCACTGGACCACGCCGATCACGATCAAAGCCATCGCCAGCGTCTGGTTCAGGTCGGCATTCGCGCCGTGGAGGATCGGGAAGATCGCCAGGGGCAGGAGCTCCAGCCAGTTGGCGACGAGGATGAACAGGAACAGCGTCAGCGCCAACGGGATGATGAAGAGGGCGTCGTCGGAAACGTTGGCTCTGATCAGCGATCTCAACTGGTTGTAACCCCACTCGAAGACCGCCTGGACACGACCCGGTTCTCCGCTCTTCAGCTTGGATCGGATCCAGAACCCGAGCCCGAGCGTGATCAGCACGGCGACCAGGCTGGAGATGACGCTGTCGTAGTTGAAGGTGCAGAGTGTGCCGCAGCCAAGGTCGACGGTGGGATGCGTGCCGAAGGACGAATCGCTGAGGATCACCGTCTCAGGCCCAATCGAACGCCCACCCCGACCATGACGAGCTGGGCAACTCCAATCCCGAGTGCCACCGTCCAGGCTGCGCCGCGCACAGTCAACGCGGCCAGCAGGACGATCGAGCTGAACACCAGGATCCGCATCAAGCTCGCGGCCACGAATGGAGCGCCGCGAACCAGCAGCCCCTGGATCAGATAACCGTTCACGGAACCGAGCATCAATCCCGCGGCAAGCCCAAGACCGACCCCCACATGCCCTGTGATGGATGCGATCGCGGCGACCACGAGGGCCACGATTGAGCATGTCACCACGGTTTGCCGCATCAGGCCTCCGGACGTCACCTAGAGAACTCCTTCACCTTCAACCAGATGCCGGTCGCGCCTGCCGCCAGACCCACGACCAGGCCTACGAGGACGAACACCGGCGCCGTGTGGAGCATCTTGTCGAGAGCGACACCTCCGAGTAGAGGTAGCAGGACAGCGGCGGCGAAATAAATCCCGATTCCCGCCATGTCAGCCCCCGTCGGGCCTGTACTCGGAGTGGGCGCCATGCCCCTCCGAATTCTATCGGGTACTCGGTTCGCCGAGGAGCCGGCGGAGGAATGGAGCTGGTATTCGCCACCCGGTGTGCTGCAGCAGGTCGGCGGCCACCGTCGAGGTCAGAACAGCGGCGGCGACGAGGACCACGGCCAGGATGCGGCCGTGCCCGAAAAGCGTCAGCCCGAGGCCGCCCAGCAGTGCGCTGGCTGCGTAGAAGACAAAGCAGGTCTGCCGGGCGTCGAGGCCGAAGGATTGCAGGCGGTGGTGGAGGTGGAGCCGGTCTGGCGCCGCCAGCGACGTGCCGAGCCGACGCCGGCGCAGGATCGCCCAGCCGGTGTCCGCGATGGGGACGGCGAGCGCGAGCACCGGCGCGGCCAGGGCAAAGGCCACGGCAACCTTCGCCACGCCGAGGATCGAGATCATGCCGAGGGCGATGCCGAGAAAATGCGCTCCGGAGTCGCCCATGAAGATGCGTGCGGGCGGAAAGTTGTACAGCAGGAAGCCGGCGCAGCACCCCGCGAGCGCGCCGCTCAACTGCACAACCTCGAGCTGTTTGAGCTGGCCCGCGGCCAGCATCAGGATCAGGGCTACGATCGCGATCACCCCGGCGGCCAGACCGTCCGCGCCATCGAGGAAGTTGACGGTGTTCTGCATGCCGACGAGCCAGAAGATGCTGACGGGCGCGACGAGCAGGCCTAGCTGCACGATGTGCCCGCCGGGCAGGCTGAAGAACTTGATCTCGTTGCCGAACACCACGACCGCGATTACCGCCAGCCCGACCTGAACCCCGAGCTTGACCAGCGGACTCATCCCCCGCTTGTCGTCGACGATCAGCAGGCCCATCGCCAGCCCGGAAACCAGCACAACTCCCAAGGTCTGAATGTCTCGGGGAAGGAAAACGATCGTGGCCAGGGCAAAGCCGCCCCACATCGCGAGGCCGCCCAGCACCGGAGTCGGGCTCGCGTGCGCGTGACGCCCGCCCGGCTGCGCGACAACCGTGTATCGCCGGGACAACCAGATCGCCGGCGGGGTGAGGACGATGCATCCGAGCAGGGCGAGCAGAAACGGCCACACGCCGGGCAGTAGATGCTCGGTCAGGTTGGCGAGAGCCGCGCCGCTGAAGAAGTCAGACAATGACTAGGGCGGCTCCGAATTCCGCCGGGGATTTGCGGCATCGGCGGCCGGAGCCAAGGAAACGATGAGCACGCGAGGGAGCGCAAACGCCGCCCGGGGCGGCGCCCGGCGGTCGAGGACGCGAAGACGCAAGAAACTTGGGAGACTCGCTAGTCACTAATCGAAGGCATAGGGGATCGGGAATTTACGGCAGAGCTCGAGCGCCCGCTCGTGGACGGCGTCCAGCGTGGCGGGGTCATCGATGCGCTCCACGAGGTCCGCGATGCAGTCCGCGATCACGACCATCTCGGCCTCGCGCATCCCGCGCGTCGTTACGAGTGGAGTGCCGACGCGGACGCCGCTGGGGTTGAATTTCGAGGCGTCGTCGAACGGAATCGAGTTGCGGTTGAGGGTGATGCCCACGCTGTCCGCAATGTCCTGGACCTGCTTCCCCGTCCGCTTCTGCGGTCGCAGGTCGATGAGCATCAGGTGGTTGTCCGTGCCCCCGCTGACAAGACGCAGGCCGCGCTCCATCAACCTTGTCGCCATCGCCTTGGCGTTGACGACGACCTGCTTCGCGTAGTCCTTGAACTCGGGTTTCAGCGCTTCGCCGAAGCAGACCGCCTTGGCCGCGATCGCGTGCATCAGCGGGCCTCCCTGGATGCCAGGAAATACCGCCGAGTCGATGGCTTTCTGCCAGTCGTTGCGGCACAGGATGATCGCGCCCCAGGCCCCGCGCAGCGTCTTCTGCGTGGTGGTCGATGTGATGGCGGCGTGCGGGATCGGCGACGGATACACGCCACCCGCGACCAGGCCCGCGACGTGCGCCATGTCCACAAACAGCGTCGCGCCGACCCCCTCTGCGATCTGCCGCATCCGGCCCCAATCGATGACGCGCGAGTAAGCCGAGAACCCCGCGAGCAGCATCTTCGGCCGTACCTCTTCGGCGAGCTCTTGCACCGCCTCGTAATCGATCCGCTCCGTCTCGCGGTCGACGCCGTAGGGGTGGATCTCGTACAGCTTGCCGCTGAAGTTGGCCGGGCTGCCGTGGGTGAGATGACCGCCCGCGGAGAGGTCCATCCCCATCACGCGGTCACCCGGCTGGCAGACCGCCATGTAGACGGCAGCGTTTGCCTGCGATCCCGAATGCGGCTGAACGTTGACGTAGTCGGCGCCGAAAAGCTGCTTCGCGCGCTCCACCGCCAGGCTCTCGATCTTGTCGATCACCTCGCCGGTGCCGCCGTAGTAGCGGCGCCCCGGATAGCCCTCGGCGTACTTGTTGGTCAGCAGCGTGCCGAGGGCCTCGAGGATGGCGGGGCTGGTCAGGTTTTCCGATGCGATCAGCTCCAGCGTCTCCGACTGACGCCGGAACTCGTTGCGAATGAGCTGCGCGACGTCCGGATCCTGCTCGTCGAGGGCGCGAAAGGTCATCGTGGTTATCGAGGGACTCACGGTGGTGATGCTATCCCGAGCGAGGTTGAGGCGGCCCGAGCAGCTCGGGCGTTGGGATCGCGCCCTCGCGCAGGACGTGCGGCTCAGGCCCGGTGAGGTCTAGCACGGTCGAGGCCGTGCCGCCGGGCGCCACGCCGCCGTCGACGACGGCCATTACCCCTGAGAGCGCACCCGCCTGGTCCGCGTCCATGGCTGGATCCTGGCCGTGCAGGTTGGCGCTGGTGGTCAGCAGCGGTCCCGCGTGCCGGAGCAGGGCCAGCGCCACCTTGTGCTTTGGTATCCGGACCCCCAGGGTGCCCCCTCCGAACGCGTAGAGGATGAGCGTCAGCGGCCCCGGCCACCACTTGCGCATCATCTCCTCCGCGCGCGAGTCGACATGCACGAGACCTTCGAGCTGCGACACCGCTGCCACCATGAGGATCAGCGGCAGTCCGACGGGACGGCCTTTGATCTGGTAGATCCGCCTCTGCGCCACCTCGTCGTCCGCGCTGGCCCCGAGGCCGTAGACGGTGTCGGTCGGGAAAGCCACGACCGCCCCGCTGCGCAGCAGCTGCGCCGCGCGCTGTAGTCCGGCCTGGGTCGGCTTCAGGACCATGCTTCGAGGACGCGCTCTCGACCGCCGGCATCCCGGTGGACCCGGTGTCCAGCGAAACCGTGGCCGGCGACGTCGGCCACGGCAGTGAGGATCGACGGATCGAGCTCCACCAGGACCCGGCCGCCTGGCTTGAGCCTGGCGGGCGCTTCGGCGAGAAGCTCGCGGACCAGCGCAGCGCCACCGTCGCCGGCAAAGAGGGCCCGCGAGGGCTGCGCGGAGACCTCGGCCGGAAGATTGGCGTTGGCAGCCACATACGGAAGGTTGGCGCAAACGAGGTCGAACTCCCCGCTGAGCCCACGCATCAGGTCTCCGGGCTCGAGGTGCACGCGGCCGGCCAGCCCGTGCTGGGCCACATTGCGGGCGGCCACGGCTAGCGCCTGCGGGCTGATGTCCGACGCCCAGACCGCTGTGTTCTGCGCGTAGTGCGCGATGGAGATGGCGATGCATCCGCTTCCCGTGCCGACGTCGGCCACCCGCAGCGGCGCCCCGACCTCGCGTGCGATCGCCACAGCACGCTGGACCAGCACCTCGGTGTCTGGGTTTGGCACCAGCACGTCAGGCGTGACCTCGAAGTCGAGTCCCATGAACTCCCGATGCCCGACCAGGTAAGCGACGGGCTCGCCTTTCGCGCGTCGCGCAACGAGGCTGCGGTAGGCGGCCAGCTCGTCCTCCTGCAGCTTGCGGTCGAACCTCAGATAGAGGTCGAGCCGGCGCAAGCCCAACACATCCGCAAGGAGGATCTCAGCGTCGAGGCGTGCGGAATCCGATCCGTGCTTCTGGAGATAGTCGGCGGAGAGCTTCAGGACCTCAACGATGGTCACGCCACAGCGTCGCCGCCGTTGAGCTGTGCCGCGCGCTCGGCCGCGATCGCTGCCGACACTAGCTCGTCGAGGTCACCGGCCATGACCCTGTCCAGCTTGTGCAGCGTGAGGTTGATGCGATGGTCGGTCACCCGGTTGTCCTTGAAGTTGTAAGTCCGGATCTTCTCAGAGCGGTTGCCAGTGCGAACCATGCCCCGCCGCTGCGCCCCGATCGCCTCCTGCTGCTCGGCAAGCTTCATCTCATACAGCCGCGCCCGGAGCACACGCATGGCCTTCTCCTTGTTCTGGAGCTGCGACTTCTCGTCCTGAATGCTGACTGCGAGGCCCGTCGGCTTATGGGTGATGCGGATTGCCGAGTAGGTGGTGTTCACGCTTTGGCCGCCCGGGCCTGTCGAGGTGGAGGCCTTGATTTCGAGATCTTCCGGCTTGAGCTCGACCTCCACGGGGTCGGCCTCCGGGAGCACGGCGACGGTCGCCGCCGAAGTATGGACCCGGCCCTGCGCCTCCGTCTTCGGTACGCGCTGGACGCGGTGCACGCCCCCTTCGTACTTCAGCTGTGAATACGCACCCTGCCCGTGGACCTCGAACTCGATCTTGTCGTATCCGCCCATCCCGGTCGGTGACGCGTCGACGACCTCGACCTTCCATCCCTTTTTCTCGGCCCAGCGCGTGTACATGCGGAAGAGGTCGGCTGCGAAGAGCGCCGCCTCCTCCCCCCCTTCCGCGCCCTGGATCTCGACCACAACGTCGCGGTCGTCATTCGGATCCTTCGGCAGCAGGAGCACCTTGAGCTTTTCTTCGAGCTTCTCCACCTGCTCGGCGGCGCGGCGCTCCTCGGAGCGCATGTATTCCTGCATCTCCAGGTCTTTCTCGTGTCGCAGCATGTCGTGCGCAGACTCCATTTCCCTGCGCGCGCGGCGGTACGCGTCGTACGCCTCGACGATCTCGCGCATTGACCGTTGTTCGCGGGCCAACTTTGTAAGCTGCTCGTGGTCCGACGCGACCTCGGGACGCCCCATCGCGTTTTCAATCTCGCGATAGCGCCTCGCTATCGACTCCAGCCGATCAATCACTTCCTTACTCCCGCGTTGCCCGGCTTTGCCGGGCAACCGCCACCAAAGGGCGAAGCGACCACGCCAGAAGATTTTGGGGGGTTCCCCACAAGGGGAGCCTGCCCCCCTCGTGAATCTCCATCATTACGCCGCCGCTCCCGCCGACTCCTCCTCGCCCTGGCGCGCGCTGTTGAAGGCGCAGATCGCAACCTCGAGCATGTCGTCAGACGGTTCACGCGTGGTGAACTTCTGCGTTCCGAGCACCGGCAGGAGGGCGATCCGAACGATGGGGTTGTAGCGATGCCGTGCCATGAAGCGGATCAGCTCGAAGCCAGTGCCGGCGATCAGGGGGATCGCGAGCACTCGGCTCATAACGAGCCAGAACAGGTTGGGGTGAAACAACGCCACCACGCTGAACACGATCACGCTCACGACCAAGACGACGAGAAGAAACCCGGTGCCGCACCGGGGATGCAGCGTGCTGGCGCGACGCACCGACGGCACGTCGAGCGCCCAGTTGGACTCGAACGCATTGATGGTCTTGTGCTCGGCGCCGTGGTACTGAAACACGCGTCGAACATCGGGCAGCAGCGAGATCGCCGCCAGATAGCCCAGGACAAGGCCGACGCGGATCAAGCCCTCGACCAGGACGAACGCGAAGCTTCCGCTTCGGTGGACGGCGACGCTGGCCAGCAGCAAAGGCAGGCCGATGAACAGCGCGAGCGCAAAGACTCCCGCCACCGCGACCGAGCCGGTGATCTCTCTCTTCCCGATCTGGACGTCGTGCGCTCCCGCGTTCATGTTGGCCGACCAGATAAGCGACTTCATGCCGAGATGGAGCTGCTCACCGATCAGCGCGAGACCGCGGATGAACGGCAGCTTCCAGGCCGGGTTCGTGTAGATCGGGGCCTTCAGCTCGCCGCGGTCAACCACGATCTCTTTGGTCGTGGGCAGGCGAATCGCGACGGCGTAGTGACTCTTGCCGCGCATCATCACGCCCTCGATGACGGCCTGACCGCCATAGAAGAACTGCTCCTTGGCCGCCTTGACCCCCCCATCCTTGGCAGGCTTCACCTCCCCACTCGTGAGAAGGTCGGCCCGAAGGGCCGGGTGGGGGCTTGGGGTTACCGAGTCAACCGCGGCCGGATCCGGCTGCGGCATCTAGACCCTGGTCTTAGCAGCCCGCTTCCGGAACCGCTCGACCTGCCCGCCCGTGTCCACGATCCGCTGCGTGCCCGTGAAGAACGGGTGGCAGACGGAGCAGATCTCAGTCTTGAGCTCCTTGCGGGTGGAACCGGTCGTGAACGTGTTGCCGCACGCGCACGTGACGAGCGCGTCTTCGTAAAAGGTGGGATGGATCTGTAGCTTCATGGGTTCTCCAGGGAGGGTAGTAGTTTACCGAGCCAACGAGACGAACAAACTCTCAGCCTGCAGGCTCATCACGCCGAGGTAGAGGACGAGGCCGAGCCAGGCGCCGCCGAGGGCCAGCCGGGCGCTGATGGGCACGGAGGTGTAGTAGGGATTCTTCGCGTTGCGGAAGCCCGCGCGCATGGTCTGGATTCCGAGCAAGGCGATGATGATCAGCAGGAAGCTGGCGAAGTGGAAGATCAAGACGCTGATCGCGATCATCCCCAGTCCCGCGACCTGGAACCACGGCGAAACCGGCGCCAGGACCCACGCCCCGTCGAGCTGCCAGACCGGAATCAGGTTCAAAAGGTTCAGGAAGAAGCCGATCGAAGCCGCGAGCAGGAACACGGGGTTCTGCGTCGCGCTGAAGAGCACCCACGCCGCGGTCGCGCCGATCGTCCCGGCGATCGGGCCCGCAATACCGATCTGGGCCTGCTTCAGGGCGTCGGTCGGGTGCTGGCGCTGGAAGATCGCGGCGCCCAGGAAGGGGATGAAGATCGGAGCGGTCGCATGCATGCCCTGGCGCCTGATCTCGAGAACATGCCCCATCTCGTGGACGAAGATCATGACCACGAGGGCCACCGCAAACCACCCGCCGTACACCAGCGAGTAGGCGCCGAAGCTCACAGCGGCCGAGAGCAGCGTGGCGAGGGCTGGGATCTTGACCAGGAAAACGAGGCCGTACTTGACCACGGCCCACACGGCCAGCGCGGCCGAACCCAGCCAGCCGAGCGCGCTGCGGCTTGACCGCTGGGGCGCGGGCGAGTAGTGGTACGGCGACTGCGGCGGAATGTCCGACGTCCCCTGGAACTGCGGGGCCGGTGGGATGTACTGGCCACCCTGCGGCGGGCTGTAAGGATCGTTCTGGCTCAAAGAATTACCTCTTATAGATACCCGCTACCCGGGAGGACTAATCCGGGTTCCTACTGGCGGTCAGCCACCAGGTGGTGCCGGGTGGTCAGGCGGCGGACGGTCGCCTGGCGGGTGGACATCACCAACGACGACGTCTCCGCGAACCCGCTGCCGAATGTCACGCCAGGAAGCAGCGGGCCCCCGGTCACGCCCGTGATCGCTACGGCTATGTCCGCGGCCGGCGCCAGGTCGGCCACGCCGTAGACGCGAGACGTCTGGTCGCCGACCAGCCGCCTTTCGTCCTCGGTGCGTGGTAGCAGGCGGGCAACGAACTCTCCACCCAGGCAGCGAACGGCACAAGCGGCGATGAGTGTTGCGTGCAGGTCGCCGATGCCGATCGCGGCGTCGATCCCCGTTCCGCCGGCGGCGGCCATGACCGCGCTCGCGAAGTCGCCTTCCTCCAACGTGCGGATCCGTGCACCTGCCGCGGCGACCTCGCCGATGATCTCCTGATGGCGCGGGCGCTCCAGGATCGCCACCGTCAAGTCCTGAACGCGGACATCGTGGGCAAACGCGATCCGCCTCAGGTTGTCCGCCACAGGGTCGTCCAGGTCGACCGCGCCGCGAGCACGAGGCCCCGCGACGAACTTCTCCACCTGGGAGACGGCGGGGAGCTTGGCAAAGCCTCCCGACTCGACCGCGACGAGCAGGGACACGGCGTTGATGTGTCCGCGCGCGACCTGGCTCGCGCCCTCGACCGGGTAGACGCCGAGGTCGACAGCGTGCTCGCCGCCTGCGATGACAGCCCCTTGTGGTAGGTGGGCCTGCTGGCGCGGACTCAAGACCACCGTTCCGGTCACTACCGAGCGCTCGAGGGCGCGGCGCATGGCCTCTCCCGCCGCGTCGCTGACGCCATCGGGGTCGCCCTTGCCGAGGAGTGACGCGCAGGCCAGTGCGGCCGCCTCTGTGGCATGTACGAGCTCCAGCGACAGCTCGCCGCGCGCCTCAAAAGAAGGAATACCGCTCCTGTGCTGCTCCATGTGGGTCCTTTAGGTGGTTTCGGTTTCTTCGAGCAGCTCCGCGGGGCGGAGCTCCATCTGGTCGCCGCTTTGCAGAAAAGCCGCCTTGACGAAATCCCGGAACAGCGGGTGCGGCCGGTTGGGGCGCGAGCGGAACTCGGGGTGGAACTGGCTCGCGACAAACCATGGATGGTCCGCCAGCTCGACGATCTCGACAAGGCGGCCGTTCGGCGAAAGCCCGCTGAAGATCATGCCGGCCTCGCCCATCACCTCGCGGTACTCGTTGTTGAACTCGAAGCGGTGGCGGTGCCGCTCGTAGACGACCTCCTCTCCGTACGCCCGATGAGCGTGCGATCCGGGCAGCAGCTTGCAGGGGTACAGGCCGAGCCGCATCGAGCCCCCCATCTGATCGACATTGCGCTGCTCGGGCATCAGGTCGATGACCGGAGTCGACGTGAAGGCGGCGAACTCGGTCGAGTTGGCGTCGGGCGCTTCCAGCTTCTCGCGCGCGAAGTCGATGACCGCGCACTGCATGCCGAGGCACAGACCCAGGTAGGGAATCCGGTTGTGCCTGGCGTAGCGCGAGGCCTGGACCTTGCCTTCGATCCCTCTGTAGCCGAACCCACCGGGGACCACGATCCCGGCAACGCCCATGAGCGGTGAGGAGTCTCCGGCGTCGAGCTTCTCGGACGAGACCCAGCGGATGTCGATCTCGAGGCCGTGGTGGATGCCCGCGTGGCGCAGGGATTCGATGACGCTGAGATACGCGTCGGGCAGGGCGATGTACTTGCCGACGATCGCGACCGGCACGGTGGCGCGGGGATGCTTGATCCGATTCACCAGCTCGACCCAGGGCGCGAGGTCCGGTGCGTGCGCCGGGACGTCCAGCTCGAAGTGCCTGGCCATGACCTTGCCCAGTCCTGAAGCTTCGAGCATCAGCGGCACTTCGTAGATCGACTGTACGTCAGGCACCGAGACCACGGCCTCCCGGGGCACGTCCGTGAAGAGCGCGATCTTCTCCTTGAGGTCGCCGTCGATCGGCAGCTCGGAGCGGCAGATGATTGCGTCGGGCTGGATACCGATGGCGCGCAGCGCCTGGACGGAGTGCTGGGTGGGCTTCGTCTTCATCTCCTGGCCGCGCACCACAGGCACAAGCGAGCAGTGGACGTAGAAGACGTTCTGCCGGCCGAGGTCATTCTTCAACTGCCGGATCGCCTCGAGAAATGGAAGGCTCTCTATGTCGCCCACTGTTCCGCCGACTTCGACCACCACCACATCCGCCTGAGGGTCTTTGGCGGCGCGAAGGATCTTTTCCTTGATCACGTTGGTCACGTGTGGGATCACCTGCACGGTGGCCCCGAGGTAGTCGCCGCGACGCTCGCGGGCGATCACGTCCTGATAGATCTTTCCGGTCGTGACGTTGGACGCGACGGTCAGGTTCTCGTCGACGAACCGCTCGTAGTGGCCGAGGTCGAGGTCCGTTTCCGCGCCGTCATCGGTGACGAACACCTCGCCGTGCTGGTAGGGGCTCATCGTCCCGGGGTCGACGTTGAGATAGGGGTCGAGCTTCTGGAGGGAGACGGTGAGGTGGCGGGCCTTCAGGATGGTCCCGATCGACGCCGCCGTGATGCCCTTGCCAAGGGAGGAGACGACACCCCCGGTCACGAAAACGTACTTCGACATAGACGACCTCCAGGGCGGTTTTTCAGATGTTACCGGAGACGGGAGGCGGCTAAACCTTTGGTTCCGCTTTCGGCTCCAGAACCACGACCTTGGTCTCGTACTCTGTCACCGACGACTTCTGCACCGCAAGCTTGGGCTGCGGCTCCGCCGCGGTGACCCCCATCTCCTTCAGGAAGCGGTCGATCGGGTCCAGATCCAGCTTCAGACCTGGGATGGCATAGTGCATCGGCACGACGTAGCGAGGCTCCAGCTGGCGGACCACCTCGGCCGCCTGAGCGGCGTTGATCGCGGTATGCCCACCGACCGGCACCAGCAGCACGTCGGGTGAAGCAACCGCCTCCGCCTCGGCGTCTTCCAGCTTGTGGCCGAGATCGCCCAGGTGGCAAATACGAACGTCGTCGATCTCGATCAGGTAGACGGTGTTGCGCCCATGCTTGGCGCCCTTGTCCGCATCGTGATAGGTCGGCACGCCGATCACGCTCACCCCAGCGATCTCGTACTCACCAGGTCCGTGAATCTCGTAGGCACCGTCGCGGACAACCTGCGTGTAGCTGTGGTTGTCGTGGTCGTGGCTGACCGTCACGACCTCCGCGTCCATGCGCGCGAGCTTGAGCCCGATGGCCGGCGGGTATGGATCAGTGACCACCGCGGCGCCGCGTCCGCGCAAACGGAAGCAGCCGTGTCCCAGCCAGGTGACGTCCAATGGTCTTGCTCTCCTACATCCTTTCGGGTGCGCCGACCCCCATGAGGTCCAGCGCCGTCTTCAAAGTGTGACGCGCGGCCCGGCACAGCTCCAGCCTCGCCCTTGTTGCCTCGGGGTCATCCACGACCACGCGGTGCTCGGTCTGGGCGTTGCCCGCGTGATAGAAGCGATGCACCGCGGTCGCGAGGTCGTGCACGTAATAAGGAATGCGATGCGGCTCCAGCAGCGTGGCCGCGTCCTCGACCACGTCCGGCCAGAACGCGAGCTGCCGCGCCACGTCCAGCTCCCATGGCTGCGCCAGCAACGACACGTCGGCTCTCTCGGGCAGCTGTGGGTGACGCTCACGGGCCGTCGCCTCGACGTTCGCCAGGCGGGCGTGCGCGTACTGGGCGTAATAGACGGGGTTCTCGTTTCCCTGAGTCACCGCGAGCTCGAGGTCGAACTCGATCGTGGTGTCGGGCGACCGCATCAGGTAGAAGTAGCGGACGGCGTCCGAACCGACGCGATCCACGAGCTCATCGAGGGTGACGAAGCGTCCCGCGCGCTTCGACATCTTGCCTTCCTTGAGGTTGACCATCTGGTGGAGGATGATCACGAGCTTTTGAGCGTCGAAGCCAAGCGCCGCGGCGGCCGACTTCATCCGCGCCACGTAGCCGTGGTGGTCCGCGGCCCACACCTCGACCACTCGGTTGAAGTCGCGCTGCTCGAAGCGGCTCAGCAGATAGCCGAGGTCAGACGCGAAATAGGTCGGCTGGCCGTTGGCCCGAATGACGACGCGGTCCTCCTCTTCATCGTTCGGCTCGCCGAACCAGAGGGCGCCGTCTCGGTCCTTGATGTTTCCCGACTCGCGCAATCTTTCGATCGCCGCCTGTGCAAGGCCCGCCTCCCACAACCGGTTCTCGTAGTACCACTCGTCGTAGCGCACGTTGACGCGGGCGACGGTGGCCTTAATGCGCTCCACCATCTTGTCGATCGCGTACATCCTGAGCTTTGGCTCGGCCTCATCCGCCGGAAGCTTTTCGATGTCCGGCAGGTCGTGGCGCGCCATCTCCGCGAGCTCTTTCACGTAGTCGCCCGTGTAGCCGCCTTCGGGCGGCTCGAGGCCGTGCAGTCGCGCGAAGACCGAGAGCCCAAACCTGCGCGTCTGCAGGTTGTCGGAGTTGACGTAGTACTCGCGCTGCACGTCGTGCCCGGTGAACTCGAGGAGACGACAGATCGAGTCGCCGAGGGTTACGCCGCGTCCGTGACCGATGTGCAGCGGTCCGGTCGGGTTGACGCTGCCGAACTCGACCTGCAAGCGCTCGCCGCGGCCCACGTCGCGCGCGCCGTAACGGCCGGCGGCAGACGTGACCTGGCCCACGAGGCGGCGAAGCCAGTCCTCGGCGAGGCGGAAGTTGACGTAGCCGCTGTCGGCCTCGACCGTGGCGGCCCCGTCTGGGACTGAGATCGTCTCCGCAAGTCGCGCCGCGATCGAGGCGGGCGGTTGCCGAAGCTCGCGCGCAAGCTTCAGCCCCGCCGAAGTTGCGTAGTCGCCATGGCCGGGAACCTTTGCCCGCCCGAGCTCGAGGTCAGGAATCTCGCCCTCGACGCCCAGCGTCCGCACGGCGTCGAGCAGCGCCTGGTTGATGCTTGCGCGCACGCCGCGCGATATGACTGAAGTCACGAGCAGGTCGGGTGCTGGCCGGTCAGCGTGAGCTCGGCTTGCGTCGAGCTGCTGCCGCGCGTGTAGGTCACGGTCACGCGCTGGCTGGCGTGAAAGCGCGAGCGGAGCAGCAGCGAAAGCGGATGCGCGGAATCCAGCTTGACGTCGTCGATCTGTGTGATCACGTCCCCGTTTTGCAATCCCGCGGATGCCGCCGGGCCTCCCTTCTCGACGATGAGCAGCTGAGCGCCCTCTGGCAGTCCGCCGAGCGCCGCGCTCTCGGGCGTCACATCGCTTGTGGTCGCGCCCAGGGACGCAACCTGGACCTGTCCGGTCGACAGGATCTGCTGGACGTCGTCCTGGATGTCGGCGACGTTCAAGCCGAAGCCCGCCAGCTCGGTCGGCGACACCATGGAGATGCCTATGACCTGGCTGCTGACATTCAGCAGCGGCCCTCCGGAGGTGCCGTCGTCGATCGCGACATTCGTCTGGATCGTGTCACTGAACTGCAGCATGTGGCCGAGATTTACGGGGTCCTTCGCCGCCGTTACCCGGTGCATGGCGCTCACGTAGCCGGGCGTGACCGCGCCGCCCTCGACCGGACCGCCGACGGCGACGATGACCTGGCCCTGGACCAGCGCTGTGGGGTCCGCGAACGCGAGCGTCGGCAGCCCGCTGACCTTGTCGATCTTGATCACAGCTACGCCTGTCTGGCAGTCGTAGTCGACCAGCCGCGCGGCGTGCGGCGCGGAGTCGCCCGGCACAAGGACCGTCATCCCGTTGGCGCCGGCGATCACGTTGATGCTGGTCACGATGTAACCGTCGCTCGTCGCCAGGTAGCCAGAGCCCCGGACGACGCTCGGTTGGTGCTGCGTGACCACGCTGACGACGGCCGGCCGGCCCTTCGCCGCCGCCTGCACGATCGCCGAGTCCTGGGTCAGCGTGACACCGGGCCGCAGGTTCACCTGCTGCGTGTTGGTGCGCGACTGGAGGCGCAGGATCGCCAGGGTCACGCCGGCTGCGACGATGGCGGTCGCGAGAAGCCCGGCCAAAACGGCCAGCAATGGGCCAAAGACGGGGCGCATGAGCTGATGTTAGGTGGAGGCGGCGGAGGTCAGCTCTGGGCCAGGGGTTCCACCGGGTACCAGGTCATCACGAGCTGGCGGTTCGGCTCAAAACCCGCCGACCGATACAGCTTGACCGCGGCATCGTTGTCCGGCCGTGTCCAGACGTACGCGAGGGTGACGCGGCGCTCGGCGAACAGCCTGACCGCCTGGCGGACGAGCATCTCACCGATACCCCTGCCCCGGTGCCCCTCGGCCACATAGAGCTCGGCGACCTCCCCCTCCAGCCCGGTGCCGGGATCGTAGAGGACGATCCAACAAAATCCGACCACCTGCCCGACTTCGTCGCGCACCACGTAGATGACGTTCTCGCCGCGGAACGCCGATGGGACCAGCGCGAGGTGCCTCTCGATCTCCTCGCGTGGCAACTGAGGATGGTCTTCGTAGTGGGCCTGTTCGGTAAGGTGAAGCTCGACCAGAAGCGGCTTGATCACGGCATAATCGCCCGCCACCAGTCGTTCCACGTCGAGAGTTCGCATCCCCGTCCGATGTTAGCCTAGGCCCTCGCGAGATGGCCAAATTTCGCCGCCAAAACTGTCGCGAAAGGTCGCGCCGACGTAGCTCAGCTGGCAGAGCAGCCGCCTCGTAAGTGGCAGGTCGTGGGTTCGAATCCCACCGTCGGCTCCAGTCGCCGCGTTCACGATTCATTCCGCGCTTCCGGCGCCAAACGGGCATCTCGCGACACGGGTAAGCGCTCCCCTGGCGCTAGACGAGCGGAATCGCCCGGCCAGGCCAAGGAGATCAGCAGAGCCGCCTCCGCGACCAGGATTGGCAACGCGAGGACGACCAGCGCGAGCTCGAGGAGCGCGTAGCCGCCGACCAGCAACGCCACTTGCACGGTCGTCGCCCGCGACCGCATCACGAGCCAGCCGGCGACGACGAGCATCGCGAAGTCCTGGAATCCCACATACGGCGTGAACAGAAGCGAGGCGACGATGCCGGTGGCGATCGGAAGCCCAGTGCCGGCATGGCGATGGCGCCAGGCGGCGAACATCGCCACTCCGACCACCACAGCCTCGACGACGTAGACCTGCGGCCCAAGCCCGAGCGGACCGGCGATCGCGTAGCGGCGCGTCGGCTCCCACTGCGACGCGAGCGCAAGCACGTCGCGGTAGCGCTGGAGGCCGTCCCCGCCGAGGAGCACCAAGGCGACGACAACCATCAGCGCGGTGGCGCCGAGCCACGCGACGAACATCGGGCGCTGGCCTGCCACCAGCAGGCATGGCGGGACGAGCAGCGCCAGCTGCGGTTTGATCGCGACCAGGCTCAGCGCGAGTCCGCCCAGCACCGGCATCCTGTGCTCCGCCAGCCACCACGACGCCGCCACCGCAGCGGCGACCAGCGCCACCGGCTGGCCGACCATCACGCCGAACGCGGTCGGGAACAGACCGACAAACAGGGCGAGGTGTGCCGCACGCGTCAGGCCCGTGCCCGGCGCGACCAGCCACCAGGCGAGAAGCGCAGCCGCCACCAGCAGCGCAGACCACAAGACGATCGCGGCATCAAAAGGCAGGAGGAGAAACGGCGTGCCCAACCACGCGAGCGGCGGCGGATTCAGGAACGGCGACCAGTAAGCGCCGAGGCCCTCGACCGTGTTCTTCTGCCCCCCCAGGTCATAGAGATGGCCGTAACCGTGTTCCCAGGCGTTCAGCGCCGCGCCGTATACCAGCCGGAAGTCATTGCGGACGAGGAACTGGGGGATGTATGTCGCCACCGCCGCGTAAAGGTTGAGGGCGCTGAGCAGGGCACCTGTCCACACGCCCGCCACCGCCCACAGGCGGGTTCGCTCCCGAAAGTACGTGACCACGGCAGGCAAAAAATAAGGGCTCGGGCACATGCCCGAGCCCTCCGGTGGCGATTTAGTTAGTTGACCTCGCGATAGTCGGCATCAACGACGTCGCCCTCTTTCTTCTCTTCGCCGGCCGGCGCGCCATCGCTAGCAGCGCCCGTCGGCGTCGCGGCTCCGGTCCCTTGGTAGATGTGCTGGCCGATCTTCTGCAGCGACTCGTTGAAGTCGTCCATCTTCCGCTGCAGGTCCTTGGTGTCTGAGCCCTTGGCCGCGATCTTGAGCGCCTCGAGCTTCGTGTTGACCTCGCTCTTGACGTCCTCCGGGATGCGCGACTCGTTCTCCTTGATGACCTTCTCGGCCTGGTGGATCATGTGGTCCGCCTGGTTGCGGAGCTCCACCTCCTCGCGCTTGGCGCGGTCCTCCGACGCGTGGGCCTCGGCCTCCTTGACCATGCGGTCGACCTCTTCCTTGTTCAGGGTCGAGGACGCGGTGATGGTGACCGACTGCTCGCGGCCGGTGCCCTTGTCCTGCGCCTTCACGTTCAGGATGCCGTTGGCGTCCAGGTCGAACGTGACCTCGATCTGCGGCATACCCCGAGGCGCGGGTGGGATTCCGTCCAGGTGGAAGCGGCCCAGGGTGCGGTTGTCGCGCGCCATCTCGCGCTCGCCCTGCAGAACATGGACCTCGACCGAGGTCTGGTTGTCCGCGGCGGTCGAGAAGACCTGGGAGCGAGAGGTCGGGATGGTGGTGTTGCGATCGATGAGCCTGGTCATGACCCCGCCTAGGGTCTCGACGCCCAGCGAAAGCGGCGTCACGTCCAGGAGCAGGATGTCCTTGACCTCGCCCTTCAGCACTCCGGCCTGGATCGCCGCGCCTACGGCGACGACCTCGTCCGGGTTGACGCCCTTGTGCGGCTCCTTGCCTCCGAGCAGATCCTTGACGAGCTGCTGGATGATCGGCATACGTGTCGCACCACCGACCAGCACGACCTCGTTGATGTGCTGGGGGGTGAGGCTTGCGTCCTTCAAAGCTGAGAGGAACGGCTGGCGGCAGCGTTCGGTCAGGTCAGCGGTCAGGGACTCGAACTTGGCTCGCGTAAGGGTCATCTCGAGGTGCTTCGGACCGGTCTGGTCCGCGGTGATGAACGGCAGATTGATGGTGGTCTCGAGCCGGCTCGAGAGCTCGATCTTCGCGCGCTCGGCCGCCTCGGTGAGGCGCTGCAGAGCCTGGCGGTCAGTCTTCAGGTCGATGCCGTTCTGCTTCTTGAACTCGTCGGCCAGCCAGTCCACGATCCGGCGGTCGTAGTCGTCGCCGCCGAGGTGGGTGTCGCCGTTGGTGGACTTGACCTCGAACACACCGTCACCCACGTCGAGTACGGAGACGTCGAAGGTTCCACCACCGAGGTCGAAGACGAGGATGGTCTCATTCGCCTTCTTCTCCAGGCCGTAGGCCAGGGAGGCGGCGGTCGGCTCGTTGATGATGCGCAGCACGTTGAGGCCGGCGATCTGGCCGGCGTTCTTGGTCGCCTGGCGCTGCGAGTCGTTGAAGTACGCGGGCACGGTGATGACCGCGTCGGTCACCTTCTCACCGAGGTAGGCCTCGGCGTCGGCCTTGAGCTTCTGCAGGATCATGGCCGAGATCTCTTCGGGCGTGAATTCTTTGCTTGCGTTCGGCACGAACACGACCGCTCGATCGTCCTTGCCGGGCTTGACCTGGTAGGGCACGATTTTCCGCTCGGAGTCCACCTCGCCGAACTTGCGGCCCATGAACCGCTTGATCGAGTAGACGGTGTTCTCGGGGTTGACGGCCGCCTGCCGGCGAGCCAGCGTGCCCACCAGCCTCTCACCTGACTTGGTGAAGGCGACGACGGAGGGCGTGGTGCGCGAACCTTCGGAGTTGGGGATGACAACGGGCTCGCCGCCCTCCATGACGGCGATGACCGAGTTCGTCGTCCCCAAGTCGATTCCTACGGTTTTAGGCATATGTCAGCTGTTCCTCCAGGTGGGATGGATTCGAGTTTGCAAAGGGTTACCTGTGACTTGTTCCCCGCATCGAGGGCCGCAAAACCAACCCGCGACCTAGTCTTTAGGCGATGGCCATCTACGAGCTCGACCCGGTCGACACGATCGCTGTGGCGGCCGTCGGCGAACCGGGCCAGCGGCGCTTCTTCCTCCTCGCGTCCGGCTCAGGGCGGACCCTGACCCTGAGCTGCGAGAAGTCACAGATCCAGGCGCTTATCGTCCGCCTGCACCAGATGCTCGAGGCCCAGCAGATCGAGACCTCCGAGGCGCCCATTCCCATGGCCAGCGAGCCGGAGCCGGTACCGGGCGATCCCGAGTGGCAGATCGGCGAGATGGGCCTGGGCTACCACGAGGCGCGCCAGATGTTCGTCCTCGTTGCCAGCCAGGCCGCCGCGGGGGAGCAGTCCGAGGAGGCCCCGACCGCGAACGATGCTCCAAGCGTTCGCTTCTGGCTCAGCCATGACCAGGTCGTCGCCTTCTCGAAGCAGGCGGAATCGGTGCTGTCCGCCGGTCGCCCTCTGTGCCCGCGCTGCGGGCTGCCCGTCGACGCCTCCGGCCATCCCTGCCCGGTCATGAACGGTGCACGCCCAATCTTCTGAGGACGCGGAGCGCGAGCTCCGGGACCTGCCCCACTTCAAGATCCTTGGCCTGCTCCACGGGGCCTCCAACTACACGTTCCTGGCCCGCCTCGGCCCATACGGATCAGCGGGGCTGCGCGCCGTCTACAAGCCTGCTCGAGGCGAGTCTCCGCTATGGGATTTCGAGGCCGGCACGCTGTACCAGCGCGAGGTCGCGGCGTATGAGCTGAGCAAGGTTCTCGGGTGGCCTCGGATCCCGCCTACGGTCGTGAGACGGAAGGCGCCTCATGGAGTCGGGGCCGTCCAGCTGTTCATCGCAGCCGACGGCCGGCACTTCCTGGGCGCGAACAAGTCGTACGCAGACACGTGGATCCGGGTCTCGCTGTTCGATGTGATCACCAACAACGCCGACCGCAAGTCGGGCCACTGTCTCTTCGACGCCCAAGACAACGTCTGGGTCATCGACCACGGCCTCACCTTTCACGTCGACCACAAGCTGCGAACTGTGATCTGGGACTTCGCGGGCCACCCACTGCCGCCGGACCTGTGTGGGGACGTGGAGCGGGGGCTGATCGACCTGGAGCGTGGATCGCTCGGAAAAACCATGAAAGGATTGCTCAGCGCGGGCGAAGTTCGGGTTTTGAATCGGCGGCTGCGAGGGGTCCTCGACCCCCGCTGGCGCTTCCCGGAGCCGAGTTCCGCGTGGTCGATCCCGTGGCCCCCGGTGTAACAAAACGGACTCTGGTATCGTTCCCGGGCTTCATGCGTTTTCTCCGGCTCCTGGTGCTCTTACCCGTGTGGTTGCTCGTCATCGCTGCGGATACGCCCACGACCAGTCCGAGTCCATCTCCCGCTGGCGCGACTCCCGCCACAACGCCTACCCCTACGCCATCCCCATCACCATCCCCAAGCCCCATCCCGGTCAACGCCTTCCTTTCTCTTGATGTCACCGCCGGGAACCCGACCACCGTGATCAATGTGAGCGGCGGGCAGTTCCTGCCCAATGAGACGCTCACGCTTTACTGGGATCAGCCGACCAAGGTCGCGGGCTCGGCGACCGCGGACAGCAACGGCAGCTTCAACACGCGCGTCAAGCCTTTTGCCGGCGACCCGCCTGGGGTGCACAAGCTCTGCGCAAGCGTGCAGCCCAATCCGTGCGCGAACTTCACCCTCCAGGCCGCAAGCGCGTCGCCCTCGCCCTCGCCCACGCCATCAGAGTCGCCGTCACCATCTGCTTCGCCGGAAGAGACTCCGGCCTTCGTGGCCACGCCGGCCCGGATCTCGACCTCGCTCAGCGGCTTCGACGTCATCTCGAGGCCACCGTTCGTGTTCCTGCCGATCTTCGGCGCCGGCGCGCTCTTGCTGTCTCTCGCGTACTGGGCGTTCAGCGCCATCCGGCGCCCGCGGCGCCCGTCGCTGCTCCCTTCCGCCGCGGTCGTTCATCGCGCCACGCGACCCGATTACTCTGCCGGGTTCGGCACGCCGCCAAGTGGACCGTCGCAGGCTCCGGCACCATCGGCCTGGAATGAGCCGATGCGCTCGGCGCCGCCGGCAGCGCCGGCTCGGCCGCCGGTCATGCCGGTCACGCCGCTCACGCCGGTTGCCAGCCGTGCCGCAGGAACCCCAGGTCGAATGGGGACCTCCGGTGGAATGGGGAACCGGCAAAGCCGGCTGGGGTTTCGAGGAGCCCCCCGAGGTGGATGACTCGGCGGAGATTCCCCAGCCAGGCGACTAATTTCCTTCGCTGACCAGCCGAACTTAGTATTCGGCTGATGGCGCTCCTCGAGGTGAGAGAGCTGAGCGTTCGCTTCGGTGGAGTGGTGGCCCTCGACCGCGTGTCGTTCGACGTCGACGCCGGTCAGGTCGTCGCGCTCATCGGCCCGAACGGCGCGGGCAAGACGACGCTCTTCAACGTCATCACGCGCGTGTACCGGCCCAGCGGCGGCACAGTCCTCGTCAGCGGACGGTCCGTGCAGACCATTCGATCGCACCACGTCATCCGCCATGGTCTGGCGCGCACTTTCCAAAACGTGGCGCTGTTTCGCTCGATGACTGTGCTCGACAACGTGCTGGTCGGCGACCATACGCAGACCAGGAGCGGATGGCTGCAGGCCTCGGTGCCGCTGCCCGGTGCTGTTGCCGCCGAGTCTGCCTCGCGCAAGCGGGCACTCGAGATGATCGATTTCGTCGGCCTCGGCGCGCACGCCGAGCGACCGGTGGCCACGCTGCCGTTTGGGTTCCAGAAACGAGTCGAGCTGGCTCGCGCACTCGTGTCCAAGCCGCGCCTCTTGCTCCTCGACGAGCCCGCCGGCGGCATCAGCCATGAGGAGGTCGACGCGATGGCCCGTCTTCTTCGCCGGGTCCACACCGACCTCGATGTGACGATGCTCCTGGTGGAGCATCACATGGCGTTCGTGATGGGCATCTGCGACCGAGTCGTGGTGCTGGACTTCGGCAAGAAGATCGCCGAGGGCAGCCCCGCTGAGGTGCAGCGCAATCCCGCCGTGATCGAAGCCTATCTGGGCGCAGCCTGATGAGCGCGATCCTCGAGCTTGAGAACGTCCACGCCGGATACGGGCCAACCTCGGTCCTCCATGGAGTGTCACTCTCGGTGCCGGAGGGCGGCGTGGTCTCGTTGCTCGGCGCGAACGGCGCGGGTAAGACGACGACCCTTCGCGCGATCACAGGTGGCGTGCGCTGGAGCGGTGACATCCGGTTCGCCGGTCGCTCGCTTCGCCGCATGTCGACCGAGGAGATAGTGCGTGGCGGCATCGCCCACGTCCCAGAAGGGCGCGGGATCTGCACGGAGCTGACCGTCGACGAGAACCTCCGGCTCGGCTCCCACCTGCGACGTGACGGCGCCGAGGTGCGCAAGGACTACGACCGCGTCTTCGAATACTTCCCCGTGCTCAAGGAGCGGCGCCGGTTGTCCGCCAGCACCCTTTCCGGCGGCGAGCAGCAGATGCTGGCCCTTGCTCGCGCACTCCTTATGAGGCCGAGGCTCATGCTACTCGACGAACCGTCGCTGGGCCTGGCGCCGATCGTCGTCCGCTCGATCTTCGAGATCGTCCGCAGCATCAATCTGACGAGCAAGGTCGCGGTGCTTTTGGTCGAGCAGAACGCGCGCATCGCACTCGACATGTCCAGCACCGCTTACGTGCTCGAGGTCGGTCGGGTCGCGGTGCAGGGCGCCGGCGCCGAGCTGCAGGGCAACGAGTCGGTTCGCCGCTCGTACCTCGGCTACTAGCGGATATGCAGGAGTTTCTGCAGCTCGTCGTGAGCGGGATCGCGACCGGCGGCATCTTTGCCAGCCTCGCGCTCGCGCTCGTCCTCATCTACAACGCTATGGGACTGGTCAACTTCGCCCAGGGCGAGATGGCAATGCTGGCGACGTTCGTCGCCTACAGCCTCGTGAATCGCGGCATGAGCTTCTGGATCGCTTTTCCGGTCACCCTCGTGCTCGCGTTCGGCGGCGGAATCGTCATCCAGCGGGTGGTCATCAAACCGGCCGAACGAGCACCGGTCCTGACGCTGGTCATCATCACCCTTGGCCTGGCGACGCTCGTCAACGGCCTCGCGGGCTTCATCTGGGGATATGTGCCGCGATCCTTCCCGAGCCCGTTCTCTCCGGACAGCGTCGACCTCGCCGGCGTTTTCATCAGCTACCGCGACCTGGGCGTCATCGCCGTGTCGGGCCTGGTGCTGCTCTGCGTTTACTTGCTCCTCCAGCACACGACGGTCGGCCTCACGCTTCGGGCTGCCGCCCATCACCCCGAGGCGAGCCGGCTACTCGGTGTTCAGGTGAGCTGGATGCTCGCGCTGGGTTGGGGATTGGCTTCGGCAGTGGGGGCGGTGAGCGGCATGATGGTGGCGCCGATCCTGCTGCTCGAGCCGAACATGATGCAGACGATCATCATCTACGCCTTCGCCGCGGCCGTTCTGGGCGGCATCGAAAGCCCGCTCGGTGCTGTCGTAGGCGGACTGATCGTGGGGGTGACCGTCAACCTCGCCGGCTCCTATATCCCTGGCGTCGGCGGCGACCTTCAGCTCGCGGTGGGACTCGGGATAATCGTCGCGGTACTGATCCTGAGACCGAACGGTCTGTTCGGCCGCGCAGCGGTACGCCGCGTCTGAGTTGAACCGAATCCGCACCGCTCCGCCCCGCTACTGGCTCGTCGCGCTGACGTTGGTCTTCTTCCTCGGGTTTCCCACCGTGATCAGCAGCTTCCTCGCCAGCGAGTGGACGCAGGCGCTGATCCTCGCCATCGCGATCATGGGCCTCAACATCCTCGTCGGCTACAGCGGCCAGCTCTCCCTGGGCCACGGTGCGTTCATGGCGCTCGGGGCGTACGTCTCGGCCATCCTCGCCCACCGCTACAAGATGGACTACCTCGTCACGGTCCCGATCGCGGCCGTGTTCACGGGCGGGGTCGGGTTTCTCTTTGGCATCCCGGCGCTGCGTCTTTCGCCGCTCTACCTCGCCCTCGCAACCTTCGCCCTCGCCGTGGTCACGCCGAGCCTGATCAAGCGACCCGCCGGGCTGACCGGAGGAGTCCAGGGAATCCTTGTCCTTCAGCCAGACCCGCCGGACTTCGCAAGGGAGGCGTTCGCCTTTGTCACCGGCACGGCCATGACGAGCGACCAGTGGATCTACTACATCACGCTGCTGCTAGCGGTGGTGCTGTTCTGGCTCGCCTGGAACCTCGTGCGTCATCGGCCAGGACGCGCGATGCGGGCGATCCGCGACGGTGAGGTGGCTGCCGCGGCCTCAGGCGTCAACGTTGCCGGCTACAAGACGCTGGCTTTCGGCATCTCCGCGTTCTACGGCGGCACGGCAGGATCGCTCTTTGCCCTGTCGACCGGCTTCATCAGCCCCGACACCTTCCCAGTGTCGCTGTCGATTCAGCTGCTCGTGGGCGCGGTGGTGGGCGGCCTTGCCTCGATCCCAGGCCCATTGCTGGGAGCGATCTTCGCCTTCTTCCTGCCTATCGGATCGAACCAGTGGGTGCCCAGCCAGACCTGGCTCCCCGACCAGATCACGTCGACGGTGAAGAATGCAGGCCCCGCCGTTTCGTATGGGGTGGTCCTCATCTTGATCATGATGTTCGCCCCAAACGGGATCGTCGGCCTGCTGCGCAGCGGCTACGTGATTCTCAATCGGCGTCTGCGAGGAGCAAGCGATCCCAAGACTGGACAGATGCCCCCGGACCCCCAGACTGTTTAAATACAAGGGCATCAAAGCGGGGAGGAGTTTCTATGGGACGTAAGGCACCTGGATTCGCCGCGGTGGCGGCCTTCTTGCTAAGCGTGGGCGCCTGCGGCGGCGGCATCACCCCCACCACGCAGACTGACGTGGGCATCACCAGCAACTCGATCCTTCTCGGCACGACAAACGCCCTGTCTGGCGCGGCGGCGGCGTACGGGACGATCGCCAACGCCGAGAACGCGTACTTCACGCACGTGAACAACAATCAAGGCGGCGTGAACGGCCGGAAGATCACCTTCAAGATCCTCGACGACGGGTACAACCCCGCCCAGACCGTGCCCCTGACCAAGCAGCTGGTCGAGCAGGACCAGGTGTTCGCCATGTTCAGTGGCCTGGGCACGCAGACCCAGACCTCGGTCCGCGAGTACCTGAACTCCAAGAAGGTGCCGCAGCTTTTTGTGGCCACTGGTGCGACGACGTGGGGCAAGGACTTTAACTCGAACCAGTGGACTCTTAGCTGGCAGCCGCCCTACCAGGGCGAGGCGCGTATCTACGCGAAGGATGTGTTGGCGAACCACCCCAACGCATCGATCGGCGTGCTCTACCAGAACGATGACTACGGCCAGGACTACCTGAAGGGCCTGACCGACGGCCTCGGCGACAAAGCCTCAACGATGATCAAAGACAAGGAGAGCTATGACGTCACCGCCGCGAACCCGTTTGCCCAGCTCACGAAGCTGAAGGGTGCGGGCGTTGACACGGTGTTCCTGTTCTCGACCCCTAAGCCGACCATCCAGTCGCTTGCCTTTATCACCGCGGGATTGCACTGGGAGCCCACGATCTACCTCAACTCGGTGTCCAACCCGCAGGTCTACATGGGCCTGGCCGCGAAGTCAGGCGCCGCGCTCAAGAACGTCACGAGCGTCGGCTACATCAAGGACCCGACGGACCCCCAGTGGGCCGGGGACGAAGGTATGAAGCTGTACAAGCAGGTGATCGCGAACTGCTCGACCTGCAACGTCAACGACGGCTTCAACATCTACGGCGTCGCGGTCGCCTACACGATGGTCGACGTGATCAAGCAGGCCGGCTCCAACCTCACTCGCGCGAACATCATGAAGATCGCCAGCAGCCAGCTCAATGAGAGCAATCCGTTCTTGCTTCCAGGCATCAAGGTGACAACGACCTCAAGCGACCACTTCCCGATCATGCAGGAGCAGGTGATCACCTGGGCCGGCACCGGCTGGAAGCTGCAGGGCAGCCTGATCGACGAGCGAGGCACGATCAAGTAGTCAAGAAGATCGCTACTGGCCTGCGGCCGTACTGGCTGCAGGTCTACCTCCTCGTCTACACCCCGGTCGGGCTGTTCGCGGACAGCCGCATCACGGCAGCGTGGCAGCAGTTCCTCCTCGGCCTGCTCACATTCAGCGTCCTCTACCTCGCGGCGCTCAAAGCTCCGAAGGAGCAGCGAGTGCAGGTGTGGACCTGCGTCTTGGTAGCGACGGGATTCGAGATCTTCGGCTCGCTCGTGTGGGGCATCTACCGCTACCGACTGCACAACCTGCCGCTGTTCGTTCCGCCGGGCCACGGCATCGTCTATCTCTTCGGCCTGCTTGCCGCCCAAACGCCGGTCGTCCAGCGCTATGGACGTCGCGTCGCGTACGCCGTCCTGGGCGCCGCCAGCATCTGGGCCGCGCTGGGCCTGACGATGCTGCCCCTCCTCACCGGACGGTTGGACATCCAGGGAGCGCTGTGCCTCCCCGTGTTCGCTTACTTCTTGCTCCGATCCCCGCGCTGGCCGCTCTTCGCCGCCGTCTTCCTCATCGTCAGCGAGCTCGAGATCTGCGGCACGTCGTTCGGCAACTGGTACTGGATGCCAGTCGCGCCTTGGACCCACATCTCCTCGGGCAACCCGCCATCGGTCATCGCCGGCGGCTACTGCGTGATCGACGGGTCGGTGCTGCTCCTCCTGGCGGTCTACAGGTGGGGCTGGAACACCATCATGACCAGGATCACCAGCACGATCACCCCGAGCCCGGGACCGAACCTTCGGCTCTGGGCCATCAGGCGCGCAAATTCCGGTGAGGAAGTCTCACCAGCCTCGACAAGCCTGATCTGATTTTTCAGGAGCGGCGAGTAGAAAGCCACTCCAAGGACGACCACCGCGGCGAAGAGGATCAGCGCGATAACGATCCACAGGGACGTGATCGGGATGTTCCCCACGAAGACCATGATCAGACCCGTGATCAAAAGCAGGCCGTAAGCCGGGTTCGCGATTCGGTCGTCGAGGAACTTGAGTCCTTTGAGCGCGAAGCCCGTGTGCGATGGATCGTTCTGGGCCCGTAGGTTCCAGACGCCGTAGGTGACGTTCGAACCGACGGCAACGATCGCCGCAAGGATGTGGATGAACTTCAGCACCAGGTAGAACGAGAACATCAGCTGCTCATCTCGACGGTCGCAGTTCCAACCGTGGTGCGCTTGCCGTTTTCATCCTCGCCCCAGACCTCGAGCCCGACGTTGGCGCCGTCGACGCTGGTGATGCGGCCGCGGCAGCGGTATGGATGGCCCGGCATGTCCACCCCGCGGTAGCTCACCTCGAAGGTGCTCAGCCTGCCCCGATCCCCGAGCCAGTCGGTGACGAGCTGGCCCAGAAACGCAGCCTTGAGCAGCCCGTGCAAGATCACTCCCGGCAGCGCGACGCTCTTCGCGTACGCCTGGTCGTAGTGGATCTCGTAAAAGTCCCCCTGCGCCCCCGCGTACTGGACGAGCTGGCGCGTGGTCGGATGCTTGACCAGCTCGGGCAGCTCCTGGCCCACCTGCACGCTCACCGGCGGATCGCCGTCCCGCGCAGACGCGCCACCAGGTCGCCTTTCTGGTTGGTGTAGTCCGTCTCGAAGATGATGAAGAGCAGGTTTCCGCTCGAGCCTTCCTTCTCGTAGACGTCGGCGACGCGGCCGCGCGCGGTGATCTGGTCGCCGACCATCACGGGCACGAAATACTCGAAGCGATTGCCGCCGTTCAGCCAGCCCTTGCCGTATTCCTCGGCTTCAGCCAGGTGCAGCGACACTGGGGCCAGCGCCACCAGGAAGGTGGGCGGAACCTCTTGCCTCCAGCGCGGATTCGGATCGCCGATCGCGTCGACAAAACGCTTGAGGTGACCCGCTTCGACCGTCGCGGTCACGGCCGGCCCGTCGACACCGACGCGAGCCCGCAGCCGATCAATGACCGATGTGGTCGTGCTCATCGTCCGCGCGGGAGACCGAGCACCCGCTCCGCGATGATGTTGCGCTGGATCTCGGAAGAGCCCGCGTAGATGGTCTCCGCCTGGGCCCACATCCAGCCGTACTGCCACCGGCCATCCTCGATCGCGTAGGCGGAATCGGGGGTAAGCGCGCCGTACATGCCCTCGACGCCGACCGCGGCTTCCTGAAGGCGCTTGTCCATCTCGCTCCAGTAGAGCTTGGTCACACTCGCCTCGGGTCCGGGTGCGTGGCCGTGCTGGGCCCGAGTCAGGTTGCGCAGCCCGATCAGCCTGAAGACGTGCGCCTCGATGCGCGCCTGGGCGATCTTCTGTCGCGTGGTCGCATCAGTACCGGCGCCGCGTTCGCGTGCGAGCGCGGCTAGCTCATTCACCGCCTGCTCGAAGCGCGCGGCCTGGGCGAGACCGCCGCGCTCAAAGCCAAACACCGTCATCGCGATCTTCCAACCGTCGCCAGGCTGACCGACGAGGTCCCGCTCCTCGACCTCAGCGCCCGATAGGAAGATCTCGCCGAACTCCCCGCCGCCTGTCATCTGTTTGATCCGCCGAACCTCAACGCCCGGCTGGTGCATGTCGACCAGGAAAAAGCCGATCCCACGATGCGGCTCGGCGCCCGCGTCCGTACGCGCGAGCAGAAAGCTTTTGTCGGAGTAATGAGCTCCACTTGACCAGGTCTTCTGGCCGTTGAGCACCCATTTGCCGTCGCGGCGCTCGGCTCGTGCGCGGAGACCCGCGAGGTCGCTTCCAGCGTCCGGCTCGCTGAAGCCCTGGCAGAAGATGAGCTCGCCGCTGAGGATCCTTTCAACGTAGGCCTCTTTCTGCCAGGCCGTACCGTGAGCCAGGAGGGTGGGTGCGAGCAGGGTCACGCCGAGGCGGCCGAGGATCCCTGGTGCACCCGATCTCGCCATCTCCTCCTGGTAGATCGCCTGCATCACCGGCGTGGCGCCGCGGCCGCCGACATCCTTCGGCCAGCCCAGCTTCAGCCATCCGCCCTCGTAGAGCTTGCGTTGCCAATCGCGCTGGAGCTGGGTGTCTTCCTCGTCCCGGTAGCCTCCCTTTCCGTCCTGCCGCCACGCGGCGGGAAGGTTGGCCTTCAGCCACGTTCGGACCTCGTGCCGGAAGGATTCCTCTTCGGGCGTGAATCCGAGATCCACGGTTAGGACGCTAGCAAAATTGGCAAGATAGGTAGGGATGGCTTCCGAGGTTCTATGCGGGCGCTGCGGGGCGCTCCTCACCAATCCGACGGCGCCCTGCCCACGCTGCGGGTCCCCCGCCTCCGGCGGTTACCACAGCTCCTCGGTCCGGCCGCGCAAGAGTCCTGCCGTGGCCGCGGCGCTGGCGATCGTTCCAGGTCTGGGCCACTTCTACCTCGGCCACAACGTGAAGGGGCTCGCGTATCTGGTCGGGATCGGCGGGCTTCAGTTCTTCGGCTTCGACCTCGACCTGACGGTGATCGGCGCCGCGGTCGGTGTGCCGATGGAGCTTGGCGGTGGTGGCTTGTGGCTTTTCAGCATCGTCGACGCGTACCGCACCGCCAAGCACATGGAGTCAGGGGGCTACTAGGAGCTCGCTCTCCGCCTTCGGGTGGTCGTCTTCCGCCGCCGACCGTTGGCCGGTGCAGCGCGCCTGCGGGTCGTGGTTTTCCCACCCAGAGCGCGCTGGACGCGTCTTGAGATCGTGCGGATGCCGCGCTCCACCCCCTTGGTCGCTTTGGACGCGCCCGCCTTCTCGCTCAGCCTGGTGACCTGGCGCTGGAGTTGGCGATTTTTCTTGATGAGTTCGGCGACCATACTATTCAGCTGACCGACCAGATCTCCACCGCCCGCGCGCTTGCGCTGCACGCGGCGCGTTTTCGACCCTGGTGGACGTCCCCGACGGCGCGGAGCGTTTTGCTGTGCTTCCTCAGGTGACATTACCCCTCCTCAACAAAAAGAAAATCGAGCGCAGCAATATTAAGCTGCGCTCGATCCCAAAATATTTCGAGCCGAGTTACGCCGCGGCCAGGAGTTGTTGTTTGGAGAGACTCTTCAATCCCTCGCGTGCAAGCTCATGCGCGGGATTTGCTTTACGACTGACATAACGAACCACGCGCCAGCCACGCCGGCATCGTTCGCGAACTTCGTGCACGGCCAATCGAAAGCTGTCGCTCGACGGCATTCGGCTGCGGACCACCGGAGCGCAATCAGTGCGCACGATCACACGGTGATGTGGCCAGCGCGCGGCGGCTAGATCGAGCGCGCCCGCGCACACGTGTGCCTCCAGTTGGGCCGAGCCACCGACATGCGAAAAGCCGAACGACTCTGTGTAGACAGCTCGGCCTCTAACAAAAACGGCCAGGCCACATCCGGCCCGGCCATGCTTGTCCAGCGCGGCGTCTACGTAGATCACCAGGCACTCCCGCAAGCTGCACTCCTCCCGTTTGCCGGCCGTGGCGGCGAGGCGGCCACGCCGAGATTTTGGGAGAGCCTAACACGATGTTGCGCGCTTGTCGCCTGGCGGACACAAGATGTTGGGTCAATCGGCTGGAGGCAGTTCACTCCCCATCGCGTGATAGCCGCCGTCGACGTGCAAAAGCTCGCCTGTGGTCAGGTCGAGATAATCCGAAAGGACGACGCAGACCGCACGTCCCACCGGGGATTTGTCCTGCAGGTTCCAGCCCAGGGGCGCACGCTTTTCCCAAACCTCTTCGAAATCCTTGAACCCGGGGATGCCGCTGGCCGCGAGGGTTGCCAGGGGTCCGGCGCAGACCGCGTTGACGCGAATCTTGTAGCGGCCGAGGTCCCTCGCCAGGTAGCGCGTGACCGATTCAAGTGCTGCCTTCGAGACCCCCATCCAGTCGTATTTCGGCCATGCATTCGTCGAATTGTCGAAGTCGAGCGTGACCATTGAACCGCCGTGATCCTGCATCAGGGGCAGGAAACCGCGCGCCATTTCTTTGAACGAAAATGCACTCACCTGCAGCGCAGTCGCCGCGCTTTCCCACGGTGTGTTAAGAAATTGGCCGCCGAGCGCGTCCGCCGGAGCAAACGCGACCGAATGCACCATCCCATCGAGGCGGTCCCATCGCTTCGAGGTTTCCTTGGCCGCATTCTCGATATCTGAAGGTTTCGTTACATCCATCTCCAGGATTTGCGGCACGGGATCGAGCTTTTTCGCGGTCATCTCCGTGATGCTCATCATGCGGCCGAAGCTCGTCAGCAAGATCTCGGCGCCTTCGCGCTGGCATTCCTGCGCGATCGAGAAGCCGATGCTCCGGCGATCGGACATCCCCGCAATAAGCACTCGTTTGCCCTTCAGGATCACAGCCGAATACTAAGGTTCTTCGCCGGTGGCAACGGGCAGGTCGCGATTCGACCAGTCGCTCCACGAACCCGCGTAGAGGCGTGCGCCCGGCAGACCCGCGATCTCCATCGCAAGCAGGTGCTGAGTCGCGTTGACGCCCGAGCCACAGTAGAAGACGGCGCCGTTCTCGGCGCCGAGCTTTTTGTACTGGCTGCGAAGCTCTCCCGGTGACTTGAAACGTCCGTCCGGTCGGACGTTTTCCGTGAACGGCGCGCTCTGCGCGCCCGGTATATGGCCTGCCTTGGGATCGATCGGTTCCGTCTCGCCGCGATATCGCGCGCCGGCTCTCGCGTCGATCAAAGGCACATCGCGCAGGGCGCGCACGGCTTCGAAGTCAAGCACACGCCGCGTGTCGGGAACAGCGGCGTGGAAGTCCCCAGGCTCGACATGCTGGATCTCGGTCTCGAGGGGTCCCTCCCATGAACCAAGCCCGCCGTCGAGGACGGCCTGCGCCCGGTGCCCGAAGTACCCGAGCAAGAACCAGAGCCTCGCCGCCACCGCGCCGCCGGCGTCGTCATAGACGACGACCCGGCTCGATTGATCGACTCCCGCCTTGCACATCTCGTTCTGGAACTGATCCGCGGAGGGCAGCGGGTGCCGGCCTCCCCCCTCTTTCCCGGTGATCAACTCAAGCTCGACGAACACCGCGCCGGGGACGTGTCCGCGCAGGTACTCCTCGCGCCCGTGGCGGTCCTGCAGATACCAGCGAAAGTCGATCATCCGCAGGTCTGTATCGCCGATATGCTGGCGCAGCCAATCCGCGTTGACGAGCGGCCCGAACGTCACCTAGAGGACGCGCGTGTCGTGGCAGAAGTGAACCGCGTGAGGGTGCAGGGCGTGGACCTTCTTCAGCGACCTCGTCCAGCTGCGGCGGTTGGCGTGCTGTCCCGGCCACTTCGCGAGGTCGGCCTTGTCAGCCTCACGGTAGATGTCAGCCGTGTAAGCGGCGTCACCGATCATCACCGCCGACCCGTCCGCGGTGTCGACGAAGACGCTCTGGTGACCGACCGTATGGCCCGGCGTCGCCACCACTCGCACCCCATCCGCGATCTCGGCGTCCCCGTCGAGCAGCTCGAAGCGAGCACCTGCAAAGTCGAACCATTCGGCCGCGTCGCCCGACCTTCGAGCCCGCGTCAGCTCTGATCGCTGGATATGGAATGGAGCGTGCTTGAAGACGGCGTTCTGCCCACAGTGATCGAAATGGAGGTGGCTGTTGATGACGATCTTCACGTCCGCCGGGCTCAGATCGTGCTCGGCGAGCGCGTCGGCGGCGTGGCGGTTCACGACCTTCCACTCCTGGATCAGCCGGTCGTTGCCCCATCCAACGCCAGTGTCGACCAGGATCGCCCCCGCGCGCGGGTGCTTGATCACGAACCCGTGCACCGGGATGTTGTTCAGGGTGCTGAGGTGTGCCAGATGAAGTCGGACGATCTCCAGCGTCACGACAGGAATGGAGAGACGGCGAAGACGAAAAAGAGCACCCCCACGTAGATCATCGAGTACCTCCATAACCGCCGGGTCCAGCCGCGGACCTCGAGATCGAGCAGCGAGATTCCCACGAGCCCGGCGCCCAGGACGATCGCGCCGGCGAGATAGACGGGCCCGGCTGCGCCGGTGAAGAACGGCACCAGGCTGACGGCTGCCGTGAGGACTGCGTACACGAGGCTCTGCCGCTTCGCCGACTGGTCTCCTGCCACCACCGGCAGCATCGGCACGTGGGCACGGGCGTAGTCGTTCTTGAGCATCTGGGCGAGGGCCCAGAAGTGCGGCGGCGTCCAGAAGAAGACGACTCCAAACAGCGCGAGCGCCGTGAGGTCGAGGCGTCCGGTGGCCGCCGCCCAGCCGACGAGCGGAGGCATCGCACCCGCCGCCCCGCCGATGACGATGTTGTGGGGCGTCAAGCGCTTGAGCCAGAACGTGTACACGAACACGTACACGAGCGTGCCTCCAAGGGCGAGCACCGCCGCGAGCAGATTGGCGCCGGCCCACAGCACGACAAATGCGGCCACGTTGAGAACCACCCCGAGGACCAGCGCGTGCCACGCGGGGATGCGGCCGCTGGGCAGCGGGCGCCGCCGGGTCCGGTTCATCTCCGCGTCGATGTCGCGGTCGAACCAGCAGTTGATCGCGTGGGCGCCGCCGGCGGCGAAGGTGCCACCGACGAGCACCGCCATCACCGAGACCAGGCCCGGATGCCCGTGCGCGGCGGGGATCATCACCCCGACCGCGGTTGCATCGAGAAGCAGCACGACCCGGAGCTTGAGCAGGCTGAAGTAATCGCGCAGGCGGCTCATGCCGGTCGCTGGTCTACGGCGAGGTGGGCCAGCGCCGGTTCGCGGTCGGCTCGCGGTAGCGCCACCAGGGCGATCGACAGCATCCCGGCCCAGACCAGGGTCGCGATCGCCACGTGCATTCCGGTGAAGAGCCCTGCATCCGTGAGCGCGGCGGCGGTGCCGACCGCGACCTGGAGACCGAAAACGAGCAGAGTCGCAAGCGCGACCCACCGCACCTCGGGACGCCGGATCGCGTCACGCAGCGTATAGATCAGGAGCAAGCCGATCGCGAGCACAGCGCCCCGATGCAGCATCGTGAACGCGTTCGCGCCGGCGAAGTCGGGCGTCAGGCCGCTGCCGCACAGAGGCCACGCGTGGCAGCCTTCGTCGGCTGTGCTCGCCACGACCGTCGAGCCGGTGAGCAGGAGCACGTAGGTCGCGCCGGCTGCGATCGCGACCATGCGACGGAACCCACGATCGGCGATCCCAGCGCTTGAGGGCAGCGCCATCACGGCCGTGGCGAGGAGGCAGCCCAGGATGACCATCGCCAGGCCGAGGTGCACCAACACGAGCCAGGGCGCGAGCTGGTTCACCACCACCACGGCGCCAAGCGCACCTTCAGCGGCGATCGCCACGAGCGAAGCCGTGGCCAGCCACGCGACGAGAGGGCGGCGATTTCGAAACACGATCCAGGCGGTGATCACGGTCGCGATCAGCAATACCCCAGTGATCGTGCCGACGGTCCGATGCGAGTACTCGATGATCGAATGCACATTTGGCGGCGGATACGGCCGACCATTGCACAGCGGCCAGTCCGGACATCCGAGACCGGAACCGGAGACTCGGACCACGCCGCCAAGCGCGATCTGGAGGTAGGCGAAGAACGCGGTCAGAAAGGCTAGACGCCGAAAAAACCCGACTGAGAGCACCAGCGAGCCAGTCTACTGGCTGCTCAAATTGGACAGCTCCGCGTCCAGGACGCGCTGGTCGAGCTGGCCGATCTGCTTGCGGTCGATGGTTCCGTCGGAGCGGACGAAGATCGTCATCGGCAGCGCCGACAGCCCATACGCTCGGCCCACCTTGAGGTCGGAGTCCAGCAGTGCCGGACGGTCGATTTTCAGGCCCGACAAGAACGATTGCGCTGCGTCGCGGCTTTCGCCCTCGTTGATCAACACCAACGTCACGCCCGGCCGGGTGGCCAGGCTCCTGCTCAGCAACGGCATCTCGGCTTTGCATGGCGGGCAGTAGGTGGCCCAGAAGTTGATCACGAGTGGTTTTCCGAGTAGATCGGTGAGCCGCACGGTCGAGCCGTCCGTCGAGACGAGGGCAAAGTCCGGCGCCTTGCCGCCCGCGGGTTCGGGTGACTGCTCCACGCGCGCGATCGTCCCCAGCGCCTGCAGCACGTCGGGTGCGCCCCATCCATCCCCGCCGGACGCCAGCTCGCTCAAACCCTGGGCGCTCAGCGACGTCACGAGCGATGGCGGGATTTCGCTGCCGACCTTGGGCACTCCGCGGTAGACGAGGCGCATATAGCCGTGGCGATCGATCAACGCCAGCGTCGACGTATGCGTGTCGCCGGTCGCCAGCTCGACCGCAAACGGTTTCCAGAAGCTCGCCACCTGGGCTGAGGTTCCTGTCGCAAACGTCCAGGTCGCCCCGATCTGCCTGGCGTAGGTGGCCAGAACCGCGGGGGTGTCGGTGGTTGGGTCAGTGGTGACCTCGACGAGACTCACGGTGCCCTTCGTCTGCTTCGACAGCTGGAAAAACAGCGCCGCGTAGAGCGGACAGGTCTCGTGGCAAGTCGTGTGAAAGGCGGCGACCACGACGTCCTTGCCGGCGATCGAGCCCAGGTTGAACGCATGGCCCGACTGGTCGGTGAGGTCGAAACCCGGCATCGCGATGAACTTGCCCGCCAGCTCGCCAAGCCCGAGGTTGACGTCGTCGTTCCCGGCGTAGACCGCGCCGGCGATGAGCCTCCCCGACTCCACGCCCAGCAAGAGCGGCTCGACCTGGCCTGCGACCACCGCGATCGCGACCGGTTGCGTAGCGTCACCGAGCCGGACGCCGTCGTAGGTCCCGGCCGGCACGGACGCGACGAGGAGCTGGCGCTGATCCGGCGCGGCCGGCACGCTGCCCGAGACGCTGCCCACGGCTGACCAGGAGTCGCCGGCCTGCCGGACCATAAGCGCCGACGGCGGCAGCGTCGTGGCCGACCGGCCGGCAGCGATCACCACGAGCGTGCCGGTCGCGGGCTGTAGTCGCGGCACGGTCCACAGCGTGACGACGGCGAGGACGGCTGCCAGAGCCGCGCCGAGCCACAGAACCCGACCTCTACGGCTACTCAGGGCGCGATGCGGACCGGAGCGCCGCCGTAGCGAGCGGCCACGCGATCGATGTACGACACGCACAGGTCGGCGACGGCCTGGCTCTCGATCTGGAGCACGTTCTCGGCGTTGCTCTCCCCGCTGTGGGAGAGGTTGAAGCTGCCCACGTACAGGTACTCGTCGGCGACCAGGATCTTCGCGTGCATGAAGTCGTGGACCGTGCCCACTGCGTAAGGAGTCGAACGCTTGGCTCCGAAGTGCGCCGCCGCGGTGATGGTGTGGAAAGCGCCGATCTTCCAGGCGGCGCCGCCCTGGCTCGACCACTGGTGCTGGACCTCATCCATCTGCGTCGCATCGTAGACGCCGCCGATGTCGACCTTCGCCTGCTCGCACATCTCTGCCAGTGTGCCCAGCACGGGACCTGAGGTGATCACCGGCGAGCAGACGCGTATGCGCTTTTTCGCGGACGCGATCGAGCGCGACATCGCGTGGACGAGCTTGAGGCCGCGCCCTGGGCAGAAGTAAGGCCGCACGCGGGTGCCGTCGTCGAGCACGGACCATGGTGACGATATCCGACCCGAGAGGGAGACGATCGGTTTCTCCCACAGGGTCTCGAAGTTGATCGCGTAGGCGGCCGCGACCTCTTTCGAGTCCGCGGTGAACATCACGTTCTCTTCGCGGTTCCAGGAGTCGTTGGTCCAGTTTGTCGAGCCGGTAAGCACCGAGGCCCCATCGCGGACGGCGTACTTGTGGTGCATCAGGTCGGGCACGCCTGGCACGGGCTTGGTCTGGACGCCCGCGGCCTTGAGCCGGTCGACGAACGCCCAGTCGATCTCGGGAGGCGGCGGGACCGGGATGGCCTGCGAGTGGTCCTGGTTGAAGATCAGGCGGACGCTGACGCCGCGCTTGACCGCTGCCTGGAAGGAGTTGAGGAGCGTGGCCGCCGGCGATTGCTCGAGGCGAAGGTCGTAGATCGCCACATCGAGCGCCCTGGTCGCGCCGTCGAGAAAGGAGGCGAGTCGCTGTGCCACCCCGTCGGCGGCCTGACCGCCGTCGGTGAGGAAATAGAAGTCCAGCGAGGCTATTGGGCGCCCGCCTTGGGTTCGCCTGTCTGCTCGCGAGGCATGGGGATCTGGACCGGGAGCGGGCGCGTCGCCATCTCCGCCGCCTCCTCCGGATCGTCGGTGAGGGTCATGAGCTTGAGGTCCTCGGGAGCGATCGCGCCGGCCGAGAGGACGTGTTCATTGAGCCAGTCGAGAAGGCCTCGCCAGTACGGCGACCCGAAAAGCACGATCGGAAAGTGCTCGATCTTGCCGGTCTGCGCGAGCGTCAGCGACTCGAACAGCTCATCCAGCGTGCCGAACCCGCCGGGAAAGATCACAAAGCCGCGTGCGTACTTGACGAACATGTTCTTGCGCACGAAGAAGTAGCGGAACTCGACGCCGAGGTCGACGTATTTGTTGAGCGACTGTTCGTGGGGCAGCTCGATGTTGCAGCCTACCGACAGCCCACCCGCCTCATGGCAGCCCTTGTTGACCGCCTCCATGATTCCAGGCCCGCCGCCGGTGATGACCGCGAATCCGCGATTGGCCAGCGCGGCGCCCAGCGCTTCGCCGGCCTTGTAGTAGGGATCGTTCAGGCTCGCGCGGGCGGACCCGAACACCGTGATCGCCGGCCCAACCTCGTTAAGTGCGTCAAAACCTTCAACAAATTCGGAGAGGATCCGTAGGACGCGCCAGGGGTCGGCGTGGTGGCTGAGCTCTTCGATGGCGCTGCGCTCGAGCAGCGCCCGATCAGCCGGCGCCTGCTCGGAAGGGACGACAAGCCTGCCGGCGCGACGCCGATCACTGATGTCCCGGCGTTCCGAGTCGTCCATCAGCTCTTCGGCGTGGAGTTTTCGGCGGGCTCCGGAGATCCGTCGGTGATGACAGCTGCCGGCTCCGGTTCTGACTCCATCGTCAGCGAGACACGCTTGCGCGACTTCTTGGCCGCCTTTTCCTCGCCGTTCGAGCTCGCCGCCTCGAGCACCGCGGACGGCGGTGCGGGCTCAGCCCCGACTGCGACGACCGTCGCCTCCGAGTGGTCTGGCATCTGGAGCAGCTCGTCCAGGTGTTTGCGAAGCGAGCTCACCTCGGCTTCGAGCTCGTGGACCCGCCGCCGGTGGCGCATGTGCTCGGTGAAGTGGTGGAGGCTGTTGAACCAGTGGTAAACGGTGCCCGCGACGAGGACGACGGCGAGGGGAACGAGGGCTACTGTCCACAGTGGAATCGCGTGGAGGTGGAAAACCGACCATCCCAGGTTGACTGGGGCTGTGTTGCTGTAGCCGAACACGGTCGCGGCGACGCCCAGCGCGAGGCCGAAAACGAGGGCGCTGGCGAGCAGGAAACGCTGCCAGAGATGGCTCAAATCGGGCACCCGGCGAAGGTTACTCCGTTGCTCGGCGGGTGTTGCCCCTTAAGTCTGGCTTGTCGCCGTCGAGTGGCTCGAGCACGACCACCGGGATCTTGCGCGACGTCTTCTGGCGGTAATCCCAGAACCCGGGGTTGATATCGGCGTGCTGCTTGTAGAGGCGCTCGTAGTCCTCGCCGTCAATCACATCTGCGCGAGCCTGGAACTTCCTGCCTTCCATCTCAACTGTGACGAGAGGATGTGCCTTGAGGTTGTGGTACCAGGACGGGTTGGTCGGGGCCCCGCCCTTGGAGGCGACGATTACGATTCGGCCGTCGTCCTGGGTGTAGACAAGCGGATTTTCCCGATCCTCTTTGGACTTCGCGCCCTTGGTGGTCAGGATCAGGACGTCGCGCCCCATGAACGGTCCGCTGGTGGCCTTGCCGCCGTGGGCCCGCAGGTCCTTGATCAGGTTGCGGTTGAAGTCATGAAAACTGCTGCTCATATGGTTGTTGATACCCCGCCAGGAGACGGCCTATTCGCAGCGGGGACAAACCGCCCCATCCAAGTGGGCACCAAGTCATGCAAGCCAGTCACGGGTTCGATGCCGAGGTCACAGGGTCAGGCCACGATGATCGGTAGCGCCGAGTGACGCACTCGCACGGCCAGCCCTTCCCGAGGCGCTACCAGAAGCGCCCCATGCAACCGCCGGAGGTGAGATGAGAGATCTAACCCACGAAGAGGTCCGACGGCTAGAGGATCACATCGCGAGGCGTGAGGGCGACTGCCTCTCGTTTGAGGAGTTGGTCATCCTCTTGGCAGCTCGCGACGAGAAGGAGCGGCTGCAGGCTAAGGTCAACGTGCTCGAGGCTGCTGCCGGCGCCGACGGCGGCGCAGGTGCGTGAGCCAACCGGTATCGCAAGACTCAACTATGGCCGCCGGATACGAGACTTGGCGGAGGCCGTCCCGACCAGCGCCAAACGTTCCCCCGACTTCCCGAGCTCGGCTCTGTCCAGCGGTTCCGGGCGACGAAAGCTGTCGTTCGGCCACCCTCCCCCCGGATAGCCGCCTCACGGGGGAGCGACCAAGTGCCCTGACGTGCTCGTTATTAGCATGCCGAACTTGGTCATTGACTTATTCCTGCAGAGCGCCCGTGGCTAACGTCTCTGTTCGCCATACGCACGATTCCTCGTGGCCTGTACATGTGGATTGGGTGGAGTTGCGAAACCATCTAGTCAACGTGCATTGGGAACGAGAGGACGACATCGACGATTTCGAGTCGTACATGGACGGAACGACCGGACGACGCAGACACGCGGAAGAGCGACACCGAGCATTACACCTTGCCCCGCTGTCCTCTCCAAAAGGATAGCCGTTTCGGGGGGCGCGCCCATTGCTGGCCACAGCCCCCTACTGAGGTAACTGAAAGGCCTGCCTATGTACCGGTTCCAGATGCGCTCTCAACTACGGCCTCCCATTCGCTCAGGCAGGGCCTTCAGCAGCGCAAGATTCACGACATTCGAGTTCTTCAGCGTTCATTGCCGACATTCTGACGAAGGCGAAGCGTTTCAGGTCGCAAAGGTCGCGAGGCTTCGGACAAAGGTCCTCGTCAGCGAACTTCACGTCGCGAGACCCGCCCCCCGCCGAACAGCCCGGACGGTCGAAGCGGCGAAGCTCGCCCGGCCAATCACCATCCGCTGAAAGGGAAGCGATGGCAACCTCTTTTGCGTGGTTCAGGCTTCTGACAGAACCGCTAGTTAGTG
>VBFH01000122.1 GCA_005883575.1 Chloroflexota bacterium | reverse complement strand
AGGTCGGAGCCGTGGGCCTGGACGAAGAACGGCCGGCGCGACAGCACGCCGACGAGGCCATGCGTCAGCCAGTGCACGTGCACGATGTCGTACCGGGAGCGCCGCAACCCAATCGCGGTGGGAAGGTAGGCGACCAGTCGCAGCGGGATGGCGAAGCCCTTCATCGGCCAGTTCCACGAGGCGCCGATCACGGGCAGCGAGACCTGATCGACCTCGTGCCCGGCCTTGCGCAGGAGCTGGGCCTGAATCGCCGCGATCCCAGCCACCTCGTGGACCAGCGCGATGCGCGCCAACTCAGCCGGGTCGCGCGAAGAGTGCGAACTTGCCCGAGGGCGCCGCGCCCAGGGCCATCAGGGCGGGATCGATCGCCGAAAGCACCGCCCCGACCCAGCGCGCGTTGGCGGGGTGGATCTTGGATGGCAGGCTGACGACGCCCCAGGTCCCTCGCCACGCCCGGTATGCCAAACGCGATCGGCCTTCGATCGGGTTGTTGGCGATCGCGGTCGCGGGGCCGATCGCCTCCAGCTTCAGCCCTTCGGCCTCCAGGCCAGCGCGGTACCGACTCAGCGGCCGCGCGCGCGAGGAGAGCTCGGGGTTGTAGGGGCGCTCGAATCCTTCGCGCAGAAGTATCGGCTCTTTCATCAGCAGCCGGCCGCCGGGGGCCACCAGCCGCGCCAGGTTCGCCAGCGCACGGTCGAACTTCGCGTCGTCGGTGATGTGCAGGAGGACGTCCATGCAGGCGACGAAGTCATAGCAATCCAGACCCACCTTCTCATCTCCCAGGTCGAGCACGATGAAGCCGCCGCTGGGTCCGAATCGAGAGTTCAGGTCGTCCACCGCCGAGGGGACCAGGTCGCAGCCGTCGATCCGCTCCGCGCCCAACTCCCGCCACAGCGGCAGCCAGTAGCCCGTGCCGGCGCCGACTTCGAATGCGGTGGGGCCGATTCGCTGCACGCCATTGCGCTTCAAGAAACGCCGCAGGTTGCGCGCCCAGATCCGGTACAGCTGCTGGTTCATCGCGCTGTTCAGGCCCGACTGCCCGACCGCGCTCAAGTCCCGCCTTACGTGCAGGTCGCTCCAGTACTTGGAAGGGGTGTAAGGCACTATTGAGTGAGCATGACCGGCGCCGCCGATGAACGCATCCGGCCGGATGTTACACAGGTTGTCACGTGGCACTGGCCGAGGCGCTTCACCCTCTGGAGCCTGGCGACCACCGCGGCTTGCCTGCCCCTCTACGTGGTCCGGTGGCGCATCGGCCCGTTGCCGACGACCTTGCTCGAGGTCCTCATCCTCGTCACCGCCGCGGCATGGCTTGTCACTCTGTGGACCGAGAAGCGTTTGCCCGCGGCGCGCACGCCGTACACCATCCCCATCGTCCTGCTTCTCATCGCGGGCGTCATCGGCATCGTCGTCGCGCCCGATCCCATCCGTGCGCTGGGTATCTATCGCGCCTACTTCATCGAGGCGATCGCGATCTTCTACATCGCGATCGACGTCTTGCGCACGCGCGACGACCTGCGCGTGTTGCTGCTGGTCGCGGCGGCGGGCAGCTGTGTCATGGCCGCCGGCCAGATCGTCCTGTTCGCGATCGCGGTCCAGCAGCACACCCTGCAGCTCGGCGATGCGCCCTCGTTCCTGAACACCAGTGCCAACGCGGTGGCCATGTATCTGGAGCCGCCGCTCGCATTCGCGCTCGGGTTCACCCTGTTTCCCTCTCGCCCTCGCGAGCGATGGATCGCAGGCGCGGTGCTCTCGCTGCTGCTGGTCGCGATCGTCCTGACTCTGTCGCGCGCGTCATATCTGGCGCTGGCCGTGCTCGCGGTCGTCCTGGTCCTCAGCGTGCAGTCAGCACGCTGGCGCCTGCGCGCGATCGGCGCCCTCGCGCTGGTCGGTCTGGTGATGGTCGAGATTCCCTTCGTGAACCACAGGCTGCTCGACCTCGCCCACTCGGTCACCAACCGAGAGTCGCTGTATCACCAGGCGCTGCAGATGCTCGCCCAGCGCCCACTCTTCGGAGCCGGGATCAGCGGCTTCGCCACCCGCGTGGCGCCGTTTCGGCCCTCATCGCAGTCGGTCCACATCTACCCGCACGACATCTGGCTGACGACCTGGAGCGAGCTCGGACTGGTGGGACTCATCGCGTTCGCGCTCATCTTCTTCGGCCTGCTGTGGCGGGGCCTTCGCGCGCTGCCCCGAACGGACGACATCTACCGCCCGCTGCTTTGGGGCACGGTCGGCGCGCTGGTCCTGTACACGGTGCACGGCCTGTTCGACTCGCCGTACTGGAAGAACGACCTCAGCGTCGAGTTCTGGCTGCTGGCCGCCCTACAAGTGATTGCGGTCCGGTCCACAGCTTCTCGAGCTCGGGCCGGGTGATGACCCGCGCCTCCGACGCCGACGTCACCAGCGCCAGCGCGAGGTGAAGCGCCCGCAGGCCCGCTTCGCCGTCGACCTCGATCGGCGCCTCGCCACGGACCGCCTCGATGAACGCCTCCAGCTCGAGCTTCAGTGGCTCGGCCTGGGCGATGGGAAAGATCACGGTCTCGCCCTCGATTACGCCACGAGGTTGGGAATCTCCCTCTGAGGCCGCCAGCGGGTCGGCGTTCTTGAAGTA
>VBFH01000073.1 GCA_005883575.1 Chloroflexota bacterium | reverse complement strand
GGCGGTGGCGGTGCCAGCGTTGGTGTTGTTGCTGTAGCTCACCGTCAGCGTCTGGCTGAGCCCGCCCGCCCCGCTCACCGAGGCCGTGCACGGGGTCTGCGGGCTGCCGCTGTAAGTCACGCTCGCCGGACAGCTCACGGTCGTGGTCGAGCTCGCCTTGGCGATGGTGAAGGTCTTCGTGTCGCTGCTGCCCTCGTGGTTGGCGTCGCCGGCGAAGCTGGCCGAGGCGGTGGCGGTGCCCGCGTTGGTGTTGTTGCTGTAGCTCACCGTCAGCGCCTGGCTGAGCCCGCCCGCCCCGCTCACCGAGGCCGTGCACGGCGTCTGCGGACTCGCGCTGTAGGTCACGCTGCTTGGGCACGTGACGGTCGTCGTCGAGCTGGCCTTGTCGATGGTGAAGGTCTTCGAGTCGCTGCTGCCCTGGTGGTTGGTGTCCCCGGCGAAGCTCGCTGAGGCGGTGGCGGTGCCCGTGTTGGTGTTGTTGCTGTAGCTCACCGTCAGCGTCTGGCTGAGCCCGCCCGGCCCGCTCACCGAGGCTGTGCACGGCGTGAGCGGGCTCCCGGTGTAAGTCACGCTGCTTGGGCAGGTCACAGTCGTAGTCGAGCTCGCCTGGGCGATCGTCAGGCTGCCGGTCCCGCTACTCGTGCCGAAGCTGGTGTCGCCGCCGAACGACGCGCCTACGCCGTTGGGGTACGTGCTCGCATTGATCCCACTAAGGCTCACGGTCGACAGCGTCGCTACCCCTGACGAGTTCGTGGTGGCCGTCCCTACGGAGATTCCGTTCAGCGAGAACGTGATCGTCCTACTGCTGACACCGACGCCTCCCGAGGTGAGCGTCGCCTGCAGGGATACGAAGCCTCCGTAGGTTCCGGTCGCGCTGTTGACGGCCAGCCCGGAGGCCGAGACGCCGTTGCCGCTGACCGTCATGACGTGGGTGTTGAAGATCCCGGCCGCCTGGCCGTTGACATCCTGCGCGTTTAGCTCCACGTTTGCCGACCGTGCGCCGAGGGCGGATGGTGTGAAGGTCACATCGAAGGTTAGAGACGATCCCACGGCAACCTGGTTGCCGGCCGACGGGGACAGGTTGCTGATGGCGAAGTCCCCAGGATTGGACCCCGACTTCGTGAACGCGACGACCCGGATCGCGCTGAGCCCGTTGTTCTGGTAGCTGAGGTGGAACGCGGCTGACGTCGTTGAAACCACGACGTTGCCGAAGTTGTGCGTGCCGGAGCCGGCGGCGGGGGAGAACGAGCGGGTCGAGACCTGGTTGCTCGCAGCCGACTCGCCCTGGTTATTGCCAGTCTTCTCGGCGGTGACGTAGTAGAAGAGGTCGCCCGTAGGCGCGCCTGCGTCCACGAACTGGATCGTCGCCGGTGGCTGCTGAGGGTTGTCGACCTCGCCCAGCGCCGCGAGGCTGTTGGCGTTGCTGTGGGGGGTCGCGCACGAACCGGTCGTCTGATTCGGATTGAGCGTGCCCAGCGCGGAGGTCGCGCGATAGACGAAGTAGCAGTCGGTCGAGTTCTTGGCGATGGACGCCCAGGTCACGGTGACCCCGTTGCCGCCTGCCCGGTCGTCCCGGAACTGCAGATTCGATGGAGGGGTCGGCGGCGGGTCGAACTGGGTCGAAGCCGACAGGCCCGACGTCGCGCCTGTCGCGGTGACGGTGTACAGCCCGCCGACGGTCGCGCCCAGCGTGAACTGGTAGCTGAATCCGCCCGCGCTGTCCGTGGTCGCCGTTCCCTGGTCGATCACGGCCGCGTTCGGGTCGGTGGTCACCACATCCACGGTTTCGGCCGCCCCGAATCCGTCCCCGGTGACCGTCACCGTGTCCCCGTTCTGGTACACGAACAGGTCCGTCTGGATGGTCGCCGCGAATGCGGCCATCGGGCTTCCAATGCCGGGCGCGAGCAAGAGAGCGCTCGCGCCCATGCACACGAGGCGTTTCCACACCTTCCTCGTGCCCTCTCGCGGGAATGGATACAGACTGCGACGGTGCCGGTACATCGCTTGGGAGTGCGACCTTAACCAAGGCTTAAGTCAAGCGCCATAGAACTTCAGTCCCGCGCCATGGGCCCTTGTCCCAAGCCTTACCGGGCAAGCAGCACCCCACCCGTTGCGTCTGGCGCGCGCGTTGACGCAACCCGCAACGGGTGATAGCTTCCCGCACCAAATAGGTTCGTCTTTCCACCCAGGGGAGGGGAAGCAGTTGGAGGATCAGAGTCACCACGACATCCGTGACCTGGCGAGGTTCGGCTACAAGCAGGAGCTGAGGCGCGCTCTCGGCGTCTACTCGAGCTTCGCCGTCGCCTTCTCGTACATCTCGCCGTCGACCGGCATCTTCACTCTCTACGCCCTGGGCATCGGCCTTGGCGGCCCGGCCTTCATCTGGAGCTGGCCTCTCGTCGCCCTGGGTCAGTTCATCATCGCTCTCAACTTCGCCGAGGTCAGCTCGCATTTTCCCGTCGCCGGCTCGGTCTACCAGTGGACGAAGTACCTGTCGAACCGGCACTACTCCTGGTTCTCGGGTTGGATCTATCTCTTCGCGGGGATCCTCACCGTCACCGCGGTCGACGTGACAATCCCTATCGTCCTCATTCCTCTTCTCAACAACCTGGGCCTGAACATCCCGAACAACGCGCAAACACAGGTGGCAGTCGGCGCCCTCGTCCTGACCAGCACGACTCTGCTGAATATCTTTGGCGTGAGGCTCGTTGCCCTCGTCAACAACACGGGCGTTGTATTCGAGATCCTTGGCATGGTGGTCTTCGCGCTGGTGCTGCTCTTCTTCTTTGCGCATCAGTCTCCGACGGTGGTCTTCGACACCAGCGCACTCAACGCCGGCGGCGCCAACCCCTACGGCACGTTCTTCGCCGCGATGTTCATGTCGCTCTTTGTGATCTACGGCTTCGACACCGCGAGCACGCTGGCTGAAGAGACCAAGAACCCGCGCCGGGAAGCTCCACGCGCGGTCCTCGCAGCGGTCATCGGCGCCTTCATCATCGGCGCCATCTTCCTGTACTCAACTCTGTTGGCCATCCCTGGAGACATCAACAAGTTCGTCGCCGGCACCGCGAGCGGCGAGATCACCAACCCACTCGTCAGCATCATCACCGGCAACCTTCCAGGCTGGGCGGCCAACATCTACCTGTTTGTCGTGTTCGCCGCAATCTACGTCTGCTGCCTGGCCATCCAGACCTCGACGATCCGGCTCGCGTTTGGCATGGCCAGGGACGGCAAGCTTCCGCTCGGCCGCATCTACAACAGGGTGAACCCTACCCTGCACACCCCGGTCGGCACCTGCCTGGTTATCGGCGCGCTGGCCGCCGTCCCACTTCTCTACTACGCTGGCGCGGGCTTGATCGCGATCGCCGCGACCGGGATGATTTACCTCTCCTACATCCTCGGCAATATCGCCATCCTCATCGCGAGGACAAAGGGCTGGCCCAAGGAGAGTTCTCCGTTCAAGCTCGGGAGCTGGGGCACGCTGATCAACGTGCTAGGCCTCGTGTGGGGCGGCAGCATGCTGATCAACTTCCTGTGGCCGCGCAGCTCGAGCAACCCGCCGCTCAGCGCCCTGCCGAACCTCAACCTCTCCGGAGTGGTCGGCAACATTCCGATCTTCGAGGCGACCGTCGGCATCATCGTGGTCGTGGGCGCGATCTACTACGCGGTCGCGCAGCGGAGGATGCCCGACACGGCGACCATAGCCCCGGCGGAGGCACCCGCCTAGATACGGTTTGAGGAGTCACGCGCGCGCCGTCGTCATCGGTGGAGGTGTCGGCGGCGCGTCGATCCTCTACTGGCTTGCGCGACTCGGCTGGACGGACACGGTGCTGGTCGAGCGCGCGCGCGTCACCAGCGGCTCCACCTTCCACTCCGCGGGCCTGGTCGGCCAGCTTCGCGGCTCGCTCAGCCTGACCCGGATGATGATGAACTCGGTCGACCTCTACAGGGCCCTCAAGGTCGAGGTCGGACTCGAGACCGGGTGGCACGAGGTCGGCTCACTTCGCCTCGCATCGAGCCAGGAGCGGATGGAAGAGCTCACGCGTCAGGCGGCGTGGGCCAAGACCTTCGGCCTGCCCCTCGAGCTCATCTCCGCGCAAGAGGCGCAGCGGATGTTCCCGCCCATGACCGCCGACGGCGTCCTGGGCGCCGCGTTCCTACCCACCGACGGTTACATCGACCCCAGCCAGCTGACCTTCGCCTTGATCGAGGGTGCAAGACGCCGCGGCGCGGAAGTCTGCGAAGACACTCGGGTCGTAGGCATTCAGGTCAAGGACGGCCGCGTGCAGACGGTCATCACCGAAAAAGGCGAGATCGCGACCGAGCTCGTCGTCAACGCCGGCGGCATGTTCGCCCCGGAGATCGGCCGGATGGTCGGGGTCAACGTGCCGTTGATTCCTTTCGCACACGAATACCTCATCACCCGACCGTCAGGCTTGCCGCTCGGCATGCCGACCATGCGCGACCCCTCGCTTCTCGTCTACTACCGCCCCGAATCGGGCGGCCTCGTCATGGGCGGCTACGAGCGAAATCCGGCGCCGTGGGCACTGGACGGTATCCCGCAGGACTTCAACGGCCGCTTGCTCGAGCCCGACTGGGACCGCTTCGAGCCGCTTATGTCCAACGCCATCGTGCGAACGCCCTCATTGAAGGACGCCGAAGTCGTGCGCCTTGTCAACGGTCCGGAAGCCTTCACACCGGACAACGAGTTCATCCTCGGGCCGACCGACGTGCGCGGCTTCTGGGTGGCCGCGGGTTTTTGCGCTCATGGGCTCGCCGGCGCCGGCGGCATGGGCCGCCTGGTGGCGGAATGGATCATCGATGGCCGGCCTGGGCTCGACGCTTGGGAGATGGACTCCCGACGTTTCGGCCGGGCCTACGCCAGCCGTGACTACACCCTCGCGCGGACGTACGAGGTGTACTCGACCTACTACGACGTCAAGTACCCGGGCCACGAGCGGACCGCGGGCCGTCCGCTTCGTGTTTCACCCGTGTACTCGCGGCTGACGGAGCTCGGCGCGGCATTCGGTGAGAAATCGGGCTGGGAGCGAGTGAACTGGTTCGAGCCGAACGGCACACGCGGCGACCAGGCGCTGCGCCCGCACGGTTGGGCGGGCCGGCTGTGGTCGCCCGCGATCGGCGTCGAGCACAACGCTTGCCGGGAGTCGGCGGCGATGTTCGATTTCACTTCGTTCGCGAAGATCGAGGTGCGAGGCGGAGGTGCAGCGGACTTTCTGGAGACCCTCGCCGACAACCGGGTGGCTCGCGCCGTCGGGACCCTGACATACACGCAGATGCTCAACGAAGCCGGCGGCATCGAGTGCGATTTCACCATCACGCGACTCGGCGAGCGTCGTTTTCGCGTCATCACTGGCACAGCGTTCGGCATGCATGACCTTTCATGGATCCGCGACCACGCCCCTGCCGATGGATCTGTCGAGGTCGAGGACGTAACCTCCGCTTACACCTGCGTAGGTCTGTGGGGACCGCAAGCGCGATCGATCCTCGAGGCGCTCACCCCGGCCGATGTCAGCAACTCCGCCTTTCCTTTCATGGCCGCACGCGAGATCGCTGTCGGCACCGTGCCCTGCCTGGCCTTGCGGGTGACCTACGTCGGCGAGCTCGGTTGGGAGCTGTACTGTCCGAGCGAGTTTGGGCTTCGTCTCTGGGACACCATCCGCGAGGCCGGCCACGGTCGCGGCCTCGTGCCCGGTGGCTACAAGGCGGTCGATTCACTCCGGCTGGAGAAGGGCTACCGGGTTTGGGGCGCGGACATCACTCCGGACGTCGACCCGTATCAGGCCGGACTCGGATTCTGCGTCAAGCTCGAGAAGGGCGACTTCATCGGCCGCTCCGCTCTCTTGCAGAGACGCGAATCGCCGGCCGACCCCAAGCTCGCGTGTCTGGTGCTCGACGAGCCGCGCTCGGTCGTGCTTGGTTCCGAGCCGGTGAGGATCGAGGGCAATGTCGTGGGCCGCGTCACAAGTGGGGGGTTCGGATACACCGTCGGGCAGTCGATCGCGTATGCGTACGTCCCTTCGAGCTGCGCGGTCGGCACTCCAGTCGAGGTCGACATCTTCGGTCGATGGGTCGGCGGCCGGGTATCGAAGGAGCCTATTTACGACCCGACCGGCTCCCGAGTCCGAAGCTAGAGACCCGCCCCGCTAGCCGACAGGGATCGTCAGCAGCCGACCCAGCCGAAGATCTGCTGGACCTTGATCCGGTCCAGTCCGCGCACGATCGTGTGGTTGCCCATCCGCAGCATCGGGACTCGCTCTCCGTCGAGCTGCTCCCACTCGTCCATCGCCACCGAGTCGCGATTGACCGGACGGAAGCGAAACTCCACGCCTAGCTCGTGCAGCAGCTCGGCCATGGCCTTCGACTCGCTGCATTCGTCGGACCCGTACAGAATCGCTTCTCCGTCACCCATCGTCAAAGCAGTAACGACAAGGTAGCCCCATTTCGGCGATAGAAGCGATCAATTGTTTTGATGCGATCCATAGGCATCCCCGATCGTCCGCAGATAGCGATCGAGCTCTGGCTCCGCCGCCGTTGCTGCCAGGCGCGAGAAGTGTTTCGCGGCGTAGCCCTTGAAGTCGAAGTCCAGTTCGGAGATACCCGACTGCAGGACCCCCCACATCGCCTCCCGAAAGTCAGACATGAACCGCATCACCCGCACCGAGGCCAGATCGCTGTCTCGAGCGACGCCGAAGTACGACTCGAGAAGCCGGCGATCGTCGCCGACGTCGAACTCGTGGTTCACGGAAAAGTTCGCGAGATCGAAGAATCGGTCCCCCATTCCGGCGTACTCCCAGTCCACGATCCGGATCTCGCCGTCATCGAGAAAGTTGGCGTTCAGCAGGTCGTTGTGACACGGCACGAGCTCCTGCATTCCGCGCATCGCTCGGATTCGCTCCGCGATCTTGCGCGCGGCATCGAACTCGGGCGGAATCTCGACCTGGTGAGCCTCCGCCAAGGCCCGGTACGAATCGACCACCGCCAGCGCGTCGAAGCTGCCCGGAATCGGCGCTGCCTCATGAAACCTGCGCAGCGCGGCTACCACGCGGGCCAGGACGGCTGGCCGGTGCATATCCTCCAGAGAGACCGCCCGCCCGTCGATGAACCGGGCCACCAGCCACCCCTCCTCGGGCACGAAGGCTGTGACCTCGGGCCCGATCCCGACCTCGAACGCACGCTTTCCGGCCGCGTGCTCCACCGCCCGGTCGATGCCCAAAAGCGAGGTCTTCGCCCCGCCCATGCGAAGCACGAAAGCTTCGCCTCCGACCGTGACCTTGTAGTTCCGATTCGTGATCCCGCCGCCCAGCTCGGTGATCTCCGCCGGGCGTCCTGGCCACAGCCGCTCCACCGCCGCCCGAGCCCCCTCCACAAGCCCCGGATCGTATCTGCTTGAATGGCCGCGTGACCGTGGGGCCCAAGGCGAAAGAGAGCGAGCTCGCCGATCTGCGCTTGAAGTACGTGCCGCGCGGCATCACGAGCGCCCATCCCGTCGCGGCGGACCGGGCCACGGGGTCGGAGCTGTGGGACGTTAGCGGCAAGCGCTACGTCGACTTCGCCGGCGGGATCGGCGTCATGAACGTCGGCCACGCCCACCCGCGCGTCATGCAGGCCGTGCGGGAGCAGCTCGAGAAGGCCACCCACACCTCTTTCCAGGTCGTCCAGTACGAGTCCTACTTGAGGCTTGCCGAGCGCCTGTGCGAGGTTGCGCCGATCGAAGGCGCGAAGAAGGCGATCTTCTTCTCCACCGGCGCCGAAGCGATCGAGAACGCGGTCAAGATCGCCCGCGCGGCCACGGGCCGGCAAGCCGTGATCAGCTTCCGCGGCGCCTTCCACGGCCGGACCCTGCTCGCCCTGAGCCTGACCGGAAGTGTCCAGCCCTACAAGCAGAATTTCGGCCCTTACGCGCCCGAGATCTACCAGACGCCCTTTCCCTATGAGTACCGCGGCTGGAACACGGAGGCCGCGCTCGCCGACCTGGACAACCTGCTCGACTCGGAGGTCTCACCCCAACGAGTGGCCGCGATCGTCATCGAGCCCGTGCTGGGCGAGGGGGGTTTCGTGCCCGCGCCGCTGGACTTCATGCGCAAGCTCCGCGGGCTCGCCGACCGCCACGGCATCCTGCTCATCGCCGACGAGATCCAGACCGGTTTCGGACGCACCGCCAAGTTCTTTGCGATCGAGCACTCCGATGTCCAGCCCGACCTCATGACCGTGGCGAAGAGCCTGGCCGCGGGGTTCCCGCTGAGCGGCGTCGTCGGCAAGGCCGAAGTCATGGACGCGCCCGACCCAGGCGGCCTCGGCGGCACGTATGCGGGCAACCCGGTCGCGTGCGCCGCGGGGATCGCGGTCATGGAAATCATGCGCGACGAGAAACTGCCCGAGCGCGCGGCGCGCATCGGCTCCGTCATCGAGGAGCGAATGCAGAGCTGGGCGGCGGAGCACGCAGTGGTTGGGGACGTGAGGGTCGTCGGCGCGATGGCAGGGATGGAACTGGTCCGCGACCGCGGCACCAAGGAGCCCGCGGACAAGGAGGCCGCCAGAATCCTCGCGGTCGCGCGCGAGAACGGCCTGATCATTCTCCGCTGCGGCGTGCACCACAACGTCATCCGCACGCTGATGCCGCTCACGATTCCCGAGGAGCAGCTTGAGGAGGGACTGGACATACTCGGCGCCTCGCTTGGCGCTTGAACAGGGAGGCTCTATGAGCACGACGCTTCGACGTCACGAGATGTTCATCGGCGGCGAGTGGACGCCTGGTGCGGGCGGCGACGCGCAGGAGATCGTGAACCCCGCGACCGGCAAGGTGATCGCGCACGTACCGAAGGGTTCGGCCGAAGACGTCGACCGCGCCGTCGCCGCTGCCCGCAAGGCATTCGACGAAGGCTGGTCCGACAGCACTCCCCGCGACCGCAGCGAGCGGATGCTGAAGCTCGCCGAGGCGATCGAGGCCAACGGCGACGAATTCGCGCGCATCGAGTCGGAGAACGTGGGCAAGCCGCTGGCAGCCACGAAGTCTGAGGAGATCCCTCCGATCGTCGACTGCATTCGGTTCTTCGCCGGCGCCGCTCGCCTGCTCGAAGGCCGAGCCACGGGCGAGTACATGCAGGGCTTCACGAGCATGCTTCGCCGCGAACCCATCGGCGTCGTCGGCTCGATCGCACCCTGGAACTACCCGCTGCTGATGGCCGCGTGGAAGCTCGGCCCAGCGCTGGCGGCGGGCAACACCGTGATCCTGAAGCCCTCGGAGTGGACGCCCCTGACGGCTATGAAGCTCGCCGAGCTCGCGGCGGACATCTTTCCGCCGGGCGTGCTCAACATCATCACCGGCGATGGCGAGCCGGTCGGCGCGGGCATCGTGCGCCACCCAGGAGTCTCGATGGTGTCTCTGACCGGCGATGTCGCGACCGGCAAGGAGGTCGCGAAAGCAGCGGCGTCAACGCTCAAGCGCGTGCACCTGGAGCTCGGCGGCAAGGCCCCCGTGATCGTTTTCGACGACGCCGACCTGGACAAGGTCGTGGAGTGGATCAAGATTGCCGGCTACTTCAACGCCGGCCAGGATTGCACCGCCGCCACGCGGGTGATCGCCGGTCCGCACATCCACGAAAAGCTGCTGGGCGACCTGGTGCCCGCGGTCAGCGGCCTGAAGGTCGGCGACCCGCTGGCGGAAGACACCGAGATGGGTCCACTCGTCTCCGAGGAGCAATTGACGCGCGTCTCCGGCTTCGTCGACCGGGCCAAGAAAGCCGGCGCCGAGGTCCTGACAGGTGGCGCGCGGATCAAAAGAGCCGGCTCTTGGTACGAGCCGACAGTCGTCGTGCCCAAGAGCCCTGACGCGGAGATCGTGACCAAGGAGGTTTTCGGCCCCGTGGTCACCGTCCAGCAATTCAGCGATGAAGAGCAGGCGCTGAAGTGGGCCAATGGCGTCGACTACGGCCTCGCCGCGTCGGTCTGGACGCGCGACGTGGGCCGCGCGCTGCGCATGGCGCGCAAGCTGCAGTTCGGCACCGTATGGATCAACACCCACATCCCGCTCGTCAACGAGATGCCGCACGGCGGCTACAAGCACAGCGGCTACGGCAAGGACATGTCGATCTATTCGCTCGAGGAATACACCCAGATCAAGCACGTGATGGCTGCGCTTGACTGAGAGGCACAGGCGAGGGTCTTCGACGAGAGATTCGGCGATGCAAGTGGCTCAGATTCGGGCGAATCGACGAGCAGCGCAGCGATCGCATTGCAATGCGTGAGCGAGCAGCGCAGGAGATGAGCCCGAAGATGGGCGCCGAAGATCCGTTGAAGGTCCCTTCGCCTGGGCCTCTGGACAAACCTGAGAAACCGGCACTAAGACTCCGCAGCGTCAGCAAGAACTACGGCAGTGTCGTCGCTGTCGCCGGCGTCGACCTCCTGGTCAACGAGGGCGAGTTCTTCACGTTGCTCGGACCCTCGGGTTCAGGTAAGACGACGCTGCTCCGCCTCATCGCCGGTTTTGAACGCCCGGACGCCGGCCGGATCGAGCTGGGCGGCCGCGACATCACATCCGTGCCGCCGCACCTACGCGACACCAACACTGTATTCCAGGACTACGCGCTCTTCCCCCACATGTCGGTTGCGGACAACATTGGCTACGGCCTGCGGGTGAAGGGAGTGTCGAGGCAAGCGCGAGAGAAACGCGTGCAGCGCGCTCTGGCCATGGTCCGGCTCGCGGGATTGGGCCACCGTCGCCCGAACCAGCTCTCGGGCGGCCAGCGCCAGCGAGTCGCACTCGCCCGGGCCGTAGTCAACGAGCCGGAGGTGCTTCTGCTCGACGAGCCGCTGGGGGCGCTCGACCTGAAGCTCCGCCAGGAGATGCAGATCGAGCTGAAACAGATCCAGCAGCGGGTGGGGATCACCTTCGTCTACGTCACCCACGACCAGGAGGAAGCGCTCACCATGAGCGACCGGCTGGCGGTGATGGCGAACGGCCAGATCGAGCAGATCGGTTCTCCGGTCGAGGTTTACGAGCGGCCGGCCACCGAGTTCGTGGCCGGGTTCATCGGCATCTCCAACGTCCTCCTGCGCAACGGCGTCCGGTTCGTGGTCCGGCCAGAGAAGATCCAGATGGTCGCCGAAGGCGAGCATGCCCCTGCCGGGATGACGGTCGAGAACGGCCAGGTCGTGGAGGTCATCTACGTGGGCATGAGCAGCCGCTACGTCGTGCGCCTTGACCGGGGCGAGCAACTCGTGGCGGTACGTCAGAATATGGACGCCGTAGGCGACGCCCGCAAATTCGAGGGCCGGCCGGTGCGTCTGGCCTGGACGCCTGACGACACTTACGTTCTCGACAACGGGAGGTAGTGAAGACGATGAAGTTCGGAGCCCTGGCGGTCGTCGTCGCGCTCGCGCTGACCGCGTGCGGATCGACGTCCAACAACACCGGCAGCACGCAGAAGCCGCCACCGACCGCGACCTTGAAACCGCTCGACAAGGTCGGCGCGGGCGAGGGTCAGCTCAACCTGATCGCCTGGGAGGGCTACGTCGACGACTCGTGGGCCAAGCCGTTCACCCAGCAGACAGGGTGCGTGATCAGCTCCAAGTACGCAGGCTCGTCGGACGAGATGGTGAGCCTGATGAAGAACGGCGGTGGCGGCCAGTACGACATGGTGTCGGCCTCAGGCGACGCCGACCTGCGGCTGATCTACAGCGGGGACGTCAGGCCGATGAACGAGAAGCTGATCCCGGACTGGAACAACTTCCAGACCTTTTTCAAGAACCCGCCCTACAACACGATCAACGGGGTGCACTACGGCATCTCGCTGCAGTGGGGTCCCAACACGCTGCTGTACAGCACCACCAAGTTCCCCAACAAGCCGACCAGCTGGGAGGTCATCTACGACCAGGCCAACAAAGGCCTGATCACGGTCCCTGACAACCCGATCCAGATCGCTGACGCGGCGCTGTATCTGAGCAAGACCCAGCCGAAGCTGGGCATCAAGGATCCCTACGAGCTGAAGAAGAACCAGTTCGACGCGGCGGTACAGCTGCTCACCCAGCAGCGGCCGCTGATCAAGAAGTACTGGGCGCTGGCCTCAGAAGAGATCCAGCTGTTTCAAGCCCGCGACGTGGTCGTGGGCGCCGCCTGGCCCTACCAGACGATCCAGCTGAAGGCGGCCGGGGTCAAGGTCGACGAGACCATACCGTCAGAGGGTGCCACGGGATGGGGCGACACGTGGATGCTCGCGACCAAAGCCCCGCACCCGAACTGCGCCTACCTCTGGACGCAGTACGTGAGCACGGCCAAGATCCAGGCCGAGCAGGCTCTGTTCTTCGGCGAGACGCCGGTCAACACCCAGGCGTGCGCGCAGATGGAGGCGCTGCAGGCCGGTTCGTGCGCGCAGTACCACGCGGACGCGCCGGGTAGCTATTTCGACACGATCAGGTTCTGGAAGACACCGATATCGACCTGCTCCGACGGCAGCCAGACCTGCATCCCGTACGCCGACTGGGTCTCGGCCTGGACGACGATCAAGGGGTGACCTCTAAATAGCCGTACAGGCGACCGGCCGCCCCCGGACGAAGACGAGCGGGGCGGCCGGTCTTGGGGCTTTTTTCTGGCGCTTCTCGTGGCTGCGGCCGCTCCTGCTCCTGACCCCTCCGCTGGCCTGGTTCGTCGTCATCTATCTGGCGTCGCTGGTGACCCTGCTGATCACGGCGTTCTGGGCGATCGACCCATTCACCACCCAGATCGTGCAGGTGTGGAACACCGACAACTTCCAGCGCATCCTCAACGAGCCCGCGTACCACTCGATCATCACCCGCACGGTGGTGATGGCCGCGCTCGTCACGGTCACCGACGCCGTGCTCGCATTTCCCTTCGCGTACTTCATGGCTCGCGTCGCGTCGCGTCGCGTGCAGACGCTCCTGTTCGCCGCGGTCCTGCTGCCGCTCTGGGCCAGCTACCTGGCCCGCGTGTATGCGTGGATCCTGATCCTGAACCACAGCGGCCTGCTGAACTGGAGCCTGCAGTCGATCGGCCTGCCGGCGGCGAACATTGGCTACACCAACGTCGCGATGTGGGTCGTCTTCTCCTACATCTGGCTGCCGTTCATGATCATCCCGACCTACGCCGCGCTCGAGCGCGTGCCGGAGTCGCTGCTCGAGGCGGCGGCTGATCTCGGCGCCCGGCGGTGGCGCGCCGTGAGGGATGTGGTCCTGCCGCTCGCGCTGCCTGGGGTTGTCGCGGGGTCGATCTTCACGTTTTCGCTCACCCTGGGCGACTACATCACGCCGATCCTGGTCGGTGGGGCAGGGTCGAGCTTCATCGGCAACGTCGTCTACGCCAACGTCGGCATCGCCAACAACATCCCGTTCGCCGCGGCGCTCGCGATCGTCCCGGTCGCGATCATGGCCGTCTACCTCCTCATCGCCCAGCGTCTCGGCGCGTTCGAGGCGCTGTAGATGGAAGGCTTCTGGACTCGGATGCTGCTGCGCCTCTGGGTGGCGCTGATCCTGGCCTTCCTCTTCACCCCGATCGTCCTGATCTTCGTCTACGCCTTCAACACGTCGAACATCCAGAGCTGGCCGATCCCGGGATTCACGACCAAATGGTTTGCCTCGACCTGGGACGACCCCGACGTGCGCCGCGCACTGACGCTTTCTCTGCAGGCCGGTCTGACCGCGACCGGGCTTGCCCTGGTGCTTGGCTCGTGCGCGGCTTTCGCGATCCACCGGATGACGTGGTTTGGCCGCGAAGTGGTGAGCTTGCTGTTCGTGCTGCCCCTCGCCCTGCCCGGCATCGTCACCGGCATCGCCTTGAACGCTTTTTTCTCATTCGGGGGGATTTCGCTGTCGGTTTGGACGATCGTCGTGGGCCACACGACGTTCTGCATCGTGGTCGTCTACAACAATGTGCTGGCGCGACTACGGCGCACGCAGGGCTCGCTGATCGAAGCTGCCATGGACCTGGGCGCAAATGGCTTCCAGGTGTTTCGGGACATCACCCTCCCGCTGATCTCGACCTCGATCGTCGCCGGCGCGATGCTGGCCTTCGCGCTGTCCTTCGACGAGGTGATCGTCACCACTTTCACCGCCGGCGCGCAGAACACGCTGCCGCTGTGGATCTTCGGCGCGATCCGCCTCGGGCAGCGCTTACCGGAGGTCAACGTCGTGGTCTCGTTTGTGATCCTGGTGACGATCATTCCGGTGCTGATCGCCGCGCGTCTTACCGGCGGCGGCGGGACCGGGCGGGTGCCCGCGGCGCGCTAGGAAACGATGTAAGTCAACGTCCAGAGGGCGAGGCCGACCGCGATCAGGTTGATCTTGCGGTAGCGCCAGCCGACCGCAGCGGCGACGAACGCCAGGAAGGCAAGCAGTAGGATCAGCGCGCCGAGACCGATGTGCGACAGCCGCGGTATGAGCACCGACAGTGTCAACAGGGCGAGGCCGACGGCGATCAGGTCGGTCTTGCGGTAGGTCCAGCCGATGGCGGCGAGGATGAAGGCGATGAGGGCGAGGATGACCAGCAGCACGCCAATGCTCAAGCTCATGCAGCTTATTCTGGGCTAGGCGTCAGTCTTCCTCAATCGTCGCCGCGGGCCGGTCGCCGAGAGTGCCCGCAGGCATGAGCCATGTGAACACGTCGAACGCCAGCCGTCGGCACTGCACCATCGGATCCTCCGCCAGCAGCCTGAGCGTCTCCTCTACCGAGGTTCTGAACACACTGATGCCGCGCCAGGACTGATCCGGCTGGCCCACGAAAGGACCGCAGATCAGCGCATGCCCCGCCTCGCGCATCCTGGTGTTGAAAGCCACGTGCCCGCGCTGGAGCTCGGCGAGCTGCTCCTGGCTGAAGGCCGGCGCATCTGGCGGCCGGCGCAGAAAGACAATGGTGTAGGCGTCCAGTTTCATCGACCGCCAGACTAACGCCATGCTCGACGCGCTCGGCCTGACCGGCGCCGCGCTCACCCCGGGTGCGCAGCGCAGCTGGTGGCTGCGAGAAGCGCTGGCCCGGGACCCGGGTCAGCACTGCCCTCCGTTGGCCCGGGATATCAAGGCCGACGTGGTCATCATCGGCGGAGGCTTCACAGGCTTGTGGACAGCCTACTTCCTGACCGAGCGTAACCCCAACCTCGGCATCGCCATCCTCGAGCAGGACATCTGCGGAGGCGGCCCGAGCGGGCGCAACGGGGGTTTCGCCAGCGGCTGGTGGGACGAGTTGCATGGGCTGGTCACGCTCTACGGTTCGGAGGCAGCAGTGCGGGCATGCCGTGCGATCACGGCAAGCATTGCCGGCATCAGCGAGTTCTGTGAGCGGAATGGCATCGACACCTGGTATCGGCGCCGCGGCTACATGTACGCGATCACCGCCACCGCGCACGAAAAGCTCTGTGAGGAGATGGTCGAGCTGGCGCGCGAGGTTGGCGCGGGCGACGAGCTGCGCGAGCTGACCACGGCCGAGGTCAAAGAGCGGTGCGACTCGCCTGCGTTTCACGGCGGGGCGTTCATGCGCGATGGGGCCTCGATTCAGCCGGCGCGCCTGGCGCGTGGGCTCCGGCGGGTAGTCCTCGACCGCGGCGTCACCATCCACGAAGGGACCGCGGTTGAGCGACTGGATGGAACGACTGCGATCACCCCGAATGGAAGCGTCCGCGCTTCGCACGCGGTGCTGGCGGTCAACGCCTGGGGCATCGGCTGGCCCCAGCTCAACCGGCGCCTTGTGGCGTGGAGCAGCTACATCGTTCTCACGTCGCCGGCGCCGGATCGCCTGCGCGAGATCGGCTGGACCGGTGGCGAGCTGATCAGCGACTTTCGCACGTCCCTGCGCTACTTTCGGACGACCCCCGACGGCCGGATCGCATTCGGAGGCGGCGGAGGTCGTGCGCGCCGCACCGTCGACGCGATGTTCACGAGCGATGCGCGCGCAGTGACCGAGACCGCCGAGGGCTTCCGCCTCATGTTTCCGACCTTCGCCGACGTGCCAATCGAAGACGCGTGGGGCGGCCCGATCGACGTCTCGCCGACGCATCTGCCGACGTTCGGCCGCGTCGGGCCGACGAACGTGTACTACGCGGCCGGCTACACGGGCAATGGCGTGGCGCCAACCCGCGTCGCAGGCGAGGTGCTGGCCGACCTGATCACCGGCGCGGACACAGACGCCGTCCGATTGCCCATGGTCAATGCCAGGCCCAGAGCCTTTCCGCCGGAGCCGTTTCGCTCGTGGGGAGCCGCGGTCGTGCGCCGGGCGATGATCGCCAAGGAGACGGCCGAGGAACACGGCCGCGAGCCTGGGTTTGTGGTTTCGCAGCTGGCTCGAACACCCCGCCGGATGGGCTACCTGCTAGGCCCGGACTAGCCCCTAAGCGCGCACCAAGTCTCCGAGCAGGTGCACGCCCCAACCCTTCGGCATCAGCCGCTCGGAGATCACCGAAGCGTTGAACATCCAACCATTGAGCGCGAGGTAGGTCGGATCGGGCACCACCCGCAGGTCGTGCACAACGAGCCCTGACGCCTCCGCAAGCACTCGAATCGTGTGCACCGTGTTGGCGCGGTACTGCACCGGAAACGTGTCCGCCTCCTCGCGGCCGTAAAACCTCGGCACGAGGCGTCGCTGCAGCGCGGGCAGCGCTTTGCCGATCCTGTTCGCGAGCATCAGCGGATTGCGCATGTTCGGCGTCAGAAAGACAAAGTGACCGCCGGGTTTGAGCACCCGGCGCACCTGGCCCAGCGTGGCGGCCGGATCACTCAGGTGCTCGAGCACCCACAGGCACACGACCAGGTCGAACGACCCGTCGACGAACGGCAGATGCTCGCCGAGGCCCCGGATCACCGGCATGCCGACGCCGCGATGCTGCGTCAGTGAAGGCGTGTCGGGGTCGAGTCCCGCGGCCAGCCTGACGTCGCGCCAGAAGAGCTCGACCACGCCCCCGCGTCCGCAACCCAGGTCGAGGACGTGGCTGTCCGGTGTGAGGTGACTGCGCACCATCGCGTCGAGCTGGTCGCCGCTCGATCTCCAGCCGGGCCGAATCGCGCGATACCGTTCGCGATACGCGTTCTGGACCGACAGCGGCAGCACCGCCCGCTCGCCTGTCTGAGCCATGCACGGGGCATTCTGACCTTACGTCTGCTTGGCCGCAACCTTCAGGTCGGCGATGAAGGATGCGAGCGCCGCGTCGCGAGACTCTTCGTCGGTGGCGCGCAGGATCGACGACGGGTGCATGGTCGCCACCACAGGAATCCCGAATGGGGAGGCGAGAACCTCCCCGCGCTGCTTGCTGACTCGAAACGCCGGGCCCATGACCGCCTGGGCGGCTGTCGCCCCAAGCAGGACGATGATCCGCGGTTTGACCACCTCGACCTCGGCCTCCAGCCACGGTCTGCAGGCGCGTACCTGGCCGGCGTTCGGCTTCTCGTGCAGCCGCCGCTTGCCTCGCCGTGTCCAGCGGAAGTGCTTGACCGCGTTGGTCACGTATACCCGGCGCCGATCGATGCCGGCCCCGTCCAGGGCCTTTTCCAGGAGCCGGCCCGCGGGCCCCACAAAGGGCTTGCCCTGCAAGTCCTCCTGGTCGCCCGGCTGTTCGCCAACCAGCATCATCTTGGAGTTCTCGCGGCCCTCGCCGAAAACGGTCTGGGTGGCCTCCAGCCACAGGTCGCAGCCCTGGCAGGAGGCGGCCGCCTCCCTCAACTGCTCGACGGATCGCGGCTTCTCCGGTGGCTCGGCCGTCACTTAGATAAAACGCGTCAATTCGGCTCGAATTGGGGATAAAAGACGCATGGCAAAAGGAGATTTCGTCGAGGTCCTTGTGGACGCCGGCGGCGGTGCCGCTCGCGAGTACACGATCGAGGCCACCCGAGCCGGGCGCAGCGTCGAAGTGCGCAGCTCCCGCACAACCGTCGAGGTCCGTGAGCTGACCCGCACCGGCGGCGTGGTCCGCACAGCCCGATTCGTCGCGCCGCGGGTCCTGGCTGTGGTCGAGCACCCGAAAGCAGCCTGATCTACCTCCCCACCCCGTGGGGAGGTAGGCAGAAGGCCGGGTGGTGGGAGCACAACTAGACTCCTCTCTAGATGGAAGACCTCCTGGCCGCGTGGGACGGCGAATCCGTCTCGATACATCGCGACCGCGCGACCGGCATATGGATGTTCATCTGCGTGCACTCGACTCGCCTGGGCTCTGCCGCGGGCGGGACTCGGATGAAGCACTACCCCCGCCCCGCCGATGCGCTCGCCGACGGCATGCGCCTCTCCGAGGCGATGAGCCTGAAGTTCGCGAGCGTGCAGTTTCCCCACGGCGGCGGCAAGGCCGTGATCGCGCTGCCCACACCTCAGATCCCCCTGGGCGAAGCGAGACGGCGCCTGCTCCGCGAGTACGGTGCCTTCATCAACTCGCTCCGCGGCCTCTACAGCTGCGCGCCGGACATGAACACCTCCGCGATCGACATGGACGTCGTCGCCGAGGTCACCCCATATGTTTTCTGCAAAACCGAGGCCGCGGGGGGCTCGGGCGACACCGCGCCCGACACGGCGGTCGGCGTGTTTCACGGAATCCGCGCCACCTGCCGCTACGCCTTCGGCTCCGACGATCTCAGCCGCCGGACCGTTCTCGTCCAGGGCGCAGGCGGCGTCGGTGGCCGCCTCATCGAGCTGCTCATGGAAGCAGACGCGGCGGTGATCGCAACTGACGTCGACGCCCCGCGCCTGGAAAGCCTCCAGGCCAAGGGCATCCAGACAGTCGCGCCCGACGCCGCCCTGACCACCGAGTGCGACGTGCTCTCGCCGTGCGCGATCGGAGCCGTCATCAACGAACGCTCGATTCCTGGCCTGCGGTGCCGCGCCATCGCCGGTGCCGCCAACAACCAGCTCGCAACACCAGCCGACGCCGACAGGCTACGTGAACGGGGAATCGTCTACGCGCCCGACTTCGTGATCAATGCCGGGGGCGTGCTCCACGGTGGCGGGATCGAAGAGCAGCACTGGACGCGCGAGATCCTCGACATCAAGCTCGAAGGGATCGGCGAAGCCGTTTACGAGATCTTGCAGCGGGCCGAGGGCGACGGCATCAGCACCGACGCGGCCGCTCGACGCATCGCCCTGGCCCGGATTAACTCGACCGAGACTTCTGCCGCTTGACCATGTTGGCCTGCTTGCCGTGGGCCGCGCGTGTGCTCTTCGGCAGGTTGGCGACGGTTCGCTTACGTTTCGCAGCAGTCGCCGCCTTCTGGACGTTTCGCCGCGCAGCTGTTTTCTGCTTTGCAGTAGCCGTTCCTAGCTAACGCCTTGCACTGTCCCTCCCCTTTCGGAGTGGAGGCTCAATCAGGATTTCCGCGCTCTGATGTAAGCACTGCCGACCTTGCCGACGCCGGGCAGGCTTTGCGTCGCGTGCACCTCGAACTCCGGCTCGGCGAACCCGGCGTCAATCAACGCGGCGCGGTATTCCTCTATCGGGATCGTGCCCGAGATGCATCCTGCCCACGAATCCAGGCGCTTCTTTACCGCTGCGCTCAGCGGCTCGAGCTCCACCATGTCAGCGACCGCCAGGCGGCCGCCAGGTCGCAGCACGCGATGCGCTTCCTTGATCACGGCGCTCTTGTCTTCAGCCAGATTGATGACGCAGTTCGAGATCACGACGTCCACCGATGCGTCGGGCAGCGGAACGTCTTCGATCGAGCCCTGGAGAAATGTCACGTTGGCGAGACCGGCCTTCTCTCGATTGCGGTTGGCAAGCTCGAGCATCTCATCCGTCATGTCGAGCCCGTAGGCGTGTCCGCCTGGCGAGACACGCCGCGCCGACAGCAAAACATCGAGGCCGGCCCCCGAGCCCAGGTCGAGAACGACCTCGCCCGGTTTGAGGTCTGCAAGCACGGTCGGATTGCCGCAGCCGAGGCTCACCGCGTCGCTGATGCCGATCTGGTTCAGCTCATCGGCTGAATACGATCCCGCGCAGCCGCAGTCCGGGCCGTCCACCTGGCAGCACCCCGCGTTCGAATCCGGTGACAGCACGGCCAGCTGCTTGGCTGCGCCCGCGTAACGTGACCTGACCGCTTCCTTGATCTCACTCATTCCAGTCTCCTCCTATCCATCGACGTTTATCGATGGATACTGTAGCATGGAGTCGTGGCGATGAAAGAGCTCCCAGTGATCCGTGAACGAGGAGTGTGCTGCGCACTACCCTCCGTCAGCGACAGCTGGGCAGAAGATAAAGCCGCGCTGATGAAAGCTCTGGCCGATTCCACGCGTCTGACCATGGTCGCGTCGCTCTGGGAGGCCGCCGCGCCGATCTGCATCTGTGACTTCACCGCCGGCCTCGGGCTCACGCAACCGACCATCTCGCACCACATGGCGAAACTTAAGGAGGCGGGTCTCGTTGAATCCGAGAAGAGAGGAATTTGGATCTATTACCGCCTTCGCGACAAAATGCCAACAGAAACGCGAAAGTTGCTAAGTCAGCTTCTGGACTAGGTTTCGGCCGCTACTGTTACCGCGTGCGCGTGCGCGGCGCGGCCCTTGTCTCACTGCTCGCGCTCGCCGCGTGCAGCGGCTCGTCGCCGGCGACGCACACGAGCGCCGCTCCCTCGGCGTCCACACCAAGCGCCTCGTCGACGCCAACGGCGGGAGCGAGCCCAGCCGCCGCGCCGGCGTCACTCGTCCACTGCACCTCGGCGGTGCCGGCCGGGGACAACATCGTCATCGGCACCGTGGTCGGTGACCCTGCTGTCGTGGTCCGCGACATCCAGGATCCGGCGCACGCACGCAACCTCTGCACTTTTGATTCGTCCGTCCTCTCGCCGCAGTTCGTGAGCGGCTCGACCGTCGCGTACGAGACGGCGGGGAGCCAGATCATCACCGCCGGCCTCGCCGGTGGCGCCACCGCGGTCGTTGCGACTTACACGGCCGGCTTCGATTCCGGGCAGTACGCGTTCAGCCCTGACGGACGGTCGGTCACGTACCTAGATGGCAATGCCTGGCACCTCGTCGGGCCATCAGGGAACCGAGTGTTGACCACCCTGCCGGCCGTGCCCGGCCGCGGAGTCAGCTTCAACCAGGACGACAGCTTTCTCAGCTTTTCACCCGACGGCCTGTACATCGCGTACTTCCAGACCTTTCACGTGGGCGGCAGCGGCGCGACGGCGCCCGACCAGATTCGGCGCGCCGGCGACGGAACGCTCGTGTACTCGACCTCCGGCGCAACCATGGCGGTGTGGGCCTCGGTCCCGAGCCGGTTGTTCTATCGCGACACGACCGGCAACGTGAAGCGCTGGGATCCGTCGACCGGCGTCTCCTCGATGACAACGCTTTCATGGGTGCGGCCGAGGTCATCCCCTGATGGTCGCTGGATCGCTTACACATTCTCGACTCCCGGAGGCGTCGGCGGCGTCGGGTTCTACAGCGTGCAGGCCAACAGCGTGTCGAACACAACGCCGCCCGGACGCTCGGGCGTGAGGTTCTTGACCAACGACCTCGTCTTCTACGTCGGCGAGAAGGCGTGCACGACGTGCTTTGGCGGCCAGCCGACGCCGTCGGGCGTGACGTACATCTACAGCATCGCCGGCGCGTCAGAGATCACCTCGCGCCTGGCAGCCGTAGACGACGTCTGGCCGCGCGTGACCGCGCCGGCCCTATAGGTTTCTAGACGAAGAGGGTTAGGCCATCTCCCGGCGGCGTGGTTCGCGCCGCGCCTGGGCCTCGGGCCCAACCATTCGTTCCATCAGCGCCCGATAGTGAAGCAAGGCCTGACGCATGCCTTCGGTCCTGTCCTTGGACATGTATCCGAGCTTGTGCGCGCGCTGCATCTCGGTGGGCAGGTCGCGCTCGGTCAGGGGATGTCCACGTTCGCGCAGGACTGACATGACGAGTGCCTCGGCTTCCCGCACCGCCTGCTCGGGTGCATCGACGAACTTGGTCTCGATCTCGTCCCAGTCGTTGATGTAACGGTCGCGCGATTCGGCCGGCAGCGGTCTCAGCTGCGGACGGCCGCGACGGCCGACGCCGGCAGCACGAATGAGTAAGAGCAAGACCACGACCACCAAGGCCACGACAAGGACCATGACAAGGGTTCCTGTGTCCATGTGAGTCGGCACCTCCAAATTAGAAACGCCAGCTGAAGCCCTTCGACCCGGGGGGAAAGGTTACGCAAAGTCAGAGGTCGCAGCCGCCCGCACCCTGTCTACGCAAGCCCCTCGATGCAAACTCGCCCTCACCTTTATATACGTGATCGATTCGCTCCTTGAGCCGATGCCGCCTGACTTCCTCGGCGCGCACGGAGGCCTGGTGCTGGCGTCGCTGCTCTGAAACACAAAATGCGAAACGCAATCTCGGTCTTCGAAGCCACCTTGCATGGCCGGCGCGTTGTAAATTCGTGGAGATCCGGCAGGCTGTTTTGTGGAGCGGCCTGCTGCTAGGAAGCCAGACGACCGATACGCTGACCACCGCGATCGATCGCGCGCGCGGCGCGGTTGAGATGATGCCGGTGAGCAATCAACTCCTCGAGGTTGGCGGCGTCGCCCTTTTCTGGACCTTCAAGGTCATGATCGTCGCGTCTGCGGCGGCGGCGCTGCTTGCTGCGGCGCGCAAGGTCCGGGAAAGCAACCACCGCCTATCGCGACTCACATTTCGCGTCGCTCTTCTCGCCGTCCAGATGGTCACGATCGGCCTGGCGGGCGTGTCGCTAAGCAACTTGGCGCTTTTGTCGTCGCTTCAGGGCTGGGGCTAGCCGCACCAGCCCCGAAGTTCAGTAAAGGCCGAGGCGCAGGTGCCGCCGAGGGTCGCGCCCCGACCGTCTGTTCGGGTGGTGCCGGTCCCAGGCCCGCACGCAGCTCTCGCACGTGCAGCCCGGACCGGCCGTAAGCGAACTCGGGCGGTGCCATGCACCAGTCAGTTTCAACAACATTTCGACGATATTTCTGCGACGTAATGCTGCCATAGATCCTCCGGGGTTATTGCGACGTTGGAAGGTCTAACGACGAAACGTCTAAATTCCTGCACTCGGGCGGACTTTGGTTAGTCGCCACTGGGTCAGCGTTATTGCTTCTCAATCGAGGGTCGGGGCGTTCCAGCTTCTCGACTCAGGAGGAATTGATGATCAATTGGCGGTTAGCGATCACTGAGGACAGGGCGTTTGCGGCTCGTGTGTCGGCTCACACTGTCGCGGCACGGGAAGCTGATCCGATGGTCTGGTAAGCGCGTCCCACGACAGAGGGGTGTTCGAGGGGGCGGAGCGTGAGCTCCGCTCCTTTGCTTTGCCGGCAGCATCTGGTGACTCTGGCGGACTCGGTGGTACCGATATATGGGCAAGAAGAAGGCTCCCTCCGGACCGCGCGACCGAATCGTCACCAGCAGGAACACGTCTTTCGCGCGCCGCGACGACCGTGGCCGCTTCACCGAGATGACCGACCAGGGCGCTCGCTGGCACGCGACGGTAGACAGCATGCAAAGCACGAGAAGCCTCGTCGCCAGGGCGACCCCAGAGACTGAAGCCGGGGCGCTCTAGGAAGCCACCGGCGCAGGTCCAGCCATCACCTGCTCGTACCAGGTGACCACGCCGGCCATCACAGCGGCCGCGTAAGGAACGGTAAAGAGCAGCCCAACGCAGCACAAGAGGACACCGACGCCGCCGATCAAGCTGGCCACCCAGATCAGTAATCCGGCGATGACAGTGTTTGAAATGTTGCTCGTGGCCATCTCCCAGATGCCAGCGAGATCAAAGCCGCCGTTAAAGCCGGATCGGTAGGTATGGAGGATCACGGACGGCGCGAGAAACGCGAGTAGCAGGCTCAGTCCAAAGCTGACGAGGTTGCCGAGCGCCGAAAAACCGGCATTGTCATTGGAAGCTCCGGCGCCGGCGATGATCCCGCCCGGGATCGAGAAGACGATCACGTAAATGATGTAGACCACGAAGAGCACCACTCCGCGTTCCAGGTGAAAACCGGCGGGCGGCAGCTCACGGCGACCGGTGCGGTAGTTGTCGATCGTCAACACGAGCCAGCCGACGAGAGCGATCCAGCCGACGATCGGGATGATCGCGATCAGTCCCTGGACCACGATCTTCGAAAACCAAGAGGGATCTCGAAAGGGCCAGGCGAAGCTGTCGCCGACGCTCGTCATCCGCGAGGAAGTGTAAGCGTTTCGAGGTCCGGCCACCTGAAGATCTCATGCCACACGCCATCCGCCCATCCGGCCGGCTCGCGGCCGACATGGACGCCACCCAATCGCTCATAGAAATTGGCGGCGGACACGTTACCCGCGACCACGCCGAGGCGCATGGTGCGATAGCCACGTTCCAGAATTCGCTCAGCGGTCACACGCATGAGAAGGCTGCCCACGCCGGTTCCCCGTGACTCGCTGACCACATGGAGTGACTCGAGCAAGGGTTCAGATCCTCGTCCAGAAAGGTCAGGGAGAACCCGATGACCGAGCTCGACCTATCCTGGGCCACCAGCAACAAGGTGGCCGGCAGATTCGCCTTGCGGGCCAGCGTCTGTTCTTGCGCCTGGACGTCGAGGAACGGACCCAGGATCGCGGCATCGACCAGTGTTCCGTATGTGTCGGCCCAGTTGCGGACCTTGATCTCGCTGACCCTAGGCAAGTCCGCGGCTGTGGCTTCGCGTACAGAAAAGTCAGAGAATGGCCGCGTGAGCACCGGCAACGTGATCCATATCACATGACTGAAGATAAGCCTGGCCCAAAGGCAGTGATGGCCGCGTTCATCGCGTCCTGGAACAGGCACGACATGTCGACGCTTGCGTCTCTCTTCGCCGAAGACGCGGACTTCATCGACATCTTCGGGAACTGGTTCAAGGACAGAGCGTCAATCAAAGAGGCGTTGTCGCTGCGGCACGCCACGGTCTTCAAGGACACCAGGTTCAGCGAGCGCGAGGTTTCGGTGCGGTTTGTGAGACCCGATGTGGCCATCGTCCACGCGGTGATCGAGCTGAGCGGAGCGGTGGACCGACAAGGCGGCCCAGTGCCGCCGGGGCTCGGAGTGATCACAACCGTGCTCGACAAGACCGGTCAAGGCTGGCGCGTGATCGCCCTGCAGAACACGGCTATCGCGCCTTCTCAATCCATTTGAAAACCCGCGAGGCCTGCGCGCTGAGCCTCCCGGGTTTCCGCTGAATGGCAACTTCTTGCGACGCGGCGACAGCGTTAGGTTCGAAGGCCGCTCGTGCCGGTCAGTACGCCTTGCCGCGAGCGGATCGATTGGACTGTGAACAGGCCGGCGATCGCAAAAAGGATGATCAGGACCTGGACCAAAAGAACTCTCTTCCCCACCTTTGCACCTCCTTTACAAAGTTTGACTTGCCCGACTCAGTGCACTAAGAGCTAAACGCTTCTCGTCGCGGCGCGTTACGTCCTCCGAGCGCAAACGTCGAGGCGCGCGGCCGTTAAGCCCTGAAGGGTGAAGATCCCAATTGCCGGTTTGTGCGCGCTCACCTTCGCGGCCGGTACCGTTCTCACGGGCCTTATGCCGGCGGCGGCCGCGGCTGTGCCAGGTACGAGCTGCTCTCTGTTTCCGGCCGACAACATCCTTAACACCGACATCTCGGGCCTGCCGGTCGACGCCATGAGCGCGACCTGGAAGGGCAACATGGCGCAGAACGCAAATCTGCATCCCGACCTCGGCACATTCGCACAGCAGTACGGGATGCCGATCAACGTAGCGCCGCCGCCAACCACCGGCGTCACGCCGACGTTCGCGTACGACACCGAGAGCGACCATCCTGCGGGCGGTTTCCCCATCGACCAGAACACATTGATCGAGGGCGGCCCGGGCGCTCCGAGTGGCAGCGACCGCCATGCGCTGGTCGTCAATTCGAGCAGCTGCAAACTCTTTGAGCTGTACAACTTGCAGAACTTCACCAACGGCCAGACGCCGGCCGCCGGCTCGGGCGCGGTTTGGGATCTGAGCTCGAACGCCATGCGGCCGGCCGGCTGGACCTCGGCGGACGCGGCCGGGCTCCCGATCATGCCGCTGCTTTTGCGGCCGGACGAGATCCTGGCCGGCAGCGTTCCGCATGCCATCCGCGTCACAGCTCACTGCACGCATGGATTTGTGTGGCCGGCGTCGCACGACGCCGGGACCTGCGTCGCGGGCTTTCCTCCGATGGGGGCTCGATTCAGATTGCGGCCTGGCTACGACATCTCGAGATTCAGCGTCAACACGCAGGTGGTGCTCCGCGCCTTCGAGCGCTTCGGACTGATCGTGGCCGACAACGGTGCGGATTGGTACTTTCAGGGCACCACCGACGATTGGTGGGGAACCGTCGCCGGCGGCCAGCTCGTCAGCGAGCTGAAGACGATCCCTGCCGCGCAGTTCGACGCGGTGGACGAATCGGGCGTCCAGGTTTCGCCGAGTTCCTACATGGCGACCGCAGCCGGACCGGCATCCTCACTGGCACGGGCGCCGGCGGTCGCCGCGGGAGCGATGAATCAGCTCGAGGTCGCGGCCGTGGGACAGGATCGCCAGGTGTGGCATCGATCGTGGAACGGCACGAGCTGGAGCGCGTGGGACGGTGAGGGCGGCGTGGCGACCTCCGATCCCGGGACTGCCTCGTGGTCGTCCACTCGATTTGATGTCTTCGTGCGCGGCGCGGACAACGCGCTCTGGCACAAAGCGCTGGATACGGGCGCGTGGAGCGCGTGGGAAAGGTTGGGCGGAACGCTCGCGGGTGGACCGGGCGCGGCTACATGGGGAGCGGGCAGGCTCGACGTCTTCGTTGTCGGCACCGACCGCGGGCTCTGGCACAAGACCTGGAACGGCGCGGCCTGGACGGCGTGGGAGAGCCTCGGGGGAATCCTCACGAGTGATCCGTCCGCCGCATCCACCGGCGCCAACAGGCTGGACGTTTTCGCGCGCGGAGGTGACAACCAGCTCTGGCGCAAATCGTGGGACGGCTCGAGTTGGGGTGCCTGGCTGCCTGTGGGCGGCGTGCTTTCGTCCGCGGCGAACGTTGCGTCTCAGGGTGCCAATCTGCTGGACGTTTTCACGCGTGGAACCGATGGCCATCTGTGGCATCGCGCGTGGAACGGGACGCAATGGGCCGTCTGGGAATCCCTCGGGGGAGTTCTCACATCGAGTCCCGCAGCCTCATCGTGGGGTGCCAACCGGCTCGACGTGTTCGCGCGTGGGACGGACCTGCAGCTGTGGCACAGATCCTGGGACGGCAGCACGTGGAGTGCGTGGGAGAGACTGGTCGGCCCGCCGGGGGGCTAGCGGCCGGCGGCTCGACGTTTTCGAGCCACTTGTCTCGCCTTGAAATCCCAAACGTGCCAGAGGATATTGCCGCCCAAGGCGCCCTCTGACCTTCGCCAACGAAGTGGAGAGGAGATAAGGGATGGGCGGTGCACTCGAAACGGCTACCAGGAAGCTCTTCGATGCCCTCGATAGAAAGGATGCTGAGGCGATCATCCACGCCGCCGCCAAGGACGTCCAGAGCGTGGACGAGCGATGGATGGAAGATCGTTCTCATCCACGCGGTGCCGATGCCGCCTGAGGAAACGTAGGCCCGGCAGACGAGCCGGGCCTCGCGTCGCTTACTTGATGTTCAGCTCGACCTGGGTATCCGCGTAGACCGCTCCGGAGTAGACGTACGCGCTGGCGCCGGCTGATCCGGTCTTGAAGGTGCCGCCGCCGCCCTAGTAGTAGTCGTAGGTCGAAACGACGACGTCTGCCTTGTGGGACCTGTCATCACAGACCGGCTGGAAGTAGCCAAAGCCGAAGACATCGACGCGAGAGCTGCTGGCAGCTCCGGACGCCTGCGACTGGTCATTGGACACCGATCCGTACGAGAACTGGGATGGCAGACACGAGTAGGTGACGCTCACGATCACGGAGTTCGCCGGATTTGCCAGCTTGCCGCTGAGGCCGAGCTTGATCGTGGCGCCTGGGGCTGCCGCACGGACGACGAGAGTCGTCGCGAGCAGGGTGAGCACGGCGATGGTTATCAGCAAGGAAACCCAGACGCGATTGGTCTTGAGCGGGATAGGTACAAAACGACGTAAGAACATGTTCTGAAGCTCCGTTTCTAGACGAGGGCTCCCCCTATTGGCGTCATGCGCTCCCAGGCTCGCATGGGCCGGCAACCACCTCCCAACCGAAATCGTTAATGGGAGAACGCTGCGCGGGAGGAATTGTTACCCGACCTGTCTGAGCTACAGCGAAAGGATCGGGTGAACCTCGACCGTACCAACATGCGCCGCGGGATTCTTCGCTGCCCAAGCAGCAGCCTCAGCCCTGTCCTTGCAGTCGAGGACGAAGTAGCCATTCAGCCAAGGCGAGCCGGCGTGCATGGGCCCGTCTGTGGTCTTCGCCTGGCCATCGCGGACCGTGACGCTGAACGTTGCGGACGTTGGCTGGCAAGGGTCGCCATCCTTAAAGGCACCTGCCGCCTTGAGTTCGTCAAGGTAGGTTGCAAACGCGTCAATCTGAGTCTGCAACTCTGGTGAGCCCGGCCGAGGTGCCTGGGATTCGTCGACGTACTGAAGGAAGATGTACCTGGCCATCTCAATTTCTCCTATCTAGCGGCCGTTTGACACCTATTTGACGAACGGCCATTGCAGGATTCGACAATTCGCTCCGCGACCTCCCGGAAGACGGGCCCCTGGGCGCGGCGTCTGACCCGTGACATACTTGGCGCATTCGGCTGCCAGCCGAACCTCCAACATCAGCAATTGGAGCGCCTGGATGACCGCGCCGACCACAGATCAACCGGCCGACACCTTGACTCCTGGCTCCGTGGTGACCAGGTGGCTGGCCGACTTCGAGAGTGCTCTCACCGCGCGGGACATCGACGCGGCTGCCGGCCTGTTTGTCGATGACTGCTACTGGCGCGACCTGGTCGCCTTCACCTGGAACATCATCACCATCGAGGGTCGCGAAGGCATACGCCACATGCTCGGTCAGACGCTTGATCGTGTGCGGCCGAGCGGTTTCGCCGTCGCTGACGAGTTAGGCGAAGCCGCCGCGCCTACCGAGAGCTGGATCAAGTTCGAGACTTCGGTCGGTTGGGGCCTGGGCCATCTCCGGCTCAGAGACGGGAAAGCGTGGACCCTGCTGACGACATTGAACGAGCTCAAGGGTCATGAGGAGCCAAAGCGTGACCGGCGACCCAAAGGAACGGAGCACGGCGCCGTCCCGAATCGGCAGACCTGGCTCGAGCAGCGCCGGCGCGAAGCGGAGGAGCTTGGGTTTGTCACGCAGCCGTACGTCGTGATCGTTGGCGGCGGGCAAGGCGGCATCGCGCTGGGGGCGAGGCTGCGCCAGGTCGGCGTGCCTACGATCATCGTCGACCGCAATCCCCGGCCCGGCGACGCGTGGCGCAAGCGCTACAAGTCGCTCACCCTGCACGACCCGGTCTGGTATGACCATCTTCCATATATCGACTTTCCGCCCAACTGGCCGGTCTTCTCGCCGAAGGACAAAATCGCCGACTGGCTCGAGATGTACTCGAGGGTCATGGAGCTCAACTACTGGCCCGCGACCGAGTGCACGAGAGCCTCGTACGACGAGAACACCAAGGAGTGGAAGGTTATCGTCGAGCGCGACGGCGTCGAGATGACGCTGCGGCCGAAGCAGCTTGTGCTGGCAACAGGCATGTCCGGCAAACCTAGCCTGCCCAAGTTCGAAGGCATGGACGTATTCAAAGGCGACCAGCACCACTCATCCAAACACCCAGGGCCTGATGCCTACCGCGGAAAGAAGGCGGTCGTGATCGGGTCGAATAACTCGGCTCACGACATATGCGCCGCTCTCTGGGAGGTCGGGGCCGACGTGACGATGGTGCAGCGGTCCTCGACGCATGTTGCGAGGTCCGACTCACTGATGGAGCTGGCCCTGGGCAGCCTGTACTCGGAGAGCGCCGTCGAATCCGGCATGACGACGCAGAAGGCCGACCTCACCTTCGCATCGATTCCTTACCGGATCATGCACATGTTTCAGATACCCGTATACGACGCTATCCGGGAACGCGACGCCGACTTTTACGCGCGGCTTGCAAAGGCAGGCTTCATGCTCGACTTCGGCGACGACAACTCCGGGTTGTTCATGAAGTACCTGCGCCGTGGCTCCGGCTATTACATCGACGTCGGCGCCTCTGAGCTCGTGGCCAACGGTGACATCAAGCTCGAGTCCGGCGTGGATGTCGTGCGGCTGACGGAGAACGCAGTCCTGCTCAGCAACGGCAAGACTTTGCCCGCCGACCTGGTGGTTTATGCGACCGGCTACGGGTCCATGAATGGGTGGGCCGCTGATCTGATCTCGCCCGAGGTCGCAGCGAAGGTTGGCAAGTGTTGGGGTCTGGGGTCGAACACGACCAAGGACCCTGGACCTTGGGAAGGCGAGCTGCGCAACATGTGGAAACCCACCCGCCAGGACGGCCTTTGGTTTCATGGCGGGAACCTGCACCAATCGCGCCACTACTCCCTGTACCTGGCCCTTCAGCTCAAGGCCCGGATGGAGGGAATCCCGACGCCGGTCTACGGACTCGCGGATGTCCACCACGCGAGTTAGCGCTGCTGGTGCACAGGTTCGGCTGAAAGGAGGTGGGAGGGCCGTTTGGCGGCCCGCCCACTCAGTTTTCGATCAGCAGGAGTTCGTCAGCGAACCGCTGTTGAAGTCGTTATAGCGTTGGTTGGTCGCCCCATGACCGCGGAATGTCCAGTAGGTCAGGCGGTAGAGGGGTCCAAACTCGGCTGAGCTGCCGCCGAAGCTGTCGAGGGTGTTCGGCAGCGTGGCGCCGAGCCCGAAGGCGCAACCGGAACCGGTGCTCACCGTGGAGTAATGCGGGTAGAACGCCGCAGAGGCGCCGTCATCTGTCATTGGAGGATTGACGCAGTTGGCCCCTGTCGTCAGGCGCTGGCACGTGCCTCCCAGGTCCGCCGCCTCGATCCTCGGTAGGTCTGCTTCGAACGCAAATTGCGGGTATGGGATGGTGTAGTTGACTCCCGTCTTCGGGCTGCTGAACAAGATCGGAGTCGGCTTTGTGCCGCTGCCGTCGGGCCAGTAATTCTGGTAGGACACCCCATCGAAGCCGGGTGCATTCGTGTCAAAGCAACCGGTCGCCGGGTAGAGCAGCGACTGTGTCGCCGAGAAACAGCCGTTGTCGTCGCCGTCAACGTTTTCCTGGTCGCCGGGGATGCCTTCCATGCCGTCGCAGCTCCCGGTGTTGGCGCTGACGTGCGTGCAGAAATCGAAGTGGCCGATCTCGTCCGAGAACGCCAGGTTGTAGCTGTGGGCCGCCCAGAGCACGCGAGTCTGCGGGCTGGACGTCGAGTACAGCGGGTGGAAGTCATACGGAAGCATCTGGCACACGTGGCCGCGGGGGACGTATTTGATCTGGCCAAAACCGTTGGCGGCGCTGGCCACCATGTGTCCCGTCTGGCCTGTCGTGGTGTCAGACACGATGGTCTCGAACCCGCCGGGAGTGTCGGTCAGGGTGACCGTCGCCTGGTCCCCCTGGTTGAGGAAGAGCGTATTGGGGTTGTTGGGATTGCCTGACGTGGAGAAATTGAATTGCAGCGGGTTGGGCGGTCCGAGAGGCTTGCCGTCCAGCGTGAGGAATGCGAAGTTGACGTACTCGATCCCGCCGAGGAGCTGCGACTGGCACGCGGGATTGAGCGTCGTGCCGTTGATAGGATTCTCGGACAGGCTGTCAATCGTCATGGCGACGCACCACTTGGTCGGGTCGCAGCTGGTGCCGGCGAATTGCGGGATCCAGCCCGGGGGATAGAACTGCAGCTCGCTGAATGCTGCTCCCGGCGCCTTGAAAGTTTGCGTGGGGTCGACGATGTTGCTGTCGCTGTCCGGCGTGCAGTCCGGCTGCTGCTCGGGGAACGACTGGGTGTCGCAGAGGGCCATGCCGAACCAGAAAGCGGGATGGAGCTCGAAGTCATAACCCTTGGACTGCGAGAACGGTCCGGACGGTTCAGTGGGTATCGTCAGCTGGAACCGAGCGTGGTTCCCGGATCCCGGAGTGCTCGAATAAAACTCGACGGAAG
>VBFH01000121.1 GCA_005883575.1 Chloroflexota bacterium | reverse complement strand
CGACTCCAACTCGAGTAGAGCCTTGACCACCTCCTCGTTGTTGGGTTGGTAGAGCTTGTTCATGGACTCGGTGCTGAAGTAGCGCCGACCAACCGCCCACTCATCGTTCTGCTCCTCGAGCACAGCCCCGGTTAACCGCAATAGCGAGGCACGGTTGGGAAAGATGCCGACGACATCGCAGCGCCGGCTGACCTCCTTGTTTAGACGCTCCAAGGAATTCGTCGACCAGATCTGACGCCGGTGCTCGAGGGGAAAGCTGTAGAAGGCGAGGACGTCGACCTCAGCCTCTTGCACGACCTTGACCAGCTGCGGATAGCGCTTCTCGAAGAGCCGACAGATGCGCTCGATGGTCTCGTGGGCGCTGGCTTGGTCTGGTTGCGCGAAGACGGTGCGCAGGGTCGCCGCCACCATCTGCTGGGCGACCTTGGGCACCGTGGCCATCGCGTTGCGCATGAAGTGAACGCGGCAGCGCTGCCAGGTCGCGCCGACAAAGACCTGAGCCACCGCCTGCTTGAGCCCGAGGTGAGAATCGGAGATGACCAGACGCACGCCACCCAGCCCGCGGCTGACTAGCTGGCGTAGGAACTGGAGCCAGAACTCGTGGTCCTCAGCCGGTCCGACATCGACGCCGACGACTTCGCGCTCGCCCGTGGAGCGGACTCCGACCGCAATCAGGACTGCCATCGAGATCACCCGGCCGTTCTCTCTTACCTTCTCGAAGGTGGCGTCCAGGAAGAGGTACGGGAACTCGCCGTCGAGGCGTCGAGTGCGGAAGGCGTGGACCTGGGCGTCGAGCTCTTTGCAGATGCGGCTGACCTGGTCCTTGGAGATGCTCTTGATGCCGAGCGCCTCGGCGAGGTTGTCGACCGCCCGCGTCGAGACGCCGTGGATGTAGGCCTCCTGGACCACTGAGAGAAGCGCCCGCTCATGACGGCGGCGAGGCTCGAGCAGGCTCGGGAAGTAGGTGCCCTGACGGAGCTTGGGGATCTGCAGTTCGAGGGTGCCGACCCGTGTGTCCCACTCCCGGTCTCGATAGCCGTTGCGGTAGGTGGTCCGACCTGTCGTCCGCTCGTGCGGTTCGGCGCCGATGAGGTCGGTCACCTCGGCGTCCATCAGCTCTTGGGCGAGCAGCCGCACGCCGTCACGCAGGAAGTTCGGGTCGGCGCCCTGCTCGGACTTGTTGAGCAGGTCCAACAGTGTCATCCTGAGACTTGCCATCGTCGTGGTCCTCCATGTGGTGAATGAACACCTCCACCCACCGACCAGTTTTGTAGAGGATCCTTAATTTCGACATCATCCTGGTAGCTGGGGGGTCACAGGCAGGTCACAGATTCCTGGGAAACCCCGCCGGTGAAGCCGCAGAGTAGTGAATGTTGTCGGCCTATCTGAACGTGGACGGCAGCGATTTCAGAGCTCCGCATAGGGTCCATGGGTAGGACGCAAGGTCCAGGACCGTGAGGCACCCGGTTCAGAATTCCAAGGTAACGGCTGTACTCGACTAGATCTGCTCCTTGACAACTAGTGTCGATCACAAGCCCGACCAGGCCACGAGGCGTGAGCCAGCGATAAAGGCGAGGCTATCGAGATCAATGAGAAACGCGTGCTGCGGACACCAGAGGTACGACTACCGCCCAACCAGTCCAAAGCAGTAGCTTTCTCATCCATGCGTCGCGCCTTATTGGTGCCCGACGACTTCGACCCGCCCACCCGGCTCGTGACGCCCGCATTCGTGCTGGAGCCGCTGGGACCGCAGCACAACGAGCGCGACTACGCCGCTTGGACATCGAGCATGGAACACATACTCGCAACGCCGGGCATCGTCCAGCCCGGGGCGGAGCACCCATGGCCCCACCCGATGGCGCCCGAGGAGAGCCTCCGCGACCTCGTCCGCCACGCAGAGGACTTCGCGGCGCGGCGCGGGTTCACCTACACGGTGCTCGACCCGGCTAGCAACGATGTGATCGGGTGCCTGTACATCTACCCGTCGAAGGACGATGCACACGACGCGCGCGTGAAGTCCTGGGTCACAGCCACGCGCGCCGACCTGGACCACGTGCTGTGGCGCGCGGTGTCGGACTGGCTCGCAGCCGCTTGGCCGTTCCGGAACCCGGACTACGTGGGGCGCGCTTGACCCCACGCCTTTAAGAAGGATCGAGGCGGAGCCCGCCCTGCTCCACCACTTGGTGTTGGCCAGTCCTCGATGGGGCAAACTGGCCCCCCGAGCCCTATATGGGACAGATGCTGTTCGATCGCTCTGAGTCCGAGTTGATCGGATTGGCGAGAAAAGGCGATGGCGCCGCCTTTGCCGAGCTGATTCGACCCCACTACGCAGCTGCTTTCCGGATGGCCTATGGGATGCTGCACGACAGCCAGGAGGCGGAAGACGCCGTTCAGGATGCGGCTTTTACAGCCTGGAAGAAACTCGGCAACCTTCACGCGGAGTCGCCGATGCGGCCATGGTTCCTAGCGATCCTCGCGAATCGCTGCCGCTACGTCTCCAAAACTGGATCGAGGTCCGTAGTGTCGGCTGAAATACGCGAGGTGCAGGCGCCGGCCATCGACATCGCGGCTGGCCTCGACCTGCGTCGCGCGCTCGGCCGCTTAGGTCACGACGAGAGGCTGGTTCTCGTTCTTCGCTACTACCTGGACATGCCTTACGAGGAGATCGCCGGCACGCTTGGAGTCACACCCAAGGCGGCGCGCACCCGCGTTGAGCGAGCCGTGCACCGATTGCGCCCGATCCTGCAGGTGCGGGAGGCATTGATTTGATCGACGAGCGAATGATTTTTGATCAGTTTCACGCGGCGCTAAATGTGCCAGTTCCGAGCGGAGCATTTGACCGCCTTCGAGCGGCGTTGGTCGAAGCGGAACCCAGGCCACGGCGCCGGCGGTGGCTCACGCCGCGCCTGCAGCGCGCCGCGCAGCTGGTGCTCGCCATTCTCGTGTTGCTGGCGCTAGCGGCAGCGATCATCGGCACGCTTGTCGCCGGCCACCGGCCGCCCATCCCACCGCACGGCGGCCCGGTCACGATCCCGACCAGGATGGTCAGCCCGACCACGGGCTGGGCGGAGGTGGCGCTGTCCGAAATCTGGCGCACGACCGATGCCGGAGCCAACTGGACCGAAGTCGATCCGCCATCGCTGCCAGATCGGAGGCCTCAGTTCTGGGGCCCTTCCGAGGATGCCGCGTTCTTTCTTGACGCACGGCACGCCTGGGTGGTCGAGACCGGCATGAGTGGACCCGGCGCGTCGGGTTTGTATGTGTCCGTCTTCGCCACAGACGACGGCGGGCGGCACTGGGGGAAGGGTCAGCCAATAACCCTTGACAGTCCTTCGGGCATGAGTCCTGTCCTGTACTTCATCGACGCGCGGCACGGATGGTTGCTGATGTCGGACACCAACCAGGACGACATCGAAGGATCGCCCATCCTCTACGCAACGAGCGACGGCGGGCTCAACTGGCGCCTGATCTCAACCCGCTCTGCGCCCCTCCACGCTTGGTGCGGCCCAGCCTCAATTATGTTCGCCACAGTCGACCTCGGTTGGCTAGTCCCCGGATGCGGAGAATCGAATCCGGTCCTTCTCGTCACCCGTGACGGCGGGGTGACGTGGCGCGCCCAGAGGCCACAGCCGACAGCGACACCCGACGGCGTATTCGATGCGCCAGTCTTTTTCAGTCCCACCGATGGAATGGTCTTCTTCCACACGCTCCAGTTGCTCCTGTTAGTGACATCGGATGGAGGTCTCACGTGGAGCCCGAGATCGCTTCCCGAAATCAATCCGATGTCGGTCAGCTTCGCCGATGCGACGCGCGGTTGGGCAATTGGCACTCATGTGAGGAAAAGCCTGCCCGACTCGGTCAACCCACCGGCCGATGAGTCCCTCTACCACACCGACGACGGCGGCCTGAGCTGGGCCGTGGTGCCGACCGATCTGCGTCAGTGGACCCAGGATTACTTCGTAGACGCCGTCGACTTCGTCGATCAGAAGAACGGCTTTGCATCTGCTTCCGACCCGCCGGGCCAGAAGTTGTTGTGGCTCAAGACCTCGGATGGTGGTC
>VBFH01000013.1 GCA_005883575.1 Chloroflexota bacterium | reverse complement strand
TGAAGTACGGCGTTGGTCGAGCCTCCGCTCGCGGCGACCGCCGCGATGGCGTTGTCGAAGGCGCGGCGCGTGAGGATCTGCGACGGACGCCGGTCCGCATCGAGCATCTCCAGCGCGAGCGCACCCACGCGTTCCGCCGCCCGGTGCTTCTCCGGATCCATCTGCGGGATGGAGTTGAAGCCGACGGGCGAAAGCCCGATCACCTCCATCAACATCGACATCGTGTTGGCCGTGTACTGCCCGCCGCACGCGCCCGCTCCTGGGCACGCCACGGCCTCCAACTCGGCCAGGTCGGCGTCGCTGATCTTGCCCGCGGCTGCGGCGCCGATGGCCTCATAAACATCGCCGACCGCGACCTGGCGGCCGCGCCATGTGCCGGCCATGATCGAACCGCCGTACAGGAGAAAGCCCGGCCGGTCGACGCGCGCCAGCGCGACCGCCGACGCGGGAATCGTCTTGTCGCACGCGCAGACGGTGACGAGAGCGTCGAACATGTGGCCACGCGCGACCAGCTCGATCGAGTCGGCGATGACCTCGCGGCTCACGAGCGAGGTCTTCATCCCCTCGGTGCCCATCGTGATGCCGTCAGAGATGGCGATGGTGTTGAACTCCATCGGGTTTGCCCCCGCGGCCTTGATGCCCCGCTTCAGCGGCGCGGCCAGCTCGCGCAGCCCGAAGTTGCACGGCATGGTCTCGAGCCAGCAGTTCGAGACGCCGACGAACGGCTTGCCGATGTCCTCCGCCGTCAGGCCGATCGCGTGCAGAAACGAGCGCGCGGCCGCGCGGTCGCGTCCTTGATAGAGGGTGCGGCTCGGCAGCTCACGCGGCGCCATGCGGGCGAAGCTTAGCGCGGCTAAGATTTCGAGCGATCTGAACCCAGACTCGACGCTCCTCCGGCTGACGCGATGGGCGCTGGCCGTGACCGCCGCGGCGATGCCGCTCTACGTGATTCGCTGGCGCATCGGACCCATCCCCACCACGCTGCTCGAGAACCTGATCCTCGTCACCATCGCGCTCTACTTCGTGACGCTGTTCCGCGAGCGAGGGCCGCGGCCGCACCGAACGTGGCTCGACATTCCCATCGCGCTATTCCTCGTCGCCGGACTCATCGGCATCTTTATCGCGCCTGACCACCGCGGCGCTCTCGGCATCTATCGCGCCTACCTGCTCGAACCGGTCGCGATGTTCTACATCGGGATCGCGATCCTGGGCATGGTCGACGCGATCGAGCTCTTGCTGGCCGCGCTGGCCGTAGGCGCGGTTGTGTTCTCGGTGATCGAGATCGCGACCTTCGGATATGCGGTCGTCACCCACACCGTCGACCCCGGCCACACCGTCGCCGCTTTCGGCATCAACCCCAATTCGGTCGCGATCTACTTCGAGCCGTTGATCGCCCTGGCGGCGGGCTTCGCGCTGTTCGGCAGCGGACTACACCGACGCGCCGCGATCGCCACGTTTGCGATCTTGCTTCCGGCGGAGCTGGCGACGCTTTCGAGAGGCGGACTGCTGGCTCTGGCGGCGCTCGCCTTCATCGGCATCCTCACCGTGCGCTCACCCCGCCTGAGAATCGGCCTCGCGGCCGCCGCCATCCTCGGCGGCTTTGCGGTCGTCAAGCTGCCGATCATCGGCCCGCGCGTAGCTCACGCCATCGACCCCATCTCGGGCACGTTCGACAACCGCGGCCGCATCTGGACCGCGTCGCTGCGCATGCTCCACAACCACCCTATCTTCGGAGCCGGGATCAACGCCTACCAGACCGTAATGGCGCCCTACCGCCTGGTCGACTCAAACCTCGTGCCCGAGCCCTATCCCCACAACATCTTTCTCACCACCTGGACGGAGACCGGCCTCCTCGGCCTGGCCGCGTTCAGCTGGATCCTCGGCGCGCTCATCCTGATGCCGTGGAGGCGCCTGTCGAACGCGCAAGGCATCTACGTCCCGGTGCTCTGGGGAGTCGGTGCGGCGTTCGTGATGATCCTGGTCCACGGCCTGGTCGATTCGCCGTACTGGAAGAACGACCTCAGCCTCGAGTTCTGGCTGCTTGCGGCTCTGGAGATGGTCGCGCTGCGGGCACTGGCTCAGCCAGTCCAAACCACGCCAGCAACCCCTGCAGTACCGCCGCGACGATCGTGAGCAAGACAGACAACCCGACGGATGGTGCCATCGTCAGCACGATGACGGCGGCAATCTCGCCGATCACCAGCGCCGGCGCCAATGGGCCGAGCACCGCCGAGGCGCGGCCGGCGATCACAACGTTCAGAAGCAGCGTGCCCCACACGAGCAGGTTGATCGCCGGCAGATAGACCATGTGGTAGCGGCCGTACTCGTCAAAGCCACCGAACGACACGATGAGCGTGCCATAGAGCGCCACCGCCGCCACCGGACCCAGCACGTCGAGCGACCGCGACCGCCGGCTCAGGAGAGGCAGAAAGGCCCACAGCAGAGCGAACGCGGGCAGCAGCCAATAAAAGGAATAGCGAAACGCCGTGTAGTGCGCCAGCCCGCTCAGCTCGAGCCGGAAGGGACCATTGGGCGCGAGGTGGAGAAGCGGCCGGTCCACATCCGCGTTGTGGGTAAACGCGATGTCGAGGCTGTAGCGCGCGTACTTGAGAGGGTCGGCGAGTAAGACCGTCCGCCCGAACGCGCCTGACAGCTGGTAGTGGTCGGCCGCGAACGCCGGGTTTTCGGTGACGACGTGCCACACGTTCAGGTGGGAGACGTTCACGTACTGGTCGACGATCAGCGCCTGGTCGCGGTACTGCGCCGGCGCCTCGAGCTGCATGTTGTACTGCATCACCTTGCCCAGGATGCTGATGTTGTTGATCTCCGACGTGCCCGGGAAGTGATTGAAGACAGCGTTGCCTGCGATGTACAGCGCCACTAGCGCGTAGGCCGCACCCGTCGCGGCCAGACCGTGAAGCAACACGCTCCGCGGCATGGGTCGCCGCACCGCCCAGACCGCGAAATAGAGAGCTAGAGCCAAAGGCAGGAGGATCCACTCGGGGCGCGTGAAGGTCGTGGCCGTCGCCAGCGCTGCGATGAGCCAGGCGGCCGAGGCGCGGGGCCGGATCGTGAAGCTCACGACCGCCGCAAGCAGGCCGCTCACGAGCACCAGCGCGAGCGATTCGGAGAGGATCTCCTTGGCGTAGGCGGCGGCGTAGACGTCGGTGGCCAGAGTCAGCCCGAGCAGCAACGCGATCCATCGCTTGCCGAAGGCGCGCCAGGCGACCAGGTAGGTCAGCAGCACCGCGGCGACGAACATCAGGCACTGGAGTGCGACGACGAGGGTGAAGAATCCACCGCCCCCGCCCAGCAATGCCAGAAGCAGTGGATATCCCGGCAGGCGACCGGTGCTGACGAGGTGGCCCTGCAGGATTTCCTTGGCCGCCCCGACATACGTCGGGGTACCCAGCGAGTTCTGGCTGTCGAACTCGAGAACCGCTCGCGGAGAGTTCAGAAAGTAGGTCGCGAGGAGCCCTCCGCTGACCACGATCAGGACGGCCACGGGCAACCGATGCGGTCTCACCAGCGTGTTAGCCTACCTGCACCCTCTTTCGATTGATTACCCCGACACAGAACCCCGAACCCACCGCGATCGCTGATCGCTCCGCCCCGGAAGTCTCGATCGTCATCCCCTGCCTCAACGAAGCGGAGACGATCGAGGGCGTCGTCCGCGAGGTCCAGGCTGCGGTCGAAAAGAATGGCCTGTCGGCCGAGGTCATCGTCGCCGACAACGGCAGCAGCGACGGTTCGCAGCAGATCGCCGCTCGGCTTGGCGCGAAGGTCATCTCCGTCGTCGAGCGCGGCTACGGCAGCGCGCTTCGAGGCGGAATCTTTGCCGCCCGCGGCCGCTACATCATCATGGGCGACGCCGACGGAAGCTACGACTTCTCCTCGATCGGCACGTTCGTCGACAAGCTGCGACAGGGCAACGATTTCGTCATGGGCAACCGATTCAAGGGCGGCATCCAGCCCGGGGCGATGCCGTGGAAGAACCAGTGGATCGGAACCCCGGCCCTGAGCCGGATCGCCAACCTCTTCTACCGCACCGGGATCGGTGACGTGAACTGCGGCCTGCGCGCGTTTACCAAGCCCGCCTTCGTGAAGATGAACCTGCAGACGACGGGCATGGAGTTCGCCAGCGAGATGGTCGTCAAGGCCTCATTGCACCGCCTTCGCATCGCCGAAGTCCCGACCATCCTGCGCCCGGACATGCGCACACGTCGCCCGCATCTGAACCCGTGGCGTGACGGCTGGCGTCACCTCAGATTCATGCTCCTCTACACGCCGGCGTGGCTCTTCCTCGTGCCGGGAGCCGCGATGTTCGTGGTGGGCGTGATCGGCTCGGCGCTCCTGCTTCCGGGCCCGCTCCGGATCGGCGCCGCCGCCTTCGACATCCACACCCTGCTGCTGATGGCCTTTCTGATCATCGTCGGCTACCAGGTGATCGTGTTCGCGGTCTCGACGCGCACCTTCGCCACCGAGACCGGCCTGCTGCCGCCCAGTCCAGTCCTCTCCGGGCTGTACCGCTACGTCCGGCTGGAGACGGGGCTGCTGCTCGGCGGCCTGGCGACGCTCGTCGGTCTGGCCGGCGTGCTCATCGCCGCGATCGCGTGGAGCAGAGTGGGTTTTCAGCAGCTCGACCCCGACACCACGATGCGGCAGCTGATCCCGGCCGTCGTGCTGCTGTCGATCGGCGTACAGACCGTGTTCGCGAGCTTCTTCCTCAGCATGCTTGGCCTGCACACCAGCCAGCGCGGGCACCTGGAAGCGGGCGTCAACAGCGACCGGTGACGAACAACACCGCTCCCCTCGAAGGCGAGGACGTCGCATCCCGGCTCAATCGCTATCGCGCGTTCGACGAGGTCAACGCACCATATCTGAGGTGGCAGCTGGAGCAGTTCGAGCCGTGGCTCGGCCAGCGAGTGCTGGAGGTCGGGTGCGGTGTCGGCGGAGTGCTGGCGCAGCTCGGAAACCGGGAATTCGTGATGGGCATCGACCTCGAGGAGGACATCATCGCCTACACGCGGAGCCGCTTCAACGGGGGCGGCGCGTACCGGTTCGCGACCCTCGACATCAGCGCGTTGTCGGAAGAAGACCTCGCCGAGCTGTCGCGACATCGCTTCGACACGATCATCTGCATCAACGTGCTCGAGCATGTCGAGGACGATGCGGCAGCGGTCGCGGCGATGAAAGAGATCCTGACGCCCGGCGGCCACGTCACGTTTCTCGTGCCCGCGCACCCATCGCTGTACGGGCGCTACGACGCGATGGAAGGCCACTTCCGCCGCTACACCAGGCGCGGCTTGCAGAACGTCGTCGCCAACGCCGGCCTGACCGTGGATCGGATCTACTCGTTCAACTTCGCCGGCGCCGCCGGGTGGTTTGTGCAGTACAAGGTGCTGCGGCGAAACATCCACGGCCGGCCGCACTTCCGCATCCTGCAGGCCACGCTGCCGGTCTTGAAGGCGGTCGAGTCGCGCATCAAACCCCCGGTCGGGTTGTCTCTCGTGTGCGTCGCGCACAAGCCCTAGCTCGGAAGCTCGGATAGTCCGGACTATCTGGGATCCTCGCAAGTCCAGAGTTCGGTTAGTCCGGATTATCCGGGACGCTCCGCCTAGTTCGGCAGCTCCAGCCACCACAGGGCGTTGTCGCGCCCGCGCTGGATCACATCGATCGACGTGGTCGAGGGCCGGCACGCGGCGCCGGGTCCGTTGCTCCAATCTCCCTCGACCTGCTGATAAGTTCCCCAGGCGCCGCCCGTAAACGACCTGCGCCACAGCCCGTCGGGCATCCGAACGAACACATCCAGCGATCCGCTCGCACACGAAGACGCATCGGGAGCCGACGCCAGGTAGCCGCCGACGCGTTCCCAGGCCTGCCAGGCGGCGCCGTTCCAGGAGCGATGCCAGAGCGAGAAATCGACGCCGCGGACGAAGGCGTCGACGCGCCCGCTACCCCAGCTAACTGATCCCGGGTCGGCGCTGAGCAGCCCGCCCAGGCCCTCCCATGGCTGCCACGACGTTCCGTCCCACCACCGGTGCCAGAGGGAGTTGTCAGTGCCCCGCACGAACACGTCCGTCCGCCCGGCCCCCGACGAGGTTGCGTCCGGACCGGAGGTGCGCATCAGCTGGCCGCCGAGGCTCTCCCACGGATGCCATGCGGTGCCGTCCCACCTCCGATGCCACAGCGCGCCGTCGCCGCCGCGGCCGAACACATCGAGCCGGCCCGGCGAGGCGGTGATGGTCGGACTCGAGGTGAGGACTCCGCCCAACGATTCCCACGCCGCCCACTGCGTGCCGTTCCACGACCGGTGCCACAGCGCGCTGTCAGACCCGGTCACGACCACATCCAGCCGGTTGCCGCTCATCGCAGCCACGTCGGGATCGGAGATGTTCGCGCCCCCGAGCCGCGGCGAGGGGTAGACCGTGTTCGAGGTTGCGGTGTCCTGCCCGTACGTGTTGGTCGCCGTCACGGTGAACTGATACCTGGTCCAGTTCTGGAGTCCGGTGATGGTCGTAGACGACGTCGTTCCCGGAAACGTCAGGTCGATGTTTCCGGGCTGGCCCGTCACGTGGTAGCTGTCGATCGGCGTGCGGCACGAGCGCCCTGACCAGCTCAGCGTCACGCTGCCCTCGCCGGTGGCAGCGATCGGGTCAGGAAGGTGTGGAGGGCTGGGCAGGGAGCTGGCGTAAGTGCGCGCGAGCGACATGTAGTAAGTCCAGTTCCAGTAGATGCCCGGGTCGTGATGGTGGCTGTCGCCGCCGTAGAGGCCGGGATGGTTGGGGTCGGGGACCTCGCTGTGCCCGATGACGTGGCTGCGGTCCAGAGGGACGCCCCAACGGGAGCAGATCGACGCCGCGAGCTGCGCGCTCGCCTGGTACTCGGTGGTGGTGTACGTGCCCGCGATGTCGGCGTAGCCCTCGTGCTCGATGCCGATCGAGCGAGTGTTGTAGTCCCAGTTGCCGGCGTGCCAGGCGACGTCGTGCTCGGCCACCATCTGCGTGACCAGACCACTGCGCGAGATGACGTAGTGGGCGGAACCCTGGCGGTCGGGGTTCTGGAACATCTGGATCGTGCCGGCGTAGTTCAGGCTCTCGGTGTCGTGGATGACGATCATGTCGACCGGATAGACGTGTGGCCGGTTCCCAGTGGTGTAGTTGGCGACGCTGGCCGGAATCCACTGCGCGGGCGAATAGTCGAGGCTGAGCACGATCGGCGCCGCAGCGACCGATGTCGTGCCGAGCGCGACCGCGGCCAGAGCCAATGCGACGGCGGTGCACAAGCGTCCGAGCAACGAAAGTTTCTCTTCTAGCCCGCGAACGTCTGCTTCAGCAAGCTGTAGTTGCTGGCCGCTGCGAAGGTGTCGAGGGTCGTGGTGCCGGGCAGACAGATGGTGGATGGCCCGCTCGTGAACGGTCCGCCGATCCCCGACCACGAACCCCAGGTGCCGTTGTAGGAGCGCCGCCACAAGCCGTGGTCGCCGCCGCGCGCAAAGACGTCGAGCTTGTTGGCTGCGCACGACCCGACATCAGGCGCTGACGTCAGTGTGCCGCCCAGCGACTCCCATGCCAGCCAGTTGGTGCCATCCCACGCGCGATGCCACAGCGCGTTATCACCGCCGCGCGCGAAAACGTCGAGGCGGCCCGCGCCCCACGACACAGAACCCGGATCAGACGTGATGCTGCCGCCGAGCGACTCCCACGCCAGCCAGTTGGTGCCGTCGAACTCCCGGTGCCAGAGCGCGTTATCCCCGCCGCGCGCGAACACGTCGATGCGCGTACCAATCGCCGCGGCGTCCGGTCCCGAGGTGACGATGCCGCCCAGTGATTCCCACGCCATCCAGCTCGTGCCGTTCCACTGCCGGTGCCACAGCGCGCCGTCGAGTCCGCGAATGAACACGTCGATTCGTGTCGCCGAGCCGGCGATCGAGCCGGGGCCCGAGCCGAGTCCCCCGCCCAGCGACTCCCACGGCTGCCAGTTGGTGCCGTCCCACATCCGGTGCCACAGCGCGCCGTCGCCTCCGCGCGCGAAGACGTCCTCCCGCGTTGCCGCCGGCGCGGCCGCATCCGGGTCGGAGGTCAGGACGCCGCCGAGCGACTGCCAGTTGAAGGAGAAGCCGTCGACGCGGTTGGTCTCGGGGACGATGACCCAGCCGTTGTCCTCGGTCGGCGTCGCAAACCGCGTGTGGCCGCCGATGACGACGTCGAAGCGAAGCGATCCGCTGACGGCGTCGAAGCCGTAGAGGTGGCCGCTGCCCATCGTCCACACGACGCCGCCGGCGACGATCGGTGCGGTCGGCGTGAATGCGAATGAGCTCTTCCAGGCGACGCTGAACGTATTGGTTGACGTGTTGATGCTCAATGCGATCAGGCCTGTGCCATCACACGGGACGTAGACCAGCGGGGCCAGATATGCGTCGCCGCCGAAGACCGCGTCACTGGTCGGGCAGCTGTCGATGTGCGCCTGGAACTGCTGACCGCCGATTCCGCCAAGACTTGCCGAGTTGAGGAGATAGCCATCCCCAGGTTTTCCCGCCTGGAAGATCTGCCCGTTCTGCAGGAGCAGCGGACCGAGGGAGCCGATGTCCGAATCCGCCGCCGCGAGCGCGCACCAGTTGGAAGGCGCCCAGTATCCGAGCTCGCTCAACGTGGGCGAGAGCTTGATCACGGCGTCGCCGTGGTCGAAGTTCGCGTTGTTGCACGGCGTCCCGGATCCGTAGCTGCCGTTGCCGGTGGTCACATAGACGTTGCCGGAGGCGTCGACCATGGGCCCAGAGGCGCCCCAGATGCCTGCCTCGCCCTGGGTCGAGCTCTGCGGTTGGTAAACGAGCTGGGGCTGCCCCAGGCTGGCGCCGACGGGGACGCCGATCACGTACGGGTGATACGGCTGGCAGTCGCCGACCCAACCGCCAAAGGCCACGTACACCATGCCGCCGCTGGGCGAGATGGCGAGCGCGGCGCGCTCTTGCAGATAAATCGGATTCGGCTGACCGATGTCACGCGGGTAACCGGTGACCAGTGTTCCGTTGCTGAGACTGACTGCGAAGAGCTGATATTTCGTCCCGCCGCCTGACGCGGCGACGAGGCCGACGGCGTAGATGATTGCCGCGGTCGGGTCGATCACCGGCGTGCCCGTGATCCCGACCGGATCGATGTTGCCGCAGCCGACGGCGGTCGCCGGATCAGGCTGAGGCGCGAACTGGTGCCAGCGCCAGATCTGAGCGCCCGTGACCTCGTCCAGCGCGTAGATGCTGTTGTTCTCCGTCGCCTGATAGATGACGCCGTTCAGCGCCAGCGGCTCGGCGTAGAGCGACCCATCCAGGCTCGTCGACCATTTCGTGCTGGGCGGGCCGGTGGCGGGAAACGCGGGTGCGCTCGCGTCGTATCCGTTGCGAGTGCCGTCTTTGTGATAGGTCGTCCACCCCGTTCCCGCGGCGACCGCGGTGACCACGCCGTGGGTCGCCGGTGGCACCCCCATCAATGCCAGCGACAGCCCCACAGCCATCGCGGCGGTCACTTTTTTTAAACGCAAGGCGACGATTATGACAACTGCAACGCCGCGCAAGGTTCGCTTAGTCGCCATGTTGGGCACAATGCAAAAACTTGCGCACAGGCCTCACGCTCTTGCTTGCGGTTGGGCTCATGTCGACGTCCGTTAACGCGGCGCCGCTCGCGAATCGGGCGCTCGCGGCGCCGTCTTTACCGCAGGACCGCCTCCATTTCGGCCTCGCCAACGAGCCCGACGGCCTCGACTGGATGACCTCGAGCGGGGTCCCCTGGCGCTATCGCTATCAGTACCTCTCCGCCGGCGTGAACACGAGCAGCGGCTGGGAAACGTGGAACTCACCTGCGGGCGCGTTCGCGACCTATTACATGAGCAACTCCGACGCGCACGGCTACATCCCCGTCTTCACCTACTACGAGCTGCTGCAGTCGCTGCCCTCGACGGGCGCAAACGAATCAGACCGCGACTACAGCAACCTGAACGACTCCGCGACGATGAACGCGTACTACGCCAACTTCAAATTGTTGATGCAGAAGGCCGGCGCCTTCGGCAAGCCGGTGATCGTCCACGTCGAGCCCGATTTCTGGGGCTACATGCAGCAGCGAGCCGCGGGCGGTGATGCCTCGACCGTCAGCGCCAAGGTCGGCGCGTCGGGCTTCGCCGACGTGGCCGGCATTCCCGACACCGTCCAGGGATTCGGGCAGGCGCTGGTAAAGCTGCGCGACCTGAACGCGACCAATGTCGTGCTGGCGATCCACGCCTCGATGTGGTCCAGCGGCATGGACATCGCCAGCGACACGAGGTCTTCGATCAACGCCGCCGGCGAAGCGGACAAGACCGCGGCGTTCCTCAACTCCGCCGGGAGTTGGGATGTGGTCTTCAACGACGTCGACGACCATGACGCGGGATGGTGGGAGGCGCAAGGCGCCGACAACCAGTTCTTCACGCA
>VBFH01000031.1 GCA_005883575.1 Chloroflexota bacterium | reverse complement strand
GTAATCGACCCGCTGCAGCGGCAGCGCCGGCGGGAGAGCTGGAAGCGCTGGGAGCGGGCGGCGCCGATGGAGCTCTGGCAGTTCGATGTTGTCCATGGTTTCCTGCTCGCTGATGGAACCAGCGCCAAGGCGCTGACCGGAATCGACGACCACTCGAGGTTCTGCGTCTCCGCCCGGCTCATGACCAGAGAGCGGATTCAGACCGTCTGCGACGGATTCAGTTCAGCTCACGGCGCAGCCAGCGGTAGAACGTGTGTCGGGAGATTCCGAAGTACCGGCATGTAATGGCGACGTTGCCAGTTACCTCCTCGACGTGCTGGATCATGGCGAGTCGGCGAGCAGCTCCCCTGGATAGCTCTTGTTCGGTCAACTGGGCTTCCTCCTCCTTAAGGATTGGACGCCTCAGTGTCAGTGATCTCCGTCAGTTTCAGACCGGAGCCATTTCGGACCTGAGCCATTTCTGAATTCAAAGTTCCGCGAAAGCGCCGACCGCTAGTTCGCTTGATAGCAACCGGATAGCAACCGGATAGCAACCGGATAGCAACCGACGCGACCCAACGACGGACGCTTCGGAAAGCGATGTCAGGGACATCGATCGCGTCCACGCGTCTGCAGAGTTGCTTCAGATCGGGGTTCCCGAATCGATTTTCGATGGGGACTTCGCGGGTTTACGCGCAGGAAATCCGCGGGCGACCTGTTAGATTCTGCGACCCGCATGAAGCAATTGGTTACCGCGCGGATCGCAGCGGCGGCGGCCCTGGTCGCGTTCGTGGCGGCAGCGGCGCCTACCGCCTCCCATGCTCAGACCACGGTCACTGCGAATTGGGTTCAAACGTCGACCCAGGGGCCTTCACCACGTGTGGGGCCCGCGATGGCGTACGACCTCGTCGACCGGAAAACCGTGCTGTTCGGTGGAGGCGGAACAAGTGACACCCTGGCCGACACTTGGCAGTACGACGGGACGGCCTGGACCCAGGTGCCGGTGAGCGGACCATTGGGCCGCACGCTTGCCTCGATGGTTTACGACTCCACGCGTGGAGTCGCGGTCTTGTTCGGCGGCTACAACAACGGCATCCGTTCCGACACGTGGGAGTGGAACGGCTCGGCGTGGAACCAGAGACTGACTGCGCACATACCACCAGCGCGTCTGTGGACCGCGATGACGTACGACTTGGCACGCCATGTCGTGGTGCTTTTCGGTGGAGCGCCTGGCACCGGTCTGCTCAACGACACCTGGCAGTACGACGGAAACGATTGGACCCAGCTGACCACCGCTCACTCGCCTCCCGCCCGGAGGGGGCACGGCCTCGCATTCGATTCCGCGCGCGAGCGAGTTGTCCTCTTCGGCGGCCAGGATCCAACCGGCGTCAACTTGAATGACATGTGGGAGTTCGACGGGACCGATTGGTCCCAGGTCACGACCGCCCACTCGCCCTCCGCGCGCCTGTGGCATTCGATGGCGTACGACCCGAACCTCGGCGGAACTGTCATGTTCGCCGGTGCATCAGATACGAACAATCCGTTCAACGACACCTGGCTTTACGACGGCGCCGACTGGCAGCAGATCACGCCGAACCCAAACGTCAATCCGCGGCTGCAGGCGGCGATGTCGTATGACCCGAACCGGGCAGAGATCGTCGTGTTCGGCGGCGCGGCAAACATCCAGTACACACCGCAGTACGGGGACACGTTGGCGCTGCGGGGCGTCACAACATCGCCGCTCGACTGGGCTCAGGCGAATCCGTCGTTGGCGCCGAGCGCTCGCGTCTGGTCCCAAATGGATTACGACTCAGGGCGGGGCGTCAGCGTCCTGTTCGGGGGCAGCAGCGACTCCGGTGGGGGCAACCTCCATGACACGTGGGAGTGGGATGGAGCGCGCTGGACGCAGATGGCACCCACCGCCTCTCCACCGGCGGTCGCCGGCGGAATGATGGCGTACGACAGCTCGCGCGGCGTGTCGGTGCTGTTCGGAGGATCGGGAAGCACCGGGAACAGCTCCTCGACGTGGGAGTGGGACGGCACGAACTGGACGCAGAAGAGCCCGGCGACGTCACCCCCGGCGCGAGTCTGGGCCGCTATGACCTATGACTCCGCTCGAGGTCGCATGGTGCTGTTCGGGGGCGACGGTCCGAGCGGTCTGCTGGCAGACACCTGGACGTACGACGGCACCACCTGGACGCAGATGAGTCCGGCCAGCGCTCCGTCACCGCGTGACGGGCCCGCCCTGGCCTTCGATCCGACGCGTGGTCGGGCCGTGCTGTTCGGTGGTCACGACTCGAACGGCCGGCTCGCCGACACGTGGGAGTGGGACGGCGCCAATTGGATGCAGATCCCGACGACCACGGCGCCGCACGCTCGATTCTGGGAATCGATTGCATTCGACACGCAGCGGGGCAAGGCCGTCCTATTCGGCGGGGACCACTTCCAGCCGAATGACCTCGGTGAGTCCAACGACACGTGGGAGTGGGACGGCGCACAGTGGACACACGACTTTCCGGCCGCCGCGCCGCCGATTCGCTCTGGCCAGTCGATGGCGTACGACGCGACCCGCGGACGGATGGTTGTGTTCGGCGGATGGAACGCGGCCACATCGCCGGCGCCGATCTACGGGGACACATGGGAGTTCGGCAACGGAATCCAGACTCCTCCCGGAACGCCGAGCGCGACTCTTAACGTGTTCGGCCTCGGAACGAACTTCGGCAGCGTGAACGTCGGCTCGACCGCCAATGGCGTTGCAGCCTTCATGTTGTCGAGCACCGGCACCGGCCCGCTGGCGGTCAACTCGATCGCGTTGACCGGGCCGAGTGATTTTGCCCTCAGCACGGACTGCCCCATGAACGCGGATCCGCTGCCTGCGGGCTCGTACTGCATGGCGATCGTTTCGTTCACGCCGACCGCCGCCGGCCCGCGAACCGCGAGCATCGGCTTCATCTACAACGCGCCCGGCGGCAACCAGACGTTCCAGCTCCAAGGCACCGGAGTCGTGCATCCGACTTCGCTGACGGTCTCGCCGGCAACGGCCGTTTTCAACGGAGGCGCGATCATAAGCGCATCGCTCCAGGTCGACGGCAAACCTTTCGCCGGCCAGCCGGTCACGCTGAGCCTGCTGAACGGCGCCGGCACGACGACCCGGACCGACTCGTCGGGTGTCGCTGTCTGGTTCGGCGTCAGCTTCGCCGGCATCCACGCGGGCAGCTATCCGACAGGAATCCAGGCGAGCTTCGCCGGCAGCCCGGCCTACGCGCCCAGCTCCGCGACGGCGGCCCTGGTGATCACGCAGCCCGTTACGACCACTTACACCGGCGAGTTCTACATCGCCGACACAACTGCCGGTCACATCACGGTCCAGGTCGACCAGCGGACGCCGGCCAGCGACCCGCAGTTCATCGACTACGCGAACACCGCGGTCTGGGCGCGGTTCACGGTGATCGGGCCGGCGAGCTCAGCGGACTTCTACGCGAAGGTCACGGACGCGCCCAGCTGGTCGACCACCGGCCTTGGGGTGGCCACAGCGTCCCTGCCCGCCCTTGCCGACGGCGGATACACCGTCGTCGCCGCCCTGGTCGACGGCCCGTCCAGTGCGTCGCCGAGCAGCGCCGTATCGAGTGACGACACCCGCACCGGCCTAGTGTCGTCCCCCACCAAGGGCGGGTACATGAGCGGCGGTGGCGCCATCGCGACCGACCCGGCCACCAACACGGGCGACAAGCATGGCTATTTCTCGCTCCAGATGAAGCCCGGCAAGCAACCGGTCGGGAACCTGGTCTATATCTACCGCGTCCGCATGGATGTGGGCGGCGGCAACCTGCGCGACGTGGACGTTTGGGTAACCAGCACGTCGATCACCACCCTCAGCGCCGACTCTGCGACCGGTCAGTTTGCCGTCGAGTATATCGACGCGCTGACCGGCCAGCGCTACACGACGTTCGAGTTCTCCGGCGGAACGTTCAAGCTCAACGTGGTCGATGCGACAAGTAAATCGCCGGCTAAGTTCGGACTGGTCCTGAAGGGTCCCAATGGCACACTCTTCCATTCCACCGGCAGCGCGCCGGCGCCAGTAGTGCTCGGCCGGCTGGTCAGCGCACTGTAGGACCGCCGCGTCTACAGTCACGAGTCGCGCTGGGCGGTCCCTGTCCGTGCCGAAGGCACCTCGTTATGGGGCGCTGCGCTCCCGCGCCAGGAACCTGAGGCTTCGGGCCCACGGCGGAACCTGAGACGCTTCGTGAGGTGACCTTTTATCGCGGTCGGGCACGTATATCTGCCGAGCAGTTAGATCCGCCGAAAGCACCGACGCGGGTTGAGTCGACCTCTGGAAACCCCATCACCGCTCGGGCGAGCTGCACGGTGTCGAGGAAGATTTGTCGGAACAGCATTCGGTCCGGATCGTCGTCCAAGCCCCGGATAAGTTGACCCTGGAGCGTCGTCCCTTTAACACCACCAACATCTTCGGATTGCCCGCCTTGGCCTCGTATCTCCATAACAGCGATCGCGATACCTTGCGCGGGCCAGGCGAGCTTGTCGGATCAATCGCCGGCGTTTCCCGAATACCCGTGGAACTGAAGCAGAGCCGGATTGCTTCCGGGCGCCCGTGGTCGAAGGTATTGCGCGTGGATTCGTGCACCTCCTACGCCGGTAAACCACATATCGAAACAGTCGGCAAAGCGCGCTGGGCTCGGATGTGGACGGAGTTCGACTCGAGCGTCGGTCGACTCGAGCTCCTGCAAGCCACGCTCCCAATAAGCGTCGAAATCAGCCGGTTTGGGATTGCGCCCAGTGTATGACCTCAATTCCTCCAGCGGCAGCTCGAAGACCGGCATGATTGAGTAACTCCTGCAAGACGCCTATGCCACTCGGGTGAGCATACCCGCACCAATACGCCGGCACCAACCGGGGCGGAGCTATGGATAATGTGTTCCGCTATCGCCAGCGACGGGCCGCTTTGGTCTGGGTGTCAGTAACTCGGTAAGTAGTAACTCAGCGCAATCGTCGCAGTCCAAAGCAGTCCAAGGGTGACCCGTAGCTGCTTCGCCTGAGAGTCTGTGGCAACCCTTTCGCCAACCGCAAATTGATCGGAGATCTTGCTTCGAACCCTCGCCACGAACCGGAATCCGGCTCCGCGAGAGCCGTCGGCCCAAGCGCGAGGAGATCGTTGCGGCGGGTTACGGTGGTGCGGTTATCACTTGTTGGGCGGAAAACGAGTGCTTCGCCGATTCCCAGCATCAGCTTGTCTATTTGCGAAGCGCTTCGGGAAGTCACTCTCGATCTCGTAGAAACGTCGACGCCGACCACCGATGTCCGTGTTGCGGCGGACAGGTCGCCAGTGGACAACGCTGCAACGGTTGCTAGCGCCTGCTGGGTTGGCGCCGTGTAATCGTTCGTTCTTTCGGTATCGACTTTGCGAAAGTCCTCAGTGTGCTTGGCCGGCGATCCTTCGCCTTTCGCGTTCTTCCCGCCAAATGCGAGCTGAGCCGATGTCCGTGCGAAGTTTCGACGATGACGAAGACCAACTCATCCAATGATCGTTTCAGCGTATCGGTTCGCGATTGGCTCTCCGGACGAAAACCGCGCCAGGCTAAAGTCTTCGACGGCATACCGCGGCTCGCGTCCTAATGCCAGGTCGCTGACGATGTCGCCGACCGCTGGACCGAGCTTGAACCCATGCCCGCTTGTCCCGCACACAATCCAGCAACCCCTTGCGGTGGGAAGCTCATCGATCACGTGGTGCCAGTCCGGCGAATACTCGTAGATGCCACACCAACCCGCCCTTGTCTCGACGTCCGCGTATTCGGGGAACCGCGTCATCAGCATCTGGCCCCACTCCGCAATCTCGTCGAGTGATGGCTGGCGCTCAAAGTTGTCCGGATCCGCATCATCTTGCGAGTGCGCGATGTCGAGAGTTCCGACGAGAGTCATGTCGGCGCCCTCAGGACGCGAGTACATGATTTGGTTGAGATCAAAAATGATGTGTTGAGGTCGGCGCCGCGAAGGATGCTGAAAGACGAGTACCGGATGTCGACTTGCTCTGATTGGCACGTCAACTCCAATTGAGCACGCCAACGCCGGAGTCCAGGGCCCAGCTGCGATCACCAATTTGTCAGTTAGGATGCTGCCTCGGGTCGTCGCAACGCCAGCGACTGCTCCGCGCTCAATGAGCAGCTCGGTGATGGCGGTGTCGTACCAGGCTTGGGCGCCGCCCGCGAGGGCTGAGGCCATGAGGCCTGAGGTCGTCGCAACCGGGTCGGCGTAACCCGCACCGGGTTCCCATGCCCCGCCACCGATGTCCTCCATAAACATGTCCGGCTCGAGCTCGAGAATCTCCTCGCGGTCGACCATTCCCGTATTGATCCCGATCCGCTGCTGCATCTCAACGACTTGACGAACAGTCTCGAGCTTGTCTTCCGACCCGACGACCACTACGCCACATGTCTTGAAGTCGGCATGACCGCCTGTAAGTTCCTCGAAGTTTTGAAAGAACTTGAGGCTGTCCATTGCCATTCGTGCGGTCACCTCATGACCGTAGTGTTGGCGGACGACCGCGCTTGAAGCTCCGGTCGGACCGCCGGCCAAGACGCCTTTATCAACGACCAATACGTTGCTCAGCCCTTTCTTGACGAGGTGATAGGCACTCGCGGCGCCGTTTACCCCTGCGCCGACGACCACCGCGTCGAATGATTCATTGGCCAAGTGCGACCACTCCCTTCCTATCGCATACTTCGAAAAAACGCGATCAGACCCTCGGGATCGTCCGTTGATGCAGCTACACGCCGCAACCATCGAAGGATCCGGCGCCTAACTGACATACGAGTGCCAGACTTGGCATCCGTCCTACTCGACTCGTCGGCACCCTTTTCGCTCGTCATTCCGCCAGTACCGCGACTCCCATTCCGGGATGTGAAGGAGCGCCCCACACGGCGCCAGCTCGGATGGTCAGTCGTGCCGTCAATCGCTCTTGTCCCGAGCGGGTGTGACCGAACGTGTCACTCAACTGAACTTGCTCGTGATGGAGATCCAGCACCGCGATGTCCGCAACCACGCCCGGCCTGAGAGTTCCCAGCCTGTCAGCACGGCCAATCGCGCGCGCCGCTTTGCTTGTCACGGCGGCAATGACTGCCTTGAGAGGCATACCGATCGCCAGCATCTTCGACATGACGTCGGGCAGGCTTTTGGCCTTCGAGGCGCTGATGCTGTGTAGGTCAGTACTGATCGTGTCTGGCCAGAAGTCGCTCTTGGCTGCGATGTCGGCGACGTCAAAGTCAAAGCTCCCCGCCCCGTGACCCACGTCAAACAACACGCCTCGGGCTCTGGCGTCAGTGGCTGCCGCGGTCAAGCGCCCGTTCTGGCGCAGACTGTGCGCAGACCCCGTAAAGCAGTGCGTCACGATGTCCCCTGTGCCCAGCATCGCGAGCAGCTCGTCGATCGGTGCGTCACAGTCAGTGATGTGCACCATGACCGGCAGTCCGACTGCTCTCCCGACCACGAGCGCCCGTCTCATCGGCTCCAAACCGTTGCTCCCGGTGACGCTCGCGCCGCCCTGCCTCACTTTCAGCCCGACGATCACGTCCGGAAAGCGCGAGATCGCGGTAGCTGCGGCGTCTACATCGAGCAGGCCAAGCTCCAACGACTCACCGACCGGGAATGAGGCAAGGCCGATCGTGGAGATATTCAGAAAGGCCAAAACTCTGGTCCGCGAGGCGTTCACGATCAGCTGCCGGAATCCCTCGATCGTGTTGGCGCCCGCATCTCCGGCGCTTACGATCGTCGTCACTCCGGTCTGAGACGACATCTCGTCGGCAGGAACCGTTAATGGGCAGACGCCGCTGTAGACATGCGCGTGAATGTCGACCAAGCCGGGAACGACCAGGCCACCGCTGGCATCCACAATCCGGGTGCCCGATGCGTCAGCGGGCGCGAGATCGGGCCCTAACTCTACGACCCGCCCTCGCCTGACACCGACGTCGAGGAGGTCATCGATCTGCTGGGCGGGATCGACCACGCGACCTCCCTTCACGACGAGATCGAATCGCGGAGCCATCCGGTTCCTAGGCTCGCTCGGCGACCCGGACCCGGGTCAGCGAATTCAGGAGCGGCTCACCACGAAGACCACGGGCTATCTCTTCCGCGACACGCCGGATCAAGTCGGGTTCGGACTCGTTCGAGTAGTAGGACATGTGTGGTGTGATCACGGCGGCCGGATGCGTTCGCAATCGATGATCGGCGGGAAGGGGTTCGTTCTCGAAAACATCAAGCGCCACGCCACCGAGGACTCCGGACTCGAGCGCTTCGACGGCATCGTCGAGGTCGACAAGCCCACCCCTCGCCGTGTTGATAAGCAGGGGTTTGCGGCGCGCAGCCGTTAGGGCGCCACGGTCGATGAGATGTCTCGTCTTGTCGGTCAGCGGGACGTGCAGCGAGATGTAATCGGATTCTCTGAGGACGTCGTCCAGGCCCGCAACTGACTGCACGCCCGGGACATCGATCGGCGCCACCGGATCAAACGCGATGACGCGAAGCCCAAACGTCAATGCCCGAACCGCGACCCGACGACCGATCCGTCCAAAGCCAACGAGGCCGAGGGTTTGTCCGTTCATGCGAGGGATCTTGCCCTTCGGAATTTCCCAACCGCCTTCGCGGACAGAGCGCGTCGCCTCGCCGAGCCCGCGTGCGTAGACGAGAAGAAGCGCCATCGTATGGTCGGCGACTTCATCCAAACAGTAGTCGGGAACATTTGCGACTGGGATTCCGTGGCGTTCCGCCGCAGATATATCGACGTTGTCGTACCCGATTCCGTAGCGGACGATCGCCCGGCAGCCCGCCTTCGCCGCCGCGGCGATCACGGCTTCCGAGACAGGTACGTATCCCACCATGATCGCGTCAGCCTGGCTGGCCTCATTGATCAGCGTCTGCTCATCACTTGCCGGCGCCAGCCAAACTTTGGCGTCAAGTGGGCGCAAGACCTCCTCTTCGATCTCGAACGAAGGCATATCTGTGTCGGTGACCAAAACCCGATACATCTCGTTTGATCCTCGCTACTCCGCTGGGTTGGGAAAGACAGATCTGGCTTATTGGCTGTGCTTGGGGATGAAGGCGGTCCCTTCCATGGCGACGAGCCAGTCGTCACCCTCCAGACCGCTCACCTGCACGAAGGTACTGACGGCCCGCGGCTCCTTGAATGCCTTGACCCGCTCAGCATTGATCTGCGGCCGATTCTTCATGTCGGTGGCAAAGACCCTCAAGCGCACGACGTCGTCGATCGAGCCGCCGGCTTCGCGCAGGATCTCGTCCATGACGCTGAGGACGTGTCGCGTTTGCGCCCCAGCGTCGCCCCGCCCGATGGTGTTGCCGGCGCTGTCGACGGGGCCGATGGCGGACAGAAACACCAAGTCTCCCTTGCCCATAAGAAACGCCGCGGCGTGGAGATTCCAATCCCGGTCGGCGAGTGATGCAGGCAAGATCGCTACTGCGCCGTCGGCGGGTCTGGTCTGTCCGGAAGTCATGTCTACCTCCTGAGAATCACTTCTTTGGGCCATTGGAACGCTGGCGGAAATTTCAAGCTCGACCATCGCGATCTCGCCGACCAGTCTCGGTATCTCGACTACCGTGAGCGCAGGAGGAGAAGCAAACATCGACTTGACTTCCTTCCAAACCGCGGGCCACTCACGCATTGACGTTGTGAATACCGAGAGGCGAGAGACGCTCTCGAATTCGACGCCGGCCTCCCCGAGGACGGGGCGCATCAATGAGTTCAAGACATATTGGGTTTGCCCTAGCAGATCGCCAGGAAATACCTCCTGCCCATGCTCGTTGTAGGCAGCCAGTCCCGAAATCTCGAGCAACCCTTCCCGGTCGACTCGCACCGCCGGTGAGTGCGCGTGCTCTGACATTTGATTCCTCACTTTGATGACCTGAGCTGCTTGGAATGTCTGTTTCCCCGATCGCCGTTGCGCCCGTCACGGCCGGCAAGCACGACAGACGTCTGACGCATGTGATCGGTGATTGCGCGATCGAGTGCGTCCAGATCTCGATCGGTGAGGGCCTCCATGATCGCGCGATGGTTCTGCTGGATCTTGGCTCGTGAGATCAGGCGACGCGACATTGACAAGAACTTCCTGGTGAATATCTCCATCTGCGGCCAAAGACCCTGGAGCGGCGGAAAGCCAGAAAGTTCGTACAGGCGACCGTGGAATGCCATGTCCGCGTCAACTCTCTCGGCAGCCGTTCTAGAGGAAAGCCGAGCCAGCTGGTGCTCGAGGTAGTCGATGTCGGCCTGCTCAAGGCGTTGCATCGCAAGGTGCATAGCGAGAGGTTCGACGCGCTCGCGGAGCTCGTAGAGGTGGTGGACCGTGTCCACGGGGAGGGAGGCGACGTATGTGCCACGACGCGGAACGTTGAGGACGAGGCCCTCGTGCGCCAGTCGGGCAAGGGCTTCGCGCAGCGTGCTCTGACTGATCCCGAGGTCGCGCGCATAGGTGACTTCGAACAAGCGCGTTCCAGCAGGAATCTCGCCGCTGAGGATCTTGGTGCGCAGCTGGTCATGTGCCTCCTCTGATGCCCGGCGGCGGGAGAGCGAGGTCAGTAAGACTGGCGCGCCTGTGGTCCCCGGGCTGCTTGACACGTTCCCGCCTCCGCTATAATGTCGCGATAATCGATTATCGATAATATCACCGGTGGCCGTCGAATCTGAGGGAGGTCACGGAACATGACTCGATCTGCATTGACTGCGGGACTGGGAGCCATGCTCGCGCTGGTGACCATTGCGTGCGGAGGCACCTCTCCGCAGGCAACGTCGTCCAGTCCGCCATTCAAGACGATAACTGCGGGGACTTTGACGATCGCCACGTACGGATCTGCGCCCCCGCTGATCACAGTCGGCCCCGGCCCAAACGACATCGGCGGACTGTCGGGCGGGTGGGCGAAAGCATTTGGGGATGAGTACGGGCTTAAGATCCAACTCTTCCAAACGACATTCGCATCATCTCTACTTGCGGTCGAACAGGGGAAAGCAGACGTCGGCGCGCCTGTGTACTACAACTCCGATCGCGCCAAGAAGTACTACTACACATACCCGGTCGACGTCGAAGCGCTGGTGGTCTTCACCAAGAAGGATTTCTCGTATAACGGCCCCTCGAGTCTCAAAGGCCACAAGGTTGCCACTGTCACTGGATATGTCTGGACGCCGTACTTCCAGAAGTTCTTTGGCTCAGACCTTCGGCTTTATTCAGCAGCGTCGGATGCCAAGACGGCATTCATGAATGGTCAGGTTGAGGCGTATCTCGACGCCGACATCAACTACTTCAGTGCGCCTTTGAATCTATCGCCACAATTGTCTCTTCACACCGTCAGCGCCGGCGATTTCGGGATCCCCGGCGACATCATCGCAAACCAGTCCTACTGGATCGTCAACTGCAGCGAGAAGGATCTGGCTAAGGCCATGGACAAGACCCGCGACAAGTTGGAATCGAACGGCAAGTGGAAGACGATCGTGGACCAGGATGGAGCTCCTCAGGGAACACCGCAGCAAACCCCGAAACTGACTATTCCTGCCAATCTTTGCTAAGAGCCTTTCGTCTCGACATTCAGGCCGATGTTCTGTCAGCCTGACTAACCATTTGACCCGCAAAGAAGCGGCTCATACGCCAATGAGGCGAATGGAAAGGTGCTAAGCAAGTGGCTCGGGATACTGGGTGGTGGCTTCGTAGTCACCATCCAAGTGTCAGCCATGACGCTCGTCTTGTCGATCCTCGTTGCCGCATTGCTCGCGATGATGAGCGTCAGTCCATGGCGACCCGTACGGGGTCTGGCAAGTGCTTACGTGGACACTTTCAGAAGCATCCCTATCCTCGCCCTGGCAATCTCGGTTTACTACGGTTTAGGCGCCACCCTGCACCACCTGGGCATCGAGCCGCTCGGGACGGCGGTAGCGGTGCTTACGGCGATCGAATCGGCATATCTGGCCGAACTCTATCGGAGCGCATTGGAGGCGATCCGGAGACCCCAGTGGGATGCGGCGTCCAGCCTCGGCCTTGGATGGCTCGCAACCGTCCGGCACGTGATCCTCCCACAAGCCCTTCCCGCAGCCATACCGATCACGTTGAACATGGCCATTGCAATCATCAAGGACAGCTCGCTGGTCTCCCTGATCGCTGTCAGCGAAATCACGCTGGTGGCCAACCAACTGATCGCCGAAACATTTGAGCCCACTCGCATCTACTTGCTGGTGGCTCTTCTCTACGTGGCACTAATTCTGCCGCTTTCCCAGGTGTCGAGGCGTATCGAGGTCCTGGTTGCGCGACGGCTCGGACTACAAGCACGAACGGATCAGGAAAAGACGCTTCAGCGGCTCAGCATTCAGGCCGAAGCGCGGGCTGGCTAGGCATGGACGCAGTCCAGAGCATCCTCCCCTACATCCTGCCGGGCGTCTTGGTCACGCTCGAGATCAGCGTCGGCGCATGGGTGGTGTCTGCCGCTCTAGGCCTCGTCCTTGCGGTAATGCGCGATACTCGCAAGCCACTTATCACGCTGCCGGCGTCGATCTCCGTTGAAGTCGTTCGGGCCGTGCCGCAGCTTGTCGTTCTCTACATCGTGTTCTTCGGTCTCGGCACACTAGGCATCAACCTGGACTCCTTGACCGCGGCCATCGTCGGGCTTGGGATCTCCGACGCAGTCTTCACCGCCGAGTACTACAGAGCGGGGTTCCTGACAGTCGCCCCCAAGCAGAGAGACGCCGGTCTCAGTCTTGGTTTGAAACCACTGCAAGTTGCTAGGTACGTGATCATCCCGCAGACGATCCCATTTGTCGTCCCGCCGCTGCTGAATTCGTTCGTAGGTTTGATGAAGTCGGCGACGCTCGCTTCCGCGGTCGGCGCACCGGAAATCCTTTACGGGGGTCGGAACTACATGGAGACAACCGGACACGTGGCGCCCGCGGCAGTCGCGATCATGGGCCTTTACATCATCGCGACCGTGCCATTAACAAGAGCCGTGAGAAGCCTCGAAAAGCGAGTCCAGATGCGGACTCGGGTCTGATGCCGGCCGCACTGTTCGGAGTCCGCCTACCATGTGCCGGCGTTCTCGCAAGTCCCGCCGCAATGGTCCGGGTGGCGCGCGAAGCAGAGAGCCTGGGCTATGACTCCGTCTGGGTCCATGACTACATCATCTGGAGTAAGACTCTTGATCGCGTCCACCTCTCGTGCGGATCACGCGAAGCGGTCGAAGCCGCCGGCGACGACTACCCGCCAATCTTTTTCGAATCGATCACAAATCTCGCCTTCATCGCTGGCGCAACCAATCGAATTCGCCTCGGGACCGCGATCTTGGTTTTGCCCTATCGCAACGCGCTGGTGACCGCTAAGCAGCTTGCTTGCATCGATGTGCTGAGCAACGGCCGGCTGGAGCTCGGCATCGGACAGGGTTCGGGCAAGAGCACCCTGAACGAAGACTTCGAGGTCCTGGGCATTCCGCGGCGAGAAAAGATCCAGCGCACACGGGAAACGTTCGAGGCGATGCGCCAAATCTGGACAGAAGACGCGCCCACTTTCGAGGGTGAGTTCATCAAGTTTCCATCGGCGACGATCTTTCCCAAACCAATGCAGAAGCCGTACCCGCGGATCTGGATCGGAGGTTCGACCGACAAATCGCTGGACATGGTCGCCGATTACGCCACCGGTTGGATCACCTCCGCGATTCCGCCCGACCGCCTTCCGGCGGCCATCGATGGTTTGAATGTCAAGCTCGTACAGCGAAACCGGGCGCCATCCGAGATGACAATCGCGACCGAGATCGAAGTCCTCGTTAGCGACACGACAGATGAAGCCAGGCGGCAGGCTGCGAAGACTCTGATTACGCTCTACGAGCACTATTCAGGAGTGCCCGCGCATGCTGAGCTGAAAGAGGAGCAACCAGATTTTCTCGCCCAGGCTTGGGCGACGTCGCTGGTCGGCACGGTCGACGGCATCCGCGATGAGGTCGCGCGTTACATGCACGCCGGCTGCGACGCATTTGAGCTCAAGTTCATCTACCACGACATCGATCATCTGATCGGTCAGATGCGTCGATTTGCGGATGGAGTGATCGCCCATGTCCGATGACATTTCGAGGAGGAACTTGTGATTCTGTTGCATTACGCAAGCAGCGACGGCCCCCGGTTGGCGGTCCGTCACGGCGATGAGATCCGCGACGCCGGGATCACAGTGGACGATCTGTTCAGAGGCTCGAAGCCGAATCCGGGCGGGAGTGTAGTCGAGCTATCCGAAGTCCGGCTGGCGCCGTGCGTTCCGCGACCAGGCAAAGTGATATGCATCGGGCTCAACTATCGTCGCCACGCCGCGGAGTCGAACTCGCCGGTGCCGGAACGGCCGATCGTGTTCGCCAAGCTTGCAAACACGCCGGCCGCTTCTGGCGAGGACATTCCCTTGCCAGCCGTATCAGCCCAATACGACTACGAGGCCGAGCTTGTCGTAGTCATCGGCCGAAAGACGCACAAGGTCTCGGAAGCCGAAGCGATCAGCCACGTCTGGGGTTATTGCAACGGCAACGACCTAAGCGCCCGCGACCTTCAGTCCCAGAGCAGCCAGTGGCTGCTGGGCAAGTCGCTGGATCACTTCGCGCCGATCGGACCGTATATCGTGAGCTGCGACGAAGCCGGCGATCTTGGGCGCATGACGATCAAGTGCAGCGTGAACGGCGAGATACGGCAATCGTCAGTCGTCGGCGATATGGTTTTTAGCGTGCCCGAGCTGGTGAGCTTCATCAGCCGTCACCTCACTCTCGAGGCGGGCGACATCATCTTTACCGGCACGCCTGAAGGCGTGGCCGACGGACGACCTGACCATCCATGGCTCAAGCCTGGAGACGAAGTCGTCGTCGAGGTCGGCAATCTCGGACGGCTTGTCAACCGGATGGTCGCGGCGGACTGACCGATGACCGGCGAAGAGGTGCTCGCGGTCAAGGGACTCCATAAGAGCTTCGGCGCCACCTCGGTTCTTGAAGACATCGATTTTTCGATCCGGCGTGGTGAAACCGTTTGCATTGTCGGGCCAAGCGGATCAGGGAAGACCACTCTATTGCGGTGCCTGAATCTGCTGGTCCAGCCCACCCGCGGGCAGATGTACTTTCACGGCGATTTGATTGGTGATTGGCCATCCAGCGCAAAGCCGCGGATTAACCTGACAAAGTACCGCAGCCACGTTTCTATGGTCTTCCAGCAGTTCGAGCTGTTCCCGCACCTGACCGCGAGCGATAACGTGAGCCTAGGACCCCGACGGGTCCTACGACTCACGAAGAAGCAGGCCGACGAACGAGCTTTGATGCTGCTCGACAGGGTCGGATTGAAGCCCTTTGCAAGTGCGCGACCGAGGACGCTGTCAGGTGGGCAACAGCAAAGAGTCGCCATTGCGCGGGCTCTTGCAATGTCGCCCGACGTGATCCTCTTCGACGAGCCGACATCAGCGCTCGATTGGGAGATGGTCGGGGAGGTGCTGGACATCATGGCCGACCTTGCCCTCCAGGGAATGACGATGGTCGTCGTCACGCACGAGCTTGACTTTGCGCGCGACTGCGCTGACCGCGTGATCACGATGGACAGGGGTCGCGTTCTTGAGGAAGGGCGGACGGCAACCATGTTCGAGTCGCCAACCGAGCCGCGGACGCGAGAGATTCTCGGTCTTTCCAAAGCGCAGTCCCGCGGCCGCAAGCGTGACCAGCGAAACATCTCGTAGGTCGGGGCTCGGGCTGGCCGCTCGAATCGTGACCACCCGGCGGCTCGGCGTATTCGTAGCGGGCGTCTTCCTCGCGGAGTCCGCTTTTTACGCCGTAGTGCCGCCTCTTGTTCCTGAGCTGGTGAGGCAGACGCATATGACGACGACCCAGGTTGGCGTTCTCGTGGCTGCCTACCCCGGCGGCGTCATGGTTGCGGCGATCCCGGCTATCGCGATGGTCAACCGCCTTGGCGTGCGAGTGACGACAACCATTGGTCTCGGACTGCTGATACTGGCGACACTAGCGTTCGCCTGGAGCACCGAGCCTTTGGTCCTGGACGTGGCCAGGCTGATTCAGGGTATCGGGGGCGCAGTCGCCTGGGCCGCCGCGCTGGCCTGGTTGATCAGTCAAGCGCCACGAGCACGCCGCGCAACCGTTATTGGGGGCGCAGTTGGAGCGGCACTGATCGGCATGGTCGTCGGACCGGTGATCGGCTCCGCAGCGACCTGGATCGGGCGCGGAATCGTCTTCAGCGGGATCGCGGTGGTGCTGGCCGCGATGGCGGCGCTTACACTCGTACCACAGCAGTCAACTGGGGAGCACGGAAGCTCTTTTCGAGCGCTCCTCGGCCTCCTCAGGATCCGGCGCGCCGCACTGGGGAACGCCCTCATTGCTGTGATTGGGGTGATCAACGGCACCCTTGCAAGCCTGGTCCCGCTGCTGGTCTCGCGGCGGCTTGGGCCGCCGGCAGCGATTGCCGCCATCTTTGTCGCAAGCTACCTGTTGGCTTCGTTCTGGAACGTCGTCCTGGGACGGATCGCCGACAGGGTCGGCCGACTGGTCCCGGTAACGGTCGGCTTCACGTTGGCGGCTGCGATTTTGCCTTTTCTACCTGGTATCGGTTCTCTGGTATTTCTGGCAACCGCGACCGTTATCGCTGGCTCGGCAGCGTCGGGATTGTGGACGCCGACGGCTGCAATAGTCAGCGACGCCGCCGAGGCTGAGCCCTCAAGTCAGGCCGTTGCGGTGGCGGTCACGAACGCGGCCTGGGCGGCAGGTGGAGCGATCGGCGCGGTCGCCCTATCGGCCCTCGCGGACACGGCAGGTTTCGCGGTTCCATTCTTGCTCGTTGGCATCCTTTGTGCGTTCGCCGCGCTAATCTGCCTCGCGACACTGCGGGCGGATCAAGCCCGGACAGAGGTGGGAACTACACCTAGGAGGCAGACATGATTACTTCCGACGGTTGCGTTGTGATCCAGCCTGCCGAAGGACGTGCCGTGAGAGGCGCCGCTGGCGCGGCGACCCTCATGAAGGCCGATGGACTCCAAACTGGAAAACTTCTGGAAGCCTTCGAGCAAGCGGCACCGCCAGGCTCAGGCCCCCCGCTGCATGTCCACCACGATTGTGCGGAGACGCTATACGTCCTCGATGGCCAGTTCAGGTTCAAAATCGGATCGGAGGCTGTTATCGCACCAACGGGGACGTTTCTTTTCGTGCCGGAGGGCGTTGCTCACACCTACGTGAACATAGGACCCGACGAGGGCCGGATTCTCTTCTGTTTCACCCCAGCCGCCGACATGGCGAGCTACTTCGAAGAGTTGGCGGAGTTTCCATCTGGCCCTCCCAGCGACCGAGTCCTCGATGACATAGCTGCCCGGCATGGAGTCGAGATTATTCGGAGCGCCGGCGGGGCCTAGTTCCGCCAATCGCTGTTAGCTGGCGGCGAAGCAAGCAGCTACAGAGCGTCACTAATGATGTGGAAAGGCGCTCGCGGCACTGTCTCAGATCTCGAAGTTGGAGCGCGATGTTCGACATCGGCCGCGGCTGCGCTCCTCTGGCTGGTCGCTAGCCACATCGTGTAGATGAGCGCCCAACAATCGGCGTGGTTGAAGAGCCGAGAATGGCTAGCTGAGATTCCTGGACACATCTGGCACTAGGCCGTAAGCGGCATTTAGCAGGCTGTCGAGCCATGGGTTCAGGTGAGCCAGAGCTGGAATGTTCTGAAATCCGCGGTCAGTGAAAGGTGTCCCGTTGTAGCGCTCGGCACCGTCGAATGTCCTTGTGCGGGTGATGGCAGACTTACTGGGCGCCACGGGTTTAGGTTTCCCTGCTTTGTGGATCGTGATAGGGGTGGTAATCGTGAAGGCCTTGGCTCAGCGCTAAGTCTCTACGACGCCACAACCCTGGGGCATCTGAAAGGGTGAGCAGGAACCATGCCGGACGCGACGAACGGTCCAACCGAGGTCACTCTGGTCAAAGCGTCGCGGCAAGCCGGCGAGGTCATGTAGTAGCACCCTCCGACTCACCCCTATGCCTTGTGCGCGTCCTCATATATGACGGCATCCACTGAGCCTGACGCGAGTAGCGATAAGGCGAGTTTGTGCGGACCTCCCGCGCGCGTCCTTTGATATGAATCACCGATCACCGGTCAGCCATCTGTTAAGCCCCTATCCCTACGGCAGGTTGAAAGCGGCTGGGCGAGAACGCGTCGGTCGGAACGCCGGCAAGGTCGCGCCCATTTAGGATCATCTCCGCGACCATCCGACCTGTGATGGGCGCCAGATGAATGCCCTTAGTGCCATGGCCAGTCGCAATGATGACTCCCCGCATCGATGGAACCGGTCCGATGATCGGCATCCGGTCGGCGGACAGAGGGCGAACGCCGGCTAAGTGCGCTACCAAGTCAGCCTCCTCCAGCGCCGGCATCACACGAAGAGCGCGTTCGATCATGAATTTGCCGTTCTCTTCGTGTGCAGCGAGGTCGAACACCGGCGGGCTTGTGTCATGTGGATCGAAGACGTGCTTGGCATCGACGTCCATCCCGCTCATAGTCACACCACCCAGACTTCCGACAAGCAGGATTCCGTCCTTTCGCTGAAGGATCGGTCCGTGGCGGGCGGTCAGGATGAACGCGCGGACTCTTGGTCCGGGTAGCCTCACGTTGAGGACCTCTCCGTGCAACGGCCGGACGGGGATCGGCCACCCGATCCAAGCTTCTGCTTCCCGGACCCAGGCGCCCATCGCCAGCACCACGGTCTGGCAAGCGATCTGGCCGCCGGCATGCTGAACGCCGACAACGCGGTCGCCCTCGCTCATTAGACCGACGAGCTTGCGCATCTCGAGCCGGCCTCCAAGCTGTTCGACTGCGCGGGCGGTCGCGAGGCTCAGTCGGTACCCGTCCACCTGACCGTGCTCGTACAAGACCGCGCCGCGGGCGTCCTCAGTGATTCGTGGTTCGAGCATGCGGCACTCGTCGCCGTCGATCCAACGCAGCTCGAGGCGATCCTTGTGCAACTCGAACTGTTCGCGGAAGATGCGCTCCTCCTCATCGATGATCGCCAGAGCGAGGCTTGGCAGCCGGTGGTACATCGGGTCGAGGCCGCTGTCCTCGATGAGTTCGGCGACGTAATTCGGGTAGATCTCGGCGCCGATACAGCCAAGCTCAAAGTGCGGGCCGGGGCGGAAGTCCTTGCCGATCAGGCTTACGACTCCATGTCCGTGACCACTCGAGCCCGAGCCGACGGAGTCGCCTTCGAGGATGACCACGCGCTGGCCGGCCTTGGCGAGGAGGTGGGCGATGGCGCCGCCGACCACCCCAGCGCCAACCACCGCCGTGGCGGCGGAGTCCTTCGTCGGCGCTAGCCCGCGTTCCATCACACCACTGCCGGCTCCGGTTTTGGTGTGCGTGCGACGAAAGAAAGAGCGACGCCAACGGTGACCAAGAGCGCGAGCGCAACCCAGGCCGGACGAAAGGAATGGGCAACATCTGCCACACGCCCGAACAGAGGAGCCACGGAGAATCCAAGCAAGACGATGCTGAGGCCGGTACCCAGCGCCGACCCGATCGACCGTCGAGGTGCCATCGTAGTGACCAGGCTGATGTAGACGGCGTTCCAGCTCATTGCGGCCAAGCCGAGAACCAGGCAGACGAGAGCGACTGCGACCAGGCTGCTCGTCGAATCGACCAGGGACATGAGGCAGCAGCAGACGGCGGCTAGCGCACTGACAGAAGTTAGCGCCCGCCGATTTCCGATCAGGTCGCCGACCGTTCCCCAGCCGACCCGGCCTACGACCGCGCCGATCAGGGCGACGGCGAGAAACAGAGCGGCAGTGGCTGCGGGCAGGCCCAATGTCTGGTGCAAGTCGACCGTGAGATACGTGAGGGTGCACGCCTGGGCCGCCTGCAACGTGAGCGCACAACCTGTCGCGGCCACGAAGCGGCGGCTGCGATAGATCGACGGTTGGTCGATTCCGCTTTCCACCAGCGGCTTGCCATCACGGTCTCGATAGAGCGCCCAGAACAGGAAGGCGACCAACACCGCGGCGATGGCGACGCATCGGGTGGCGAGGCGCCATTCACCGGCGACTGCGATCGCGGGGAGCAAAACCGAGGCCACCACGCCGCCAAGCGGCACGCCAGTCTGCCGGATGCCTAGAGCGGTCCCGCGGCGGTTCGGCGCGAACCAGCGGATGATCGTCTTGGGTCCGCCCGTCGCCGCGAACGCCGCGCCGATGCTCGCGACGAAGAAGAGGACGGCAAGCACCGGGAAGCTGGTCGAGAAAGACGCGGCGAACATTGCCAGTCCGCCGCCGCCGACACCGATAGTCATGATCGTGCGTTCGCTGAAGCGGTCGCTCAACACCCCGCCGGGGAGCAATCCGATAGCCATGCCGCCGATGAGGGCCGCCGAGAGCAATCCCAATGCGGCCTGGTTGATGCCGAGGTCGGTCTCCAGCAGCGGACCCAGGACTCCTGGAACCGTCTGATAGGCCGCGGTGGCCGCCAGCAGGCCAGTGGCCATCACCAGGACCGAAGTCGGGCGGCCGGCCAGACTTCGGACCGGCAAGCTGAGCGACCGCATGTGAAACCTCAGATGACGCCGGCGGCTCGAAGCTCGTCCAGCTCGCGCCTGCCGAGCCCAAGCCATTCATGCAGGACCTGCGCGGTGTGCTCGCCGAGACGTGGCCCCGCGTGCTTGATCCGGCCAGGCGTGCGCGACAGCTTCGAGACCACGTTTTGCATGCGCACTTTGCCGAGCTCGTCATCGGCCAGGGTTGCGATGTTCTCGCGCGCCGCGAAATGTGGGTCGGCGAAGATGTCGCGCATGTCGTAGATGGGCGCCACCGCCGCTCCGGCCCCGTTCAAAGTCGTGAGCACTTCATCCGCATCTCGGTTGCCAATCCACTCCGCAAAGATGTCGTCGATGGCTTTGTGGTTGACCGTTCGAGCCGGGTTGTCGACGAACCGCGGATCCGTGATCAATTCTGGCCGGCCGATCGCGTGACACGCGCGTGCGAAAACGCTCTGCGCGCTGCAAGACATGGCGAGCCACCGTCCGTCGCGGCTGCGGTAAGTGTTGCGAGGAGATGCAAAGGTCAGTCTGGATCCGAGCCGTTCTGCGATGACGCCGAGCTGGTCGAACTCGATGAAGGGGTGTCCGAGGACCGTCATCAACGGCTCGTAGATCGCAAGGTCGATGGCCTGGCCTTGCCCGCTCACCGTGTCGCGTTCGTGGAGCGCGACCATGATGGCGTAGGCGCCGCACAGGCCGGTGATCCCGTCGGCGAGCCCGAATCCTGGCAGCGTCGGCGGTCCATCCGGGCTGCCGGTCATGTGCGCGAATCCGCTCATCGCCTCAGCCAGAGTTCCAAAGCCGGCCCGCCGGCTGTACGGCCCCGTTTGTCCAAAGGCCGAGATGCTGAGCATCACGAGACGCGGATTGACCCGCCTCAGCGACTCGTAGTCCAGGTCCCAGCGCGCCAGCGTGCCGGGCCGAAAGTTCTCGACAAGGACATCGGCCTTCGCGGCCATCGATTTCAGAATCTCCTGGCCCTTTGGTTGATGAAGGTCAAGAGTCATCGACTTCTTGTTGCGACCGACAACCTTCCAGAACAGCGGTACCCCGTCTTTGGAGCTGCCCCAAGAGCGCATCATGTCGCCTTTCGGGTGCTCGATCTTGATCACGTCGGCGCCAAAGTCGGCGAGCCACATCGCGGTCATCGGTGCGGCCATGAACGAGGCGGCGTCGAGCACCTTCACGTTGGCGAGCGGTCCGGCTTCGGTCATGTGGTGTAGGCGCGCCGCTCCAAGTCGGTGATCAGATGAAGCTCGTGCGCGCGATCGGCGGAGAGCAGACCCCAGGCCGTCGCGCGCCGCAGCAGTTGGCGCACGTGCCGATCGGTGCCGATGTCCAGGAGCTGGCCCGAAGAGGCGGCGACGGCTCCCAGGTCGTTGGCGATGGCGCGCGAGAACTCCTCAAGCGTCGCCACATGTTCCCGGATGGAGTCCTCACTAAAAAAGGATCGAAACGCGAGCAGCGTCGCAACCAGCTGAAGTGGGTGACCGACCCAGCGACCGGACATGCCAAGGTCGATCGAGTGAAGCGCGTCGTTGAAGTTCGTGGCCATGCGGTCCAGAACGAATTTCCGATTGGCTTGTGCGTCCAGCTCCGGACGGCCCACGGGAAAGTCGAGCGTCATGCCGTCGATCGCGGGCACACCGCACGCGCCGGCTACCGTCACGATCATCATCCGCGCCCACTCCGCGATCGGGTGCTCGAACCTGACCTCGGGCAGGAGGACGTCGGCGCCCAGGTCGACCGTGCCCAGGATGATTCCGGCAAGGCGGTTGAGCCCGGCCGCAGCCAACTCGGGAAGTTTGGCCACACCCCATCCCGTCTCGACCAGAAAGCAGACGCGAATGCTGTCCGGCGGAAGGCTGACGTCCTTCTCGATCTTGGCGAGTAGCTCGTCGAGCCAGCGGACCTCGTGGACGTGGCGAACTTTGGGAAAGACGATTCCGTCAATCGGGTAGCGGTTCGCCGCAAGCCCGTGCCCAGCGTCCACCAGCATCGAGACGAGGTCGTCTGCGCAGCGTGGATCTGTGATGCCCGGCGGACGTACAAAACAGAGAGTTCGGCCGCGGTCGATCTCGCGTGCCAGCCTGACCACGTTCGCCCGCGCGGCGTCGACGAGGTGCGGCGGCACGCCATCCTCGAGGTCGAGCACCACCACCGGAGCGCCCACTTCTTCGAGCACCGACGTGACGACCCCCGCATCGACGCCGAGCCGCTCACCGACTGCCTCCGCGTCGAGACCGTACCGATCGAGCAGCCGCGATGCGACGCCCGTGGCGTTGCTCAATGCCTTCTCGGCAAGCTTTGCGTCGGAAGCCGGCGCGGTCAGGTGTGCCTGCTGGCGGAGGTAACGAAGCGGCAGCTCGGCACGCAGCGCCGCGGTTTGCTGTGCGGCTTTCTGCCGATGCCGCTCGGCCGAATCGCGAAGCGCGCCTGCCGTCACTCGACCTCTCCTTCGGGCTGCCTAATCCGGGTCGCGGTCCGCCTTTCCGGGTCGACTTCGACGCCATAATCCGCGCGCGCCGCCGTGCGGCTCACGTAGCCGGCTATGACGTCGCGCAGGACCGCCTCCGGCGGCCTCTCCAGCGGATCGCCCCAGCCGCCGCCACCACCACCACACAGGATGACCCTGTCGCCGGCTTCGAGGCGGATGCCGTCGCGCTTCAATACGAGCTCGGGCCGGCCGCCGCCTGGGGTTTCGATATAGGCGCTGTTCGGTCTGGCGGCCGCGCCTCCGCGGAGCCCCCACGGCGGGCAGTAGTGCCGGTCCACGTTGAGCTGCATGGAGGCTTCGGACGACAGCAGGCGAAACGTGCGCCGGTACCCGAGACCTCCTCGATGGAGTCCCGGCCCTGCGCTGTCCTGGTCGAGCGTCGACTCCTCGACGAACACTGGGAGCATCGCCTCTTGGATCTCGACCGGAACGTCGGGCGTGTCGCCTTCGTGAAAGCAGACGGTGGCGCTGACTCCATCCTCGGTCGGCCTGCCGCCATGTCCGCCAGGTACCGGCTCGAAGAACACGAAGCGGTTTCCGCGCAGATCGTATCCGTTGATCAGGCACATTGGAATGTCGCCGAAATGTGCCGCAGGCACTGCCGCCGGGATTGCATCGCTGACCGCCCGCAATATGCAGTCGATCGTGGTGCTGGTCGTTCGCGACCACCACCCACATGCGGCTGGAGGGCGGGCGCTGATCACCTTGCCCGGCGGTGCGACGACGTTCAGCGGCCGGAAATGACCTTCGTTCGGGCTCTCGTTGGGCGTGGTCAGGCATTTGAATGCGTGCCGCGCGATCGCGACGGCGCCCGCCGGTCCGGTGTTGATCGAACCTTCCGTCTGATCCGCGAAATCCGAGAAGTCGATCGTCATGCCGTCGCCAGTGACTTCGACGCGCACGCGTATCGGCACCCTCCGGCCGACCGCGACGCCGTCGTCATCGAGAAACGCTTCGGCGCGGTAGACGCCGTCGGGGATCTCGCGCACCGACCTGCGCGCCAGCCTCTCGCCGTGATCGAGCAGCATTCGGCATGATTCGTCGAATGCCTCCCGCCCGTACTTACGCACAATCGCGGTCATCCGGCGCTCGCCGGTGCGGCACGCTGCGACCTGGGCCCTGAGGTCACCGAGGACGGCCTCCGGCATCCGCGTGTTGTCGGCGATGAGCCGGTGAATCGCGGCGACCGGCGTGCCTTCCGCGTACAGCTGCAGCTGGCGGATCCGCAGGCCCTCCTGGAAGATCTCGGTCAGGCGGCTGGACCGAGAACCCGGGACGGTTCCGCCCATATCGACCATATGGCCGCGTACGACGGCGAACCCGACCCTCTCGCCTTCGACAAAGACAGGCGAGTACGTCGCGATGTTGTTGACGTGCGTGCCGATGGTAAAAGGATCGTTTGAGATGTACACGTCTCCGGGCTGAAACGCATCGGGACCCAGCACCTCGAAGCCGTCCCGTACCACCTCTCCGATGTCGGCGAGGAACATCGGCAAGCCGGGCGCGCAGGCGAGGATGTCGGCGCGGTTGTCGAGCAGGCCGACGCAAACGTCCTGGATCTCATGGATGCTCGGGCTGTAAGCCGCGTGCTTGACGTTGATCATCATCTCGCCGGCCGCGGCAATCAGACCGTGGCGCACGACCTCGACGGTTATTGGATCGATTCCCACGCGCGTTTGGCTCATGCGGCCGTCCCTCCGACGGTGATCATCAGGTGGCCGCCGGGCACAACTTCCGCTTTGTCTGTGGGGCCGAGGACGATGTTGGTGTCGGCATCCTCGACGATGGCGGGGCCGCGCAGCGACTGGCCCGAAACGAGCTCGTGGCGGCGGCTCACACGGCACGTGTGCCAGGAGCCGTCATCGAACATCACGCGCCGCGAACGCTGATGAACACTCGAGGGCGGGCGCATCCGGGATATGCCCGAGGTCTCCGGCTTGGCGATCTTCAGCACAGAAGTCACGCGAATCGCCGTCACCTCGATCGGCTCGACCGGCGCGTTGTGGCCGTAGCGCTCGAGGTGTGCGGCATGGAACAGATCCGGGATGCGTGCATGCAGGCCGTCGCAGGCCGTCGGGAGCGTGAGCGTCAGCGGGTGGAACTGGCCGACGTAGCGCAGGTCCAGGCGCCGTACGAAATCGGGCCTCGGCGCGATGTCGACTGTGAGTTCGGAGCCGACGTAGGTCGCCGCCTCTTCTTCGAGACCGGCGAACATCGAGCCCATCTCGGCCTCGGCAAACGCGTCAAGCCGACGGTGGACGGTCCGCGCCTGGTCGTGTCGGATTTCTGTGACGAGCATGCCGAACGCGCCGTGGGTTCCGGGACCGGCCGGGATCAGCACGCGCGGGATGCCCAGCTCAGCGGCGAGCGCGGTGGCGTGTAGCGGTCCGGCGCCGCCATAGGCCACCAGCGTGAAATCGCGGGGGTCGCGTCCCCGCTCGACGGTGACGGCTCGGATCGCGCCAGCCATGATCGCGTTGGCGACCTGGATCACGCCGAGGGCGCAGGACTCGAGTTCCATTCCAAGTGCGGCCGCAAGCTTGCCCACGGCTGACCGTGCCAGGTCCATCCGGAGCCGCATCTCGCCGCCGAGGAAGTATTCCGGTGTGATCCGGCCGACGACAATGTTCGCGTCGGTGATGGTCGGCTCGGTCCCACCGAGGCCATACGCCGCCGGACCAGGTACCGACCCTGCGCTGCGTGGTCCAACTTTGAGCGCCCTGCCGGCGTCGACGTAGGCGATGCTCCCCCCGCCAGCGCCCACCTCAACGATGTCGAGAAATGGAACCTGAACCGGAAGGCCGTTCTGGCGGCCTCCGACGTAGTACTCCGCGGCGGCCTCAGGCTCGCCGTGCTGCACGACACATGCCTTCGCGCTGGTGCCCCCCATATCAAACGCGATCAGGTCGTTGAGCTGGAGGGTCCTGCCGAGCCACGCGGCTCCGGTGACGCCGGCAGCGGGCCCGGACTCCATGGTTCTGACGGGCTGCCGAACCGCCACATCAGACGTCATCACTCCACCATTGGACTGGGTGATCAACAGGGGCGCCGACGAGCCGCTGCGCTCGAGATATGCGGCGAGCTCCGCTACATAGGTCGCGACAAGCGGCCCGACGTACGCGTTCGCCACGGCGGTGCAGGTTCTTTCGTACTCACGCGCCTCGCCGGAAAGCTCCGTCGAGATGCACGTGTACACGTCGGGTCGCGCGTCTCGGACAACATCCGCCGCGCGCCGCTCGTGGCCGGGGTTCGCATACGCATGGATGAAGCAGATCGCGACCGCCTGAATCTCCGCGGGCAGAGCCGCGACGATCGCGCGCAGCTCCTCCTCTTCAATCTCCTTGATCACCGCGCCGTCGGCGGACAGCCGCTCGTCGACCTCGAATCGGTCCTCGCGAGCGACTGGGCAAGGCGGAGCCTTGAAGAACAGGTTGTACATGTCGGGTCGGTTCTTCCGTCCCATCTCAAGGACGTCGCGAAAACCGCGTGTGGTCAGCAGCGCCGTCCTCGCGCCGGTGCCCTGCAATACGGCGTTGATCGCGACAGTCGAGCCGTGGAGGAACATCGACGTGTCTCGAAGCTCGATGCCGGCCTTCTCGATGGCGGCGATCACCCCGCGGACGGGCTCATCCGGCACGGTGAGCACCTTGGCGCGTTTGATCTCGTTCGACTCGTGGCGCCAGGCCGCGAGGTCGGTGAACGTACCGCCGATGTCGACGGCGACTGTCCAGGCAGCAATCATGCCGGCGAGGCGCGCACTGGGTTGCGGATGCCGCCGATGCTGTCGATCGACGTTTCGACGACATCACCGTCCTGAAGCCATCGGGGAGGCGTGCGCGACTGACCGACGCCGCCGGGTGTGCCGGTCATGATGAGATCTCCCGGCTCGAGCGTCGCGACCTGCGATACATAGGCGATCAACGCCGGGATGTCGAAGATCAAGTTCGCGAGCGCGTCCTCCTGGAGCTGCTCGCCGTTGACCGTGCACCGGACGCGGCGCGACGCCGGATCGCCGAACTCATCAGGCGTGACGATCCACGGGCCAAGGGGCAGGAAGGTGTCGAAGCTCTTGCCCAGCAGCCATTGGGCCCCTGGCTTCTTGAGTTGCCAATCGCGTGCCGACACGTCGTTGCCGACCGTGTAGCCAGCCACATGCTCAAGCGCCTCTGCGGCTTCGATGTCCCGGCCGCGGCGCCCGACGACCACGACGAGCTCGGCCTCGTAGTCGACCCTGCGGGGCGCGGCTTTGGGCAGGATGATTGCCTCGTCTGGACCGATGATCGCAGAGGGCAGCTTGGAGAAAAAGATCGGCTCGGCGGGCCGCTCGAAGTCGGACTCTTCCATGTGCGGCACGTAGTTGATCCCGACGCAAAGGACCTTCGACGGCCGTGCTACTGGAGGCAGCAGCCTAACCCTGGCAAGCTCGTGCCGCGGTCCTCTCAAAACCGCGGCCTCGTCAATGTCGCCGAGCATCTCGATGGGCGCACCAGGTACCTCGTACACGGCGTCTTCCTTGAAGAGTCCCAGGCGCGGCGCCCTGCCGTCGAGAGAGAAGCGTCCAACTCGCATCTCAGCCAGGCCTCAGCAAGCTCTTGGCGATCACGCGCAGCGCAAGCACGTCCTCTGCGCCTTCGAAGATGCTGAGCACGCGCGCGTCGACGAAGTACCGCGAGACGTCGGTCTCTTCCGCGTAGCCCATCCCGCCGTGCAATTGCATGGCGTCCCGTGTCACCTGCTCGGCAGCGCGCGAGGCGTACAGCTTGGCGAGCGACGCCTCCATCTGCCCTTCTCCGCGCCCGACTAGCCGCGCTGCCCGATAGCTGAGCTGGCGCGACGCAGCCAGCCGCAGCACCATCTTGCCGAGCGTTGCCTTCGGTAATCCGTAGGCGCTGATAGCACGCCCGAATACGACTCGTTCATTCGTGTAGCGCATGGTGGAGTCCACTGCCGCCTGCATCAAGCCAACAGCTCGTCCCGCCGTCTGCAACCTACCCATGGCAAAGCTCTCGAGCTGAAGGTAGAAGCCTCGGTTCAACCAGTCCTGGCCGCCGACAAGCGCGGAGTCGGGGAGGAAGAATCTGTCGAAAGCCAGCTCGAACGTGTGCATGCCGCGGTAGCCAATGGTCGGAATCGCGCGCCCTTTCAAGACACCGCCAGTGTCTTGTGCGTACAGGAATTCATGGCCGGGAAACGCAGGCTTCTCGAGGACGAACACCGATAGCCCGCGGTGTCCCGCCTCACTGGTCCGCAACAGCAGCATGAGTAGCTCCGCGCGGCCGGCAAACGTGCACCATAGCTTGGTTCCGGTGACGAACCAGCCCCCCTCGGCGGGGTCGGCGCGGCAACGGATTCCCGCGACGTCCGAACCGAAGTCTGGTTCGGTCGTTGCCACCGCGACGAGCTGCCGACCGCTTGCGATGGCCGGCAGCCACCGCTGCTTTTGCTCCAGAGTGCCCGCGCGAACGAGTGCCCGGACCAGGATCTCCGGGCGCGTGATGAGGCTCCCACCCGCCGCGAGCGAGACATAGGAGAGCTCCTCGGTGACGATGAGCATCGCTTCGAAGTCATCGGCGGCACCCCGCAATCCTCCAAACGCTTCCGGAATCGAAAGGCCGAACACACCTAGCTCAGCCAGCCCCTGGATGATGTCTTCAGGTATGTCGAGGTCGTCGCGGTGGATAGCCGCGGCCCGGGGCGCGATCCTGGCGCGGGCGAAATCCCGAAACGTCGCGCGGAGCATGCGCTGCTCCGGCGCCGCTCCAAGCTCAGCTGGTGGCGGATTGTGGGCGATCCACTCCAGATGGTCCGCTCGACCGATGGTGCTCAGTGTGGTGCGCATACCGAGCTGCTCGAGCGCTTCGATGATCGCCGCGCCGGCGACTGCTCGGGCCGTCGGATCGCCCGTAGCCTGAGCCCAGTCATCGCAGGCCGCTGCGGCCTCCACGCGTGCGTATGTCCACGCAAGCTCGTTGGCGGCCACCTGGTTCTCATCGACGTCGCCACTTGGGATCAGAGAGCGGACCTTCGCAACTAGATCCGCGCGTGCGGCTGTCAGCTGATCGAGCGAGGGCCCTGCTATGTGCTCGGCCCCCGCAGGCTCACGCGAGGGCATCAGATCCGCCCCGCGTGCATCGTGTCCTTATTCTTGTTTCCACCGGGAGCGAACGATGGGACTGAAAGAGGGCTGGCGCGGGCGTTTCTGGGAGGACTTCGAGGTCGGAGACATCTACGAGCATCCACTCGGTAGGACGATTCTCGCCGCGGACAACAGCTGGTTCACCCTTCTGACCCAAAACACCGCGCCGCTTCATTTCGACGCCAACTACGCGGCCCAGACTGAATTCGGTCGGCCGATCGTGAACTCGTGTTTCACGCTCGCCCTGATCACCGGCCAGTCGGTCACGGACATCTCGCAAAACGTCATGGCCAACCTCGGTTGGGATGAGGTGCGAATCCCGAACCCGGTCTTCGAGGGTGACACGCTCTACTCGCGGTCGGAGGTGCTCCAAAAGCGAGAATCTCGCTCGCGACCCAATGTTGGTCTGGTCACCGTCAAGACGACCGGTTTCAACCAGGACGGCAAAGAGGTGCTTTCGTTCAAGCGAACCGCCTTGATCTATAAACGCGGTCAGGCTCCGAAGATCGCCCGCTTCAGACCGCAATCCTGACGTCAACCTCCGGTCGGCGACAGCACGCCTGGCTCATTCGACTTCGCGCGACCCAGATGAACCAGTACGTCGCCTACGTCTGATCGCGAATCCAGTGCAAGCAGCTCGATCCCAAGCTTGCGTGCGGCCGTCTCGCCCAGCGCGAGCGTGGCATTGGCCTGGAACTTTCCCCGGATGTCCTGATCGCGCATGGGGTTGGCGCTGCTGCCCCGCTGATGGGGCAGGTCCACTTCGAGAGCCGTCCCGTCGCGGGTCGTGATGCGCACGCCACCAGGAAATGCGGCCGGATAGGTTGGGTAGTCGCGGACCTCGAAGTCGACGCGCCTAGCGACCTCGAGCAATTGCGGATCCGCGATCCGGCGCTCGGTGAACGTATCCACGCCGACCCTACCGTCGACCAATAAGGCGGCGATCGAAAACTGCAGGCTGAATTTCGCCTCGTATGGGGTGCGCGGACGGAGTTTGGCCTCGGCGGGTTCAAGGACGAAGGCCACGGCGTCCGCCGGAACGAGAGCGACGACGCGGTCGACGTCGGCCAGGCGCAGCCGCCTGTCGTTGACCAGCTTGCGAGTCGCGTCGAGCGTCGCGTGCGAGAAGTGGCAGGCGGGGTATGGCTTGAACGCGATGTTCGGAGTCTCCCAACCGTGGCCGAGCTCGGCGAGCTGGGAATCGATCTTGGTTTCCGATTTGCCGACGAACGCTGCATACAGGCCGAAGCGGCCCTCTAGGACGGTGCGCGGCCCGGTCGTTCCATGTGACGCGAGGCGGGCCGCCTGGATTCCTGATTGCGCGGCCCAGCCGGGATGAAGTGGCTTGGTTGCGGAGCCGTCGCCGAGGTATTCGAAAAGACCTGAAGCCAGGCTGCCCGCGATGCCAAGCGCGTTGGCCGTTGCTTCCGGTCCCAGCCCGAAGATGCGGCTCGCAGCGACGGTGGCACCGAACACTCCGCACACAGATGTGGGATGGAATCCACGTCGATGAAATTCGAGCGGCGCCGCCATGCCGATTCGAATGGCGGTCTCTGAGCCGATGATCGCCGCGATCAGCAGCTCGCGACCAGACGCGCCGGCCGCCTCGGCCGCCGCGAGCGCCGCTGGAACCACCGTGACGCTCACGTGGGTGCCGGACGCCGTGTGTGTGTCGTCGTAATCGAGGAAGTGGCAGTGCATTCCGTTCGCGAAGGCGGCGCTCGGCGCCGGCAGCCGCTGTTCGCAACCGATCGCCGTGCTCTCCGGCCGGCCACCCTGTTCGACTGCAACGGATAGAGCTTCACCCCCGACGCCGAGGCCGCGCGCGGCCAGACCGCATCCGATCGTGTCGAGCATATGGAGCTTGGCGGCGGCAACGACGGGCGAAGGCACGTCGTTCCACCGGAGCTCGTGCGCGAAAAGGCTTATCCGCTCTGCTCCGGTGCTCACCTGCGTGCCCCCCGTCGGGTTACGCCGGTGGACGATGCGGGGAGGAGGCCAACTGCTCCGCTTCCTGTCGTGTGACCTCGAGGATGCGATCAATCGCCACTTCCGCAACTGCGATCGGCACGAAACACAGACCGGTCTCGTCAGCGATCACGAGATCACCCGCGTGGACCTGCACGCCGCCGCACGCCACCGGCTGGTTGATGGCGACCGCCTCGACCCGCCACTTGCCCGTGCGGGGTGTCAGCGTGCGCGCCCAAACCGGCAATCCCATGGACTGAATCTGCTCCAGATCGCGGATCCCTCCGTCGACTATGCAGCCGGCCAACCCGGCCCGAATCGCGCTCTGCGCTCCGATGCCACCCAGCACTGAGACCGCCGGCATTCCACCTACCTCGATGACGGCCACATCGCCCGGTTGTGCCACGGCGAACGCGGCGTGGTGAGTGAGTCGACTCGGGGTGTGCCGCAAATCCGGGTGTGACGAGGAACGTCGCTCTGGCAAGTACCGGATCGTGAGCGCCTGACCGACGACCCGGGCCGGGCCGGTCCGCAGGGCCAGGACATCACTAGAAACCGCGAGCGCAAACCCCAGCTCGTCAAGCACGTCCGATGCCGTGCTCGACAGACCGGTGAGCTCGGCGACGGCTCTCAGGCGCTGCCGCGGGAGGCGACGAAATTCCGCCGGCGTCACGACGCCAGGCTCGAAGCTGCCGACCCCGACGTCCCCCCTGACAGGTATCAATGGATTGCCCTGGTCACGCGACGGGACAATGGTAAGTGAAATGGCGTTCCATCGCGACCGTTCGCTCGGTGGTCCAAGTCCTCACTCGCTTTTTTCAAGCGCGTGGAACTTTGCCACCGGATCTGTTCGTGAGTAACGGACGTACGCGGCCGAAAAGACGAGTCCGAGCATGGAGGCGAGATTTGAACCGGACGGCCGTGGCAGTGCGCCGACGGCGCCTGCCTCAACCAAAAGGGCGGCACCGTCATTGGTCTCCTCGCCAGGGCCGAAGCATCTAACCTGCGTCACGCCTGGCTCGCCTGAGAACGACCGAGCGGCGGGCCTCAGGTCAGGCCGGCCCTTGAAGACGAAGACAAGCAGGGCACGGCAGTCCTCATCGATGATCGCGTCGCCCGGCGATTCCTGCTTGAAAGTAAGCCTTTGCCAGCCTTTGACCCGAGAGAGAATGCGCCTGCTCCATGGCGTGAAACCCGACCCGGTAATCAAGCGGTAGGTGGTGCTTCTGAGCACCGCGAATTCTTTCAAGTCGTAGACGGCGAGATACCGCGGCCAGCCGTCCACAGCGACGAAACGGAGGGCGGTATCGATGCCGGGAATTGCCTGCATCTGCGGCAGGTGCTCCAGGTCGTACCAATCGTTGAACTCTTCTTCCATGGCCAAGGCGGGCTCCATGATCGCCAACAGGAGCGCTCGTTGACTCATCCCCTGACTTCCTTTTCTCGCACACGTGTGAATCCATCCGCGCACATGGCGAAGGACGCGCCGCCTACGCTTGACACCTTATCGAGCCAGTTTAGAATGCTCTTCCAAGAATGATTTCGCAAGGGCGCCGCATCGATCTGCGCTCCGAGGTCGTGACAAGACCTACCGCCGAGATGTGGAGAGCTATGCAAGCGGCCGACATAGGCTGGCCTCAGCGTGGCGAGGACCAGAACGTGAACGAACTCGAGAAGCGCGCCGCCGAAATGACGGGCATGGAAGCCGGGCTTTTCGTGTTCACCGCCAGCCTCGCCAACCTGCTCGCGATGATGATCTCGACCGTGAGGGGAGACCAGGTCATCCTCGAGGCCGATGCTCACCAGGTCTGGATCGAAGGATGGAATCTAGCTTACGTCTGCGGAGTCTATCCACGATTGATTGTCTCTGAAACAGGCGCCATGCCGCTGGCGGAGGTAGAGGCGATCCTCACCGAGTGGCGCGGGCCGGCTCGTCCTCGCACCTCGTTCATCGCGCTCGAATCACCTCACAACGATCACGGCGGCACAATCGTGCCGCTCGAGTATGTGGAGTCGCTGTCCGAACTTGCTCACCGGAATGGATGCCATCTGCATATGGACGGCGCTCGCATACACAATGCGGCAGTCGCAACCGGCCTGGCCATCCGCACATTTACGCAGCCGCTCGACACTGTGACGGTTAGCCTCAACAAAGGGCTGAGCGCTCCGTTGGGCGCTCTGCTGTGCGGGTCGGTGAAAAATATTGAAGAAGCCAGGATGCGTGGACTCAAGTGGCTGGGCGCGTCCGGCATGCACCGCGGAGGATTTTTCGCCGCCGCCGGGCTTTATGCCCTCGACAATATGGTCGAACGCCTTGCCGACGACCAGCGGCGAGCGAGACTCATCGCGGACAGTATCAGAGACATCCCGGGGATCGAGGTCAACCACCCACAGACGAACCAGGTGAGGGTCTCCACGGCACCCAGCGGAAGACCCGCAGCCGAGGTCGTCGACGCGCTCGCCGAGCGGGGAGTGCTCGTCCTGCTGCGACAACCCAATGTCTTCAAGATGATGACGCACTGCGAGATCGACGACGCGGCGGCCGAGTCGGCGATTGCGGCCACGAAACATGTGCTGAGCCCCGCCGCGGTCGCGACATGAGCAGGCCCGCCGGCATTTGGGTGCCCGAGACCTGAGCCGCGCCGTCGGAATCGACGTCGGAGGGACTTTTACCGACTTCGTCGCCATCGATGACGGCGTGGTCACGGTGTTCAAGCATCTGACCACGCCGGCGGATCCATCGCTCGGGGTGCTCGACGGGATCGTGCGATTCGCTCATCGCGAGAAGATTCCATTTCCAGACATCGTGCGCATCATTCATGGAACGACGCTGGTTGCGAACAGCCTGATTGAGCGCCGCGGCGCACGCACCGCTCTCATAACGACGGTTGGTTTCCGCGACGTGCTGGAGATCGGTCGAGAGGCGCGCTATGACCTGTACGACCTGGAGCTCGAGCGCCCCGAACCCCTCATCCCGCGACCGCTCCGCTTTGAGATTGGCGAGCGCGTGCTCGCCGACGGCACCGAACTGGAGCCTCTCGATGAGGCGGAGGCAGTGAGGCTGTCACGGAGGCTGCGTGAGCTCGGCGTCGAGAGCGTCGCCGTCTGCCTTCTCCACGCATACGCCAATCCAGCGCATGAACGTCGCCTCGGTGAGATCGTCGCGGCCGAAGCGCCAGGCATCGACATCACGCTTTCGTCGGACATCGCGCCCGAGTGGCGGGAGTACGAAAGAACTTCAACGGCGGCCGCCAACGCATTTGTACGCCCCCTCGCGCGCAAATACCTCGCGCACCTCGAGCAAGGCTTCCGTGACCTCGGAGCTCCAGACCGCCTTTATGTGATGATGTCGCAGGGCGGCGTGACATCTGCCCGGCAGGCGGCCGAGTTCGCCATCCAGCTCGTCGAGTCCGGCCCTGCGGGTGGGGTCAGCGCTGCCGGCTTCTTCGGCCGCCGGCTCGGCCTTCATAACCTGATCTCGTTTGACATGGGGGGCACCACCGCCAAGGTGAGCCTGATCGAGAGCGGTGTTCCCCTCCAGGTTCCCGAGTTGGAGGTGGCCAGGGTCGCGCGCTTCAAGCGCGGCAGCGGCCTGCCCCTCAAGCTGCCGACAATCGAGATGATCGAGATCGGAACCGGCGGCGGATCGATCGGCCACAAAGGTGCGCTGGGGCTGCTCAAGGTGGGCCCGATAAGCGCCGGCGCCGACCCTGGCCCGGCGTGCTACGGCCGAGGCACGGCGGCCACCGTCACCGACGCCGACCTCCATCTCGGATATCTGAATCCAGATTACTTTCTCGGCGGCTCCATGGAGCTGGACGCAGAGAACGCGGAGCGGGCGCTCGCCCAACTGGGAGACGAAGTCGGAATGAGCGCGGAGCAGTGTGCGCGCGGCATGTTCGACATCGTCAACCGGCAGATGGCGCTGGCCATGCGCACCCATGTCGTCGAGCGGGGACACGACCCGCGCCGCTTCACCCTCGTCGCGTTCGGAGGTGCCGGCCCCGTGCATGCGTACGAGGTTGCCCGGCACCTTGGCATCAAGCGGCTGATCTGCCCGCCCGCCGCCGGTGTCGCGTCCGCACTCGGTTTTCTCGTTTCACCCTTTTCGGTGGATCTCGCCTGGACCCATCTGGGCCGGCTTGGCAGAGTTGACTGGGCGCCGGTCGTCGCGCGCCTGGCCGAAATGGAAGCCCGGGCTCGCGAGATGCTTAAGAAAGGCGGGGCTGATGTCAGCTCTGCGGACATCGAAAAGCGAGTCGACATGCGATACGTCGGGCAGGGCTACGAGGTCCCGGTCCCGCTCACCCAAGCCGAGCTCGGGCCGGGGATCGAGGCGGAGCTTCGGAGCAGCTTCAACCGGCTTTACAGGGAACGATTCGGCACCAGCCTGGAGACTGCGGGCGTGGAGTGCGTGCACTGGCGTCTGACGGCCAGGGTTGAGTCAAAACAGGTCTCGGTGACCTTTCCGACGTCGGCACGCGGGGGGGCGCTCAAATCTCAGCGCCGGACCTATTTTCCGGAGCTCGACGATTACGTCGACTGCGCCGTGTTCGACCGCTACCAGCTGGTTGCGGACAACGACGTCAAGGGCCCAGCGCTGATCGAGGAGCGCGAGTCGACGATCGTCGTCGGTCCGTCGGCTGTGTGGCGTGTCGACGACCTCGGAAACGTGCTGGTTAGCTTCGCGGAAAGCCACAAACCGACGCCCGATAACGGCAATTCGCGACGAGGGGGAAGACGAACTTGATGAAAGACGTGAAAGCACTAGACGAAGCCCGCACTCGATCCTCATCGTTGAAGGTCTACATCAATGGTCGGTTGGTTCCAAGCGAAGAAGCGACGATCTCCGTCTTCGACAGCGGGCTGAATTTCGCCGACGGTGTCTTTGAGGGAGTTCGCGTCTACGCCGGCTCGGTCTTCCGCCTCGACCAGCACGTCAAACGCCTTTATGAATCGGCGAACGCGTTTGAGATCAACATCGGGATGTCACCGACCGAGTTCACGGCCGTGGTCCTCGATTGGCTTCGGGTCAACGAGATCCGCGACAACTTCCACCTTCGGCCGATTGTCACCCGCGGCAACCGCATTCCACCGCGGCTCGACCCGCGCTTTTGTTCCGACCAGCCAAATGTGATCCTGCTCGGCGGTCCAATCTCACCCGCGGATATGCGCGGTCAGAGGTTGGTCGTCTCGAGCGTGCGGCAGATCAACAGCGATGCGCTGGATCCTAAGATCAAAAGCCTGAACTACGGTAACAACCTCCTGGCCCGCCTCGAGGCCGTTCGCCGCGGCGCCGACGACGCCCTCATGCTGGACGCGGATGGCTTCCTTGCGGAAGCAAGCGCCGCCAACCTGTTCATCGTCAAGGAGGGACAGGTCGTGACCCCATGGTCCAAGGCATGCCTGGAGGGCATCACACGGCGCACCGTGATGGAGCTTGCGGCCGCCCAGGGGTTCCGGGTCGTCGAGCGTGACATCACGGTCACTGAAGTACTCAACGCGGACGAGGTTTTCCTGACCGGCACCGGGACCGAGATCACGCCTGTCATCGAGGTCGAAGGTCGGCGCATCGGCCACGGCACGGCAGGCCGTGCGACCCAGACTCTTTACTCCGCTTTCGTCGAGATGGCACGTTCCGAGGGCACTGCGATCTACTCATGAAAGCGGTGAAGTCTCAACTCAGCCTGGATCCGGTCACGCTCGAGATCGTGTGGGGCCGCCTTCAGGCCGTCATCGACGAGGCCGAGGTCACGTTGATGCGGACCGCGTTCTCGCCCATCATCCGCGAGGCATTCGACTTCGGGGTCGTTCTGCTCGACAGCCAGGGAGGCTCCGTCAGCCAATCGCAGCGGAGCATGCCGTCGTTCGTGGGGACGCTTCCGCGCACGATGCAAGCCGCGCTCGAGCGATTTCCGGCCTCCACATGGCAACCCGGTGACGTCCTGGGCACCAACGACCCGTGGCTGGGCACCGGGCACCTGCCTGACATGACCATGGTGCGGCCGGTGTTTCGGAGCGGCCGCATCGTCGCCTACGTCGGGTGTATCGGCCATTGGGCCGACATCGGCGGAGCCATCTGGTCAGCCGACAGCCGTGAGCTCTTCGAAGAGGGTCTTCGAATCCCGCTCTCCAAGATTCGCAATCGAGGCAAGGTTAACGATGACCTGCTTTCGATCGTTCTTGCCAACGTCCGCCTTCCGGAGCAGGTGCGAGGTGACATCTACGCTCAGCTGGCGACCCTCGATGTCGGTGCCCAGCGGCTCACAGATCTGCTCGACGAGATGTCGCTTGACGATCCTGCCTCGATCTTCAACGAGATCGAGACGAGGTCTGAGAGCGCGATGCGGGCCGCCATCCGGGAGGTCCCCAACGGAACGTACAGGCACGAGATGGAGCTCGATGGCGTCGATGGTCCCCTGGTCCTTCGGGCGGCGGTCACGATCGAAGATGAATCGATCGTCGTCGACTGGACGGGGTCGTCACCGCAGACGCAATGGGCTATCAACGATTCCTTCAACCACGCCTACGCGATGACTGTCTATCCGATCAAGTGCGCCCTGCTGCCCGACGTCCCCAACAACCAGGGCTCCTACCGACCGATCACGATGGTCGCACCCGAGGGGACGATCATCAACTGTCGCTTCCCCGCCGCCGTGGCTTCGCGCCAGATCATCGGCCACTCGATCTCGGCGACGGTATTCGGCGCCCTGGCCCAGATCCTCCCCGATCGAGTCCTGGCTGATTCCGGCTCTCCTTGTCCGCGATTTGTCATCAGCGGGATGTTTCCGGACGGCAGAAAGTGGGGGAGCTCCTTCCTGCTCTCCGGCGGAATGGGCGCCAAGAACAATCGGGACGGTTTGTCCGCCGCCCCGTGGCCATCGAACGCGGGCACCACCTCGGCGGAGATCGTCGAGTCAACGACGGAGCTGCTCTTCAGGCGTCGCGCGCTGGTTCCCAACTCGGGCGGCGACGGCACGTATCGCGGCGGCCTCGGGGTGGCGACCGACATCGAGCTCCGCTCGAAAAAATCCGCGGTGCTCTCGATGATGACCGACCGGGTTACGCACCCACCCCTGGGCCGGCATGGCGGACATCCGGCCGCGCCGAACATACTGACCAGGTCAGGCGGCGGCAGCGTGCCGCCAAAGGGTCGCACCGAGTTGCAGCCCGGCGAGGTCTTGAGCATGCGCACGCCGGGCGGCGGCGGCTTCGGGCCGCCCGAGGCCCGGGACCCTGAGCAGCGCCGGCGCGACATCGAGTTCGGCTACGTCACCGCTGAATGACGGCGCCTAGCCGGGCACGGGCAATCCGCGTCGTCAGCCCGGGCGGCTCGATCGGCTATGGCGTAAACGCCGACAGCCTGCAGCGCGCAGTGGCGAGCGGGCTGGACGTGATTGGCGCCGACTCGGGTTCTACGGACATGGGCCCCTACTACCTTGGGAGCGGGAGGCCCTACCACTCTCGCGCGACGATGAAGCGCGACATGTCGCTGATCATCGAGGCAGGGCTGGCCAACGGGCTGCCGGTGCTGATCGGCAACGCGGGAGGCGCCGGAGCCGATCCACACCTGGCCTGGGCGCACGAGATCATTAAAGAAATCGCCCGCGAGAAGGGGATGAGCTTCACCCTCGCGCTGGTGCACTCGCAGCAGGAAAAGCGCTATTTGAAGGAGCGCCTGGCGGCAGGAAAGGTACGGCCCATGCCCGGCGTCCCGGAGCTGACGGCCGAACGCGTGGATGCGTGCGAGAGGATCGTCGGCCAGATGGGCGTCGAACCGTTCATCGAGGCAATGGACCATGGCGCACAGGTGGTGCTCGCGGGACGAGCTTGCGACAGCGCAATCTTTGCCGCCTACCCGGTCAGGGCCGGCATCGAGGCAGGTCCCGCCTTGCACATGGGCAAGATCCTGGAATGCGGGGCCATGAGCGCAGTGCCGCCCACCGGACGGGATTGCCTTATGGCGATTGTCGACGGCGACCAGTTCGAGGTCGTGGCACCGAATCCGGCTCGCAAAGTGACGCCATTCTCGGTAGCCGCGCACATGGTTTATGAAGTCGAACACCCCTATCTGCAAGGTGAGCCGACGGGAGTCCTCGACTTTTCAGACGTGGTCTTCGAGGAAACCGGTAACAGGTCGACCCTGGTGCGCGGGACACAGTTCCACGTCCACCAGCGGCCGACGATCAGGTTCGAGGGAGCGGAGCGTGTGGGCTTCCGCTCGATCGTGCTGGGCGGCATCCGCGACCCTTTTCTGATCGCCAAGCTCGACGAATACATGGCCGGCTGTACGGAGCAGACCCTGGCACTTGCCGACCAGCCGGGCGTGAGCCTGAACTGGATCGTCTACGGCCGCGACGGCGTGATGGGCGAGATGGAACCAGAACGTGACCATCCAGGCCATGAGGTGGGGATCCTGGCGCAGATTTTGGGCCCCAGCCAGGAGGTCGCCCACGATGTCGCCGCCCTACTGGAGGCGCGCATGATCGGATTCCCTTATTCCGGGGCAAAGACTCGCACGGCGCACGTGGCGTTCCCGTTCTCGCCGCTGGTGAACGATACGGGCGCGGTCTACCGGTTCAGCGTCCTGCACGTCGCCGAGCTGGCGAAACCATCCGAGTTGACCAGTCTGTTTCCGATCGAATACTTCAAGGTCGGAGCCGAACCGTGAACCGCAAGTTGATCGACCTTGTGGAGTTCCTTTTCAGCAAGAACGCCGGCCCGTACCTGATCACGTTCGATGTGGTCTTCAAGGACGAGGCCACCTTCGAGATGGTCCGCCGCGCCAAGGTGTTCACCAAGGCGCGGATCGCGAAGCTATTCCACGTGCCCGAAAGCAGGATTCTCTCCATCCATGACTACCCAGCCGGTCGGGTGATCAAGTTCAACCTCGTCCGCGATATCTCTTCCGGCGACTTCGGCGATCGATCTGTGTTCGGTTCGCAGATGTGGGCACCTTTGATATCTCTGGAGGTACCTGCCGAGCGTTCCTGAGCTTACTGCTCGTCCGTCAAGAGAAAGGGCCCCGGATTCGGGGCCCTTTCTCAATCAGTCGCCGGAACAACCCGCGGTCTAGCCAATTCCCCAAAGCTTCTTGTATGCAGCCTTGTAGTCTGTCGGTCCATACCAGGTGGCGTCCGATGCGTTTAGATCGTACTGCTGGATGTTGGTGCGGTCGAAGATTCGCTGAGGGATCTTTTCGCCTTCTCCGCACGGCGGCGGAGCCTTGCAGATCGGTGTGACGCCCGATAGAAGGCGGAGTGCATCGTCGGCGATCCCATACCCACTCCAACCAAGCGGCGATCCGACGTCACATGTCAGCGGGTCGCCATTCTGCTTCAGCCGGTCGACGTTGCCTTTGGTCGCGTTGTATGCGCAGACCTTGACGCGGCTGGCCGCGCCAGCCTGAATGATCGCCGGGTCGACAAAGGCAGTTTCCGGATCGAAAGCCGGAACGATCCAGTTCACGCTGGTGTCAGCCACCGAAGTGCTGGCCGTTACCGCCAGCTTGGTGCTCCAATCAGCGATCACGACGTCCTTGGTCGTGACCTTGCATGCAGATGGACAGTACTTCTGGAATTCTGCCTTTAGGCCGTCGCCAACTTCTCCGGCTGGCTCAACGTCCGAGCTGTTGATGAAGACGGCGTTGACCGGCTTCCCGTCCGATATGGTCATGATCGCGTCAGCCATCAGCACGCCAGCGTTCTTGTAGGCGTATGTGACCTCGGCGACACCGCCGTTGGGCGTCGGGCCAGCGCCTTCATCGTTGTTCGCCCACTCGAGAACTGGAATGTTTGCCTTTTTGGCGGCGTCGAACCCAGCTCGCGTCTGCGCAACCGGGTAGTCCTGGTCCACGATCAAGTCGGCCTTTGCCGCGATTGCGTTCTGCATCCCATGGATCTCTTCTTGCGCGGAGCCCTGACCATCGAAGAACGTGACCTGTACGCCGGCGGCGTTCATTGCTTCCTTGAACGGGTTGTAAATGAGTGGTGTGAATGAGTTGCTGCCAAGGTTGCTGATCCACCAGACCTTCTTGCCCTTGGCCTTGGTGGCATCGAACGCGGGACCGCCCTGGAACTGCGAAGGCCCGGATTCCTTTTGATACAGCGCTTTGACCTGGGCGAGGGCATCGGCGCTCATGCCCTGGGAAGTGGTCGTGGGTGTGCTTCCTCCGCATGCGGCTAACGGGAGAGCCACGACCATGCCCAGGAGCAGTGGACGCCGCCACCGCCCAGGGACTCTGCCGATACCTACCATCACTCCATCCTCCATCTCATGTATTTCGGGTTGCCGTACGGGATAACCAGGTGCGTCAAGGCGGCACAGCGGTTCTCATTGCGTGAAGCGCCGTCGTGCGGCGAGGCGTGAAAGCGCCACCGCCAGAACCAGTGATGCTCCGTAGAAGACGTTTTCGACCCACCCGCTGAATCCCAGCAACTCGAGCCCGGTGATGCCAGTGATGAGGAAGTACACCGCGATGAACGTTCCCAGCGGGTTGAAGCGGCCCGGGCTGATCGCCGTCGCGCCCAGGAACACCGCAGCAAAAGCTGGCAGCAGATAGCCGGCGGCGATGTTCGGGCCCGAGCCACCGAGGACCCCGGCCAATATGATGCCTGCGATCGAGCTGACTATTGCGGAAGCCATGAGCGAGCCCGCACGTATCGCACTTACCGGAATTCCGGATAGCCGTGAAACCTGGCGGTTGGCGCCGACGAAGTACAGGTAGCGACCAAGTGGCGTCAGCGCGTAGAGATACCAGAAGAGGAGAGTCAGAAGAAGCCCGTACCAGAAGGCGAACGGCACATCAAGGATGAAGTTATTTCTGGTTACAGAAACGAGGGCGTCAGAAACACCCGAGATGTTCGCGCCCCAGATGCCATATCCGACCCCCAGCCACATCGTTCCCGAACCGAGCGTCACGACGATCGACTCCACCCTGACGACCATGACGAAAAAGACATTCACCAGACCGATCACTACTCCCGACAGCAGGGCGGCTGCGATGGCTGCCAGAATCGACCAACCTCGAATGATGTTGAGGTAGCCGATCAAGATCAACGCTATCCCGAGTGCCCCCGTCACAGAGAGGTCGAACTCGCCTACCGTCAACGGGAGCAGCAGGGCCAGGGCCAGGATGAGCAACACCGCCTGCGTCCCGAGAACGATTCTTAAATTTGCAAAAGTGAAGAACGTATTCGGTTCAACGACCGAAAACATGGCGATGATTACTGCCCAGGCCACGAGGATGCCGAATCGGTCGGCCAGTTCAGCTGGGTTGGGAACCCGAAATCCACTAGCGAAGCGCCTGATGGTTGAGGCGCCCCGGGGCAGGGTAACCGAGTCGACTTCAGAGTTCCTAGGCTCCGCCAATCCGACCTCCCAGCCACGCTACGAGCGCTGGCCCCAGTGCCGAGGAGATCGACGGGTTCAACGTTTGTAACCTCCGCGAATCAGCTCTATGTCCAGCACAGCGGCCGCCGAGCGGCATTTAGAATCACGTTCCTATCTGGCGCTGAATGTTATCGGCCGCGGTTGGATTGTCAAGTTCGGACGGTCAAGCCGAAAGCACCGATCATGAGACACGTATCGTGCGTAAAGGACCTGCCTCTACGGGGTATTCGGTGCCAGGTATGAGCTTCGACTGACCGCAGTCGGCTCGACCCGAGATTGCTGATCTGCCGGGATCGCGCCGCGCAGCTGGTTGTGCATCTCGACCATGCTGTGTGAGACGACCCAGGACGAGCCGACAGTGAGGATCTGACAACCCTCGCGTCGCCAGCTGTCGGCCTTGACGAGGTTCCAGGGCGTGACGACGCCAACCGATACGTACTTGCCTGCGTCGCGGCATCTGTGCACCACACCCTTGATCACGTCATCGAGCGCTCCGGGTGCCGGAAAACCCATCGACTGGGCGAGGTCGTGTGGGCCGACGTGGAAGGCGTCGATTTCCTCGACGTCCAGTATGTCGTCGAGCTGCTCAACGACACCGATGTCCTCAATCATCGCCATCAGAAACATCTCGTCGTTTGCCCGAGACATCCACTCGTGATCGTCGATATCGATGCCATAGCGAGCCGCCCGCCCCATCGTGTAGTACGTGCGCTTGCCTTGTGGGTAGAAATGGGTCAGCGAGACGAGCTGCTCCGCGTGGTCACGGTCTCGTAGATCAGGAACCTTGACCCCGTTGACGCCCGCGTCAAGGTATGCGAGCAGACGGTCCGAGATCGACATTCGGACGATCGATGAAAGACCCACAGTTTCGGCGCTGCGGATCAGGTTGACAACACCTTGCTCGTCGAAGGCTTCATGCTCGACGTCGATGGTCACGAAATCGAAACCACTTCGGCCGATGATTTCGACGAGCCAGGGTGCGTCAAACGCGACGAGGCAGCCGATCACGGTCTGTCCGTGAGCCAGTCTGGTCTTGAGCGATGGGCGGTTAGGAACGTTCATGCGATTCCTCACTTTCACGAGCTATTTGTGACCCTGGTGGCGGGGGAACTCCACCGCTAGGTCGAGAAGCGGAGCGTATTGCTGCCCTCCGAACACATCGGTGTCCATTGGCGACCCGGAGCTATGTGGCCTCGGAATGCTCACCTTTATCGCCATCGCGGCGTCGTGGGCAAATACACGAACGCACTCGCGCGGTTGCATATACAGCCGGCTGATCAGCTCCACACTGAGAACGTGCTGGTCGCGAACCGCCTCGTATGTCTGGCGGTCATCGAACATCACATCAAGGGTCAGCCAGAACGGCCCGGCGTTTTTCGATCGGATCAGCTTCGCTACTTCGGCGAGCGTGCTCAATAGATCAGACGCTCTCGTAATCGGTCGGAAAGAGGGACGTCGGACTATCCGGGTAGACCACGTGATTGAGGTGAAACTCGTAGACGGGGCCCCGGTCGACCTCGGACGGCGCAAATGGGAAGGCGACACCACTGATTAGCCCATCCCATTCGGGGATCGGGTTGTGGACGGCCATATGGCTGAGGCTGGCGGCGATTGAGTGCGACAGCCCCTGGCTGGCGGAGATCACATCCCACAAGACCATTACCTCGTGACCCTCGATCGTCTTGCGCGGTTCGAGCGCGCCCATGACGCCGTCGCGGCCGTAGATCCGAGCTGTGATCTGATGCTGCGCAGCGTCGCCGACGGTATTTCGCAAACGCTCCTTCAAGTTCTCATCCAGTCGCTCCAGCCAGTTGTCGAGCTGACGGATGATGAGTGGGTCTCGGATCGCGCCGAGGATGATCGTCGAATAACCCACGAGCCGCGCCCCCTCGATCTTCACACCGTATCGCTCGGCGAGTTCGAATGTCGAACCACTCACGTTGACTGCGCGATTGTCGATTGCCACGTACTCGGATTCGAGAGTGTTAAGGATCCCAGATGGCTCGACAAGATGAAACGGATCGACGTTCTCATACAGCGTGTGCGAAGCAATGCTTTGCGGGGTGCAGCGATAGTCGTCGCGCATCGGAAAGACGTCAAATGAGTCAGAGTGCAGAACAGCGACCATGCTGTCCGGGGCAGCGCGCTGTGCGACCGCCGCCGCGCCGCATTCAAGGATCTTGGCTGCATGCCAGCACACCGCGGACGCATATCCGAGCTTCAGTGGCAGCGCCGAGTAGATTGCTGCGTCGCTTGACCTGCCAGCCAGGACTACTTGCGCGCTGTCCAGGGCCGCCTGGACCGGCTCTGCACCCATCATCGCGACGATGTGGAGCGCCTCGTCCACCGCGAAATCGCTCAGCGGCTCCGAGGGCGGAAGCGGGAGGACACGCCCCTGCCGCATAAGCTCGCGCACCTTGTCCTTGGACTGCTCGGCGTGGATGAGCGCGAGCCGAAAATGCAGCCCCTGCTCCCTCGCGGTTTCGAGCAGCACCCTGCGCATCCATTCGAGGTTGACATCGCCGCCGGCTCCGCCGGCCGACCCGATCACCAGGGGAATGCCGGCTCGGACGGCCGCTGCGAGGATGATCGACGTATCGCGCTTCACAGCAGCCCGAGAGAATTGGGAATCTCCGGTCGCGAGGAGATGAGGTCCGAAGTCGGTGGTTCCGGCGTCGCAACCGATCATCCTTACGCCGAGGTCGAGTGCGCGGTAAATCGATTCCTCGCGGAACCCCGACCCCAGCATGCCGGTCGCGGACAGAACGGGAAGTGGCTCTAGCACGTGAGTGGCGCCTGTAGCGATGGAAGCTGGTCCGATCTGAGTTGCGTGGCGGCGGCGGAGGGCGGCTACTTCGCCATTTCAGTGACCGCGCTCGCCTCAAGAGCGACCAGCGATCCATTGCGATACTTGCTCCAGATGGAGAAGACCTGATCCATGGTCACCACGTCGTGGCGTGCCTTCTGGATATTGATTGACGCATCGTGTAGCTGGCGGTCGCGGGCGGCCACACAGTCCTCGACCAACACGTTGTAGAAGTCGTAATAAGCCGCGTCGCGGTAGGTCGCTTCGACGCAACCCGGCGTCTGCTCGCCAATGATTACAACGGTCTTGACGCCGTTGTTCTTGAGGATCATGTCGAGGTTCGTACCGACGAACGCGCTCGATCGATGCTTGGTTACGACAAGCTCACCGGGCCGGGGCTCGCAGCCCTCGCAGAACTCGGCGCCCCAAGTGCCTTCGACCGCAAACGCGTGAACGTTGGACATCAAGCCCTTCGAGCGGATCCACGAGGGTGAATCGCTCTCACCGTTTGGTAGGTCGACGATGCGAATGTGCACGAGCTTGACCCCGAAATCACGAGTTCGCTTGATGAAGTGCTCCGCCTTGGGAAGCAGCTCGCCCATCGCTGTGAGGTCGCCTCCGGCCTTGCCGACCACGCCGCTCGGCAGCATGAAATCGTTCTGAAGATCGATTGGGAGCACCGCGCACCAGTCAGGATTGAGCACCTCTTCGATGGTCTCGCAGACCATCTTGCCGAAGACCTCTTTCACTCCGGGCACCTCCTGCAGTGCGCAGCGATACTCAGTGCGGCTGGGGCCACAGCAAAGCTAGTATACCATTTCAATTTTCGTCGGCTTCTTTCGAGGAACCGTTCCAGCTAGCTGACGGCGAGATTGCTCGGGAGAGTGACCCGGAAGCTCTGCTCGACAATTCTTTCCGTGGTCAGCGACGGACCGTGCAGCTGTGCTACCGCCCGACCGCCCCGGAAGACGATGACCCGATCACACAGGAAAGGCAGGTCTTCGTACTCTGAAGTGGCCAGCAGGATGGCAGCGCCAGCCGCAGCGGCGTCCCTGATCCGACGGAAGATCTGCGCCCGCGCCCCGACGTCGACGCCCTGAGTCGGCTCGTGCAGGAGCAGAACTTTGGGACGCGTCTCAAACCATTTGGCAAGCAACACCTTCTGCTGGTTCCCGCCGCTCAGTGTCGAGAACACGCGCTCGGGATCGCGCGGACGGACGTCATAATCGGAGAGGATTCGCTCGACCGTGTCGCGCTCGCGCCCTAGGCGCAGGAAGCCGCTTAGGAAGAACTCGTCAAGCTTCGCAAGAGTCACATTCTCCTTCACCGTCGCGGTCTGGAGCGAGCCATCGCCGAGCCGGTTTGCGGGCAGAAAAGCGATCCCGCTCTTGATCGCACCTTGCGGCTGAAGAGTCTCAAGTCGGATCGTCCGCGAGCCAAGCTCGAGGAGGCCACGGCTGGCTTTTTCGGCTCCAAATAGCAGGTAAGGCAGCCGGTCCCAACCCATGCCGAGCAGTCCAGTCACGCCGAGGATCTCACCCTTGTGCAAGTCGAAGGACACATCGTCGACGGTGGCGCCTGACACGTTCTTGACAGAGAGCATTCGCTCGGTCCTCGGGGTATGTGGCTCCGGGTAGAGCTGCTCCAGCGAGAAACCGAGAATTCGCTCGATCAGCGTCTCTTCGGTTAGCGACGAAGTGGGCATGCAATCGACAACTTTCCCATCCCGGAGTGTCGTCACCCGGCGGGTGATCTCAAACACCTCCTCGAGGCGGTGCGACACGAACAGGACGCCAAAGCCCCTGGCGGCGACGTCCCGCACGGTCCTGAAGACGCGCTCGACGCCATCTCTGGGTAGGTAGGGAGTCGGCTCATCGAGGACGAGAAGGCCACGCTCGGACTGCCGGAGCTGGTCAAACGCTCGGACGATCGCGATCTGCGCCTTGTCCGCCTGGCGCAACGACGAGATCTGCGCCTCCGGATCGATGTCGAGCCCGAAGGCCTCGAGGATCCTCCTCACGTACTGGCGCTCGCGACGCCACTTGATTCGCCAGCCCAGGCCGAGATCGTAACGGCGGACGCGCATATTCTCCAGCACGCTGGCGGTCTCGACCAGACCGAGGTCCTGATGGACGAACGCGAGGCCAAGCCGAGCGGCCTCCCCGGGACGCATCGGAAAAGTGACGTCATGCCCACGGACGTTCACGGACGAATCCGAAGTCGCGTCTGGCGCGTGAAAGCCGGCGAGGATCTTTATGAACGTCGACTTGCCAGATCCGTTCTGGCCGACTAGGCCATGGACCTCGCCGGGCATGACGTCGAGATCGAAGTTCTCAAGCACCCGCTTCCCAGTGAAAGTCTTTGAGATGTTGCGGACGCTGATAATCGGCTGGACGCCGTCGATGCTCCCTGCGGTGGTCACGCTCGCAACCTCATGCTAGCGCGACCGTCCACAACCGAAACGGCATTCCAAATGCGTGATCATGTATGTCCTAATGGCGTTCGGCTGCGACCTATGAATCCTTGTGTCATCGTGGGCGGCGGTTTTGCGGGCATGGTAGCCGCCCGGCGGCTCCAGCAAATCGGAGTTCGCGCGACTGTGCTGGAGAAGGGCGACGTCGACGGTGGCCTGGGCAACGCGGTCATCTCAGGAGGTCTGCTCCACATCGCGTGGGAACCGCCTGATTCGCCCGCGGACGTGAAACGCGAGCGGTTGCTGGCCGAGACAAGCGGGGAGATCGACGACGAGCTCGCCGGCGCGCTCGCCTCGCAGTCCGGAAACATCATTCCCTGGTTGCAGGCCGAAGGGGTCGAGATGCGGGCCAAGACCGAGGAACCCGCCACACGCTGGACGCTCTGGCCGTTCCGAGTTGGCACTGGACGCCGGCTACTCCCAGACCTCGGGCCGTCGAAGGCGATGCAGCGCCTTTACGAGCGGTTTCGGGAGTGGCGAGGCGACCTGCGGATGGGCGCTGCCGCGCACTCGCTCCACAGGCTCAGCGGCGGCTGGCAAGTCGGGTTTCAAACAGAGGCCGGCGAGGCGAGCCTGGAGGCCGGCACAGTGCTGTTTGCCGATGGCGGGTTTCAAGCCAACCAGGAGATGTTGAGTCGGTATGTTGGCCCCAACGCCGGGCTCTGCCTGTTGCGCGCCTCGACTACCGGCACAGGTGACGGCCTGCGCATGCTGCTCGAGAACGGGGCCGAGGCGGTGGGGCTGGGTCGTGTCTACGGCCACCTAGTGTCAATCAATGCGCTCGAGTCCGACGAGCTCTGGCCGTTTCCACACCTCGACGAGCTATGCATGGTTGGCGTCGTTGTCACGCGCCACGGCGATCGCGTCCCCGTAGACACGTCCGCGGTGGGCCTCGTCACACGAATGGCGCGCAGCGAAGACCCACGTGGCTTTGCAGTTGTGTTCGACGAGGAAATCTGGAACGGCGAACCCGGCCGCGGCAAGCTCGGCCTACCGGCGCCAAATCCGGAGCTCATGAGAAGGGGTGCTCACCTCGTCAGTTCGGACACGATCTCGGGGCTCGCCCAGCGACTTGCCTGCAAGCCGGATCGACTGGCCCGGGCCATTGCCGCACACAACACCGTCCGCGGTGCGTGCCCGGTCTCGCGCCCGCCATTCCACGCCGCGCGCGTCATCCCCGGCATCACTTTCACCATGGGTGGCGCAAAAATCGGCCCGGACGCGGCTGTTCGCGCCCCTGGCGGACGAGCGATCCCCGGTCTGTTCGCGGCAGGAAGCACGGCGGGGGGAATCCAGGGTGGCCCTAACGGCGGATACGTGGGTGGACTCGCAACCGCGGCAACGTTTGGATACATTGCGGCAGAGTCCATCGCGGCATATGTGCAATCGGCCGCGAAGTCAGCGCGAAGTCGCGCGTCTCCGGGACAGCCGGATGGCGGCTGATAATATGGAATGGCATTTCGGTTATACCGAATGGGGCTCGGGCTATGGAAGGGAGTGCGCGCCATGCAGTCAACTGAGGTTCGTCCTCGGGACCTGATCGGTTACGGAGGCCGCCCGCCGAAGGTCGTCTGGCCCAACGATGCCAAGGTTGCGGTGAACCTGGTCATCAACTACGAGGAAGGCTCGGAGGCCTACGAGCGGCTCGGCGACTCACATACCGATGGCCTGGCTGAGCTGAACTGGGCCTACGGCAAGGACCATCGCGACTTCGCGATGGAGGCCGTGTACGAGTATGGAAGCCGGGCTGGCGTGTGGCGCCTACTCAACATGTTCGACGAGTACAGGATCAAGTGCACGTTCTTCGCGTGTGGCATGGCGCTGGAGCTGAACCCGGCGGTTGCGGGTGCGATCCGCGAGCGTGGACATGAGCCGTGCTCTCACGGCTACCGCTGGAGCACACCAACCGATTTCAAGACACGTGAGGAAGAAAGGCAAGAGATCGACCGCGCCGTCGACGCGATACGCCGCACCACCGGATCAAGGCCCGTCGGCTGGTACTGGCGGTATAGCTCCACACCCTGGACGCGGGATCTGCTGGTCGAAGAGGGCGGTTTCATATACGACTCAGAGACCTACAACGATGACCTCCCTTATTTCACGGAAGCACAGGGCAAGCGCCATCTGGTCATCCCCTACAGCCAGACCTACAACGACGTCCGATTCATCCTGGCCGAAGGATCGGTCACGCCTGACACGTTTTCGGGCATGTTGCGGCGGGCGGTCGACGAGTTGCATCGCGAAGGCGAGCGCGGGTACCCGAAGATGATGTCGGTTGGCCTCCACAGCCGCTGGACTGGCCAGGCCGGTCGGACGAACGCGCTGCGAGAGTTCATCGAGCACGCGCTGAACAAAGGCGGCGTGTGGTTTGCGCGCCGCGACGAGATCGCACATTGGTGGCTTGACCACAGCCATGAGTGGAAGCAGTAACACCTTGTGCGGCGGAAGGCTAGCCTCTAGAGTCGCAGCAGATTGAGCAACGGCGCAGTCCGCATCTCCACTCGTGGGCGACCCGCGATCGCCGGCAAGAGTGCGGTGGCGCCGCGCCGTTCGCCCAAGGTCATTGAGCGACCCAACGCGTCGGCCCTGGCGGTGGAGAGGGCGGCGGAGATTATGTTCCTGCTCGCGGAATGGGGAGACGGCTCGGTCAGCGAGCTTGCCGAAACAACAGGTTCCACAGGCAGCGCAGTGCACCGCATCCTGACCGCGCTCAAGCGCAAGGATCTCGTCGCGCAGGACGAGGACAGCCAGCGTTACACGCTGGCGTGGTCGGTACTAAGCCTGGCCCGCTCGCTCAGCGCACGGGCCGACGTGCGAACCCTGGCTCACCCGAGGATGGTCAGGCTCCGGGACCTGACCGAAGAGACGGCGACTCTCAACGTCAGATCCGGTCTGAACCGTGTCTGCATCGAGCAGGTCGAAAGCGGCCACGAAGTGAGATGGGTCGCGGAGATCGGCCGCATCGTGCCGCTCCACAGCGGTGTCACCGGCAAGGTGCTGCTGGCGTTCGCCACGCCCAAGGAAACCGGTGCCTATTTGCGGTCATTGAGCACGCGGCGGCAGGAGGAGTCGGGGGTTCCGGACAGCGCAACGCTCGCAAACGAGCTCGAGGAGATCCGGCACCGCGGCTACGCGTTGGCAGTCAAAGATCGCGTTCGGGGCATTTCAGCGATCTCGGCGCCGATCCCCGAGCCTGGCGGCATGGTCAGCGCAGCCCTAACGCTGGCCGGGCCCGCCGAGCGCTGCACGCTCGAGAAGCTCAAGGCATGGGCGCCGCACCTGACTAAGGCCACGCGCGAGATCTCAGACCTGCTCGGGCGTAGCCGATGGCAGGTCGGGGTGGATGATGCTGCGGCTCGATGACGCGAGGACAGGCCGCTAAGCGCTCCGCGGTTCTCTGCGCCTCTGGCTCGCTCGGACTGACGCCTTTTCATCCGGATTCTTTCTGGGCCGGTATCAAGATGCGTCCTGACGTCGTTGCCGCGGATGCAGGCTCCGGTGACATCGGTCCGTTCTATCTCGGCTCTGGGCACTGGTACAACCTCCGCGAGTGGGAGGACCAGGACCTTACCACCATGCTCATGGGTGCCCGCGCGTGCGGCGCCCGGATGATTGTTGGCTCAGCGGGCGGGGCAGGTCTCGACAAGGCGGTTGACCTCTATTTCGACCTTGTGTCGGCGACGATCCGGCGCGAACGCCTCGGGCCGTTGAAGATCGCGCGCATCTACAGCCAGGTCACCAAGGACTGGCTTCGAGATCGCGTTGCGTACTCGGCACCGCTGGGGGCGCCGTGGCCGCTTACCGACCAGGTGATCGATGAGACCGCGAACGCTGTCGCCATGATCGGAGTTGAGCCCTACCTGCGCGCCCTTGACGATGGCGCCGACGTGATCATCGCTGGGAGGTCGTGTGACGACGTGCTCTTCGCAGCTCACCCAGTGTGGTTAGGCCTGGAGCGCGGCCTTTCGCTGCACATGGGCAAATGCATCGAGTGTGGACCGCTAGTCGCGACTCCGCCTCTGCAGCGGGAGTCGGTGATAGGAATCGTCGATGTGGACGGATTCACCGTCGAGCCTCTTCACCCGGCGATGCGGTGCACGCCCGCTTCGGTGACGGGCCACACTCTTTATGAACGCCTCGACCCATTTCACCAGGCAGGGCCTGGAGGCATGGTCGACATGACCCATGTCGCATACGAGGCGATGTCGGATCGAGTGGTCAGGGTCACCGGTTCGCGGTGGGTCGAAGCGGCCGAGTATCGAGTCAAGGTGGAAGGTTCGGGCTGGGTCGGCGCCCGCAAGGTGGTTATATTCGGCTTTCGCGACCCGGTAGCGATCGCGCACATCAACGAGATCCTCGAGGACATCCGCCGCGAGGTCGTGCGGGTGGTCGGCGCCGACGGATGGCAGCTTCACTTTTCCGTATATGGGAGAGACGCAATCATGGGCGCTCGCGACCTGATGAACGCCAATTCGGGGCACGAGATCGCAGTTCTCGCCCAGGCCATCGCACCGGACGAAGGGACGGCAACCCGAATCGCCAAGCTGGTGAAGTACGGGTCACTCCGAGCACAGTACGGTGGCAAGTTCGGTAAGGGAGGCGGTGCCGCTCTTCCGGGTGATGAGGTCCTCTCGCCGGACCAGGAGGCATACCGGTGGACAATCGATCACCTGGTCACCATCGCCAATCCCTTCGACTGCTGCCGCGTAGAGGTGGAGAGCGTCAGCTGAGTAAGCTTTCTGACCTGGCGAGCGGTCTCTCCTCCAAGAACGCGGGCAACTTCCATCTGACGTTCGACATCGTTTTCGACGCCAAGGAGACATACCGGCGCGTCCTAGACTCGGGTGCCGTGACCCCCGAGGCAATCGCCGCGTGCTACGGAGTCGAATTGGCCGACGTGATCTCGATCATCGCTTTTGAGCCCGGGAATGCAATCAAGATCAACATGCGAAGACCCATAGCAAGCGGTGATCCGGGCGAAACCGACGTCTTCGGAGCGCAGCAGTACGCACCGCTTCTCGAGCTGGAGATCCCCTGACGATCCTTAACTGAGATAGAAGCGTTCAACCGCAGCCCCGACCTGGAGGGCAAGCGCTGAATCCGGGAGCTCGGGATGCGCACGGAGTACCTCGGCCGCGCTGATCTCGGCCGTGCCCTGCCGACCCAACACGACCACCTCGTCGCCAACGCGAGCTGTCGGGTGCCGGCTCAGGTCGATGCGCGTGTGTTCTAGAGAAGGGGCGCCGACGACCCTCGCGCGACGGCCGCGTATGAGTACGGCTCCTACGCTGATTCCCGGCATGCCGGAGGCGCGCCCAAAAGGTATGACGCCAAGCAGACGTACCGCGGCGAGGCTCCCGGTGCGGCTTTGCGGGGGGACCGGCTTGAGCGTTGTCAGTTGCGAGCGCAGTCGCGCGAATGCCGGCTTGAGCCGCGGCCCCAGCCGCCCGCTTCTCGAAGGAAGCAGACCGTACACGGCCCGGCCGACGTCAACGCCGTTCAAAACCATCGCCGACGAGCGATCGAGGACGCGGCTGCTCGCCGCGATGGTCAAGGGAACCGGACCGGCGCTCCTCAGCGCTGCCAGAAAAGCGGCGAACTGGTTCTTCATTCCGCGCGCATCGGGTCGCGCTTCAACTCGCATATGCGTGTAGATTCCGCGTAGCCGGAGTGCGTCTTCCGCTCGTATAGCTTCGGCGACCTGGGCGACATCGTGGCGATCGAAGCCCAAGCGCCAAAGACCGACGTCGACTTCGATCATCACCTCGAGGCCGCGACGCGCCGATTGCCTGCACATGCGAAGCGAATCGGCATTATGGACTGTCCCGATCAGGCGGTATTGCTCGAGCTCGCGCACCGACGAAGGGCCCAAGCGTTCACCGCCGTAGACTAGGATGGGCGCCCTGATCCGATGCTGCCTGAGCGTGATGCCGTCGGCGACGGAACCAACCGCCACCGCGTCAGCGCCCGCGTCGAGAACGGTCTTCGCCACCGGCAGGAGGCCGAAACCGTAGGCATCTGCTTTCAGAGCGACACAGAGCCAGACCCCGGCGCCGATGCTGCGGCGAACCGTGGCAACGTTCGCGGCGATCGCTCTCAGGTCGACGTCGAAGCGGTTCTGTGTGTGGTGACCCGGCCTCATTCCCGGCCGAGCGGTCCTCGGTCGTACCGCCACGTGATGGGCCCTCGCTTGCGGCGGAGTTCGTCGCGCAGCGCCGAGGTGGCCTCCTCAACGACCTCGCGGCCTTCAATCACCACCCCATAGTCGATTCGCGCGGAGCTCACACTCACCTTGCGGTCGAGCACATCGGCGAGCACGGCTTGAGGCGCCCGTTCGAGCGGGTCGCCATAGCCTCCGCCGCCTGTAGTCCACACGTCGAGCACGTCGCCAGGATGCATCGTGAACTCAAGCTTCGACGGGATCAGAACCGGCGCTTCGCCGTCAGGTAGGAGTAACGATTTCGCGCTGGCGCCGGCGCCGCCGCCGAATAATCCCCAGGGGGCGGTCCGGTGCCGCTCCCCTCGGTGCGAAACCCGAGCCGCCCCGCGCAGGACCTCGAAACGCTTCTCGAACCCGAGTCCGCCCCGGAACTGCCCGGCGCCGCCTGAGTCATCTCGCAACCGCCAGTGGGCGACCCGGATTGGAAATTCGAGCTCGAGCGCTTCCGCGGGGATGTTCTGAGCATTCGACGTGTCGGTCTGGATCGTTTCCACCCCATCCTTCGTCGGCCGTGCGCCCATCCCTCCGGCGCCGATCTCCGCGGTCACGTAGGTGCGTCCGTCGGCGGGATCGACGCCACCCATCGACATCACAAGGGGATGACCATTGGAGGCCGCCGGCAGTCTTCCAGGCAAAGCCTGGTTCAGTGCCCCCAGCAGGCAGTCCACGATTCTGCGGACGACCACCGAGCGTGAGTTGACCGCCGCGGGAGGCCTGGCGTTCACGATGCTGCCCTCAGGCAGGACAACGTGAACCGGCCGGTAACAACCGGCGTTGTTCGGGACATCGGGATCGATCGCGACCTTGACGATGTAGTACACGGCCGACAGTGTCGATGCCGGAACGCAGTTGATCGGGCCCGCGACCTGGGAGTCCGAGCCAGTGAAGTCGACCGTGAGCTCGGAGCCTGCGATCGTCGCGGTGACTTCGATCCTTACCAGGCGATCGAGCTCGACCCCGTCGTTGTCGAGGTAGTCCACGAAGTGATAGGTGCCGTCTGGAATCGCTTCCAGGGACTGGCGGGTCAATCTTTCGGCGCGATCGAGGAGCTCGCGCGTGTAAGTCGCAAGCGTATCTGGGCCGAGTCGCTCTGCCAGCGAGAGCATTCCCTTCTTGCCCACATGGCAGGCGGCAAACTGTCCGAAGATGTCCCCGATCACGACATCGGGGATGCGCACGTTTCGAGAGATCAGCTCCATGAGCGTCGTGTTCAGCCGGCCTTCGTCATACAGCTTCAGCGGTGGGATGCGAAGGCCCTCCTGGTAGATCTCGCGCGCGTCCACCGGCGTTGAACCCGGGCTTCGTCCGCCCATGTCCTGGTGGTGAGTGATCGCGGTCACCATCGCGATCAAGCGATCCCCCGCGAAGACAGGCATCGTCATCACGAGGTCTGGCAAGTGGGTCCCTCCGTCAAAGGGGTCGTTCAACACGTAGACGTCGCCATCCCGCATGGTGTGCGTCGGGAATTTCTCAACGAAGCGCTGGACCGCCGGAATGATCATCCCGAGGTGAATCGGCGATGCAGCGGCCTGGGCCACTTGATCACCGGCGGCGTCGAAGATGGCTGCCGACGCATCGAGTGCCTCTTTCACGATCGCCGAATGGGAGCTCTTGAGAAGCGTGATCTCCATCTCGTCGGCGACCGCGTCGAGCTTGTTGCGGACGACCTCCAGGGTGATTGGGTCCAGCGTCTGGTGCGGGGTCTCGATCATCTATTCGCGCCTGAGGTTGCGGTCACGATCACGTTGCCTGTGCCTTGGACCTCCGCATGGTTTCCCGGGTACAGCACCAGGGTGGAGTCGAACTGCTCCACGATCGCGGGGCCGGTGATCTGGCTCCCGACCTCGAGCTCGTCCCGACGATGCACCGGCACTCTCACGTAACCGCCAAGCTCCGCGAAATAGGCCTGGCGTGCCCGGGGACCGGTCTGACCCGATGGCAAGCTGGCCGCCTGGAGGTCGAACGATGGAAACGCCCACGACTGGACCACGCGCACATTGACCAGCTCGATCGCGGCCTCCGGGCCGGCGTGACCATAGATCCGCCGATGCGCCGCGTCGAAGGCATCACGATAGGCGGCGAGCGCTCGGGTCGAGACCGGGCCCTCCATCGGAATCTCGAGGGTGTAGGCCTGGCCCACGTAGCGTGCGTCGGCCGAGCGCGCGGTCGCGGTTTCGTTCGGAGGAGCCTTGTCGGCCTTCATGCGAGCTGCTACCTGGGCCTCGAGGTCGAGGAAGGTCGCCTCGAGGCTTTCAGGCCACGCACTGTCGAGGCGAACGGCGACCGTCAGCACCTGATCGTGTTCGATTGCGGCCACCATCAGCCCGAGGGCGGACAGCACCCCGGGAACCGCTGGCACCACCATCGTCGAGATCGCGAGCTCCGAGGCGAGGCGGCCGCCGTGAACCGGACCGGCTCCGCCGAGTAGGACAAGCGCGAAGTCGCGAGTGTCGTATCCACGACGAATTGACACGAGCCGGATGGCGTCGGCCATCTGGGAGTTGATGAGCCGATGGATGCCCGAGGCGGCCTCGATCGTCGATAGGCCCAGCTTCATCCCGAACGCCTCAACTGCGCGGTGGGCCGCATCCACGTCCAGGCGGAGGCTTCCGCCGGCGAAAAAGTCGGGATTGAGGTAGCCGAGCACCAGGCTCGCGTCGGTCACCGTCGCGTCCATCCCGCCGCGTCGGTAACAGGCTGGGCCGGGGTCGGCGGCGGCAGAGCGCGGCCCCACCCGGAAATTCCCCGCCGGATCCACCCACGCGATGCTGCCACCGCCGGCGCCGATGGTTGAGACATCCACCATGGGAATGCGGAGGGGATGGGAGTCGATCGTCCCTTCGGCCGTGACCAATGGCTTGTTGGACTGGACGAGGCAAATGTCAGCGCTGGTGCCGCCCATGTCGATGGTGATCAAGTCGCTGAGGCCGGACAAGGAACCCGCGTGCCGAGCGCCGATCACACCGGCCGCCGGGCCCGACAGAAGGACCGACACCGGTCGTTCAGCAACCAGCCGCGCCGAGGTAATTCCGCCGCGTGACTGCATGATCTGGACCGGGGCGTGAATGCCGATTTCGTCCAGCTCGCGCGTCAGCTCGGTCAGATAGCCCTGGATGACCGGCCGGATGTAGGCGTCGAAGGCTGTGACCACGGTTCGCTCGTATTCCCTGAACATCGGATCGACCTCGCTTGACAGCGAGACGCTGAGGGTGGGATCCAGCTCCCGGATGAGCTCGCGGATGCGCCGCTCGTGCGAAGGATTTCGAAAGCTGAAGAGCAAGCAGACCGCAAAAGCCGAGGCATGCTCTTCTTCCTTGAGTTCGCGAACTGTTTCGACGACCCCCCTTTCGTCAAGGGCCAGTACCACGCTGCCGTCGGCGGCGACTCGCTCGGGGACGCCTCGCCGGCGGCGACGCGGCGCGAGGAAGACGGGTGTCTCCGCATCCATGAAAAGGTCATACATGCGAGTGCGTCTCAGGCGGCCGATCTCAAGACTGTCCTCGAATCCATCGGTGGCCAGGATCGCCGTGGTCGCGCCGCGTCTTTCCAGGACTGCGTTCGTGCCGATGGTTGTCCCATGCACGAACCTCTCCACATCCGATGCCTCGGCTCCGGCAAGGTGCAGCGCCATCTGCGTGCCCTGTCGAACCCCGTCAATAAGGCGGCTCGGGGTGGTAGGAACCTTTGCCGCCTGATACTGACCATTGGTTGGGTCGATCGCGACGACATCTGTAAATGTGCCGCCGATGTCGACGGCGAGCAAGACCAATGCGAATCCTTACTTGCTGATCATCAACTGCTTGCGCCATCGGTCGCCGTGAATCGCAAGCACATCGAGTTGATCCACGTAGTAGAGGATCTTGCCTTCCAGGCTGGTTGGAAACGTGGCAGCCTGAGGTGAGTGTGTGAGGATGATGTGGCAGATCGCCTCCGGCACGCCGTGCTTCAGCGCCATGTGCGCGGCCCAAAACGAGTGGGGGTATGCGCGCCCCAGCGCCGAGAGTGTCATCTCCCCTTCGGTAATCGTGTACTCAACCAATTTCGAAGCGTCCTGAAGCAGGCCCGCGGCGACCAGGGCGTCGCGATCGACCTTCACCCCGTGAAACCGCTCGAAGGAGGCCGCCACGGCGAGCGCCATCTCGACGACGGCGCGGTTGTGCGGCAGGTGGGGGTAGCGAATCTCGGGTGACACCGCGAGCGAGTCGATCGAGTCCCAGTCCGACATCTGCCAGAGCTCCTGCCAGACCGCCTCGACACGGGATGCCAGGCTCGCATCCTGGATCAGCTTCACCTCCGGAAACAGCGCCTGGAAGTCGAGCGCTGGCTTCACGATCGGCTGGAGCCGTACTTTCGATTCAGCTCGTCTGAGGTTAGGTAGCGGCTCTCGATCTCCTCGATCTGGCGAAGGCCCATCAGAGAATTCAGGTCCTCAAAGGAAATGGCCAGGTCCGGACGGTCGACTGCTTCGCCGGATTCGGCGCTCTCGAGCAACGCGGTCATCGCGTTCCGCATGCCCATGGCGGAAGCGGCGGTAAGCATCCGGGGATAGATCACGGCCGCGACCCCAAGCTGCTCGAGACGAGTCGGAGGCAGGAGTGGGGTGGTGGACCTTTTGCGGATCCCAAAGCCCATGTTGACGAGGACCGGTCCCGACACCTTGTCGCACATGCGCGCGATGTCTGCTTCCGAGAGCACGGCGTCCGCGAAGAGCAGGTCGGCGCCCGCGTCCGCGTACAGGTTGGCGCGATTGATCGCCTCGTCGATTCCCAATGGGCCGGCGGCGTCGGTCCGAGCCATGATCACGAAGTTCGGGTCGGCGCGGCCTTCGACCGCAGCTCGAACCTTCTGCACCATCTCATCCGCGTCGATCAGCTCCTTGCCCGACATGTGCCCGCAGCGCTTGGGCCACGTCTGGTCTTCGAACATCACACCCGCCAAACCCGCCTGCTCGAACGCTCTCACAGCGAGGTGCACGTTGACGGCGTTGCCATAACCCGTGTCGCCGTCCCCGAGCAGTGGCAGCGACGTGCTCCGCGCTAGGACCCTGCATGCTTCGAGGTTTTCAGCGAGCCCCATCAGACCCACATCCGGCCATCCCCACCTGCTCTCCGACACTCCGGAGCCAGTGATGAACGCCGCCTTGAATCCGCACGTTTCGATCAGCCTGGCGCTGAATCCGTCGAACACGCCCGGCATTAGAAGGATGGAAGGCGCCGCGATCAGCTTTCGCAGCTGTTGCCCGGGGTTCGATGCTCGGCCGGAATCGTGCGCCGTCACGTGGACCTCCCGCGCGTCAATGCTCGGTCTGTTCGCATGGTTGGTGCCCGCGGGTCATTCTAGAATGACTTTCAAATTTTCGGCTGGACCATCGCCTGCGGTTCCGGCGCTGGAGTGTCATGACCGAGCTGAACATGGTCGAGGCTCTTCGCTCGACATTGCGTTCCGAGATGGAGCGGGACGAGCGAGTGATGGTGCTCGGCATGGACGTCGGACGGCTTGGCGGCGTCTTTCGCGTCACCCAGGGTTTGCTTGAACGCTTCGGTCCGGAACGGGTCGTGGACATGCCCCTCGCCGAGGGCGCCATCATCGGGTCGTCGATCGGCCTGGCGATCGGGGGGATGATCCCGGTTCCGGAGATCCAGTTTCTCGGATTCACGCATCAGGCCATGCACCAGATCGGGCCGCAATTGGGTCGATATCGATATCGCAGCCGAGGCCGGTTCAGCTGTCCGGTCACGATCCGCGCGCCATTTGGTGGCGGAGTCCGAACTCCCGAGTTCCATCCAGACGCGATCGAAGCGCAGTTCGTCCAGCAACCCGGAATCAAAATCGTGTGTCCGGCCAACCCTTACGACGCCAAAGGCCTGTTGCTCGAAGCCATTCGAGATCCGGATCCCGTGCTTTTCCTAGAACCCCAGCGTCTCTACAGAAGCGAAAGGGTCACTGTGCCCGACGATGACTACCAGATCCCGTTCGGCCAGTCTCGCATTGCCCGGGACGGAAAGGATGTGGTGATCATCGCGTGGAGCGCCGCGGTCGAACTCAGCCTGAGAGCAGCCGACCAGGTGTCCGCAGACGGCATCTCAGCCGCGGTGCTCGATCTGCGCACCCTCGTCCCGCTCGATATCGACGGACTGGTCAGGAACGTCTCGGCGAGTGGCCGCGCGGTGGTGGTTCACGAGGCTCCGCTGAGCGGCGGTTTCGGCTCCGAGATTGTGGCCACCCTGCAGCAGGAGGCTTTCATGTCACTCGACGCGCCAATCGAACGGGTTGCAGCCTGGGACACGCCATATCCGCCCGGGTCGCTAGAGAACCACTACCTGCCTTCGGTGGAGCAGGTGGTGCAGGCCGTCAAGCGCGTCGCTGCCTACTAGCTTTCGAATCGCTTCATCAGCTGCCGCCGCTGACCGGCGACGCGCGCAGGCGGATTGGCATAAATATGATCGAAAACGTCATCCGGCTTAGGCGCAGGGTAGGTGGCCGCGCGTTCCATCGCGGCCCGAATCTCGGCTTCGATCTGTTCGGTCCAGGCCCGCTCGATGTCCACGCTCCAGGCTCCGCGCGCTTCCAGGTAGAGCTGGACGCGCCGGATCGGATCCACCGCAGTGGCGGCCTCGACTTCGGTCGGGTCGCGATAAGCCTTCGGATTGTCGGTCGTGTTGTGCATGCCCATTCGATAGGTCCGGTTCTCCATGAGGGTGGGACCTTCGCCGGCGCGGGCGCGCCGCACGGCGGCTCGAGCCGTTTCGTAGACGGCAAACAGATCATTCCCATCGACTACAAAGCCGGGAAAGCCGTAACCCGCACCCCGAGTCCACAGCGCTCCTGCCGTCTGCATCGAAGATGGCGTCGAAATCGCCCAGCTGTTGTTTTGGATCACGAATACGATCGGTGCATGCAGCACGCCGGCCAGGTTGCACGACTCGTGAAAGTCACCCTCGGACGAAGCTCCCTCGCCCAGAAAGACCATCACGGCCGCGCCGGTGCGGCGCAGCTTCTGCGCCCAGGCGAGACCGACCGCGTGGGGCAGCTGCGCTCCGACCGACTGATTGCGAGGCAACATGCGGACGTCGTCGGGAATGCGGCCCGCTGTGAGCTTTCCCATATACACGGCGAGCAGCTTCTCGAGAGGCATCCCATGACGCAGCATCGCTGGCTGCTCCCTGTAAGCCGGCGCCAGCCAGTCGACGCGCGTATCAAGCGCCCAGCTCGAGCCAACGACAGACGCCTCCTGGCCTTGAACGGGGCCATAGGTTCCGAGGCGGCCCATGCGTTGAAGCTTGACCGCCCACTCGTCGACTGCTCGCGAGAGCATCATCAGCCGGAGCGCGGCGGCAGTCTCCTCATCCGACATCGGGGCCGAATGACCGCGCCGCAACTGGCCATCAGGCTGAAGGATGCGAACCGCCTCGGCGGGAAGGGCTAGCGCGGCCGGCAGCTTGCGGGTGCTAAGTTCATCCTTTTGGAATGACAATCCAGTGAGAGTCTACTCGCTAGCTTTTCGCGCTCCCCGCTCGTCTCCGTCGTGAACGCAGAGACGGCCCGAGAACGCATCCGCGCCCGCTCGGACGTCAAGGCGTTCATCTCGCTGACTGATGAGTCGGGCGAGGGGACGATTGTCGGTGTCAGTTATGTTGTCGAGGTACGGGGCACGATCAACACCGGCGGCGCCATCATCCTCCCGTCCGATGTAAGCCAAGAAGATGCCCCGGTGGTGACCGCGATGCGTGCCTGCGGTTGCTTGATTGTGGGAAAGACCAACCTCCACGAATTCGCTTTCGGTGTGACCAGCGTGAACCAGCATTACGCGGCGGTGGGCTAGTAGCCGTGCCTGAGAAGTACGGCCAGGATGTGCTCGAGCCGCTGTTGCGTGGTCTTCAGGTCAGGCGCGCTGAATACTCAGCCGCGCTGCCTACACAGTCGAAGCTTCGCGTCGCTGCCGATCAAGCTATGGAAGCGGGCAGGGTCGACGCTTTGCTGGCACCAGCGACGAGGATCGTCGCCCCTCTCAGGACTGATCGTTTCGAGAGATCGGACCTTACGAGCTACACGCGGCCCTTCAACACAACAGGCCAGCCGGTCGTTTGCCTACCTGTGCTTGGAGCTGCCGTCCCTGTGGGTATCCAGGTTGTGGGACACCACGGGATGGACGAGAGGCTGGTCCAGATTGCGAGCGCAATCGAGCATCAGTGGGCGGCTTTGATTTACGAAGGAGCGATGTGATGCCGGATCTCATTAGCGTGATCCGCACAAGCGAGCAGCGGTGGCGCATCGGGCTCGTCAACGGTCCGAACATGCCTCATCTCGAAAAGCGGGAGAGAGAACGGTTCGGCGACGTCGGCACGATCCGAGATCTGGAAGCGCGGATACGGACGCTGGCCGACGCCCTGGGCGTGGAGCTTGTTCGCACGTGCGTCTCCAACCACGAAGGCGAGATCCTCGATTGGATCCAGACGCAGACTGATGACCTTGATGGCCTACTAGTGAACCCGGCGGGGCTCACCTGGACCGGTGAGGCGACTCGGCACGCCCTCTACGACACAGGTCTGCCTGTGATCGAGATTCACTTTGCCAACCCGAACCGACGAGGTAAGCCTTCCATCTTTACCGAGTCGGTCGTCGGGACATGTCAGGGCCTTCGCAAGCACTCCTACACCGCAGCCCTCGTCGCGTTGGTCGCGATGCTTGACGACGGCGACTTCCAGAAACCGGGGCTCTTCGACGAACGTAAGAGGAGGGGCAGGTGACCTCGGCGCTAGTCCTACCTGGACTGGATGAGCCTCCCCTCGAGCGTGGCGGTGGAGTCCGGACCTGGTATCTCGTTACGAGGGAGCGCGGTGCCATCGAATTCCTGACCTGGATCACCGAGTTCGACCCAGGCACTTCGCTTGCACCGCATTTCCACAACTGCCAGGAATCGGTCACCGTACTCGAGGGCAGGGCTGTATTCGAGGCGGCTGGCGAGGAGGGCAATCTGGCTCAGAATGCGGCCACCCTCGTGCCGACAGGCACCGTCCATCGCTTTCGCAATCCCGGTCCAAACCGGCTTCGCATCCTTTTCGTGTTTGGATCCGTCAACGCGACACGCACGGTCGTCGCGGACACCCGATGAAGACCGTCGTTGGCCTGCGGGTAGGTTGGGGCGAGCAGACGTACGAGGTCAACCCAAACTGGGCCCGCCTGCCGGCTAACCTGAACACTTGGCCCTGTCACATCAGTCGCGGCGAGTCCCGACGGTCGAATTTACCTGTGCCACCGCTTTGAACCGAGTGTCCTGATCCTGGACCCAGCGGGTGCGGTTGTCGGAAGTTTGGGCGACGGCGAGGTGATCGACCCGCACGGCATCACGACTGACCTCAAGGGCAACATTTACGTCGCTGACCGAGACCGACATGTCGTGGTGGTCTTCGGTCCCGACGGGAAGCTGATAAAAGAACTGGGCACGCGAGACCACGCGTCGCCGGAAGCTCCGTTCAACCATCCAGCGGACGTCGCAGTCGCCGCCGACGGAACGACGTTTGTAGCCGATGGCTATGGGAACTCGCGGATCCATGTGTTCTCTGCGGACGGCAGGCTTGTCCGGAGCTGGGGTGAGGCTGGCCGTGGCCCCGGACAGTTCAGCGTGCCTCACGGGATAGCGGTCGATTCGCGCAACCGGGTGTACGTAGCGGATCGCGAGAACGATCGCGTGCAGGTCTTCGATCTGGCGGGCACGTTGCTCGATGTTTGGGACGCCTTCCGCGGGCCGACCGACGTCAGCATCGACGAGCGAGAAAGAATCTTTGTCTCCGACCACATACCGACAGTGACGGCGCTCGACACCTCGGGCCGGGTGCTTGTCAAGATCCGCGCCTACCACGACACTCACGGGGTGTGTTGCGACCGGGCGGGAAATGTCTTCGTCGCCTCCACCGCGGGCAGGTCCGTGATCAAGTACACACCGGTTGGTCACGCGTGATCTGGCGAGAGCTCTACCAGCGTGCGCTAAGCCTCGGCGCTTCGACGATCTATGAAGCGGCTGGCGGACTAGGCGCCATGGATCCGGCGATCCGGCCGGTTTGGAAAGGCGCCGCTGTTTGCGGCCCGGCCTTCCCCGTAAAGTGCGTAGTTGGCGACAACCTCGCCATCCATCGCGCGCTCGAGCAAGGCGAGCCGGGCGATGTGCTGGTCGTCGACGCCGGCGGCGACAGCTCCGGATACTTCGGCGAGGTGCTGGCGAATGCAGCGCAGGCGCGGGGTCTGATTGGCGCCGTCGTCAATGGGGGCGTGCGAGACATCGATGCGTTCGAGAGGATAGGATTCCCGGTTTTCTCGCGTTGGATAAGCATGAGGCGCACCGCTAAACGCGAGGCTGGCGAGATAGGCGAGTCGATCGACGTCGGTGGAGTCACCGTGGCCCGTGGCGCGGTGGTTGTGGCCGACGCCGACGGAGTTCTGGTCACGCATTCAGCCACGTTCGAGGCGACTCTCCGCAAGGCGGACGGCAGGGCCACTCGGGAGTCCGGGATCATCGCCAGACTGAAGAGCGGCGAGCTGACCCTTGACCTCCTCGGTCTTCGCCCCACCAGCAAATGACGGTCCCGCCCCGCAAATGAAGGCTGCAGGCAGCCCGCCCCTCCTGTCCGGGCTTCGCCTCGTCGAGATCTCTGCGTTCATCGCGGCTCCCCTTGGCGGCGCAACGTTGGCCGCGCTCGGCGCAGACGTCATCCGCGTCGACCCGCCCGGAGGCGGCATCGATATCGGTCGTTGGCCGTTGCACAACGGACGCAGCCTTTACTGGGCCGGCCTCAATCAAGGCAAACGATCAGTAACAATCGACATGCGCTCCGAAGCCGGCCGTCGCCAGGCCTCCAGGCTGATCACCGCCGCGGGCGAGGGCGGAGGGATTTTTCTCACCAATCTGCCCGCCATCGGTTGGAGCTCATATGAGGAGTTGTCTCGACTCCGTTCGGATCTGATCATGGTGGTCATCACGGGCAGTCGTGACGGTGGCACCGCGGTGGACTACACCGTGAACGCCTCTTTGGGCTTTCCACTGATTACCGGCCCGGAGGGTCACGCGGGACCTGTCAATCACGTGCTCCCAGCATGGGATGCGATGACGGGCTTCCTCGCTGCCACAGCAATTCTTGGCGCCGAGCGGCATCGACGGCTGACCGGCAAGGGCCAGCTGGTCGAATTGAGCCTTGCTGATGTTGGCCTGGCAATTGCAGGTCACCTCGGCTTCATAGCTGAAGCGCAGATAACCGAGGAACCGCGTGGCCGGTTCGGCAACTACGTATACGGTTCCTTCGGTCGGGACTTCGCGACAAAGGACTGTAGGAGCGTGATGGTCCTGGCCCTGACGCCACGTCAGTGGAAAGCCCTGGGCCAGGCCACTGGTCTGGCCGGCCAATTCACGGAGATCGAAGCCCGCTTGGGCGTCGATTTGTCGGCCGAGGGCGATAGGTGGCGTACCCGCACCGAGATCAGCGCATTGCTCGGATCCTGGATTGGTCAGCGCGATCTGGCTGAAGTTGGCGACTTATTTGAGGCGGCGGGAGTGCTCTGGGGACCTTACCAATCATTCAAGGAGTTGATTGCAAGTAGAACCATGACTTCGGCGCCACGCAGGTTGGTGGACGAGGTTGAGCACCCCGGCCTCGGCCGCTATTTGACCGTCGGTTCGCCAATTCGGTTTGGGGCAAACGCGGCGCTGCCTCCGCAAGCTGCGCCCGGGCTGGGCCAGCACACTGCGGAGGTGCTAAGAGAATTTGGATTGGAGGAATAACAGCGCTGCACCGACCAAGTTGGTCCCACCGGCACAACTGAATCGCGCGGCGGCCGTTGTATTGCTATAGAGCCGGAGGCCATCACCGGCTGATCTCCCGATGACAGCGTTGGACCAGCTCCAAGTCGGCGTAGGGCGCCGATTTGGCGTTTTCATCGTCAGCCGGGGAACCTATCATCGCGGTTGAACTGCGATGGTCAGGCGTGGCAGGGTCGCTGTCGTTGGGGGCTCATTGGGCGGACTCACCGCCGCACTCCTCTTACGCGACAGCGGTCACGATGTGATCGTTTATGAGCGATCGGCGGCAGAGCTTGAGCAGAGGGGTGCCGGAATCGGCTTTCTGCCAGCCAGTTCTCGGTACCTGGCCGAGAGGGCGGGCGTCGACCTGGACGAGATCAGCATCTCTACGAAATACATTCGCTATCTCGACCGGCAAGGCCTCGTCATCCATGAGCAGAAACAGCCCTACCGCTTCAGCAACTGGAATACCGTCTATCGCTCGCTCCTCCGGCGTTTTGACCGCGAACGGTATCTCCTCGGCCACGAGTGCGTCGACATCCACCAAGAACATGGCAAGGTCCAGATCATGCTTGCCGACGGCAAGGAGACCGAGGTCGACCTACTTGTGTGCGCCGATGGGGTCGGCTCCCGCGCGCGCTCTTGCCTCTTGCCTCAGGTCAAACCGCAGTACGCGGGCTACGTCGCTTGGCGCGGCGTCGTTAGCGAGCAGGAATTGGGCGAGGATGCAGTGCCTTTTGGCGACGCGATCACCTACCACGTCTACGCGAACAGCCACATCCTCGTCTATCCCATTCCTGGCATCGACGGCTCAGTCCGCCGCGGCGATCGGTTAATCAACTTCGTCTGGTACCGCAACTACCTGCTTGGCGGCGACCTGATTGACCTGATGACCGACTCCGACAATGAGCTCCACGAGGTCTCGCTGCCGCCAGGCACCCCCCGGCCGGTGCACATCGACGAGATGCGGGCGACGGCGGCGGCCAGGCTACCCGAGCGCATTGCGAGAGCCGTGCTCGCCGTCAAAGCGCCTTTTGTGCAGGCGATCTTCGACCTGGAGGTGCCGCAAATGTCCTTTGGGCGCGTTTGCCTACTAGGCGATGCCGCGTTCGTCGTTCGACCGCATGCTGCAGCGGGAACCGCCAAGGCGGCGTCCGATGCTTGGGAGCTGGCAAGAGCGCTTGCGGAACACCCTGACTTCGAGAGCGCGCTCAGGGCGTGGGAGCCGGGCCAGCTGGAACTCGGCCGGAACCTACTCGCACGGACGAGGCGAATTGGCCGCCGCTCGCAGGTTGACTGCAACTGGACGCCGGGCGATCCTGAGCTGATCTTCGGACTCTATGAGCCCGGACGCTGAGAACGTTGCCGCCCGCATGGCGGAGGCGGCGAGCAACTTCCTCGACAGCCTCAATCCAGAGCAACGACCCCCGGCCCACTGGCCTTTCCCATCCACCGAGGAGCGGCTCCGCTGGTACTACACGCCGACCGACCATGGTGGCCTACCGCTCAGCAGCATGCGGGCGAGCCAGCAGCAGCTCGCCTTCAAGTTGCTTGCAGCTGGCCTCTCGCGCCCGGCATACGTCACTGCTTGCATGATCGTCGGGCTGGACAATGTTCTCGACGAACTCGAGGGCTGGACAATGCGTTGGGAGCGCGACCGCGGTCGCGACCCCGGACTCTACTACGTGCGGGTCTTCGGAAACCCGGGCGGGCGGCAGGCATGGTCGTGGCGCTTCGGCGGCCACCACATATCCGTCCACCACCTCGTTGTCGACGGCAAGGTCCGCGCGAGCACCCCGCTCTTCATGGGCGCCGACCCTGCCAGCTCGCCCCTGCTGGGTGGGAACGAGCTAAGGCCGCTCGGCAGCACCGAGGACGTCGGCCGCGAGCTCCTCGCTTCGCTCGACAAAGCCGCCCGCGCGCGGGCGATCGTATCTCCTGTTCCACCATATGACCTGGTGAGCGCCAATCGCTCCAAAGTCGAGAACGGCGCCCTGCCGCTCAAGCTGCCTGAGATTTGGCGTGGTCGTTTCGAGGGTGCAACCGGCGAGCTGGTCGATACTCTGCAGCAACGGCTGGAGGATGGCCTGCAGACAAAGACGGAGCACCTCGAGGCGGTCCGCTTCACTGACGCGCCGAAGGGCATCAATGGGCACGACCTCAGCAGCGCCCAACGCCAAATGCTCAAGCGGATCATCGCCGCCTATTTCAACCGTCTCCCCGACGAGCTGGCCCAGGCTGAGATTGCGAAGTACACGGAAGAAGCCGTCAACAATCTTTCCTTTGCTTGGGCTGGCGGTGTTGAGCGGGGAGTGCCACACTATTACCGCGTCCAGGGGCCTCGCCTTCTGATCGAGTACGACAACGCGCAACGCGCAGGCAACCACGCTCATAGCGTTTGGCGTGACCCTGACGGCGACTTCGGCATGGATATCCTTGGCGAGCACCATGTCCAGCGTGCCCGCGATTAGTCGATAAAGCGCTCGAGGAGGCTGATATGAAGGTCGGTTTTGCGCTTCCGCACCAAGGCCCCGTAGCCACCAGAGACAACATGCGTTTTGTCGCAACCGAGGCTGAATCGATGGGCTACGACTCCTTGTGGACCAACGAGCGGCTCTTAGTCCCCGTTAAGGCGAAGACGCCCTACCCGGGGAACGCCGAAGGCGTTCTTGACGAGGAGTACAAGAATCATCTCGACCATCTGACCTGTATGACATTTGTGTCTGCCCTCACTGAGCGCATCCGACTCGGTGTGAGTGTGATCAACATCCCTTGGTACAACCCGGTTCTGCTCGCGAAGCGGCTGGCTGCGATGGACGTGCTGAGTAACGGCCGTATTACAGTCGGCGTCGGGCTCGCCTGGTCGCAGGACGAGTGCGACGCGGCGAACGTTCCCTACCGCGAGCGCGGCCGGATCGGCGAAGAAGCGATCCAGTGCCTGCTCGCCGTATGGGGCCCGGACCCGGTCGAATATCACGGCAAGTATTTCAACCTGGACCCGGCCTATATCGGCCCAAAGCCGGTCCAGAAGCCCCACCCGCCGCTCATCGTCGGCGCATTTGTGCCAAAGGCCCTTGACCGAGCCGGCCGGTTGGCCGACGGCTTCACTGGCTGCTGCGCGCCGGTTGACGCGCTGATCTCGATGATGCGAGCAGTTAAGAAAGGGGCTGAGGAGAGGGGCCGCGATGCCGACAAGCTGATCGCAGTGATGCGGTGCATTGTCAACCGAACCGACGAGCGCCTTGACGATGCCAGCCGCGCAGTTGCGCACGGCACGTGGGACCAGATTGCGGAGGACGTACGGAAGATGGGCGAGGCGGGCGTCAACGAGATTTTCTTCGACGTCGCATTCCAGAAGGACGCTCAGAACCGCGATGGGCTGCTCCGTTATATGGAGCGTTTCCGCGAAATGGTGACAGCTAGCGCCGCCGCATAACTGTGCATAGCCGGGCTGAGTCCCTAATAGCATTGCCCTCGCAATTGGGTGCCGTGCCTCCGAACATCGAATGTTTTAACCGTCACGGCACCAATCGCGGCGATGCGCGCCGGCGCCATAGATATGCGCGAGCCGTCCTTCGCGCGCGTCCTCTTACTAATGTCTACTAATGTCCGCTGCACGGGGGGCAGGTAAGCTGGCCGCGGAATCTCGGAGCATGGAGGTGAGAATGTGAAGATTCTGGTCACAGTTAACCCGAGGCGGTGTGCAGCCTCCGAAAACTGCTTGGCTGTCGCGCCGAGCATATTCGAGGTTGGTTCCGCGGGCTATTCACGGGTGAAGCGCGACGATCTCTCTGAAGCAGACCTCGATCTACTCCGGGATGCTGAACAGGGGTGTCCTAATCAGGCCATCACAGTTGAAGTAGCGGAGGAAGATTCGTAAGCAGACGCCTACATGGCCATTCATGACACTCAGGTCGCTGTGGCAGAGACCGGCAGCATTTCTCCCTTCTTAACTTGTGGCGGTCTAGCAGCCTCCTTGCCCCAACGGCCCGAGTCATATCGAGCTCGAGCTCGTGCCGTGCAACATGCGCCAAATACGTTTCATTGATACGTGCGGCCCCCATCGATAAGTAGGATCTGGCCCGTGATGTAAGCGGCCCAGTCAGAGGCGAGAAAGGCGATGGCATCGGCGATGTCTTCGGGCTGCCCAAGACGCCGAAGGGGAATCTGGTTAATCAGTTTCTCCTGCTCCATCGGTGCGTGGGCATAGCGTGCTTGGAAGAGGTCGGTTTCGATCGTGCGGGGTTGAATCGAATTGACCCTCACATCGGGCGCTAGCTCGCGAGCGAGGTGCCGGGTCAACCCATCGATGCCCGCCTTGGACGCCGCGTAGTGGCCACCACCTCCGCCGCCGACCAGCGCGGAGCTCGACGAGATGTTCACGATCGCAGCTCCTGGTCGGCGTTTCAGGTAGGGGATGGCGGCGCGGCAGCAATAGAATGTCCCGCTTAGGTTTATCCGGAGGGTCCGTTCCCACAATTCGAGGGGCATGCTTTCGGTTTCATGAACAGTGGTTGTGCCTGCGTTGTTGACCAGCACATCGAGACCGTCGCCAGAGACTGCTCGCTCCATCGACTGCTCGACCGCGTCGGCATCCGAAATGTCAACATGCGCCCAATCCACACTATGGGGCCGCCCTTGAGACTTCAGCAGTTCCCGCAACTCGGTGGCGGCCTGCTCGGCGACTTCGCCATCGAGGTCCCAGATCACTGTGCGGGCCCCTAACCCTGCCAGGCGGTGGGCGGCCGCACGACCGATTCCACGGGCGGCGCCGGTAACGACAGCGGACCGGCCGTTGAATGAAAGCTCGTGCCAATGGTTTGCCCCAGCCATCAGCGCTGCCCGTAGTGGAAGTGAATGAACTCGTGCATCCGCGCAACCTCTGCGTCAGTCACGAGAGCGGGCTGGCCCAGCTGCAGAGCGATATATGCGATATTCGCGCCTTCCTCAACAGCCATTGCCGCGTCGAAGGCCTTTTTCAAGGTCTCGCCGACAGCGATTACGCCGTGATTTGGCAGCAGCACCGCCCGGCCGCGTCCAAGTCCAGCGGCGACGAGCTCGCCTGTATCGGGCTGTGCCGGAGGCACGTATTCCATCACGCGCACCGCGCCGCCTAGATAGCCGGCTGATTCTGTGATCAGAGGCGGGATCTCGCGACCGACTGTCGAGAAGGCCGCCGCATATAGCGAATGGGTATGAATGCAGGCTCCGGCGTCTGGTCTAGCACGATATATGGCGACGTGGATCGGTGTATCCACTGAGGGCTTTAGACCGGGAGAAACGGGCCGCCCAGACAAGTCGACGAGGACGACGTCCTCCGCCTTCATGCTGTCGTAGTCCACACCCGACGGCGTGATCAGACAGGTTTCGGCGCCTGGTTCCCTTGCACTCAAGTTGCCGGAGGTCCCCCTGACCAGGCCGGTCGTAATCATCCGGCGCGCAAAACTGACCATCTGGTCCCGAAGCTCGCCCTCGGTCATGCCAACCTCCTCTCGACTCCGGGCTGCTGGCTGCCACGGATACGCTGCCAAGCCTCCTCCCAGCCCTCGCTGGACACGGGTTCATAGATCTCAATGGCGACGGAGCGCTTGACCAATTGCCGTGCCTGGGACAGCGAGGCCACCAGGCCGAGCGCAATCGCCTGCACCATCAGATTTCCGATTGCAGTTGCCTCCACTGGCCCGGCGAGGACTGGTCGCCCGCAGGCATCCGCTGTCATCTGACAGAGCAGCCGGTTGTGCGCACCCCCACCAACTACATGGATGGTTTGAATGACCGAGCCTGTGACCTGTTCCAGCTGCTCGATCGTCCGGCGGTACTTTAGCGCCAGGCTTTCAAAGATGCAGCGGACGATCATGCCTGGCTCCGGAGCGAGCGCCATCCCGTTTTCAGCAGACAGCGTCACGATCCGAGCCGGCATATCGCCTGGGCGCAGCAGTCGTTCGTCGTCCGGGTCAATCACCGCTGCAAACGCGGGCGCTTCCTCGGCCAATCGAAGCAAATCCTCGTAAGGCATATCGCCACCCCTGCCGGCCCATGCTCGCCGGCACTCTTGGAGCAGCCAGAGACCCATCACATTCTTCAGCAGTCGGAACGTCCCGCCGACCCCGCCCTCGTTCGTAAGGTTCGCATGCAGTGCTACCTCGGTGATCACCGGACGCGGAACCTCGAGGCCAACCAGCGACCACGTTCCGGAGCTGATGTAGGCTGCCCGGTGGTCGGGCTCAAATGGCACTGCGGCCACAGCTGAGGCTGTGTCGTGGGTGCCAGGGGCGATTACCTTCACTGGTCCGAGCGTGAGCTCGGGCCGCAGGGAGCCGAGCTGTGTGCCGGGCGGTACAACTTCACCGAATATGCGGCTGGGGATGCCCAACTTGTCCAGCAGGTCGGCGGCCCAGACGCCGGCGCGCGCGTCGTAGCACTGGGTCGTCGTCGCATCGGTGAACTCGTCAGCCTGAACCCCGCACAGCCAATACGCGAGGAGCGCGGGCATTGTCAGGAGGCGCTCGGATGTTTCCAGCTGCGGATCGCCGGACCTGACAAGGGCCATCAGCTGATACAGGGTGTTAATGGGCAAGAACTGGACTCCAGTCCGCGAGTAGATTTCCTGACGCGGCACGCGGCGTAAGGCTTCTTCGAGCATTCCCTCAGTGCGGCGATCGCGGTAGTGCACCGGGTTACCAAGGAGATGGCCGGCTCGATCTAGTAACCCGAAGTCGACTCCCCAGGTGTCGATGCCCACGGACGCGAGCCGTCCCGCGGCACGGATTCCATCCAGCATGTCGGCGTACAACCGCAGGACGTCCCAGTGCAGGGTGCCTCCAACATCGACTGCTCGGTTGGGGAAGCGGTGAACCTCCTCGAGCGCGATTCGGTCACCGACGAAACTACCCACCACAGCGCGGCCGGTCTCGGCGCCAAGATCGGCAGCCAGGAGGCGCATCGTTTCTGGCATTCCTAAGCCCCCGGGTACCCGCTGGTGGAAGCCGCTTTGCCGCGCTCGCGCGCGATCCGATCTGAATATCCGCTCGTACGAAGGGCGGCAATCGGATCGACGTCGATCCCGAGGCGTCTGCGTGCCTCGTGTAGCAGCGGCCTCGCGTCGGACTCGTAGGCCTCCAGGAGCACCCGGTGCGCGTCGAGCACATCACCCTTCCGCTGGGCGTCGCGGAGCCGACTCCGATCGACCAGAAGTGCTTTGGCATGAGCCGTCTGGATGTTGATGACCGACTGCACCATCGCCTCTACCTTCGGTTCGATGTTGTGCGACTGGTCGATCATGTATGCAACCTTGCGCGCACAACCCGAGACCGCTGCGTCGTGGTCGTCCTCGGCTGCGACGAGCTCGTTGAAGATCAAGAACAACTCGAACGGATTCGTCGACCCAACGATGAGATCGTCGTCCGCGTACTTCCGCGCGTTGAAGTGGAATCCGCCCAGGCGCCCGACATCGAGGAGTTGGGCAACGATCTGCTCGACGTTGACCCCCTGGGCGTGGTGCCCGGTATCGACGAGCACCTCGGCCTGCAGGCCGAGCTCGAGGCAGATGACGTATGCAGTGCCCCAGTCGGGGAGGTCGGTGCTGTAGAAGCCGGGCTCGAAGAATTTGTACTCGACCAAGAGCCGGAGGCCGCCGGGCAGGGCGGAGTAGATCTCCCTGAGACACGCGCGCATTCGTCTTCGACGAGAGCGAAGGTCGTCTTGCCCCGGATAGTTGGTTCCGTCGGCCAACCACAGGCTGACGATCGACGATCCGACCCTTTTCGCGATCTCGATGCACTCGAGCACGTGATTGACCGCTCGGATACGAGTCGCCGCCGAGGGGTTCCCCAGGCTCCCCAGCATGTACTCGTCATCTTGGAAGAGATTTGGGTTGACAGCCCCGATGGCGACTCCTTGCCCAGCCGCGAATTGTCTTAGCGAGTCCCAGTCGTCAACGCGGTCCCACGGGATATGGATTGCGACGCTGGGGCAGACGCCTGTCAGCCGGTTGACCATTCCGGCGTCCGACAGTTTTTCTTCGATGGTGCGGGCAGCTCCGGACTGCGCGAACACCTTGAACCGGGTCCCGGAGTTCCCGTAACCCCATGATGGAGTCTCCACGCGAAGCGCGTTGATACGGTCGATCACGTGTTCCTGGGATCGGCGAGCTTGCTCCTCAGACAAGGTGGAACACCTCCGGCAACACCTTATGCAAGCTGGTCTCAGGTTGAACCGCGCGCTCCAGGATCGGAGCCACTTGAGCCTCCCATCGTTGGGCTTCTCGGCTCGTCGACATATAGCTCTTGAAGCGGTTGAAGCTGTCAACCTCCATGTAGCCGAACAGGTCCTGCCCGTCCATATGTTTGGAGCAGTTCGAACAGCCGGCCATCTTCAAAGCCCGCACCATAGCCGGCCAGATGTCCTCGTGGCGTCGACGGTATTCCGCCTCCTGGTCTACCTTGACAAGCGTCGTGAACGCGATCCGCTCCATCCTTCCTCTATTTCGTTGTGCGCAGCAGCCACCACTTCCCCGCCAAGAATTCGCCTCTAAAAAGTGACCGCTCACTTCTCATCAATCGACGCATCTCAGTTTGACTCCGGTACCTTCCAGCTGCCTCACTTGATTCGGCGACAGGTCAGCACTCAGCACGAGCGAAAGCCGATCACAACTTGCGATCAGATGCGAGCCGCGCTCTAGTAGCTTTCTGGGCTGCAGCAGCAGAATTGATTCCTCGGCGCGGTCGATCATCGCGCGCTTGACCTCGCATTCGAGCGGATCCGGATCCGTAAGCGAGCCATCCGATGCGATCCCCTTGACGCTGAGGAAAAGCTTGTCGGCGAAGTGCTCGCGAATCGTGTGAACAGCAGTGGGTCCCACCAGCGATAGCGTCAGGCCTCTGAGCCATCCGCCAACTCCGGTCAGCTCCACATTGGCGACGGCCGAGGCGAAGAGCTGCATGACCGGAAGCGAGTTCGTCACGATCGTCGACGGGATTCCATTGGCGATGATCTGGCGCGCGACGTAATACGCCGATGAGGATGAGTCGACAAACACGGTCTCTTCGGGCTCGACAAGTGCGGCAGCCGCCACGGCCAAACGCTGCTTGATCTCGACATCGACGTTCGAGCGTTGGCTGAACGAGTCTTCGTGCGCAGCGAGCCCCGGGGCCAAAGCACCGCCATATGTGCGTTTTGCGAGGCCCTGCCGCTCCAGTTCACTCAGGTCGCGCCGGATAGTCATTGCGGAAACCTCAAACTCCGACTCGAGGTCCGACACCGAGCGTCCACCCTGAACGCGCAGACGTTCCGCGATGGCACGCCGGCGCACTTCAGGCGGCCAAATTCGTCCCTCTTTTGGCCCCTTGCGTTCGATCACGGCCTCGTGTAGTCTATCTGAACCAAGATCGAACGTAAATCGATCAATTTCGGGTAGTTTAGGTCCATTTGGCCCGCCTGTACTCGATGGCGGGCAAGCCGCCTTGCGCAATGGAGGAAAGCTAGAGATGTCGGGACTTTCTCAATCGCCTCCGGTAGCCACAGGGGGAGCAATAGGCGGCTTTTACGCGCGGAAATCGTCGGGTCTGGTTCGCCAGCTATCTCTTAGCGACACTGTCTTCCTCAATATCTGCTTCATCAGCATCCCGCTTGGGCTTCTTTACATCACCCAGTTGAGCGGCTTGTTTGCCGGGGTCAGCGTTGGTATGGCGGTGATTCTCTCCGGAGTTATTGCGCTTCCCCATCTGTATGTGTATGGCAACTTCGCCAGCGCCATGCCGCGCTCCGGCGGCGACTATCTGTCAATCAGTCGGTCAATTCATCCATTCGTTGGCTTCGTCGTGAATTCCGTTTTCACGGTCTGGCAAATTTTCTCGGTGGCGTTCATTATCAATTTCGTCCCACTCTTCGCCCTGCCTGCCCTCTTTCAGACGCTAGCAATAGTCACGGGCAATCAGCAGTGGGCGAGCCTAGCCACGAACGTGTCCAGCCAAAACGGGCAGGTCCTCATTTCGGGGGGAATGATCGTGCTGGTGGGCCTATTGATAATCTTCAGGCAGCCACTGATGCTTCGCATCTTTGCCGTGCTCATGGTCTTCTCACTGATAGGAGTGGTCCTCACCGTGGGTGCCCTCCTATTCGTCGACCAGAGTCAGTTTGCAACGAACTTTGGCAAGTTTGAGTCCGTGTCAAAGTTGGTCTCGGATGCCCACGCGGCAGGCGAAGGAAGTTCATCGTTTGATTTTGGACAAACTTTTCTGTCAATCACGATCTTGTTCGGCGCTATCGGTCTCGGGCAGGTGTCATCGTATGTGGCCGGCGAGGTGCGCCAACCTGGCAAGACGATCCTCCGGGGGATGCTTATTTCGCTCGGACTTGCGTGCGTAGGCTTGGCCGCCATCGCCTTTCTAGCTGCTAACGCGTTTGGTACCGACTTCATGAACTCGGCTCAGTTCCTGGCCAATGCCGGCAAGTGGCCGGTCCCGGCGACGCCGTTTATCAACCTGTTCATTGGTATTGCTTTGCCGAACGCTTGGCTTGCCGCGCTGCTTGGGGTCGCCACCGTGGCCGGGATATGGGCAATTGCTGCGCCGGGATATCTCATGGGCACGCGCAACATGCTCGCATATTCCTTCGACCGGGTCCTCCCAACTAGGTTGAGCGAAGTCAACGATCGCACCCACACACCCATTGTCGCTACGGTGGTGGTCATGGTGATAATGCTTGGCCTGCTGGCGGGATGGGTCTACTCGTCCACCGCTTTTACGGCAGTCCTTTCGGCGGGCGGGGCGATTGTGTTCGGAACCTTTGCCGTGGTCGGCATCTCCGCGGTGCTTTTTCCATTTCGCCAGAAAGCAATGTTCAACGACTCCCCAATCACTAAGCAGAAGCTGGGTGGGCTACCTTTGTTCTCGATAGTCGGCGCGGTCGACGCGGCGCTGATGATCCTGTATGTGATTTTGCTTTTCGTCTACGGTTCGCAGACTGGCGCTACAAATAAGACCGCAATTATCTTTATGGCCGTTCTGGTGGCCGCTCTGGCAGCCGTATGGGTCATCGCGTGGGTGCTTGCTCGCCAGCGCGGGCTTGACCTAGGCGTGGTCCAGGCACAACTGCCTCCTGAGTAGGACGCAATTACGTAAACCGCACCCGAGATGTTCATTCGAAGCAAAGGTTCTCAGTTGAGGATCTTTTTCGCCACCGATGTTCACGGATCAGAGACATGCTTTCGAAAATTCGTTAATGCGGCGACCGCATACTCGGCAAATGCACTCATCCTGGGCGGCGACATAACAGGTAAACAGTTGGCTCTGATCGTCAACGAGGATGGTTGTTGGCGTCTTGGTGCGGGTCGAACCGCAGAGAAGATGGATTCTCGCGACGCGCTCGATGCCGCTCGAAAACGACTCAGCGCCCGCGGCATGTACCCGATTGTGGTTACAGCGGAGGAGGAGCTCGTATTGGCTACAGACCAGACCGCACTCGAAGAGCGCTTCAAGAGGGAAAGGCTGGAGCGAGTCGAGTCCTGGATGAATCTGGCCGAGGAACGGCTCCGACCGCTGGGCGTCCCATGTTTTGTAAGCCCCGGAAATGACGACGATCGAGATGTCGGAGAGGTCATCGATCGCGCCGGGTGGGTCCAGAACCCAGAAGGCAAGGTAGCCGATGTCGGCGGGCACGAAATGATTAGCTGGGGCTGGTCGAACCACACGCCATGGGACACACCACGAGAACAGAGCGAAAGCGACATTGGAGCCCATCTGACGGCGATGGCTTCACAGGTACACGACTATGAAGGGGCGATCTTCAACCTTCACTGCCCGCCCTATCAGTCGGGCTTGGATTCGGCGCCCGAGCTAGACGCCAGCCTGAAGCCGATCGTCCGTGGCGGTGAAATTGGCATGGTGCCTGTGGGAAGTACCGCGGTGCGCGATGCGATCGAGCGATACCAGCCACTTCTCGGCCTTCACGGCCACATTCATGAGTGCCGGGCTATGAAGGGCATCGGCCGCTCGATATGTATCAACCCCGGGAGCGATTACCACACCGCGACTCTTCGGGGCGCCATTGTGCAAGTCTCCGCGCACAAGGTCGACGCGTGGACGCTTACGACTGGCTAACGAGCGTCCCGGACCGGTGGATGATCGGTGTCCGGTATATGCACGAGCCCTTGGAAAGGTAGGAGAGTTATGACGATGCTGCCCACGCCAGTCGGCCTTTACGACCCGTTTGTCCACACCGTCATGGATGACCCGTATCCGATCTATCGCCAACTCCGGAATGAGTATCCAGTCTTCCACAATCCCGACCGCAACCTATGGGTGTTGTCCCGCTATTCCGACGTTCAGAGCGTTGCTCGGAATTGGCAAGTTTTCTCGAGCTCGGCCGGCTCGGACATCGATGTGGGATTCGGGTTCTTTGGAGCAGGCGACTTTGGGGACTCAGACCCTCCAAAACATGACCGGATCCGAGGCGTTCTCAGAGATGCATTCACGCCTCGCCTGATTCAGGAACTCGAAGACAAGATTCGCCGTCAAGTTGACGAGTTGTTCGACCCATTGTTTGAGAGAGGCTCTGGAGAGTTTGTCGGAGAGGTCGGCTCGAACCTTCCGTTGGCGATCATATTTGGAATGCTCGGATACCGTGATGAGGGGGCGCATCTCGCCCCCCTCATGTACGACGCGCTGGCGAGAGTGCCCGGCAGTAACCTGATCCCCAAGCGTGCGATTCAGGCTGTGCAAGCCCTGAAGGACCACGCTGAGGTCGTCGCGGAAGAGCGACGAAAGCGACCGCAAGACGACCTCGTGTCTGTGATTGTTGCAGCCGAGAAGACAGGAGACATCCTTCCCGAAGAGGTGTCTGCTATCTGCGTGTTGCTGATGCTGGCCGGTTGGAACACAACGACTGCGTTGGTGGCAAATTCCATGTGGCTCTTGGCTCGTTATCCAGACCAGAGGCGACTGTTGACCGAAGAACCGGATCGTATCCCAGGTGCGATCGAGGAAATACTTCGGTTCGAGTCTCCTGCGCAGCATCACACACGGGTCCTGATGAAGGACGTGGAGATCCATGGTCACACGATCGCGGCTGGCGAACGTGTTCTCCTGCTGTGGGCCTCCGCCAATCGTGACGAGGAGCGATGGGTCGACAGCGAGAAGTTCGACGTCGCGCGCGAGCCGAAACGCAATCTCGCGTTTGGAGAGGGCATTCATCATTGCATCGGGGCGCCGCTAGCGCGACTCGAGGGACGGATCGTCGTCGAGAAAGTGCTATCGCGTTCACCAGACTTCGAGGTAGGCGAGGCCGAACGCTTCCCCGGCGTAATGCTTCGGGGGATCTCCCGCTTACCGATCAGCCTCTAGTCGAGTGTGAGGTTCAAGAATGCGATCTGATCGGCACCCCCGCACTCAGGTGGCTCTCGAACTGGTCTACAAGGTGTACCGACATCAACGCCATTAACATGACGAACTTAGCAATTTCTGAAATGCAGACACTGACAGACATCGTGCAGGAGTCACGCCGCGTTGTGGCAGAGGCAAGCGCGCGTGGGGAGGTTCTCAGGGTCACAGGCAGCGTGGCGTTCCAGCTTCGTGTGGGAGATCGGGCGCGCCTACCTCGATCGCCACTGCAGGACATCGACCTCGTTGCTCCATCTGGCACGGAGCGCCGGACGGTCAGGTTTTTGGCCGACCTGGGCTACGCCGGAGAAAGGGACTTCAACGCCCGTCACGGGGCCAGTCGACTGCTCTTTTGGGATCGCGCGCGAGACAGAAAGCTGGAGGTGTTCCTGGGCGCCCTGGAAATGTGCCACACGCTGCCGCTCGCGGAGCGACTTGGGATCGAGCGCGAGACGCTGCCGCTCGCCGAGCTCATGCTGACGAAGCTCCAGATCGTGCAGCTCAACGAGAAGGACCTGACCGACATGCATTCGCTCCTGATTGCATGCGACGTCGGCCCGTCCGACGTCGATCAGATCAATGGCGATCGGATAGCTGACCTGTGCGGGCGGGACTGGGGCCTGCACCACACCGTCATTCGGACGCTGAACCGTCTTGGCAGCGATCCCCCGAGCTACCAGCTCACCGAGGGTCAGCGGACGGTGGTTGACGACCGAATCCGCAAGCTGCGGCAGGCGATTGACGCGAAACCAAAGTCCGTGGCGTGGCGGCTGCGGGCAAAGGTGGGCGAGCGAATGCGCTGGTACGAGGAGCCGGAGGAGATCTGAGCATGCGAGACATCTGGTCCAGCCCAGAGACATTGACCTTCCTCGGCGCACCTCGGTGCGAGGCGAAGCCTGAGGAGCTGAGGAAGGCCGGGGCGCGCGCGGCGTTCTTC
>VBFH01000012.1:3307-14133 GCA_005883575.1 Chloroflexota bacterium | reverse complement strand
CGGAGCAACCAAGTGAGAACAAAATGATAGCGATCGTCCGCTACCGGTACGGGTCACCCGATGTCCTCAAACTCGAGGATCTCGACAAGCCCGTCGTCGAGGATGAGGACGTGCTCGTTCGAGTTCGCGCTGCGTCCTTGAATGCGGATGACCTGGAGTACCTGTACGGCAGGTCTCCCTTCACACGTATTGCCACCGGGCTGCGCAAACCGAGGATCCGCGGGCTGGGAGTGGACGTGGCAGGCCAGGTCGAGGCGGTCGGGAAGGACGTGACGCACCTTCACGAGGGCGACGAGGTTTTCGGGAACATGACCGAGCATGGACTCGGCGCATATGCAGAGTATGTCTGCGCTCCTGCGCGTGCCTTTGCGTTGAAACCGGCCAGGTTGACATTCGAGGAAGCGGCGACCGTACCCCAATCGGCAGTCCTGGCCTTGCAGGGTCTTCGCGGCAAACGACAGATCCAGACAGGAGACAGGGTAGTGATCAACGGTGCGGGTGGAAACGTGGGTCCCTTCGCCATGCAGATCGCCAAGTACTTCGGAGCCGAAGTGACCGGCGTGGACAACACGCGCAAATTGGACTTGGTGCGCTCGGTCGGCGCAGACCACCTAATCGATTACACCCGAGAGGACTTCACCCAAAACGGTCAGCGCTATGACTATGTCCTGGATGTCGTGGCACGTCGTTCGATGTTCGAATGCAGACGCGCGCTGCGTCCCGGGGGAGTCTACGTGATGCTCGGTGCCTCTACGGCTCGACTGCTCCAAGGTACGTTTCTGGGACCGCTGATCTCGATGTCAGGGAGCAAGAAGATGGGCATGATGTGGTGGTGGAAACCCTTCAAGCAGGAAGACGTGGCATTCCTGAAGGAGCTCATCGAGTCCGGCAGGGTGGCACCCGTCATCGACAGACGCTACACGTTGGGTGAAGTCCCTGAGGCTCTCAGGTACCTGGAGGAAGGCCACGCTCGAGGAAAGATCGTCATCACGGTGTGAGGCGCCGGCCGCCGCTTAGCTGCGACATCCCGGCTGCAGTCGGTCGTTGACCTCGTGTGGCCAGATCTGACTTCTCGAGCACCACCAACCCGCCCGCAAGACCGGTGGCTCGTGCTCGGCGTTGGGTCCTGGTCTGGACCTTCGCCGGATCACAGCCGGATCACGCATTCCGGCACCGGCCGGATCGCCTCCCAATGCTGTCCTCCCTTTGCCCTGATGGGACAGCAGCATGTCTTATCCACTAATCCGACTCCACAAAATCCAGGGCGTACCAACGGGCCCATTTTTGGGAGTGGGGTCACAGAGATACAGCAACCTCGCCGGTAGCCCACGGGCGCGGGCTCTATCCATCGAACTGGAGCGTCTCGCCTTCGCCAGTCAAGCTACATCTGCCCAGTGACCGGTCATGCCTCGCCATCCGCGGCAACCCGTAAGGTGGACGTCGTAGGCAAGCGGCAGCTACGCGAACCTGACGGACGGGCTAACGCAGGAGGGCACCCGTGTCGCGTATTCGACGCTTCGACCACGTCGGCATCACGGTCGGGGACCTCGACGCGGTGACGGCGTTCTTCGTCGGGCTGGGTCTCGAGGTTGAGGGCAGGATGTTCATGGAAGGCGAGTTCGTCGACACAGTCATTGGCATACCGAACTCCCGTTCCGAGATCGTCACGCTGCGGCCGCCCGACGGAGGAACCGGGCTGGAGCTGTCGAGCTTCATCCGGCCCAACCACGAACCGGGATCGCCCGACGCCATGCCCAACGAGCTGGGGCTGCGCAACGTTTGCTTCGAAGTGGACAACCTCCAGGGGGTTGTCGACCGGCTGGCTGCGGACGGCTACGGTCTGGTCGGCGGCATCGGTCAATACGAGGACATCTGGCGCATGGCCTACGTGCGCGGGCCGGAGGGAATTATCGTGGCCCTGGCCCAGCGAATCGACTGACGCCGCGCTCGGCCGAAGCCGCAGGCAGCCGTCGGCATCATTGCCGACGAGCCGGCGGATGAAGCGAGGGCTCGGCGCCGCGCCGACCCCAAGGCTGCCTTCGTCCGCATCGGAGCTACGATGCTCGATCGATGAGTTCCGGGGTGGTCTCCGGCGGAGTGGTCCATACCGTCCCGATGGACCTGAGACGGGTCTTGATTGCCAGCCCAAAGGCTCTGGCGGCGTGGGAAGACCTCACCCCTCTTGCCCGCAATGAGTGGATCTGCTGGGTGCTGTGGCCGAAGAAAGCAGAAACGAGGAGCCAACACATCGAGCGATTGCGATCCGAGCTGCTGGAAGGAAAGCGGCGGCCGTGCTCTTGGCTTGGCTACACGCATCGAAAGGACAAGGAACTGAGCCCTTCGGTTCGCTGGGTGCTGAGCCGCCGCGGCAAAGGATCGGCGTGAACGACGCGTCCGCGTCCCAACAGATCGATGCCATCGTCCGGAAGACCACCGGCTGGAGAGGTGAGAGGCTGGGCCAACTGCGGGCTCTGATCAGGGGCGCCGACCCCGGCGTAATCGAAGAGGTGAAGTGGAAGAAGCCCTCCCGCCCCGAGGGGGTGCCCGTTTGGTCCCACGACGGCATCGTCTGCGTAGGCGAGATCCTCAAGAACGCGGTGAGGCTGACGTTTCCAAAAGGGGCCCAGCTGAAGGATCCGAAAGGGCTCTTCAACACGCGTTTGGACAGCAAGACGGTACGTGCCATCGATTTCCACGAGGGTGACGCCATCAACGCCTCCGCCCTGAAGGCACTCATTGTCCAAGGCGCCCGTCTGAATCGAAGCTGAGATCGGCTCGGCAAGCCCCTGAGATCGTCCCGGATATCTTGCTCGGTCGAGCTTCGCGCGTTCTGAGTAACCATGACCGCGGGTCGTCGTTTCCAGGGGATTTCGCGGAGTCCCCTTCGAGCAGGAGACATCTGAGGCGCCAAACGGGCTAACTATCCGATTCCTGACCGTCGGTCGCTCCGAACCGTGTCACAGATGTGTCACGCATTCGCGGACCAGGAGGACACGGAAGGACACAGAGGGACACGACGGCGCTCGAAATTGAGTACAGAAGGACACTGGAGGAACCGGCGGGACACACGAGGACACGACCTATGCAGGGTTCGGGACCGTGAGGCCCCGGGTTCAAATCCCGGGCCCCCGACCAATGTTTTGGAATTCAGCACCCCGCATCGATGCCGTGTGCCGTCAACGCCCCCCCGAGTACCTGCTGTCGCAGAACGTCCGCAGTGAGAGGCCGGACCTGTCAAGTTAACTCCGCCGAGTGCGAGACTCTCACAAGTACGCCCGCTTACATGCGCTGAAGCGAACCTGCGGCCGAGAATTTCTTTCAGGTGAACAAGAAACTGGAGGCCGGATGGGTCGAGTCTGATACTCGCGCGGCCGTCGTGCTGACGATCCAAACGTCCAAGACCCGTCTGACCGGCTTTGCCGCCCGAGGGCCTCGCATCGCTAGCGATCAGTAGCACCTTGTCGGGTCGGGCGCCACCTGATCAATCGTGACCCGGGTTCGGCCAAGATAATCCGCGTGCATGGGTCGGGACTGCCTGTCCAGCTGACATCGCTAATCGGACGGACGGACCAGGTCGCGGGCGTGCGGGCGGCGCTCGCCGCTTCACGGATGGTGACGCTTACCGGCACCGCCGGGACCGGCAAGACCCGCCTTGCCATCGAAGTCGGCAGCCAGATCGACCGCGACAAAGGCGCGGAGGTCTGGTTCGTTGACCTTGCGCCCGTGCGCGACGCACGGTTGGTGGACAGGGCGGTGCTGGCCGTACTCGGCGAGCGGGAGGAACGTGGCCGCACCGCCGCCCAGACTGTTGCAGCCCATCTTGAGGGCCACCAGGCACTACTGCTCGTGGACAACTGCGAGCATGTGGTCGAGAGCTGCGCGGCAGTCGCGCTCGATCTGCTCAAGCTCGCGCCGGGCGTGCGTCTGCTCGCGACGAGCCGAACCCCACTAGCGATCCCGGGCGAAATCCGCTGGCCGGTGCCGCAGTTGAGCGACGAGGAGGCGGTTGACCTTTTTGTGCAGAGGGCTCGAATGGTCGTGCCCGGCTTTGCCTTGACCTCGGAGTCATTCGCGGCGGTGACTGAGCTCTGTCGCCGGCTTGACGGATTGCCCCTGGCGATCGAGCTCGCCACGGCCCGCCTCGGGCAGCTGCCGCTGGGCGAGGTGTTGGCGCGCCTGGACCAAAGGCTGGCGCTGCTTGTCGATCGCGGTCGCGGCGTCGCGGAGCGCCACCGCACCCTCAGCGCCGCGCTCGATTGGAGCTACGAGCTGCTTGATCCAGAAGAGAGGCGGCAGTTCGATCGTCTGTCGGTCTTCGCCGGGGGATTCAGCATCCGCGCAGCGGAGGAAGTAGCGCGAGCCGATTTGGAGGTGCTATCCACGCTAGTAGATGAATCGCTTCTCACGTCGACCCAGGGGCTTCGTGGTCGCGCGCGATTCCGCCTACTGGAGAGCGTGCGCGAATACGCCGCGGAGCGCTTGCGCACTGGTCCCGGGGCGGAAACCACGTTGCGGGCGCACTTCGGTTATTTCTCGGGGTTTGCCGCAGCTGCGGAGGCGGAGCTCAGGGGCCCAGATCAGGTCTGGTGGCTCGATCAGCTTGAGGAAGAGCACGACAACCTTCGTGCGGCCCTGGATTGGGGCCTTCGCTATGACCCCGAAGCCGCAATCACAATGGCTGCGGGCATCGCCTGGTTCTGGAACGTTCACGGACACTTCAGCGAGTCGGTGCGCAGACTGCACGAACTCATGGCCGCCGCCCCCAATGCAGACATCCGGCTCCGCGCGATCGGCCTGGCGGCGCTAGGCCGGCTGGCGGTGAACCTTCCCGACTCGCCGGGCGCGGAAGCCGCACTGGACGAAAGCATCGCACTGTGGCGGCGGATCGATGCTCCGAAAGGGCTCGCTCACGCTCTCATGTCGCGTGCGCTTCTGAGCATCCTGATGCGGGACTCGAGGGAGGCGTGCGACCGGCTGATCGAAGGGGCGTTGTTGGCTGCCGAGAAGAGTGGAGACTGGCACCACCGGGCAGAGGCGGTCGCTTATCTCGGTGTAACTGCGTTCAGGCTCGCCGGAGACGTGTCGGGCGGGCTGCGCTGGACAAAGGAAGCTGTCGGTCTCGCTCGGGAACACGGTGACCTATGGATCCTTGCTTTTGCCCTCCACTTCCAGGGCGCAATGGAACTCGACCTCGGCGATGTGGCAAGCTCCGAGGCCAGCCTCACTGAGGCGCTAGGTCTTTGGGAGGCTCTTCAGGATCCGGAGTGGCTGGCCACAACCAACTCACTTCTCGGTGCGGTGGCGCTGGCCAGCGACGATCTGGTCGAGGCCCGTCACCGCCTTCAGGCTGCTCTGACGTCCAAGCGCTTCTTGATACTCACTGATTTCCCGCCGGGTGGTCCGCTTGCGGTACACGCAATGGCCAAGCTGGCGGCCTCAAAGGGGCAGTACGAGCGGGCTTCGCGTCTCGAAGGTGCCGCTCTGACATTGCCCACCATTACCGGGCAAAGCGCCGCCGGTCTCGAACAACAAGACTGGTATCCGACTGCGGTTCGACTACTAGGCGCGACGCACGTGCGAGCCGCCTGGGACGAAGGCCAACGCATGACCCACCCGCAGGCCATTGCTTATGCCCTGGCCGAAATGGACGACAGCCTCACCCGGGGGGGACCGTTGACGCCAAGGGAGCGGCAGATCGCAGCGCTGGTCGGATTCGGATTGCGCAACCGCGAGATCGCCGAGAAGTTATTCATCTCTGAGCGCACCGTCGACGGGCACCTCGAGCACATTCGGGAGAAGCTCAGAGTACACACGAGGTCCGAGGTCGCCGTTTGGGCGACCACCCAGGGCCTGGTCCGTTGAAATTGTTGACATTACGGAGCCCAATCGGGAAGAGCTCACTATTGACGAAACTAAAGATGGGTACCGGCATAGGTACCTGAACGGGTCCTTTGCCCGCTAGCGATCGTTTCGGCGCAGCCCTAGCGTCATGCCATCAGTCCGGCCAACCGGCCGGTCACCTGCCTGATGGGAGGGCAAATCGAATTGGAGATCCGACACAACGTCCGACTTGTTCCATCTCGTCCGATCGTGCTGGGCGTCGTTATCTTTTCTGTCCTTGCGCTGGCGCTCGCCGTCTTGTATGTGCTGAACAGGGGGACTCAGGCGCATACCAATGGCTTCGGCGGGAGCGTCGTCACGGTCGCAGCACCCCAGGACATCGACAGCGACCCGTACTCACCCCGCGATCCGATCGGCCAGCCCTACCGGGATCCATTTTCGCCCCAGGACCCCTCGTGGGCTCGGTAGGAGAAATGCAAGACGAAGGGTTGGCGCTCGAGCCACCAACCCTTCTTCGGTCCGCAGACCGTCGCCAGTTGCACGCCTCGCGACGCGCCAAGCTGTGCTCACATTCATGAGGACTCTCCGTCTCAAGACAGTAGATGCGTACGTGTGCTTTGACATCGACTGCCCGACCAGCGTTGGTGGAACTCGCCTGGCACCCGATGTGAGCGAGCGCGAAACACGGCTGCTCGCGCGAGCAATGACTTACAAGCTGGCGGTGCTGGGTGTCAATTTCGGTGGCGCGAAAGCTGCCATCCGCGCTACTGCAGCTGAGAGGAATGATGCCGTCAAGCGCTACTGTGACGAGATCCGTCCGTTGGTCGAGGCAGGGACTTTCCTGACCGGGACCGACCTCGGCACCACCGCGGAAGATCTCGTCTCATTGCCGGGAGGAGATCGAGCAGGCTTCATGCACGGCTCACACCACGGGATGCCACTGGATGTGTTCATCACCGGTCTCGGCGTAGCGGTGGCCGCGGAGGCTGCGCTTGGAGGGCTCGACGGGCGCAGCGTCGCGCTTGAGGGTTTCGGCAAGGTCGGTGGTGCGACAGCCTTGGAAATGAGCAGACGCGGCGCGCGAATCGTCGGGTTCTCAACCATCTATGGTTCCGTCAATCGCGCGCAGGGATTCGATGTCGAGCAGTTGCTGGATCTTCGCTCCCGGCGCGGAGACCGCTTGGTCGAGCACGTGAGGGCAAGCCTCAAGCCGGCCGCCGACCTGTACACCGTCAAGGCCGATGTATTGGTTCCTGGCGCGCGCATCGGAGTCATTGATGAGCCTCGCGCGGCAGGGCTTAGTGTGCGAGTCGTTGCCCCGGCGGCCAACGTGCCGTATACAGCAGCGGGCCTCGCCATTCTGAGGAACCGGGGCATTCCGGCGCTTGCCGACTTTGTGTGCAACTCCGGCGCCACGATCGGCTACGAGGGCTCGGCGGCGACGACCGTCGCGCAGACAATTGCCGCCGTCGAACACAAGGTCCGAGAGCTAGTCAGGATGAGCCTGGCATACGGCGAGGGCCCCTTCGCTGGGGCTGCAAGGCTCGCGGAGAGCCACCTTCGCACCTGGCTTCGGCCGGACCAGATGCCAGACGGGCCCGCGCTCGCTTAAGACAGAGACCAGCTTCGGCGCCCGCCCTCTGAGCGAAGTAGAGGGGATGGGACGCTTCTACGCGATTAAGGGCTCGGATCAAGGACTGAATAGCTTCGCGCGCGTCATCTATTAATCCGCATCGCGGAATGCTAATGATCAGAACGTTCCAAGGTATCGATAGTCAACCGGCGGCTCCGATGCCGTGTAGCAATTCATGTAGCAATCGAGCGAACAAATCACCCCAAATCACAACATCACTGTGACTCTGGTTGGCAATTTCGAATAGAAACCGATCGTTTCCGGCATTTCTGGACGAGCGTTCTCAGAGTTCGGGACCGTGAGGCCCCGGGTTCAAATTCCGGGCCCCCAACCAAATTTTGAATTCAGGCCTTACTTCTCGCCGCGGTCGGTATCTGACAACGCCGATGTATTGGTTAGCACGCATGTAGCACACCCCTTCTAATGGTGTGGGGTTCAATAAATACGTCAAATTCGTCGACGAGCCCTTGAGCGAGCAATGACCTCGGCCAGATAGATTGCCCGCCGGGTGGTCGGGCTCTCTCATCTACTCGCTACTGCGCGTTTTGGTGGATGTTCTGGCGACCAACCGTGGGGACCAAGCCAAGCTGCAGGCCGAAGTGTTGGCCTTAAGACGCCAGGTCCAGGTTCTGGAGAGGCAGATCAAGCGGGTGCACCGGAGTGCCGGCGATCGGATGGTTCTGGCGGCGTTGCGCGATCGCATTCCGAGATCGGGCTTGGCGGCACTGTTGGTGAAACCGGAAACGGTGCTCGGCTGGCACCGCGCACTAGTGCGAAGGAAGTGGGCGGTATCCCGGGGCCGACCGCGCCGTCGCCGGCCGCCGATCTCAGCCGAGTCCCGTCAGCTGATTCTGCGGATGGCGCGCGAGAACCCGCGTTGGGGTACTTCCGGATACGCGGCGAGCTCTTGAAGCTTGGCCACCGAGTCGCTGCGACCACGATCCGCTCGGTGCTGATCGCCGCCCGGGTTCCGCCTGCCGGCCGACGGTCTCAGCTGACCTGGAAGCAATTCCTGAGCGCGCACGCCGAGACCCTGGTTGCCGCCGATTTCTTCAGCGTAGACACGATCTTCTTCAGGCGGCTCTACGTCCTCTTTATATGTGCATCTGGCGTCGCGTCGAGTCCTGCTGGCGAGCTGCACCTCGGAACCGAATGCCGCCTGGCTTACCCAACAGGCTCGCAATCTCAGTTGGAGACTCGAGGATGAGGGGATCAATCTCAGCGTGTTGATCCACGATCGGGACAAGAAGTTTGCACCCAGGCCGAGCGGGTCTTCCAATCGCAAGGGTGCTCGAGTAATCCTGACTCCACTGATGGCGCCGAGGGCCAATGCGCATGCCGAGCGCTGGATCGGGAGCTGCCGCCGCGAATGCCTCGACTGGATGCTTGTCGTCAACCAGCGCCACCTGGAGACGGTCATCAACGAATATTTCCTGCACTACAACGACGAGCGGCCTCATCGGAGCCGCAACCTAAGACCGCCGGCATCCCGCAGCGATCGCATCCAGATTGCTGGTGGCCAGATCGAGCGCCGCACCCGCCTCGGCTGCTTGCTCAGCGACTATCGCCAATTGACGATGGCCGCGTGACGTCATTTTCAAACCCGACACGACCACTGCGTCGTGCTCAATCGGGTTGTAGAACGCGTTCCTACCGAGTTTGCCAACGCACACCCGAAACCAGCGCCACAATTGTTTGACTCGGTCGTCGGTTGACAATGCTCTTGGCGACTCGGAGGGAGAGAGGCGGATGAAGCGATTTGATGCGTCCCAAGGCCCGCGCATCGTCGGGCCCGGCGATGGCAAGTTTGTCGATTTGGGCTCCTGCGGCGTGAGGTTCATGGTGTGGACCGAAGAATCGGGTGGCGGGTTCTCGTTGGTAGAGCATCCGATTCCTCCTCGTCACCTGGCATCTCCAGTTCATCGACACTCGAAGGAAGACGAATACAGCTATGTGCTGGAGGGCAGGCTTGGCGCCCTGCTCGGCGATCAGGTGGTGTACGCGAAGCCGGGTGATTTCGTCTTCAAGCCGCGCAATCAATGGCACGCGTTCTGGAACGCAGGCGATTCGTCATGTCGAATACTCGAGATCATCTCGCCCGGTGGCTTTGAGCACTACTTCGAAGAGCTGGTCGAGATGGCTGATCCAGACATTGACTGGACTCGACGTTACGGTAATGAGATAGACGCGGCGGCGACGAGTCGTATCAGAGAGCGGTTTGGACTGCTGTATCCGCGACTGGATCGACGCTGATCGCCCGTGTGTTCTTGGCGCCGCAATGACTCAATGATCCGGCAACCAAAGAGCGCGAACCGATAGGTCAGGACGGATCTGCGTTCAATTCGGGACCGTGAGGCCCCGGGTTCAAATCCCGGGCCCCCGACCATTTCGACCCTACCAGTCGTCGGCCGTAACGTAGCTACGACTCCAAAGCGCAACCTGCAGCAATAGAGACTTCGACCAAGCGGCCCGGATTCCAGCAGCATCCGCGCTGGAGACGCCGTCGAGGAGCTTGTCTGGAATCTCCGACAGCACGTGGATCGACGCCACCAGATGTCTAAATGGGACGACCGGCACCGAATCCACCTCGTCCGTTCGGTTCTTCTTGGTACGGCTGTGCCGGAGACCGATTTCGTGCTGGTAGTCCAGCCACTTTTGATCGTAGGTGCGCGTGAAGCCGTCCAGCATCCCGCGACCGAAGCGAGCTCCCGCAGTGCTGCTGTAACGCTCGACGTCTGGACCGGAGAAAGTGGCATGCACCCAGGGACCCAGCTGGTCAAGCCAATGGCCCAACAGCTCCTCGAGTCGAGGCCCGATCATTTCACCTGCTCTCAGCAGCAACTGCTGATCCCGGTCGCTGAATCCGAGGACGCGCTTCAGATCTTGGAAATCGTCCCAGGACACCGGTGACTTGGTTACGGCACCGTAGTCGTAGCCCTGGGGTTCGTCGGCGCTCATCGGACACCTCCATTGAAATCGGGCGGTCAGTTCACTTATTGTCCCCTCCCCCCGATCAACACATGACGAGATGGGGGGCCGACAAAATTGGGGTGGTAGGCTCCCGAACTGCAAGATCTGTGCGTCCTTCGAGAGGACCGGATGGCAGGCCGTGAAGATGAGGCCGAGGAGATCGCCCCCGACCCCCTCGCCGATCGTGTCCGCGGCGGCCCTCAACGCGTCGGCCCGCACCTTGTCAGAGTCGGGTTACCTATCTTCACGTGGCGCGTTCGGCTCCGGCCAATCTTTGAGTGGCTCAATTGCGAGCGTCGCAGTGTCAGCGGCGCTTACAGCAGCGGCTCGTTGTTGCTTTTCATCAATCCTCATCCACTGGGCAAAATAGCCGTCCGCTTCC
>VBFH01000012.1:0-3262 GCA_005883575.1 Chloroflexota bacterium | reverse complement strand
GTCGGACAAGAATCACGCTGGCTCGAGAAGCCTGCCATCCTCTGATAGATACGGGTCGGTGCATGCGGCAAGGTTGAAACAGCAGGGCCGTCGCTTCCCGCTTTTCATTTTGGAGATACTTACTTCGACTCGTCGTTCGCGCGTGTCAGGGTTGTTGGTTGCATTGACCCAGCGAACCCATTCCCAGCGCGCCATCGGCGTAATGGCTTTCCATAGGTCGTGGATATTCTTAGGGGCGGCTGCCAGGGCTGACTCAAGATCACGTGGCGCGTTCGGCTCCGGCCAATCTTTGAGTGGCTCAATTGCGAGCGTCGCAGTGTCACCGGCGCTTACAGCAGCGGCTCGTTGTTGCTTTTCATCAATCCTCATCCAGTGGCCAAAATAGCCGTCCGTTTCCAACACCGCTGGAACCTATAGCCATTGATCGTTCCTTGTACTGCCACCTGCCCGCGCGACGGCAGTTTCTCGCTCGCTTTCTGAGGCAACCGCAGAATAGTCCGCTCGTCGATCGTGTAAAGCGTGGCGTCAAACCGAATTGTTGGCACCCCTTTACGCTGACTCATAGTGGTCATATATGTTTGCAGTCCTATGATCCCGAGCTTAATGTCAATGCCCGCGCTCAGGCGATTGCTCGCGAGGCCGGCTGGGTGGTGACGCCGCAAGATGCTTGCGGATACGCCCGATGGCCGTAAACGGGGGCCTGGCATCACTCACGAATGCTATCGATGGCTACTCGCTGAAGCGCGCTGCTGCGATCGTCGGCTAGTACGGTTCGGCCGCGGCTCTGAAACCCTCGGCCCAATGTAGTAGTTCATGTAGCAAACCGTCGGAAAAACGCTTCAGATCTGGACGATGAAGGCGTTGCGTTAGAACTTTCGAAGTGAAACAGATCGATTCCGGCATCGCTGGACGGAATGTCTCAGAGTTCGGGACCGTGAGGCCCCGGGTTCAAATCCCGGGCCCCCGACCAAATCCGATACGATTCCGGCGTCACAACTGGTCCAGGGCGACAGTCCGAGGAGGGTCATCAATGAAACCCCGACCCCTCTTTCTAATTGCAGTGATCATTGCAATCGCGTCCCTTGTGGGAGCAAGCGTCACATCGGCTCATACGCTCGTCGATCCCACTACGTTGACCCCGCCCCTCAAGCCGTTCCGCGTTTGCTATCAAGACGGCCCGTGGGTGAAATGCGACACCAGCACCCCCACGACGACTTACGCAAACCAGGCCAACACTGATTTCGATCTGCCGTGCGGGACGATCTACGAGAGCGGGACGGTGACGACCCACGCCACCCGGTGGTACAAGAACCTCTTGCTCGTCGAACGTAATGCCCAGGAGCACATCGCCGGCACGTGGAGCCTCTCGCCGACAGGATCAGGCCCCACGATCGCGTTTGCCACGGACATCAGCTGGCACGAGACGTTCCTAGTTCCGGGAGACCTCTCAAGCGACTCCATAGTCGAGCACGGCAGCTTCCTTCGTGTCCCAGCACTGGGCACTGAGTTCCACGACAGCGGCATCAACATGGCTGACGGCACCCATCACGGGAACACCTCATTCACGGACGCGGCCAAAGCGCGGCTTTGCGCCCTTCTTACGCCGTAGCCCAGGGTCACATGCGAGCGTCGGCGACCGTTCCGGCAACCGACCGCCCGTGCCTTCGTCGACCTCGCTGGCTTTGAATCTGGCGGGGTCTACGATTCGTCGAAGCCTCGCGTCTGGGGATGGGCTCAGAGGCGCCTGAAGAGGTGAGCGGGTGAGCCCCATCTTGGCGAGCCAGCGAACGCCACGGACCAACTCTGGCCGCGTCGCTTCGCGTGATTGCGCCGTGTAGCCGTTCCAGATCATGTAATGGTCCAGGTCTTCTTCGGTGAGCATCGCGAACTCATTATGGTCAGCGAAGTGAAGCTGTGAGCCCTGCGCGCCGAATGCGTGGCGTCCTTTCGACTCCAGTCATTCAGCATCGAGAGGTTCCGGTTGATGTTCTTCGGTCGCGGGTGCCTCGGCGTCTACATTTCTTACGCCTGCTTAGTGCTCCCTTTCTGGACCGAATCGGACCAGTGCCCTCGCGCCACAGCGACTATGTGGCTACGCGGCGGTTTATCACGCTGCGCCGGTAACCCGGGCACCACCCAGCTCTACCACGTGGCGATCAACCGGCGGCGGGTTTTTCTGCGCTCGCTTGAATGGGTCATACCGGGAGGCGCCACGCGCCCACGGGGCCGGTAGGTGCCGGACCTGCGGTCGACCTTGCGCCGATCCGCTCCGGACCGTCTGGCTGTCGATCGTTTTTCATCCATCGTGCATATTGCGTTTCGATTGGGGATCCACGCATCCAACGTTGCCCATGTGAGGGCTCCAAGCAGGCTAGCTTGCGATGCCGTCGCGTTCGAGGGGCGGCTAGACCGGGCGAGTGGGCCTCTATCTCTAATAACGTGTCGACTAGCGAGACTTACCGGCGGCGGGACTCGCGGTCACGGATGTGCTGGGCAGGATTCCGATGGGTTGGTCTGTTTGAAATTACGTCGCACCCGTGCGTTCAGATCCGGGACGTCGCGACCCTGCTGCAGCAGTCGGCTCCGATGAACGCGGACCGCACGCCGGCTGCATTCTGATCGCTGGCATCGCGCAGCATCAGTTCGGATTGGATCTTGGATCGGGTGTTGGAAGCGCTCTGGGCCGCTTCAAGATGGTGGTGCTGACCGCAGCTGTGTGGCCTCTCGCGGCAATAAATCGAATAGCACGATGCGAAGTTTGCAGCAACACGTTGGGTAAAGAAATGTCACGCATGGATCGCGGCTCTTGTCAGCTTTCCTGCTGGCAGCCGTCACCAGCTTCCTCTACGCCCCGAACTGCTTGAGACTGGCGCTGGGATGTCAGCTTGAGTCTGACATGGAGTCATTCGAGACGCCGTTCTTCAACATCATGACGCTGGTCCTTGACCGTTGCTTCGTCCATCGGCTTCCCAGAGCCGGTTACCGAGGGCAAGGGCGGAAATTCACTCAACGACGTCAGGATGGTGTGCGACTCGTTGCTGACCAACAATGGCCGCCCGCGTCGCGACAAACACATCAAGAACGAGGGTGGATACAACGTGAGCGACTCCAGCGGGGAGTTCCTCGCCAACACACCCGCCATACAAGCGCACCTTCGGACGGAGACTCCGAGCCAGTCGGTGTTCGGCCTAGTGTTCCAGGCCGCTCAACTCCGTAGGCAGCGCAGGCTCGGCGGAGTGACGATCATGTCGTGTGACAACAT
>VBFH01000072.1 GCA_005883575.1 Chloroflexota bacterium | reverse complement strand
TGGGAGCGCGGGCTCGATTCTCAGCATCGGCAGCGCCGGGTCGATCTTGAGCATTGGGGGCGCGGGATCGATGTTGTCTATCGCCGGCGGAGGGAAACGGCGAAAGCTTCTGACTAGAATTTAGCCCGCGTCGGTAGCCCATCACCCGACGCGCACGATCTGACCGCACTCGAAACCGGGCGGTAGCTTAGCTCGGAAAAGCGCCTGGTTTGGGACCAGGAGACCGCGAGTTCAAATCTCGCCCGCCCGACCAGCACATGTGTCGTCGCCGAAAACGGGCGATTTCGATCTCGTTTCGACCGTTTGGGAACACGTTGGGCGCGGGGTTGGAACGGCTGTGGAAAACGCCCGGAACATGCCGAGTTAAGAGACCTGGACACTGGCCAACCCGTTACAAGGGAGGCCAAGATGGGCCGCGATCAGCAGCGGCTCGGTCTTGCTGGCGGAACAACCGGCGCGGTTCTTGGATCCGCCACTTACGCGAGGCTCACCACGGTTGCCGTGGTCACGCTTCCCCCGCGGGCAGCGCCCGGTGCGAGCCCGGCCGAATCGCCCCAACCTGAACCGACGACCAGCGTCCCGCAGGCTCCTCAGGCCGCAACAGACGCCTGGATGCACTTCCAGAGTGACACCGGGGACTACATCGGCGGGGGAAAGCAACAGGTCTGGACGCTCAAGGAGTCGGATTTCTCCGTCGGTGGCAACAACCGCGATATTCGCACGAGCGTGTCAGGACAGGGGGATTGGTGGTATCTGGAATTTCGCGCTCCAAACAATGGGCCAGCTTGGCGCCGGCCAGTTCACCAATGCCGAAAGAGCGCCATTCGTGACCCTAAGGGCGCCAGGCATTGACATCAACGGCGACGGCCGCGGGTGCAACACGCTTGGTGGACGGTTCGAGATCACGACCCTGACCTGGGCTTCGGCAGGCACTGTCGCCGTGATGGATGTGTTGTTCGAGCAGCACTGCGAAGGCACGCGGCCGGCGCTGCGAGGCGAGCTCTGGGTGACGACCGAGCTGGGTATCCACAAGACTCCACCCACCGCCGCCTCGAGCGTCACGCTCTGACTCCCTGGCCGGCCTCCGCGCTCGTCAGCTCTTCGCCGGCTGCCTCATAGCTTCATGGATGACCTGGCCGTCGTGCCATTCCGGCTCGCCCTGCAGGTGTTCGAGCATCCGCTTGTACTCCCGATCCATGTCGGGACTGTCGGCGTTCTTCCGATACGCCTCTTCGCTCTCGAACACAACGCTGAGCCAGATCTCGTTGGGATCCTTCGTGCTGCGGAAAGCGGTGTGGTACATCCACCCCTCAGGCGGATCGCTTTCAAAGGACCCCATCTCTTCCATCAGCTGCTTCTCGTGCCCAGGCTTGACCCGATACCTCGCGATCGTCCCAAACATCTCACTTCACCTCCGTCGGGGATCGTATCGCTCCCGCGCTATTTGCGGCGGGCCGCCTTCCCGAACATAGCCCGCAGCTCGTCCTTAGCAGCTTCCAACTTTTCGCGCCGCTGCTTCGGCAAGTTCTTGCCCGCGCGATTGATGTAGAAGGTCAGCATCGACATCGCGGAGCGATACGGGTCGCTCTTGCGCCGTTTGCTGTGCTCCGCCGAGCGCTTCACCGACTCGGCGATGCTGCGCGGGTTCTCTCTGGTGAAGACGTTCGATTCCAGGTCGAGCGCGTCGCTTTTCTCAGTCACCTCACGTGACCAGCGCTTCGACTTGTCCACAGGGCGTGAACGGGCGAGCAAGTGGCCCTACTCACGGCCTCGGTACATTGGCTGCGCAGAACGCTTCCCAATGAGGTGCCTGGGTGCCGAACAAATGTGCTGCCGCCTTGATCGCGTGCCTGGCCCTGCCGCTTGCGGCGGGGTGCAGTCTCATCCTGTCAGGGGGTCGCGCCGACCTCCCGCCGATACTATCTTTTCAAGACGTGCCCGGCGGCCCTGTGGCGTTTGAGTCGGGTCAGCCCGTGCCGACCTTCGACCGGCAGCCCCGTCTTCGCGCCGAGCTCGACGGCCCGTGGCAGTTCGACCCTGGGGCGGTCACCACCAGCCTGAGCCTGACCGACCGCAAGGCCTCGCTCAAAGCCATCACCGCAGAGCTGGGCCAGCGCGCGGCCCCCCTGTACGACGATTCCGGCTGGTCGACCATCGCCGTGCCCGGCAGTTTCAATCAGCCCCCGAACCACACGGCGACAGGTGGCTACTACCGTCTCGATTTCCTCGTTCCACCTGTCTGGAGCGGCAAGTACGCGATTTTGAAGTTCGGCGCGGTGCGTTACATCGCGGACGTGTGGCTGAACGGCCAGTACCTTGGTTATCACGAGGGCGGGGACACGCCGTTCGCGCTCGACGCCACGCAAGCGCTTATCCCTGGCGCCTACAACAACCTCGTCGTTCGCGTCGACAACCCCGAATGGGGAACCCGCGACGACATCGTCCCGTGGGGGCTCGCTGACTGGTGGAACTACGGCGGCATCGTCGGCGACGTGTGGCTCGAGGCGGTTCCCGCGATGAGCACCGTGCGCACCGACGTCATCCCGCACCTCGATGGCGCCGACGTATCGATCGTGCTCCAGCATCGCGGCAACGACAGCGTGGACACCGCCGTTCAGGTGCGCCTCTGGCCGGCCCAGGTCAACTCGAGCAACCTCTTGAATCCCGAAGCCAACAGCCTCATACCCCCAGACGCCGAGCCGCTGCTCGAGCACCAGATCAACGTCGGCGGCGTCAGCGGCGATTCGGTGTTCCGTCTTGCGGCACCTTTCTCCATCCGGTCAGCCGACCTGTGGAGCCCAAGCCTGCCCGCTCTCTACGTCCTGCAGGTGACGGTCCTGGCCAACGACGAACCGGTCGACGACCTGTACACGAGCTTCGGGCTGCGGCAGGTGAGGGTCGATTCGACCGCGCCTCGCATTCTGCTGAATGGTGAGCCCATCGCCTTCAACGGCGTCGCTCTCCATGAGGAGCGACAGCTGCCCGTCCACCAGGGTGCGCCGGGGGGCGGGCCATTGAGCTCGCCCGCGGAGATCGACGCGATCCTGACGCGCGTCGTCAACCTTCACGCGGATTTCATTCGAGTCGATCACCATCCGCCGAACCAGATCCTGCCGGTCCTGGCCGAACGGCGTGGGATTGCGCTCTGGGAGGAGATCCCCCTCTACCACTTCTCGCCGCAGACCTTCTCGATCGCGATGGACCGCGGCATCCCGCAGCAGATGCTCGCCGAGATGGACCTGCGCGACTTCAACCGCGCGAGCGTCCTCTTTCATGGTTTCGCCAACGAGTCGGGTGGATCGGGGGATCGCGCGAGCGCACTGAACGCGCTCCACTCGCTCGACCGGCGGATCGATGGAACCCGACTCACGGGTCAGGCCATGTATGGCACCGACCCCTCGGACCCGACAAGCTCTAACCTCGACGTCGCCGGCTACACGGTCTACTACGGCGTCCAATACGGCGGCCGGCTGTCGGGTCTGGTCGTTCAGACCGCCCTGCAGCAGGCCCACAAGAAATATCCGAAGAAACCGATCGTGGTGCTCGAGTTCGGCCACTGGGCCGACAATCCCAGGGAAGAAAATGAGCAGCTGCGCGTGTTCAACACCTACTACCCGCAGCTCTCGGCGGATTTCGACACCGAGCAAGACGGCTTTGTCGGAGCGGCGGTCTGGTGGACGCTCGACGACTACTGGACGCAGCGGCCCGGGCTGACGGTCGAGACGTTCGGCCTTTACCGGCCAGACGGCTCGCTCCGCAAGGCAGGTGCAGCGGCGAGCCGCGACTTCGCCCGCACAGGGCCCTCTTCGGCGCCGGCAGCCGTCCGGTCGAAGGGCGTCGCGGTCGCAATCGTGCCCGGCGAGCGACACGCGCGGCTGCTGCCTTACATCGCCTACGGCTTTGCGGTTCCGGCGATCGCGCTCGCCCTGTTGATCTTCCTTCTATCTAGAGTGAGACCGAGGCGCCTCGCATGGTGAACGACTACCTGGTCAGGCTGTCGATTCGGAGCGCGATGTTCGCAGGGGCCATCACCGGGTTCGTGTTCGGGCTCTTCGCGGGCAGCATCCTCGGGGCATTGATCAGCTGGCTTGCGGGGGCGGTCGTCGACTGGCAAAACCAGCTCGGCTTCAGCCTCGGCATCGCCCAGCAGCTCTTGCCTCTGGGCAACCAGGTCGGTTCGCTGGAGACCGTGTCCGACCGCTGGTTTCTCGTCATCCCCGCGGTCGGCCTTCTCGTCGGCTTGCTCGGCGCCTTCATCGGCCTCCTCGCGGGCGGGCTTTGGGCGACGCTCGTCAACATGGGCGTGCTGCCGATCGAGGTCAACGTCTACCGGCGCGCGGCGCGCATCTCCAAAGTGCCGCCGGTCACCAGACGCGTGCGGCCGCCCAAGCGCCGGAAGGCGGTCGGCGAGTAGTAGCGTGATCGCGTGATCGACACCCAGATCCGCGGGTCGGTCGCGGCTGGCTTCGAGTCTGTGCAGGAGGCGTTCGCCGGCAACTTCGAGCGCTTCGGCGAAGTCGGCGCGGCTTGCTGCGTGTACCTGCACGGCCGCCGTGTGGTCGACCTGGCCGGCGGTGTGACCGCGCCCGGGGGTTCCGTTCCGTACACGCCGGAAACTCTGCAGATGGTCTGGTCCAGCACCAAGGGCATCGTGGCTATCGCGGCACACATGCTCAACCAGGAGGGCCGGCTGGACTTCGACGCGCCAGTTACGGAGTACTGGCGCGAGTTTGGCGCCCTGGGCAAGGGCCGAATTCCCGTCCGCTGGCTTTTCAGCCACCAGTCCGGGCTGGCGGCGATCGATCGCCCCTTGGGCCTCGACGACGTGCTCGCGTGGACACCAGTCGTTGAGGCCCTCGCCGCGCAGAGACCTTTTTGGGAGCCGGGGACCGCCCATGGCTATCACACCTTCACGTTTGGTTGGCTCGCGGGCGAGGTGATCCGCCGAATCTCGGGCATGAGCGTCGGCGCACTCGTGGCTGAGCGCATCACCAAGCCGCTTGACGCCGAGTTCTGGATCGGCCTGCCTGAACCCCTGAATGGACGGGTTGCGCCCGTGATTCCGCCTAGGCCCACCGATCCGCCCGATCCCTTTTCCATCCGGGCCGCCGATCCGAGCTCGCTCACCTATAAGTCGTTCAACAACCCGGCGATCCCTCCGGTTGCGTTCAACGAATACGCATTTCGGTCGGCGGAGGTCCCCGCCGGCAACGGCATCGGAAACGGTCGCGCGCTGGCTCGAATCTATGCCGCCTGCATCGGCGAGGTCGACGGGGTGCGGCTTCTGGAGCCGCGGACGCTGGAGAGTGCGACCAGAACCCAGGCGAAGGGCCAAGACCTCACGATGGGGTTCGAGACGCATTACGCGACCGGATTCCAGCTTCCTTTTCACTTCCGTCCCATGGCCGGCGACGGCTCCTTCGGGCACCATGGAAGCGGCGGCTCGGTCGGGTTCGCGCACCCGGAGCTCGGTTTGGCCTTCGGGTACGTCATGAACCAGATGCGCCCGGTCTATGGCGTGGATCCCCGCACCAGGAGCCTGATCGAGGCCGTTCTCACCGTCATCTAGAACCTTTCCACGCCCTCGTCCTAAGATGCAGTCGCTGGTGGAAGGGGCTTGACCACGGCTGACCTCGTCTTCGGCGGTTGTCTCCTAATAGGAGGCGGCCTCTTACTGCTGACGTTGATCTTCGACGACCTGTTCGGTGGCTTCCTGAACGCGATCCACTTTGGTCTCGACCTTGGCGGCGTTTCGCCAACCCCCGTCCTACTGGGCTTTGTGGCCATGTTTGGGGTGGGCGGGCTCCTGGGCATCCATGGCTTCGGGGTCGGCGTCGGCCTCGCCACGCTGATCGGGGTCGTCGCGGGCGTGATCGGTGCCGGCGTGGTGCTGGGAGCCTTCACGGCGCTGCGCCGGGCGGAGTCGACCGACACGTTCAGCCTGGAGGACATGGTCGGCTCGACGGGCCGCGTCTCCGTCGGCATACCTGCCAATCACTTCGGCACGGTCCTCATCAGCTTCGCCGGCGCGTCTCACAACATGACGGCCACCGCGGACACGGAGATCCCAGCCGGTCGCGTGGTCAAGGTGGTGGCGGTCGCTGGCAACAACCTCGTGGTAGCGGCTATTACATCAACGGTAAGCACTGAAGGAGCACGGTCCGATGCCTGAATTCTTGACGTCAACGCCATTTCTCGTCGTGACGGGGGTGGTGATCCTCCTCCTCCTGATCGCATTCGTGGCCAGCCGCTACCACGTTGCCGGCGCCAACGAGGCGCTGATCGTCGCCGGGTCGCGAGGAGCCAAGGTCCGGGACGAGCGCGGCCAGGTGGTCGCGTCGCCCGGTGACAAGGGCGTGAAGGTCGTGGTGGGCGGCGGCACGTTCGTCCGGCCCCTGCTGGACCGCGTCGGCAAGCTCAAGCTGACCGCGCGCCAGATCGGAGTCCAGCTGACCGATGCCGTGACGAGCCAGGGCATCAAGGTCCAGGTCCAGGGCGTCGCGACGTTCAAGATCGGCCGCGACGTCGAGTCCCTGCGCAACGCCGCCGAGCGGTTCCTCGACGCCAAGCCAGAGCAGGTCGATTCGATCGTCAAGAACGTGCTCGAGGGCTCGCTTCGCTCAATCGTTGGCACGCTGACCATCGAAGAGCTGATCCGTGACCGGCAGAAGCTGCTCCAGCAAGTGCAGGACGCGGCCAAGGGCGACCTCGCCACGAGCGGCCTGCAGATCGATGCCTTCACGATCCAGAGCTTCTCCGACGAGTCGAACTACATCGAACTGCTCGGCCAGCAGAGCGTAGCCACTGTGTCGAGAGACGCTCGTATGGCCAAGGCGTCCACCGACCAGGAGGCGGCGGTCCGGGAGGCAGAAGCGCAGCAGATCAAGATCAACGCAGCCCGGGACGTTTCGCTCCGGGAAGCGGAAACGCGGACACAGGTCCAGGCAGCGCAGGCGCGGGCCGACCAGGCGGGACCTCTGGCCCAGGCCGAGGCGACCCAGGAGGTCGTTCGCAAGCAGACCGAGCTCGCCCAGCTCGAAGCGGAGCGCAAGGAAAAGGAGCTTCTCTCCACGACAGTCAAGCCGGCGGCCGCTGACGCGCAGGCCGTCATCGCGCGGGCTGAAGGCGCCAAGCGGGCGCGGATCGCCTCCGCCGAGGCAGACGCCGAGACGACGCGGCTGGAAGGTGGGGCGGAGGCGCAGATCGTCCTCACCAAGGGCGAGGCGGAGGCCAAGGCCCTGGCCATGCGAGCGGACGCCTACAAGCAGTTCAACGAGGCGGCCATCATCCAGACCGTGCTGGCCGCGCTTCCGGACATAGTTCGCGCGGCGGCCGAGCCGATGAGCCACATCGACTCCCTGACCGTCATGAGCGCCGACGGCGCCTCGGACATCGTGCGCAACGCAACGCGGGCCATGATCGAATCCACGACGGCGATCAAGGGGCTGACCGGGCTCGATGTCCCCAACCTGGTCGGCGGCGCGCTGGGCCGTGGGTTCGGCGAGCGGCTGCGCACCGGAGAAGGCAACGGCGACGCCACGACCGAGTCGGCCGTGGGCCGGATCAGTGAGATCGCCGGTCAGGGATTGACGGCGATGAAGTCCCAGGCGGCGCACGACGCGGCGGCGGCAAAGTCGGCCGCAGAGGACGTCGCCGCCAAGGCTGAAGCCGAGGCGGAGAAGGCAGCCGAGAAGGCGAAGGAGACCGCCGACAAGGCGACTGTGGCGGCGCAGTCAAAGGTGGCGGCGGCCATCGCCAAAGCGGCGCCGACCGAATCCAACGCCAAGCAGTGGGCGAAGTGGATGGCCGACCAGCTGCGTCAGGTGCCGGACATCGGCGTGTACGGCCGCCTCCGGTTGAACGACCTGGCTCAGCGCGGCCCGGTCGCGGCCCGTGGATTGTGGGCAACGGCCAAGGACGCCTTGAACCAGGACTACGGCAACGTCACGGTGGACGACCTCCTGGCCGAGTTCCAGGGCCTGCAGAAATAGGGAGGGCTTCCCCGGGCACCTCCCCATAAATGGGGAGGACTGCCCTAAAAGGGGGAAGCCCGCTTGCGCGAGCTTCCCAAGGCTGGGGTGGGGGCGTGGAGTTGAATTAATGAGCCTTTACCGGCCGACGATATAGTACCACAGGCATGAATCATCCACAAGATATAGACATCTGGGGAGAACCTTCGTGAAGCTGCCTCTGCCGCTCGACATGGAGCCGATGCTGTCCGCAATCTCCGAATCCGGCATTCCCAAGGGCGACAGCTGGGAGTACGAGCCCAAGTGGGACGGGTTCCGAACGCTGGTCTACAGGGACCGGGATGAGGTGGCGCTCCTGAGCCGCGGCGGCCGCCCCATGACCCGCTACTTCCCGGAGCTGCTGCCGGCCTTTCGCGCCCTCTCGCAGCCAAAGCTGGTCCTGGACGGCGAGCTCATCGTCGTCGGCGCCAACGGCCTCGATTTCGGCGCACTCCAGCAGCGGGTCCACCCCGCGGAGTCGCGGGTGCGGATGCTAAGTGAGGCCACGCCGGCGTGGTTTGTCGCCTTCGACCTCCTGGCCGAGGGCGCCCAGGATCTGCGCAAGCTGCCTCTCGGCGAGCGCCGCAAGCGGCTGGACAAGCTTCTGAAGGGCGTCAAGAAGCCGATCTTTCTCACGCCGTACACGCGCGATCCCAAGAAGGCGGAGCAGTGGTTCGAGAAGTTCGAGGGCGCGGGTCTCGACGGACTGATCGCCAAGTCGTGGGACGGCCCATATGTCTCCGGCAAGCGCTTCTGGGTGAAGATCAAGCACCAACGCACCGCTGACTGCGTGGTCATAGGCTGGCGCAAGACGAGCGACGGTTCAACCCTCGGCGCGCTGCTTCTCGGGCTGTACGACAAGAAGGGCACCATTCATTACGTAGGCCACACGTCTTCTTTCAACGCGGCCGAACGCAAAGAGCTGATCGCCAAGCTGAAGCCGCTGCAGACGGAGATCCCGGAAGAGGAGTGGCGCGCCAACCCTGGGCGCATGCCAGGCGGCCTCAGCCGCTGGTCGCGCGGGAAGGACACGGAGTGGGTGGCGGTTCGTCCAGAGCTCGTTTGTGAGGTGACGTACGACAAGCTGGAGGCGGGCGAGCGCTTCCGTCACGCCACCGGCTTTCTGCGCTGGCGAACCGACAAACCCCCAAAGAAATGCGGCTTCGATCAGATCGCCTCAGCGGCCAGTTTCGACGTGCGAGGCATCTTCGTGAGCAAGTAGCAGGGGTCGCGCTCCAGGACCGCCTGGACCGTAGTAGCGCATGGCCGCGCGACCGAGTCCGGTCACGGCCAGCCAGTCGAACCCGGCGCCAACTCCGATCCCGACGCCAAGGGGGATGACCCGCGCCACCACCTTGGCGGCTCCGCTGGTCGCGAAACGAAAGAGAATCCGGGTCACGATCCGGCCGCCACCATGCACGAGCAAGAGACTCGGCATGCGCCGGAAGGCCGCGATCGCGAGCCGCTCTCCGCCCGCGACCATCACGTCCTCGCGCAGCTTCAACGCGCCGCTGGTGACGCCGACCACCACAAGCGCCTCGAGCACGCGGTCGTCCGTACCGCTGAGCTCGTGGCCGAAGATCATGGCGATCCCGAGCACGAGCTCGATCTCCTGCTCGAGCGCGTACAGCGTTTGGCTGGTGACGGTGCCGATGGCGAGCGCGGTGCCCACCGCCGGCACCACCGACGCTGCGCCGCTCAGCGCGCCTGTGGCCGCCACTCTGCGCCGGGTGGAACGGATGAGCGCGAGGGCAAGTTGATGGTTCGTGTAGAGCGGGTTGGCCGTGCGCAGATGATCCACCCTGGCCCGGATCGCAGGTTCGCGGCTCTTCATGGCGTGGTCAAGGGATCGGAGGAAGGGGCGGAGCTGGGGCGGAAGTTGTTCGAGGTCCATGGCCGTGAAAGCCTACTCCCCCGCTTGCGGGGCAGCCCCACGCCAACGGCGCGGGATGGACCACGAGATTTACCGAGAACCGGTCGCAACAATTCCGGGGGTAATTTGAATACCCAGTTGCGACCTTGTCGCGATAAGGCTTAGGCTCTGTCAGTGGCCTCCATGAGGATGCTGCTCACCCAGTCCTTTGACCGCGGAGAGCGCAGGCGCCTGGCGGGGTTCTTCGGCTCGGTCGGCCTTCTCCATCTGCTGGGCTGGGGCTTATTGCTCGCCTACGGGGCAAGCCACCCAGGGTTCGTGTGGCTGGGCGGCGTCGCCTACATGCTGGGCCTGAGACATGCGTTTGACGCCGACCACATCTCAGCCATCGACAACACGACACGCAGGCTGCTCCAGGGAGGTCAGAAGCCGATCGGGGTGGGATTCTTCTTCTCCCTCGGCCATTCCACTGTCGTGTTCGTGGTCGCGGTCGCTTTGGGACTCGCAGTCAAGTGGATCGTCCAGGGTGTGGTCGGCGATGGTGGAGAGCTGCGCAGCATCGGCGGCGCGATCGGCACCTCGGTCTCCGGCGCCTTTCTGGTCCTCATCGGCATCCTCAACCTGCTCGTCCTCGTCGACCTCATCCGGGTCTATCGGAGGATGCGCAACGGTGAGTACGATCGCCAGGGTCTCGAGCACGAGCTGACCGCCGGTGGGCTGATGACGAGGATCTTCGGCCGCTTGTTCCGCGTCATCGAGCACAGCTGGCAGATGTATCCCATTGGTTTTCTGTTCGGCCTTGGCTTCGACACCGCGTCTGAGGTTGCGTTTCTTGCGGTCTCCGCCGGCGCCGCGGCGCAGGGCTTGCCGTTCGCCGCGATCATCTCCCTGCCGTTGATCTTCGCCGCCGGCATGTCGTTGATGGACACGATGGATGGCGCTTTCATGTCCAAGGCGTACTCGTGGGCCTTCTCGAGTCCAATCCGCAAGGTGTTCTACAACCTGACGATCACATCGCTGTCCGTGTTCGTGGCGCTGTTTATCGGCGTGGTCGAGCTGATGCAGATCCTGACCCAGGTCCTTGGACTCCATGGTGCTTTCTTTGACCAGGTCGCGCGGTTCAACTTCCTCGGCGTGGCCGGCTACGTCATCGTCGCGGCGTTTGTGATCACGTGGGGAGCGGCGTTCGTGATCTACAAGGTCCGCAGGATCGACGAGCGCTGGTCCGCCGCCGTCGACAAGGTCGCCTAGAGCGGGTCGTCGACTTTGATCGGCCTGGCCCCTGCACGGACCAGCTCATCGCGCAGCTCACTGGATCCACCGATCAGCGTGTAGTCGAGATCGATCTCGGCAGCGGCGCACCAGGCCCTGTCGTCCGGCCACCACAGGTTAGGTCCGTCGTCCCAGCCTTCGGCCTCAGCTGCTGATCCCGTGAAGAGGAGGTAGTCGCGGTTCGGTAGCCGAACTCGGCTCTTCCTGAGCAGCGGCGGCGGGGGCGGAGGGGGCGGAGGTTGAGGATGAGGGTCATCCGATGCCCAGAAGTACATGACCGCCGAGGCGCCATGCAGATAGCCGTAGCCATCCCAAAGACAGAACCAGCACCGGTGCGGCGTCGAGGTGTGCCGAGCCAGCACAGCGGCCAGGCCTGCGCGTGACTCGCTTCGCGCGTAGGCGGGAAAACCAGTCGGAACTACGGAGCCGGCCGTGCCGCTGCCGAACGATTGCAACCGGGACTCGATCCAGTCGCCCGCCTCCACAGCATCACTCGGTGTCACGTCCCGCCAGCCCATAGACCCTGGTCGCCGTCCCCCCAAACACGTTGGCGTCGTCGCCGACGATCGCGCGCGCAGTCGCAACGACCCCAGCGTAATCTGCAGCAACCAGACAGACCGGCCAGTCCGATCCGAAGATGCATCTGTCGGGCCCAAACCAATCCAGGACCCTGCTCATATACGGCTCGAGCTGCTGCGCCGTCCATGATTTCCAGTCGGCTTCGGTGACGAGGCCCGACAGCTTGCAGGCCACGTTGGGTTGCTCTGCTAGGGGCGCCAGCGCCGCTTCCCAGGCGTGGTCCCACATGCCGCCGGCGATTCGTGGCTTGGCGGCATGGTCGACCACAAAGCGCATCCAGTCGTGTCGCTTGACCGTCTCCAGGGCCGCGGGCAGCTCGCGCGTCCGGACCAGCAGGTCGTAGACGAGGCCCGCCTTTCCGACCGCGGCGATTCCCCTCTGCACGTCTTCGCGAAGGAGCCACTGGGGGTCGGGTTCGTCGTGAACCTGGTGCCGGATGCCGACAAGACGATTCCCACCGCTCTCGCCTTTGAGCCGCACGATGGCTTCGGTCACGGAGCCCTCAGTAAGGTCTATCCAACCGACCACGCCAGCGATGAAGTCGGTCTCGCCGGCGGTCTCGAGAAACTCTCGTGTCTCGTCCACACTCGAGATCGTCTGCACGAGCACCGTCTGGTCGACCTTGTTCTGCGCCAGCAGCGGACGCAGCTCTTCGGGACCAAATCGCCTCCGAATTGCGGACAGCTCTTCACCCATCCAGGGATACTCCCGTCGTGACGGATCCCAGAAATGGTGATGCGCATCGACGGTCATGCCCCGAGCGCTCCCCACAACTGGTCGGGAATCGAAGTCTGGAACATGCGCACGTTCTCTTCGACTTCGGCTACGGATCGGCAGCCGGTCAGCACCGACGCCACCGCGTGGTGACGCAGCGGAAACTGGATGGCAGCCGCCTTGAGCTCGACGCCGTGGCGCTCGCATATCGCTTTCAGCTCCTCGGCGCGCCGCACAAGCGCCGGGGGCGCGGGCTGGTAGTTGAAGTTCGCGCCTGGGCGCGGATCGGCAAGGATGCCGCTGTTGAATACGCCGCCGGCGATGATTCCGATCCCGTGCTGGATGCACAGACCGAGGAGCTCTTTGGCCCCGAGGTGATCGAGGAGGGTGTACCGGCCCGCGAGCAGAAAGCAGTCGAAGTCGGCCTCGCGCGCGAATCGCGCAAGCATCTCCGCCTGGTTCATCCCTGCGCCGACCGCCTTGATCGAGCCCTCGGCTCGGAGGCGTTCCAGCGCGGGATAGGCACCACCGAGCGCCTCTTCGAAATGCTCATCGGGATCATGGATGTGGAGGACGTCGACGCCATCGAGGCCGAATCGAGCGAGGCTTTCTTCGACCGACCGCATGACACCGTCGTACGAAAAATCGAACACCGGATTGACGGGCGGCACGCCCTTGTACGACTGGCCCGGGTCGGCGGGCGCGTCCGCGCGCAGGAGCCTGCCGACCTTTGTCGCCAGCACGAACTCGTTGCGTGGCTTGGTCCGGAGCACCTCGCCGAGCCGTCTCTCCGCGAGTCCGTGTCCGTAGAGCGGTGCCGTGTCGAAGAATCGGATGCCCGCCTGCCAGGCGGCCTCGACCACCCTGTGCGCCTCGTCGTCCGTCACGGCTTCGAAGAGACCACCGAGCGGCGCGGTGCCGAGCCCGAGGCGCGTGACGCGCAGCGACGTCTTGCCTAGCGGTGCCCTTTCGGCAGCGTTCAGAGTTTGAAGATCATGGGAAGGCGATCGCCGCCTTTCCCGCTGAAGTCGTGCGCGATCGCCATCATCGGAGCCATCTCGGCCTGCCATTTGATATTGATCGGATCCTGCGCCAATTCAGCGATCGCGCGGTCATAGTCGTCGCACTCGATGAAGTGGAACAGATCGAGCCCGTCGCGAAAGATCACATACGTGGAGATGCCGGAGCGCCGGATCGCCTGCAGGACCTCGGGCCACACCGCGCGGTGGTACTCCTCGTAGCGTTCCTCGGCGCCGGGCTTGAGCCGGGTGTGAAGTCCGACCTGCATCACGCCGAATTGCCGACCGCGAGCTGACCGCGAAGCCATCGCTCGCCGCTTGCGATGTGCGCCGTCGCCGCGGCCCGCGCAAGCTCGGGGTCGCCGGCGACGATCGCCTCGTAGATGCGCCGATGCTCAGCCCGAGTTTCGTCCAGGGCATCGTCGGCGGCACGGCCATGCCATAGGCGGATCCGCATTGTCCTCGTCGACAGGCTCGCAAGCAGCGAGGCGAGGACCGCGTTCCCGGCCGCCTTCGCGATAACGGCGTGAAAAGCAACGTCGGCCTCGACGAGCTCCTCGACGTTCTTGGCCTCGCGCATGCGTTCCAGGCTGAGCGCCAGCTCCGTTTTCTCTTGCGCATCGATTCGGCCGGCTGCGAGCGTGGCGGCTGCAGCCTCGAGGATGCGCCGCACCTCGTAAAGCTCGATCTCGGTCTCGCCCAGCAGCAGGTGGCTGATGAATCCTGTGCTCTCCAGCAGAAGGTCGGGTTCCAGGCTGCTCACGTAAGTGCCATCGCCCTGTCGAACCTCCAGCACGCGCAGCTGGGAGAGCGCTCGCACCGCCTCGCGCAGGGAGTTGCGAGACAGCCCCAGCTCGGCCGCCAGCTCGCTCTCCCTGGGCAGCCGGTCCCCCGGACCCCAGGCGCCAGAGACGATCCTCTCCCGCATCTTGTCGATCGCGCCCTCGGTCACGCGCGGAGCGCGGCCAGGCTTACGGCCGCGCCCCGTAGTGGCGCCGGCAAGAGATCGGACGTTCACGCCTTCAGTCAAGCTCCACCCGGGCTCGACGATCTTGGACAGTTGACAAACATCGGAGCTTCAGCATATAGCTAAGCATGGCGATGGGAAGCCGACTCGCTGACAAGGTCTGCCTGATCACCGGCGCCGGCTCCGGAATCGGCCAGGCAAGCGCACGCCTTTTTGCACGGGAGGGTGCGCAGGTCGTGGTGGCAGACGTCAACCTCGAGGCGGCCCGCGCGACCGTGGAAGAGGTAACGATGGCCGGCGGCGAGTCCGTTGCCGAGGAGGTCGACGTGACCGACCAGGCACAGACCGTCCTCCTGGCGGAGCGGGTCGCACGGCGGTTCGGCCGCATCGACGTCCTCTTCAACAACGCCGGCATCGCAGGCGTCGGGGATGTCCTGGAGACGGAGCCTGATCTCTTCGACCGGGTGATGAGGGTCAATGTGCGCGGCGTCTATCTGATGAGCCGCGCCGTCGTGCCGCACATGATCAAGCAGCAGTCGGGATGCATCATCAACATGTCTTCGTGCATTGCAGACGTTGGTCTTGCGCGCCGCGTTTCGTACGCCGCCTCGAAAGGCGCCGTGCTGGCGATGACCAGATCGATGCAGGTCGACCTCGCCCAACATGGAGTGCGAGTCAACGCCTTGCTCCCAGGAACCATCCTGACGCCGTTCGTCGAGCGGTACCTTGAGGAGTCATACAGCGATCCTCAGGAGGGGATGGCGGCGATTCGCAAGCGCCAGCTGAGCAACGAGCTCGGGCGCCCCGAGGACGTGGCCGGGGCGGCGCTCTTCCTCGCCTCGGACGAGTCGAAATTCATGATGGCATCCGGCTTGATCATCGACGGTGGGGTGACGGGCGCGAGGTAAGCCGGCCGAAGCGGTGAAGAGATGAAGCTGACGCGATGCGATCAGCTTTTCCTCTTTGCGCCCCTGGCGATCCTCCTCGGCGGTTGGCTGGTCGTGCCGGCACTGCTCGGGCTGGGCGCGACGCTGACGACCTACTCGCCTTTGACGACGACCTTCAAGTTCGCCGGCTGGGCGAACTACAGCGCCGTGATTCACGATCCGGAGTTCGGTGAAGCGGTGAGAAACGTTGTGCTCTTCACGGTCATCGCTGTCCCGTTGGAACTGGCGATTGGTTTCGGCATCGCTTACCTGCTTCGGCCACCTTTCCGGGGCCGGTCCTGGTGGCGAGCGCTCATGCTCCTGCCCTGGCTGGTGAGTCCGATCGCGAGCGGAGTGATGTGGCACTTCTTGTTCGGCAGCGCAACCGGCGTGATCGATTTCGTCTTCGGCTGGTTCGGCGGCAATCAGGCGGCGTCACCCATTGGCGATCTGAGGCTGGCCCTGCCGACGCTTATCGCCGTGGAGGTCTGGCGAGTGGCGCCCTTCGTGACCTTTCTTCTGGTTCCGGGCCTGGCGGCCGTCCCCGAGGAACGATGGGAGCAGGCGACATTGGCCGGCGCCTCCACGTTTGGGCGGATCACCAGGGTCGCACTCCCGGCCGCGAAGCCCTTGCTGCTGACTGTCGGGATGCTCCTCACCGGCCTCTCGCTTGGCGCCTTCGACACGATCCTGATCTTGACCGGAGGCGGTCCAGGGACGGCGACGTTGACGCCCGCCCTCTACAGCTATGAGCGCGCTTTCGAGACCAATGACTGGCCGATCGGCGCGGCGTCAGCCTGGCTCATCGCCGCGGGCGTCATCGGGGTAGGGGCGGTCTACCTCCGGCTTTCCACGCGGCGCTCGGCGTCGTGAGCCGCAGGCGTGACACAGCGGTGCGCATTCTGCTTCTGTCCGCGATCACGGCGGCGTTTCTCGTGCCGCTCCTCTGGACCGGCCTCGCATCCCTGGGCGTCCTGCCCGACAACAACTCGCGCCCGCCATCGTGGACCGGACCTGCGACGCTCCAGCACTTCTCCGAGATTGGCGGCGCCGAGCCGGCATTCTGGCAGGAGCTCGCGACGAGCACCACATCGGCACTCGGCGCGGCTCTTATAACAGTCACGGTCTCCTTCCTCGCCGCTTTCGGCCTTGCGAGGGCGCGCCTGCCCGGTGATCGATCACTGACGCAGGTCTTTCTGGTTCTCGCCAGCCTACCCGCCATGGCCTACGTTCTCCCGCTCAGCGATCTGATCCGGCGACTGCACCTTCTCGACTCGTTCGCCACCATCGTCCTGGCGGAGGCGGCGGTGACGGCGCCGCTCGCGGTCTTCGTCCTCCATGGGGCGATCGTCCAGCTTCCAACCGAATGGGAGGAAGCAGCGGTCCTGGACGGTGCCGGGCTGCTGCGCGTACTCGCAAGAGTTGTGCTCCCGCTCATCGCTCCGAGTGTGGCCGCGACCGCGATCGTCGTATTCGTCCTCGACTGGAACATGCTCCTGGTGCCGCTGGTGCTGACCTCGGGCGAGGTCAAGACGGTGCCGGTGGCGATGAGCGACTTTTTCACCTTCGAGCGTGAGCTCGAGTGGCCGACCGCCGCGGCGGCGCTGATGGTGTCGCTCGTGCCCCTGGCGGTACTGGTGGCGCTCTTCCACCGCGTGCTGGAGCGCTTCACGCTCCAGGCGCCGGCGGGAGGAGACATCGGATGACTTCGAGCCAAACTGCCAATTGGAGGCTTGACAAACCGGCCATAAGCGGCTAAACATCCCATATTCATGGCCGCCGGCTTCCGGCCGATGCCACCGGCTTACTCGGATTTGAGAGAGGGGAAAAGAAGCAAATGAGCCGACTCCTGGCGAAAGCCCTGGTCCTGGTGGTGGGAGCCGCGGTGATCGCGTCATGCTCGAACGGTTCGACCACCTCCACGGGCAATAAGTTCAGTGGGGTCACGGTCCGTGTCGTCACCTTCACCGGTCCCCAGATCGCCGAACCTCTGCAGCGCCGAGCTCCCGACTTCGAGAAAGCCACCGGCGCCAAGGTCCAGGTGATCACGGTGCCGTTCTCGGACCTCTACCAGAAGGTCCTTACCGACTTCGCGACCAAGACGAACTCCTACGACGCCACGGTATTCGACCCGCAGTGGATGGGCGACTACGTGCCGCCCGGCTACCTCGAGGACCTCACTGACCGCGTCCAGAACGACTCGACGCTGCAGTGGAACGACATCGCGCCCTTCTTCCGCGATTTCAGTGCGACCTTCAAGGGCCGCGTCTACACGATCCCTCTCGACGGCGACTTCCAGATGGTCTACTACCGCAAGGACCTGCTCCAGAAGGACGGACTCCAGCCCCCTGTGACTTGGCAGGACTACATCGCCATCGCCAAGCATTTTCAGGGCAAAGACCTGAACGGTGACGGCAAGGCAGATTACGGCTCGTGCCTGGCGATGAAGCGCAGCGCGCAGTCGTACTGGGCCTGGATCTCAGTCGCGGCGGCATACCTGCAGAGCCAGGGGACCAAGCAGGGCGCTTTCTTCAATATCGACAACATGCAGCCCCTCACGAACAACCCGGCCGCCGCCGCGGCCCTCGATGTCTACAAGCAGCTTTCCAAGATCGGCCCGCCCGACCAGCTGAACAACGACGTCGGTGACTCCCGCGGACTGTTCGTCGGCGGCCGGTGCGCGCTCTCCCTGGACTGGGGCGACATCGGCACGCTCGCGATCGACAAGACCCAGTCGAAGGTCGCGGACAAGGTGGGCGCGGTGATCCTGCCCGGCTCGAAGCAGGTGCTGGATCGCTCGACCGGCCAGCTGGCCGACTGCAACGCCACGCTTTGTCCCTACGCGACCAACGGTGTGAACCACGCGCCTTTCGCGGCCTTCGGCGGCTGGTCCGGCGCGATCAACAAGGCATCGTCATCGAAGGTCAAGGATGCAGCTTTCGCCTTCCTCTCCTACATGTCCGCGCCGGCGCAGTCCAGCGTCGACGTGACCATCGGCAAGACGGGGTTCAACCCGTATCGGACCTCGCACTTCAACAACCTCGATACCTGGACGAAGGCCGGCATGAGCGAGCAGGCGGCGAAGGACTACCTGGGCGCGATCCAGGCCAGCCTGCAGAGCCCGAACATGGTCCTCGACCTGCGCATCCCGCAAACCGCCTACTACCAGCAGACGGCACTCGACACGGCGCTCGCCGACTTCCTTGCCGGCAACGGTTCGGTCAGTCAGACCATGACCCGAATCACAACCCAATGGAACGCGAAGACAGACGAGATCGGGCGCCAATCGCAGCTCGACGCCTATAAGGCGAGCCTGAGCGTCACGAAGTAGGAAGCAGCGCGGCGAGGCAAAGCGCCTCGCCGCTCCCTCTCAGGGTCATCAGTGGAAGAAGAGGACCTCACTAAAGTGAGCGGCTACGTGTCACCGCACGGCTTTCGCCTGGCGGCCTCGAGCTGGCGGCCTGTCGCCGCCAGGCTCGATCGTGTGGCCGGGTCTGTGTTCATCCTGCCCGCGGTCGTGGTCATCCTCGGGTTTTCGATCTTCCCGCTGCTGGCGTCCCTCTACGTCTCGCTCTCGCGCCTGAGCTTCTCCGAGGGCGGCGTCGAGCTCAAGTTCGTCGGCCTCGGCAACTACGCCAAGCTCTTGGTGGGCATCGATCACGAGCATTTCCTCGGCCTCGTGGGCCCGGCCACCGTGTGGAGCACCCTGGTCCTGGGCGCGGGGTGTGCGCTCCTCGTCTTCCTCCTCTACAGATATGCCCGCTCCGCGGATCGGACCGCCGCGGGGCTGGCCGGCCGCGTCTTTGGTGCTGTGGTCACGGGCGTGTTGCTTTGGCTTGTGGTCAACACTGTGCTCACCAGCGGACGCCCGGGGACGCTGGTCGTGACGATCGTCTACGTCGCCGTCGACGTGACGGTCCAGTACCTGATCGGACTGGGTCTTGCGCTGCTGGTCGTCCAGCACCTACCAGGGCGGCGGTTCTTCCGCGTGGTCTTCCTGCTGCCGATGATGATCACGCCGGTTGGGGTCGCCTACCTCTTTCGGATGCTCACCGACACGGACAAAGGGCCCCTGTACCCGATTTGGGCCCACTTCGGCCTGACCGACGTGTCGTGGGTGACCAACGCGTGGACCGCGCGGCTGGCGGTGATGATCGGTGACGTCTGGCAGTGGACGCCATTCATCTTCATCGTCTTACTGGCCTCGATCGAGACGCTGCCCCACGAGCTAGTCGAAGCGGCGGTCGTGGACGGCGCCAACCGCCTGCAGGTGTTCTGGAGGATCACATTCCCGCTGATCCTGCCGGCGACCTCGACTGTGGTCCTGATCCGGCTGATCGAAGGCTTTAAGATCGTCGACCTTCCGAACGTCCTGACCAACGGTGGTCCCGGCACGGCGACCGAGTCGCTCACGCTCCACGCCTACACGATCTGGCGCGCCCTCGACATCGGCGGTTCGGCCGCGGTCGCCTACATGCTGCTGATCCTCGTGACTTTTGTCGGCGTCAGCTACGTCAACCTTTTCCGCCGTCGCGTGACGGCCATGACCTGAGTTCCATGGCTTTCACGCGAACGCGGCGACAGTCCGTCTCCACGACCTCCATCCCGTTCCCGACCATGGTCGTGTCGTACGTGCTCCTGTTCGCCTGGGCCTTCGTCGTCCTGTTCCCCCTGTACTGGCTCGCGGTCACCTCGCTGAAGACCCCGCTCGACGTGAACAGCGGTCCGTTCTACATCCCGTTTCGAGACTTTCAGCCCAACCTCGACTCGTGGCACTACATCTTCGTCGACCTGGGCGAGGACACCTTCCGGCCCTACCTGAACACGGTCGTGGTCGGGCTGACCAGCACCACGATCACGTTGATCGTGGGCTCCATGGCGGCATACGGCCTCGTGCGTATGCGCTATCGGGTGAGTTTGGGGGCGATCGCCTCGTTTGCCGCCGGGGTGGTGCTGGCGGTCATCGTGATGATCGCGCGCGCACCGTGGCAGATCGGGGCCCTGGGCGGATTTTGCCTCTTCCTCTTGCTGCTCAACACGCTTGCCCGACGCTCGAAGAGGGCAGTCGGGAACGACGACATCGCGTTCTGGATGATCTCGCAGCGCATGCTGCCGCCCGTCGCGGTCGTGATCCCGATCTACATCTTCTTCCAGCAGCTAAACCTGCTCGACACATGGGGGGCCCTGATCATCGCTTACGTCGCCTCGCACCTCCCGATCGTGGTCTGGTTGATGCGCGACTACTTCCAGAGCATCCCCGTCGAGCTCGAGGAGAGCGCGGCGATCGACGGCGCATCTCCTTACCGAATCTTTCGCTCGATCGTGCTTCCCCTCGCGGTGCCCGGCCTCGTGGCGACGTTCCTATTCGTGCTGGTGTTCGCCTGGAACGAGTACCTGATCGCGCTGTTCCTCACAAGCGCCAACGCTCAGACCCTGCCGCTCACGGTGGCGGCGCAGAACGCCACGCGCGGTCCTCAGTGGTGGTACATGTCGGTGCTGATCCTGATCATGATCGGGCCGGTGATCGCAATGGCGATCGCGCTCGAGCGGTTCATCGCACGCGGCCTGCTCGTCGGTGCGGTCAAGGGCTGACGTGCGCCGCATCATCAGCGTCACAGCCCACGACGTGCGATTTCCGACCTCGCGGACCCTTGCCGGCTCGGACGCGATGCACACCACACCGGACTATTCCGCCGCGTACGTCGTGCTGCGGACCGACTCCGAAGACCGGCTCGAGGGGCACGGACTGACATTCACCCTTGGTCGCGGCACTGAGGTCTGCGTAGCGGCGATCAATGCTCTCGCTCCCATGGTTGCCGGCCGGACCCTCGAGTCGATCACTTCCGATATGCGCGGCTTCTGGCGGTCCATCACCGGTGAGCAGCAGCTGCGCTGGATCGGACCCGAGAAGGGTGTCATCCATCTCGCTTCCGCCGCGCTCGTGAACGCGGTCTGGGACCTGTACGCAAAAGTCGAGGGCAAACCGCTCTGGAAGCTGGTCGTGGACATGACCCCGGAGCAGATCGTTGCCTGCATCGACTTCCGCTACATCAGCGACGCGCTGACTCCGGACGAGGCCCTCGCGATCCTGCAGCGAATGGCGCCAACCCGTGCTGACCGCGAGGCAGAGATGCTGCGCTCAGGCTATCCGGCCTACACGACCTCAGCGGGGTGGCTCGGCTACTCAGACGAGAAGCTGCGCGCGCTGTGTCGCGAAGCGGTGGCTGGGGGCTGGTCGCACGTGAAGATGAAAGTCGGCCAGCGGATCGAGGACGACGTTCGTCGCGCGCGGATCGTGCGTGAGGAGATCGGGCCCGAGCGCCGCCTCATGATGGACGCCAACCAGGTCTGGGAGGTTGGGGACGCGATCGCCAACGTGAAGCGCCTGGCCGAGTTCCAGCCTTACTGGATCGAGGAGCCGACAAGCCCCGACGACGTCCTCGGCCACGCCACGATCGCGCGCGGCATCGCTCCGATCAAGGTGGCCACCGGTGAGCATTGCCAGAACCGTGTGATGTTCAAGCAGCTGTTCCAGGCGGAGGCGATCGGCTTCTGCCAGCTCGACGCCTGCCGGTTGGGCGGCCTCAACGAGGTGCTCGCCGTGTTGCTGCTGGCGGCTAAGTTTGGTGTGCCCGTGTGCCCGCATGCGGGAGGCGTCGGGTTGTGCGAGTACGTGCAGCATGTCTCGATGTTCGACTACATCGCTGTGAGCGGGTCCCTGGAGAACAGGGTGCTCGAATACGTCGAGCACCTACACGAGCATTTCCTCGACCCGGTGGTCATCCGCGATGGCTGCTACGTCGCGCCTCGCGCGCCCGGTTGGAGTATCACGATGCGCCCCGAGTCCCTCCGTGATTTCGAGTTTCCATCCGGCCCCGTCTGGAGCGCCGCCGACACGAAGTCCGCCTAGGCGCCGTCCTTCAGCAGGCCCTCGAGATCGAGGTTGTGGTTGCTGAAAGTAAGACGACCCTCAGCGTCGCGCGGCCACTGGTCTTCGGGTCGGTCCCAGCAGAGCTCGAGCCCATTGCCGTCAGGGTCGCGAAGGTACAGCGCCTCGTGGGTTCCGTGGTCGTTGAAGCCGTCGAGCGGCCACTCCGCGGCGACGAGCCTGCGGAATGCGTCACCGAGAGCGGCGCGTGTGGGGTAGCGAATCGCGACGTGGTAAAGCCCTGTGGTTCCGGGAGGCGGGGGAGAGCCGCCTTTCGACTCCCAGGTGTTGAAGCCCAGGTGATGGTGGTAGCCGCCGGCGGAGATGAAGAGCGCCGTCGGATGGCGCCACACTACGTCGAAGCCGAGGATGTCGACATAGAAGTGATGCACGCGATCGATGTCTGCCGTCTTCAGGTGGACGTGGCCGATGTTGACCGCGGGATCAATTGGCCGCTCACTCCGCTCGAGCGGCCCGACGCCAGTCGGGGTTTTGGTCTGGCTGCTCACTCGTCGCCGCCTGTCGGCCCGGCGAGCTTCCATCCGCTCTGCCAGGGCCAGTTGTTCTGAATCTGGAGCAGGATGTTCAGCATGGCCATCGCCTCGAGCGCTCGAGCCATGGCGAGCGGTCCCGCGTCGACCGGCCGGAAACCAATCGATTCCGCGAACTCGAGGGCTTTCTGCTTCGCTCCCGCGTCATCGCCGGCGACATAGGCGTCGAGCCTCGTTCCGTCCACCATCGGGTCCGCCATCTTCGAAGCAAACGCGTAGTTGAACGCCTTGACGACGTGCGATTTCGGGGCCTGCTTCTGGATGCGCTCCGCGGTGGACGAGCCGTCGAGCACCTGACCCGGGTCCTTCGGGTTGACTCGGTTGGTGACGTCGATGATCACCTTGCCGTCGAGCTTTTGTGCGAGGCCGCCGACGACCTCGTCCACCTTGTTCGCAGGTACGGCCAGCACCACGAGCTCGGCGTCCTTGACCGCGTCTTGGTTGGAGCGCGCCGCGTGCGCCTTGGTCGCCTTGGCCGCCTCTTCCGCGTGAGCAGGGTCGCTCGCCGCCATGGTGACTTTGTGGCCCGCCCGCGTCGCAGATCCGGCCAGCGCCTTGCCGACGTTCCCCGAGCCGATGATCGCAACCTTCATGTGAGACCTCCTGAGACCGGTATACGCCGAGTTATTGAACAGCGGCGGGCAGACGTCTATTCGAGCGGTGCGCGACTCGGACGAGGATCGACGAGGCCGCTATGGAGATCACCACTGCGCCCACCAGCGCAGAGCTCACCTGCGCGGAGATGAGGCCCGCCCCGAGAGCCAGGGCGCCGAGCACGTAGCTGAACTCGCCGACCTGGCCCAGTCCGACTGCGAGCTGGAGCCTTCGAGCGCCAATTCGCGTAAAGCGCGCCATCAGCCAGACGACCAGCACCTTGGCGAGGAGGACCATGGCGAGAAAGGCCAGCAACCACGGCAGCGCCTGAAGCAGCAGGTTGGGGTCGATGACCGTTCCAAGGGCGACGAAGAACATGACTGCGAAGAGATCGCGGAACGGCAACAGGCGCTGGCGGGCTTCGGCAGCCACTGGACTTTCGGTGATGGCGACACCGGCGACGAATGCCGCCAAGGCGAGCGGGATGCCGAAGTAGCGCGACCCGACGCCGGCGACAAGCAGGCCGCTGGCCACAGAGACGAGCAGGAACAGGTCGTGCTCCGTCTGCAGCCTCCGCAGCAGCCACGGTAGGAGGAACGCGGCGACCGCGGACAGGAGCGCGAACGCGAGCACGCCTGCCACGGCGGCGAGACCGGAGCGACCGCCCACGCCAACCACCACGACGAGGATCAGCGCCGCGCCGACTCCAACCAGATCCTGGATCAGGCTCCAACCGAGCAGGACTTCGTCGGTCCGTGCGTCGGTGGTGCGCCTTCGGCTGCGAGTGATGTTGACGACGACGACGCTCGATGACATCGCGATCGACAGGCCGATCATCGCCGCGCCCGCGGGCTGCAGGCCCAGAGCGAGGCAGGCCGCGGCACTGAAGGCCCACGTCGCGAGCACCTGCAGGGGCGCGAGCAGGAGAAGTCGGCGCCCTTCGCGGGCGAGGCGAAGAGGGTTGATCTCGATTCCGACCTCGAAAAGGAGCAGAACCACGCCGACGTCGGCAAGGATGGAGAGCTGCTCGCGGTTGGCGACGTACCCTGGCGTGAAAGGCGAGACGACGACCCCGACCAGCAGATAACCGATCACCGCCGGAAGGCCTAGCGCGCGTGCCGCGCGGCCGGCGAGGGCCGCAAGCATCAGGAGAAGCCCAAGCTCGAGGATGGCTGGTGCAGTGCGATCCACTGCCGGGAGAATAGGTGACCGATGAAAGACCTCGTTTGGCGACCTGCCAGACCACCGCAACGTGTGCCGCTGGCGGGCGAAAGCGTGTTGCTCGAGCCTCTCAGCGCCGAGCGCCACGGTGACGACCTCTTCGCCTCCACGGTCGGGGCGGATGCGACCTGGTTCTACCTGCCCTACGGTCCTTTCCCCGGGAAGGACGAGTTCTTCGCCTGGCTACGCGAACGCGAGGCCCTCGACGACCCGCTCGCCTTCACGATCATCGACCGCGAGGCAGGTGTTGCTCGCGGTCTCGCAACCTTCATGAGCATCGTGCCCGAGCACGGTGTGACCGAGATCGGTCACATCTGGCTTTCGCCCCAGCTGCAGCGCACCCGACAGGCTACAGAGGCCATCTACCTGATGTCGCGGCACGCGTTCGACGAGCTCGGCAACAGGCGCCTGGAGTGGAAATGCGATGCGGCCAACGCAGCCTCGCGGCGGGCCGCGCAACGATTCGGATTCACCTTCGAAGGCGTCTTTCGCCAGCATCGAGTCGTCAAGGGCCGCAATCGGGACACTGCCTGGTACTCGATCACCGACACGGAATGGCCGCGCTGCCGGGCCGCATTCGAGGCCTGGCTGGCCCCAGAGAACTTCGACGCCCACGGCGAGCAGCGCCGGTCCCTCGCGGACATCCGCAATGGAATACCCGCCGCGCCCAGCGGATAGAGCCAGTTGACATGGCGACTACAAAAGACGTGATCGAGGCGGCGCTGGAGCGAGGTCACACGATCGACATCACGACGACCGGCCGGCGGAGCGGCGAACCGAGACGCCTGGAGATTGTCTTCCACAACGTCGACGGCCGCATCTACATCAGCGGCACCCCGTATCCGAGGAAGCGCCGGTGGCTGCTGAACCTCGAAGCGGATCCGCATCTCATCTTTCACCTCAAGGGCAAGACAAAGGCCGACCTGCTGGCGACTGCTCGGGTCATTGACGATGGGGCCGAACGGCGCAGGATCCTCCCTTACATCGCGCGTGCCTGGAAGCGGGACGACCTGGAGCGGATGGTCCGCTACAGCCCGCTGATCGAGGTCAGCTTCCAGCCCAACGGTTCCTGACCGGCCCCTCCAAGGCTGCGCGCCCCTTCCCGTGGATTGGGAGGACACCCCCGGCATATGAAAAGCGCCGCCTGATTTCTCAGGACGGCGCTCTGTTGGGGAGGGGGCTTTCAGCTACAGCCGGTCGTGGCTCCACAGTTCAGGCACTTATAGCAAGAGCCTGACCGCACGGTGATCGAACCGCAGTCCGGGCACGCAGGCGCGTCCGTGTTCACGAACGCGATCTTTTGGGTCGCGGTGCCGTTGATGGTTTTGCTTTCTTGTGCGCCCTGCGCGGGCAGCGCTGCCGGCGCGGCGATGACCTTGAACTCGGGCTCAACCGGCTTCGGGTCTTCGCGCCGCACGATGCCGACCTCGTCCTGCTCCTCCACCGGAAGGAAGTGGCTGGCCATCCAGCGGAAGATGTAGTCCACGATCGACTTGGCGATCGGGATCTCTCTGTTCTTGGTGAAGCCCGAGGGCTCAAACCGCATGTGGCTGAACTTGTCGACCATGAACTTGAGCGGGACTCCGAACTGCAGGGCGTAGGAGGTCTGGGTGGCGAACGCGTCCATCAGGCCCGAGATGGTCGAACCCTCCTTGGCCATGGTCACGAACAGCTCGCCAGGGGTGCCGTCCTCGTAGAGCCCGACCGTCAGGTAGCCCTCGTGTCCGCCGATGTCGAACTTGTGCGTGACCGCCTTTCGCTCGTCGGGCAGCTTGCGCCGGACCGCGCGGTATTCGACGTCCTGCGGAGCGGCCGCGACCACCTTCTTCTCCTTCTCCAGCGAGGTGGAGAGCGGCTGTGAGCGCTTGCAGCCGTCGCGGTAGATCGCGATGCACTTGAGGCCGAGCTTCCACGACTCCACGTAGGTCTGCTGGATCTCTTCGACCGTGGCGTCGGTGGGCAGGTTCACAGTCTTGGACATGGAGCCGGAGATGAAGGGCTGCACGGCGGCCATCATCCGGACGTGGCCCATCGGCGCGATCGAGCGCGTGCCCTTGACCGGCTTGAACGCGCAGTCGAACACCTTCAGGTGCTCATCCTGCAGGTGCGGCGCGCCCTCTATGGTGTCGTTCTCGTCGATGTACTCGACGATCTCTTTGACCTTGACCTCGTCGTAGCCGAGCTTGCGGAGGGCGGCGGGGACGGTGGTGTTGACGATCTTCAGGAGGCCGCCCCCGACGAGCTTCTTGTACTTGACCAGCGCCAGGTCGGGTTCGATGCCGGTCGTGTCGCAGTCCATCATCAGCCCGATCGTGCCGGTCGGTGCGAGGACGGTGGCCTGGGCGTTGCGATAGCCGTGAGCCCGGCCTAGCTTGACGGCGTCGTCCCACGTCGAGCGCGCAGCGTTCACGACTTCCGCCGACTCGGGCGACGTCGAGAGCTGGTAGGCCGCGGCGCGGTGCTTCTCCATCACGCGCAGCATCGGTTCGCGGTTCTTCGCGTACTCGGTGAAGGGTCCCTTGACCTGCGCCATCCGGGCCGACTGGGCGAAAGCCCGCCCGGTCATGATCGCCGTCAGGGCGCCGGCGAAGCGTCTTCCTTCGTCGGAGTCATAGGCGAGTCCCATCGACATGAGCAGGGCGCCGATGTTGGCGTAGCCGAGCCCGAGTGGGCGCAGCGCTTCTGAGTTCTTGGCGATCTGCGGGGTTGGGTAGGAGGCGTTGGAGACGAGGATCTCCTGCCCGGTGAAGCAGACGTCGACCGCGCGCTGCAGCCGCTCGACGTCGAACGTGCCGAGCTCGTTTTGGAACTTCATCAAGTTCAGCGAGAGCAGGTTGCATGCGGTGTCGTCCAGGAAGACGAACTCGGAGCACGGGTTCGTGGCATTGATGCGGCCGGTGTTGGGGACGACGTTCCAGTCCTGGATCGTGCTGTCGAACTGGAGACCGGGGTCGCCGCAGATCCACGCTGCGTCGGCGATCTCTCGCCAGACGTCGCGCGCCTTGTAGTTCTCCACCGTCCGGCCGTCGACCACCGCCTTCGTCTTCCACTCCTTGTCGTCGATCACTGCGTGCATGAAGTCGTCGCCGACGCGGACGGAATGGTTGGCGTTCTGGAACTGCACCGAGTCATAGGCGCCGCCCGGGACATTGAAGCCCGCGTTGTAGCCCGCCTCGATCAAGGCCCACGCCTTCTTCTCTTCCTCCGCCTTGCAGCGGATGAAGTCCATGACATCTGGGTGGTCGGCGTTGAGGATCACCATCTTGGCCGCCCGCCGCGTCGTCCCGCCGGACTTGATCGAGCCGGCAAAAGAGTCGTAGCCCTTCATGAAGGAGACAGGGCCCGACGCGGTGCCGCCACCCGACAACTGCTCCTTGGACGAGCGCAGGACCGACAGGTTCGTGCCGGTGCCGCTGCCGAACTTGAAGAGCATGCCTTCGGTCTTGGCGAGGTCGAGGATCGACTCCATCGAGTCGTTGACCGAGTTGATGAAGCACGCCGAAGCCTGCTGCGAGCGACCGGGAACGCCGATGTTGAACCAGACCGGGCTGTTGAACGACGCCTGCTGGGTGACCAGCAGGAAGCGCAGCTCCTCGGCCCAGTTGAGCACGTCCTCTTCGGTGGCGAAGTAGCCGCCATCGCGACCCCATCTCGCCAGCGTGTCAACCACTCGGTCGATGATCTGGCGCACGCTCGTTTCCCGCTCGGGGCTGCCGGGACTGCCCCGGAAGTACTTTTGGGCGACGACGTTGATCGCCAACTGCGACCACGAGCGGGGGACCTCCACGTCCTTTTGCTCGAAGATGACCTGGCCCTTCTCACCGGTGATCGCGGCGGTTCGGCGCTCCCACTCGACGAGGTCGTAGGCGTGGCTGCCCGGGGGTGTGAAGAATCGCCCAAAGCGAAGTCCTTTGGCTTTGGTCGAGTGCCCGTTGCCGTTCTTGACAACACGAGCCCCGGTGAGGTCGGCGAGATTCTTGGCCATCTTTGTTGCGAGCGCCTCCTTAAATCATCCCCGGAGTGGGTGTTTTTGAAGCGGATTGCTGTGACGTATGTGGGGTCGTTGAACTGATTCGTTTGGGGATGCAAGAGGCCCCAGAGCATGCCCGCCACTTATGCCCCAGGGCCTCGATGTAACGCCTTCGACTATACGATCGGGATTTGGGCTTGTCAAGGCCTGAACACAAGATATTTGGCCTCAATGACCTCTCAACCCCTACATCTTGGTGGAATACCTGTGGATATCCCTGCGGACGAATTGGGCACAGGGTGGGCACTGCCTGGGGGAAACCGGCCAAACCTTGCCTACTGGACCGAGTCGAGCAGGGCCAGGCGGAAGCTCTCTGTGGAAACCTCGGTGGACGCATCGGGCGAGCCTGTGGATACGTTGTCCCCAGCGGCCCCTCCGGCGCCGCGCGCCACCTCCCCATCCGAGGGGGAGGAAAGCTGAGCCCCTTGCGCCGAGGAGCGGATCTTGGCGGTCGCCTGCCGTCCTTCCGTGTAGGCGTTCTGGAGGACGGTCAACGACCGCTGCACCTTGTTCTCCAGGATGCCCTCGAGCACGTCAACCTGGCGCTCGATGTCGATGAGGGCCGACTGCAGCTTCTCCATGTCGACCGTCCGGGCGAACTGCAGGTGCAGCTGGTACAGCGTCAGCAGATAGGGGAGGGCCATGGCGTAGCCGACGACCATCACATGGCGCATGTGGGCGTTGACGATGGCTCCCCGGCAGACGTCGTAAGCCGCGTCGGGGATGACCGCCAGGGCAAAGGGTGAGGTGGTGGCGGGATCGATGTACTGGCTGACCTCACGGACCCGGCGCTCCACCTCACGTTCCACCTGGGCCATCAGCTGGGCCCGGCGGTTGGCGTCGAGCCCTGGCTCGCCAAGCTGCTCCAGGGCCACGCTCGAAACCCATTTCGAGTCCATCGGCAGCAGCTTGCCGCCTGGCAGGCGCAGGGCCAGCTCCACCACCTTGCCGCCCACCCAGACGTTGCGCTGCAGCATCTCCGGCGGCAGGTGGCGGAGCGCCTCCTCCAGGATGTGCTCGCCGGCCGCGCCCCGGCTCGAACTGCCCGCGATGACGCTCTCCAGACGCTTGAGGCTGGCACGAGCCTCTTCCTCGATCGGCTGCCGCGCCGAGATCGCCGAGCGCAAGCCCTCCATGGCCGACTGCGCGTGGACCAGGCGATCGCGAATCTCGGCGGCCTGGGATTCCTGGGTCTGGCCCCCCGCCTGGAGGCGCGTCTTGAGCTCGGCCACATCGCGCGCCTGACCGTCAGCCCGCCTGACCAGGCTCCAGACGAGAGCCCCCACCACCGCGATCCCAGCCATGAGGCATACCAGAAGCAGCGCGAACAGAAGTTCGAGCACCGACATCTTGCGCATTGTACCCGTCATCCGGGGTATAAACAAGCCCGTTAACATGAGCTCGATGGCCGAAGTTCACCCTCTTCGGGGGCCCGACCAGGCACCCGACCGGATCCCCCTGGAGGAGGTCTACATGCGCATGGCCGAGGAGCTGGCCAAGCGATCGACGTGCGCCCGGCTGCAGGTGGGGACCGTGATCACGACGCGCGACCTCACCCAGGTCCTCGGCATCGGCTACAACGGCAACGCCCGCGGCCTGCCGAATCGGTGCGACTCGACCACGCCCGGGTCGTGCGGTTGCATCCACAGCGAGATCAACGCCTTGGTCAAGGCCGGCGCCCAGCAGCCGGGAAAGGTGATGTTCGTCAGCGCCTCTCCTTGCGTGATGTGCGCCAAGATGGCGATCAACGCGAACGTCGCGCGGGTTTACTATCGAGAGGCGTACCGCGACCCCGCGGGCCTTGACGTCCTGCGCCAGGGCGGGGTGGAGGTCGTCCACTACAACCGCTGGCGCGAGCACTGGCGTTAGGCCGGTCAAAGGCTAGTCGCGCACGATCTCCCAGCCGTTTTCGGCCCGGATGATCCGCGGTTCCACGATCGGGATCTCCTTGAGCCGGCGCGCCTGCGCAAAGAGAGCCCTGACGTCCGCTGTCTCCGCGACCGACTCCAGGACGGCGCGGGTCGCGTAGACGAGCGTGATCTCAGGTTTGCGCAGCGCCGTTCGAGGTGCGATCCACAACCAGTCGGCGACCTCACCCACTTGCGCATGCACCGCTTGACCTGCCGGTAATCGGGCCAGGTAAAACCGGGCGTCGAACCGCCTGCGGAGCTGCGCCGGGGTGACCCAGCGCGCGAACATCTGCAGACGGTCGAACGCCGGCTCGAGGGCCAGCGAGCGCATCGCCTCGCCGAACGAAGCGCCGGCGGCCACGGTCGCACGCAGCCGCTCGCCATCGACGTCGCGCGCAAAGGATCGACCCCGCCGGGCAAGCAGAATTCCCACCTCTTCGAACAGCTCGCGCACCGCCGCTGCGCGGATCTCGTCCTCAAACGTCCGGTCGTCGTCGTGCACCGTGCCGCCGGGAAAGACGTAGGCCCCCGGCGCGAAGTCGGCACCACCGGGTCGGTGAACCAGGAGCAGCTCCCAGGGATTGCGGCCGCGCACGAGCAACACCGTCGCCGAGGGACGCGGAGTGACAGGCGAAGCATCGAGATTGAGATGGCCTGACAGCTCGGGCGGGAGTGCCATTACGGCGACTCTACGGTCTCTAGCATTCGGCACGTGGACTTCGGCATCGACGGCAAGGTCGCCTTGGTCACGGCTGGGACCAGGGGCATTGGCCTCGCCATCGCGCAGTCGCTGGCACGCGAGGGAGCGCGAGTCGCTGTGGTGGCCCGGACCGCATCAGACGTGAAAAGCGTCGCCGAATCGCTCAAGGGCTTCGGCGTGGCCGCGGACGTCACCACCGAAGAAGGTTGCAAGAGATCAGTCGAGCAAACGCGCGAAAATCTCGGCCCCATCGACATCCTGGTGAACAACTTCGGCGCCCGTGCTGGCACATCCTGGAATGACACCCGGACGGAGCAGCTCCGGGCCGCCTTCGAGGGCAACGTCGTCGTCAGCGCACGCATGACGCAGCTCGTGCTGCCCGGCATGGTGGAGCGCGGCTGGGGGCGCGTCGTCATCATCACGTCGGTCTACGGCCGCGAGTCGGGTGGAGCGCCGGCCTACAACGCAGCCAAAGCCGCCGAGATCAGCCTGGTCAAGTCACTGGCCCACGACGTCGCGGCGGGAGGGGTGACGGTCAACGGTGTGGCCCCCGGTTCGATCCTGTGGGAGGGCGGCGGTTGGCACCGGCGCCTGCAGGCCGACCCGCAAGGTATCGCCGAATTCGTTCGCCGCGAGATGCCGCTCGGCCACTTTGGAACCGCGGAAGAGGTCGCGAGCGTAGTCGCGTTTGTGTGCTCGCGGCAGGCGAGCCTTGTCACCGGGGCGAGTATCGCTGTTGATGGCGGTCAGGGACGTTCGAACATCTAACCGCGCGCAGATCGCTGCGCTGGTCCTGCTCGTGGTCTTCACCGCCTGCTCGCAAGGCTCGACACCAAAAGCCGCGGCTCCGACTCCACGGACCCTTACCGGCGCGATCGGCGCTGCGTCGTACGAGATCGACGTCCCCGCCGGCTGGAACGGGACGCTCTTTCTGTACAGCCACGGCTACGTAGCGCCCGGCGGAGCCAATGGCGCGCAGGCTGCGCCAGTCGACTTCGCGCGCACGTGGTTGCTCGACCACCACTATGCGGCTGCTGGTTCCTCGTACAGCTCGACCGGGTGGGCGCTGGAGGACGCATTCCGAGACCAGATGGCGCTGCTCGATTACTTCGGGTCACACGTCGACAAGCCAAAACGCGTGATCGCATGGGGCGCTTCGCTGGGCGGCATCATCACGGCCGGACTCGTCCAGCTTCATCCCGACCGCTTCGCCGCCGCGATGCCTTTATGCGGGGTGCTGTCGGGAGGAATCGCCACCTGGAACGCGGAGCTCGATTCCGCGTACGCGTTCAAGACCTTGCTTGCCGCCGGCTCGGCTCTGCAGCTTACGCACATCACCGACGCCGAAGCCAACAGGCAGCTTGCGGCGCAGCTCTTCAACTCCGCGGCCTCGACGCTTCTAGGCCGGGCCCGACTCGGGCTGGTCGCGGCGCTGATCGATCTGCCTGGCTGGTTCGATCCCCGACAGCCCGAGCCTGCGGCCGATGACTACGCCGGCCAGCTCGCCGCCCAGCAGCAATGGGAGTCGAGGGTCGGCTTCAACTTTGCCTTTGACTATCGCCAGGAGCTCGAGCGCCGGGCCGGCGGCAACCCGTCGTGGAACGCCGGCGTGAACTACAACGCGCTTCTCGCGGAATCTCCAGACCGCGCCGAAGTCATCGCGCTTTACGCGCAGGCCGGGCTGGATCTGCAGAAGGATCTGCGAACTCTGAACGCCGGCGCGACGATCAAGGCCGATCGCGGGGCCGCGGCGTACCTCGACCGCTACATCAGCTTCGACGGCAATCTGTCGGTGCCGATGCTGTCGATGCACACGACCGGGGACGGCCTCGTCATCCCTCCCAACGAGAGCGCATACGCAGAAGTGGTCGCAACCGCGGCAAAAGGCGACATGCTCCGCCAGCTGTTCGTGCACCGCGCCGGCCACTGTACGTTCACGCCAGGGGAGACGATCGCAGGACTTCAAGTCCTCCTCGAGCGCCTCGACACCGGGCGGTGGGACGCGTCGGCGCTGCAGCCCGCGGCGTTGAATACGGAGGCGCTGGCCCAAGGCGCCGGCGCGAACCAGTTTTTCGGCCTTGCGCTCGAGCCGTCGTTCGTCGCCCATACGCCGGCGCCTTACCCTCGGCCGCACGCCAAGGGGCAGGCGATCCCGACTTAGAATCTCGAGCAGTGCCCAGGTTCAAAGGGGTGCTCACGTCGACTCCGCGCGGCGGGGGAGGCACCCTGGTACCGGTGCCAAGGGACGTGGCCGCGAAGATGGGGTTGAAAGGCATGCCAAGGGTGCAGGCGGTCATCGCCGGCCAGCCCTACCGCGGGTCGCTGATGCCGATGGGTGACGGGACCTACTGCCTGGGTGTGCTCAAGTCCATCCAGGAGGCCGCCGGCGTCAAGCAGGGCGACAAGGTCACGGTCGAGATCGAGCTCGACACCGCGCCCCGCGTCATCGAGCCGCCGGCGGACCTCGCCAAGGCGCTGGCCCGTGACAAGCGGGCGTCCGGCGCGTGGGAAAGGCTTTCCTTCACCAACAAGAAGGAGATCGCCCGGAGCCTCGAGGAGGCGAAGAAGCCGGAAACACGAGAGCGGCGCCTCGCCGCGGCGCTCGAGAAGCTGCGGGCCTAGGGGCTCGGGATGATCGGGTTGGCGCCAAGCTGGCCGGCGATCAGCAACGCCGTGGGATAGATCCCGAGCAGCAGGGAAGCGACGCCGCTGAGCACGATCGCGAAGTTGCCGCTGATCGATGCCGGCACCCGCTCGAGGGCCGGCGACGGCGACCAGATCGGGA